>CAZUPD010000009.1:0-71721 GCA_964621785.1 uncultured Nannocystaceae bacterium
TGGTTCTTCGCAAGTACTTTGCCGAACCGGAGCCGATTCAGCATTGGGAGACGACCTATCCAAATGCAGTCGGTCATGATGTGGAGGTCGGCCCGGATGGCTTGGTGTACGTCGCAGGCCATGTCGTGTTTAACTCGCATACGGAAGCTACGATCTGGGTGTTCGACCCGGATGGGCCGTTGTTGGAGGAGGCGACGTACTCAGCTTTGGATGAGTTCCTCGATCCATTGGCGTCGAGTCTGACCGGTATTCATTTGACGGGGGATCGGGTTCTTGCTGCGGGGTCTCGTGATGTGAAGAGTAACAACAGTACAAACCGTTCTGCGGCGATCTTTGACTTCACAGACGAGTCACTTCAACCAGTCACGACACTTACATCGAACCTCGAAGACGAGGAGTCTAGTTGGAATGACCTTGTTGCGTCGGATGAGCACATTTTTGCGATTGGCTGGAATCAGACGAACGAGCAAACTCCTCAGTCGATCGCATTAGGGCGCTACAGTTCAAACCTCACTCCACAGATGATCTCACTTACATGGGACGGTTACGGAGTTGGTCATGGAGTCGCTTGGCACCCGGTTGGTTATCCGATCGGTGTTGGAGCTCGGTCGGACTTCGAACCAGAATTTTGGGTCAACGCAACCACTTGGGAGCTGCCGTACCTCGACCCTACCAACGACACTGGTGAAGCTCGTGCCATCGTTGTCGACCACTATGGATATATTTATGTGCTCGGGTCGCGTACCGAGAACGGATATTCGCACCTTGTTTTGGTACGGCTAAATCCGTAGGTCTCTACGTCGGGATCTCTGCGTCACACAGGTTGGCAAGTAGTTCGATCCCTGCGTCCAAATAAGGTGCATAGTCGGTCGCACACAGGCTTCCTTCAATCTTGTGCTTAATATAAAAGTGCAAAAATTCGGCCGCTGTTTCCCAGTAGGTACCACCACCAGGAGGGCAAACAGCGAGCTCCTCGTCGTAGGAACCGTCGTCGATCAACCCGATAATCGCTAGTTTTTCTTGGTCGCCACCCTTGAGAGCATACAACTTTTCAGCCCAAAGCCCCGGTGGCCCCTCGACCGACTCGTGCCCGTAGTACGAGTATAAGACAATGACAAGCAGGGCATCGTCCCGCAAAAAGCCCTGATTGCACTCGGCCGGCTTTTCATCCGGTGAGGCCGCCCACAGCATCGAAACCTCAGGTCGCGAACTCGCGTACCCATAACCCAATTGTGAGATGCACTTGACCGTCTCTTCCAGGTCCGGCTGTTCGCGGCTGTCGACATAGCGACGCCCACCGACCACCCCGCAGTCACGGTTTGCAGCCTCGAACCCCGCCGGAAACACGATGCCAGAACCCTTCATGCCACAGGTTTCGAGGATGCCATCTTCATACGCCTCGCACGGGTAGTCCTCGGGGCCAGTCGGATAGCATGTGCCGTTGTCCGCGCAGGGCTCGATGCACTCATTCATGCCCCAGCCGCTGACATCGGCAGTCATGGATCCGTAGCCGTCGACCACCATGAAGTGGAGGTCAAAGTTGGCGAAGGTTTCGAGTACGTCTTCGATGAAGGTCGGAAAGGCTGCCCAGAACTTGGGCCAGTACTTGTGCATACCGTATTCGCGGTCGATGACGAACAGGAAGTCGATTTTGCCGTTGCAGCCGAGGTCGGTGTCACCGAAATCGGGGACAGTGGTTGTTGTGGTTGGGTCTTGGCTGGTTGTTGTTGGTTGTGTTGGCTCGCTGGTTTCGGTTGAGCTGTCGCTTCCTGGAGTTTCTGTTGTGCTGTTCCAGGTTGGTTCAGGGAGCTGTTCGGTGGTTGTGTGGAGTCCCGTGGTTGTTATCGGGTCGGCCGTTTCGGTGGAACATCCAAAGCTGATGCATACCGCGAGGAGCCCGTTTTTGTAGACCCGGAGTGCTGATCGAGGCGTCTCGGAACGACACATCATCGATGCACCCTAGCACATCCGACTCAGGGATTTGGCCGGCCTAATTCGGAATCTCGGTGTCACACAAATCGACACTGGGTGTACACTTTGCAAGGCATCCGGTCCGGCTGCGATGGCTCCAGACTCCCTCAGTCTGGTAGACAAAACGGTATCCAATTTTGATCATACACGCAACTACTTCCGTTAGAGCATGTAAATTGTTCCGAGCAAGGCTCCCGGCAAGTCCCGTAGATACAGACTGCGTTGTCCTCACATTCGTCGGAGTCAATATGGTTCGTACAGGGTGACCCGACAGGTAGGTCGCCACTAGTTGGTAAACAAATAAGCCAGTCGTACGGGGATAGGCCATGGGCATCAATCGGGCAACACTTCTTTTCGCCACAAGACTCACTCCCCAAGTTACACTCAGCCCACGAGCAAGACTGGCAGATTTGACACCCGGGGCTACAAAGAATATCTCCGCAAACAAGTCCCCCCTTACCAAAAGACGTTATCACCATCTCCTCACCACATAGATATTCCTCAAATTCACAAGCGTCAAGATACGTTTCAAAGGGAATCTCTGGCACACACTCCGTATAGCACCCCTCATAGAGAAACGTTTCACAGCGTGTTACACACAGTTCCTGCTCCGAGCAAGAGGCGCACGCGGGGCAATCATCACCCACTGTTGTTTCCGCAGTATCCCCCGCCGTCTCACTCTCTAAAGTCGTCGATTCACTCACCGTTGATTCCGTAGTGTCCCCGGTCGTCCCGCTGTCTGAACTTTCAAAAGTCGTCGATGGTTCGCTTCCTGCTCCCGAGGACGTAACTGTGCTCCCAGGCGCACAACAGAATGAGATCACCGCCAAAACCAATATTTTTGGATTTGATTCGGCATTCATCAACCGAGTGTAGCATCCCGGCTCGGCGAAGTGCATTCGTTCGCAGAGCCGTCGGGCATCGCTGAGTTTTCTGGCTAGGTATCCCGCAGCTTGCGGTACTTGAGCCGCCGCGGTTGCAGGGCATCCTCACCCATTCGTTTGCGCCGGTCGGCCTCGTAATCTGCGTAGTTTCCCTCGTACCAGGTGACCTGTGAATCGCCCTCAAACGCGAGAATGTGGGTGGCAATGCGGTCGAGAAACCAACGGTCGTGGCTGATGATGACCGCGCAGCCCGGGAATGTCAGCAGGGCGTCTTCGAGGTGGCGCAGGGTATCGACGTCGAGGTCGTTGGTCGGTTCGTCGAGCAGCAGCAGATTCCCGCCGGTTTTGATCAACTTTGCTAGGTGCACTCGATTGCGTTCACCCCCGGATAGTTTGCCGACCTTTTTTTGTTGGTCGCTGCCGTTGAAGTTGAAGCGCCCGACATAGGCCCGCGAGTTGAGGTCGCGGCCGTCGATCGTCAGCGTCTCTTGGCCACCGCTGATCGCCTGCCAGACGGAGTCCTCGGGGTTGAGGGCATCGCGGGTTTGGTCGACATAGGCCACATCGACCGTTTCGCCCTTACGCAGCTCGCCAGCGTCGGGCTGCTCTTGCCCGGTGATCATTCGAAACAGCGTGGTCTTTCCGGCCCCGTTGGCGCCGATGATGCCGACGATGCCACCGGGGGGGAGAGCGAAGTTGAGGTCGTCGATCAGCAGACGCTCGCCAAACCCTTTACGTAGGTGTTTGGCCTCGACCACGACCTTGCCCAACCGCCGGGTGAAGGGGATCCGGATCTGGGTGGTGTCGACCCGCTGCTCGCCGGCGTCGGCCAGCAATTGTTCGTAGGCCCGGATTCTCGCCTTGCTTTTGGCTTGGCGGGCCTTGGGTGTCATGTTGATCCAGTCGAGCTCGCGCGCGAGGGTGCGTTGCCGGGTCGACTCCTGTTTTTCCTCTTGGGCCAGACGCTTTTTCTTTTGGTCGAGCCAGGACGAGTAGTTGCCCTTCCACGGGATCCCGTGGCCGCGGTCGAGCTCTAAGATCCAGCCGGCGACGTTGTCGAGGAAGTAGCGGTCGTGGGTGATCGCCACCACCGTGCCGGGGTATTCGTGAAGATGTCGCTCGAGCCAGGCCACACTTTCGGCGTCGAGGTGGTTGGTCGGCTCGTCGAGCAACAACATGTCCGGTCGTTGTAACAGCAAACGTGCCAGGGCGACGCGGCGTTTCTCACCACCGCTCAGGGTGCTCACATCGGCATCGCCCGGTGGGCAGCGCAGGGCATCCATCGCTATCTCGACGGTGCGGTCGATGTCCCAACCGTTGCCAGCGTCGATCTTGTCCTGCAAATCGGCCTGTTCGGCGAGCAAGGCATTCATCTCGTCGTCGCTCGAGATGTCGCCGAACTTCATGCTGACCGCCTCGAATCGCTCGAGGATCGCCTTCATCTCGGCGACGCCTTCTTCGACGTTGCCCTTGACGTCTTTTTCGGGGTTGAGGACGGGTTCCTGCGGGAGGTACCCGATGGTCACACCCTGGGCCGGCCAGGCCTCGCCCAAAAACTCTTTGTCGACCCCGGCCATGATCCGCAGCAGGGTACTTTTGCCGGCCCCGTTGCTGCCGAGGACACCAATTTTGGCGCCGGGGAAAAACGAGAGGTGGATCCCGCGGAGAACTTCTTTGCCGCCGGGGTAGACCTTGCGCAGGTCCTTCATGGTGAAGATGTATTGGTACGATGCCATGGTGGTGCAGGCGGCCGGGGTCGATGGCCGCGGGCTCGGAACATAGCAGGCCGACACGAATCGGGCTACCGCCAGATCCGCTTTCGGGTACTCGTACCACCAACATTTGTAACGCTCTGGTCGTCAGTATAGGAAAATCGTACAACCGACGTCTTTGAGTATACACCTTGGAGCAACGAGCTCGTTGAGCCTCGCTGTGAAGTTCCGGCCTCAGGACAGGCGTAGCGAGGTGTCGCGGGGGCGATTGGCTTCGGGGGGCCAGCAGCACAGCAGTCCGATGATCATACATATACCTGCGCAACAAAATACCGGAAAGCCCGGTCGCATCGGGTATGACGAGGGGACATCGGCCGCCAGCGCAATACCGCCGAGAACCACGATGAAGGTGGCCATCAGACCGACCCACGCGGACGCGACATGACGTTTGCTACGGCCGCCGACCGCGTGGTCCAGCCAGGTCAACAAAGCAGGTAGGCACGTGAGGTAGCCGAGAATGCCGATGAACTGTGCGATCTGGGCCCGGTCGGCACCCTGGAGGAGGGAGCCAAAACCGACTCCCCCGTGGCCGAACCATTTCATCGACAACCCGACGAGCATCAGGGGGATTGCTACTCCGAGAACCACCTGTCCCGTCGACCATCGCTGTGTTGTCATCGGCCCTCCTCGGGTGTGAGGATATCAGTGGCCTCAGCCCTCGAGTGGTCCCTCGGTCAGAAAGTCAGCGAGGGTCGATGGGTCGACATTTTGGCGGTGGTCGCTCAGGCCGATGATCAGGCGATCCCCGCGGGCTTCCTCCACTTCGATATAGACGACGGCACCCGTCACCGGATCAAAGCGGATCTGCATCGAGCGCAGGTCCCGGCGTACCGGAGAGTCCTTGGGCGGATTGAGGGCCAGTCGCATCCCCGCGCCCCGGGGGATCGAAACATCTGCATCTACAATTAAACCCTGGGGGGTCCCCGGGGCAAACAGGGTTACGAGGCGCGCGGCCAGCCAGATGCCGGCCGCTCCGACTTCGGGATGTCCCGGGGCGAGCGCCGTGTTCCGCGGGGTGAGGGAGAGCTTCCCCCCGCTGATCTGCGTCTTTGCCCCGGCGTCGGAATCGTCGAAGAACACCAGGCGATCCGGGGCGACAAACACGAGCGTTCCGGTGGCGACCAGCGGGTGCTGCAGAATCGATGTATGCCGGGTGAGTTGGTAGCGGGCGCGCAGGTTGCTGTTTCGTTCGGCAAACTGGTGCCACAGCTCGAGTCGGTTGTTGAGCCGTCGCTCGGCGCGGGTCGGGGCCGCCCGGACCGTCCGCGAGGCGCACAAAAGTGTCAGGGCCGCCAGGCGCACAACCGTTCGTCGCTTGTAGGTACATTTTTTCACGGCCGTCGCTCCTGGAGTTTGGCGGTGACCAGGTTGAGCATCCGGTACAGACCCGGGGCCACAAATACACCCAATCCGGTGGCCAACACACTGCCGCAGGCGGCCATGAGCCCGAACTCCCGCCACAGTGGTACGCTCGAGAACAACAGTGCCAAGGCGGCTGCGAGCTGGCACAGACTGGTCAGCAAAAATCCGCCGGCCGAAAAAGGTTGGCCCTGGTCGACGCAGCGACAGGCTCGACCTCCGGCGATGATACCGGCCGCGCCGGTCAGTAGGATCACGGGGATCAGCAGGGGGCTGGCCGCGACGCCAAAAATATGTATCAGCAATAATAGCCCGGACTGGGCGGCGAGGGCGGCGAGCCCGGAGGCGAGGGCGATCGCCATGTTCCGGGTGCCGAGCCAGACAAACAGGGCGCCGAACCACAGGCCGGATAGGGTGTAAAGGCCCAGTCGCCGATCGAAATTTGCTTGTACATCGAGGTTGGCACGCGGCGGCCCGTGTAGTTTGAACAGGGAAACCTCAGGCACCGGCACCCCTGGGCGCAGATGGATGCGTGTATCAGCAATATACGCAGCTTCGGAATTGTCCTGACGCATTAATCCGGCGATCCACGGCTGCAGCGGCCCTTCGAGGGCAGTTTTCGGATCTGGGACGCGCTCCAAATTCCCGGCTCCTGTCAAAAACTCGCCAAATGCTGCGGGGCGCATGCCGTGATCGGCGAGGATGGCCCGCAACTGTTCGAGGCGATCGCCGAGACGGATGTTCTTGAGCTCGGATCGTCGAGCTTCGAGCTGCTCGGGTGGGACGACAAAACTTCCCGGGCTCTCGATTCGGATCGCAGTGGGTCCCAGCGTGGGCACGAGTTCGCGGGCGACGGCCGAAGCCTCGGCCAGTGCCAACTCGGGAGTTGGCGCGCGTGAGCTCGCCCAGACCACCTGGGTCGGATCGAAAAACCACCGCTCGAGGTGACCTTCGACTGCGGCCAACCCAGGGTCGGTGACCGCGAGTGGGTAGCCGGGTTTTTGTTGCATCCGCTCGATCGCCCAGGCTCCGCCGACCAACAATCCACAGGTCGTCACCGCGGCGACACCAAGCATCGGGCGCAGGCGAAAGCCGGTTTGTGGCCAGTGCAGGCCACTGCCACACATGCGTAGACCCGCCGGGTAGACAGCACGGGTGCCGAGGAGCAACACGGCAAATCCGATGCACCAGCACAGACTCCAATCTTGCCACAGCGGCTGTGGCGACACCCACATGGGTAGCAGCGCGGTCATCAGGATCAGTGCCGACGGCCAACCTCGCAGCGAAATTCGGTGAATATGCAATGCTCCTTCGCAGCCGAACCCGACTAGGAGCACGAGTAGGGGCACATCGAGGAGCCCGACGCGTGGTTCGAGTGCGAGGAAGATCGCCAGTGCCGACGCGACCGTGGCGATCAGTAAAAACACTGGGCGGGCCCGTCGCAAACTGACCGCGAGCAACAGCGTCAGCATGGCGAGCAAGCTTGTGAACACACCGACGCGACCCCGGCGACTGGTCTCGGCGGCCTCGCGTTCGCGTAGGGCCGGGCCGACCAAGGTGACGTCGAGTGCGGCCCCGCTTTGCTCGACAAACTGACGTGCTCTCGCCTCGAGCCGGTCGAAGTCGTCGACGGGTCGGACTTTCATCAACACGCTGCGACCGTCCGCAGCTCGCAGATCCCCGGCGACGGTCACCCGCGGGGCATCGCCAGGATCGCCGCTGTGGGTCGGGACAAATCCAAAGGTTCCCTCGACATCGCGCAGCAGCCCGTGGACGCCGAGAGGATCGCGGCGGACATCGTGGGCCAACACGCCGAACAGGGGACTGCCGAGCTCTGCCCGGATCTTGGCGACCGACGCGGCAATCGCCTGTGGTTCGAGTTTGACCGCGAGGTCCGAAAGCGCGGACGGTGCAAGTAAATAAAACAGATGTTCGTCGAGCCACATCGCGATCTCACTCGCCGGTGGGGCAAGCGGGATGTGTACGTCGTCGAGCTGTTCGCCGAGGGCTGCGGTCACCTGCACAAGGTCCTGCCGCGCTCGCTCTCCACTCGCGTCGGGTCGCACTTGTACGAGCAGCCATATGTCCGCGGCCAAGGGTCGGTCGTCGGCCGGCAGCATGCGCGAGGTTTGTGATGCGAGTTCGCGGTCCGACGCTCGAGCACCGAATTGTAACCACACAACTGCCGCGACGCACAGTGCGAGCCACAGACATACGCCGATCACCGCGCGGGTCTGGCGTGGAGGCGGTCGCGTCTGGGTCGGCGATGAGGCGTTGGACTCCGGCACTGGCAAATGTCGCCGGAGGGTATCACTGCCTTCGCAGTTGGAGGATTTTCTCGCATCGGTCCATGGAACGCCATCGATTCATGTCGACCGCGTCGATCGTCCGTTTGGATTGCAAATGCAAAAACCCCGAGTCGTCCAATGGTTCCGCACCTTTGCCACGTCCGTTGGGGACACGGATTGATCGCGGCGCGAGACGGTCGTCGGGAGGTCCGACGGGTTGCATTTCCTCGCACTCAGCGGGTATCTCTGATCCGTAGGAGGAAGGGACAACGAAACTCTATCACCCACCGACCGCGGAGCTGCAGTCCCTCCGGTTCGAAGTGGCCGAGGCCGATGCGGTACCCCGTCCGACGGAAAACCCTGTGATCTACCCCTCGATGCCGATCGGGGGCCTTGCGACCATTGGCGATCCAACAGCAGTAGCGATCAACCCGCACGTCGACGCCGCCGAGCAGCACACGATCGATTGGGCCTATCGGTTCATGTTGATCGTCGACGACGAGACCTCGCAGACGCTGCGTCGGGTCAAGTTCACCTACCTCGCTGCCGGGGGGTATCCGACCGCGGATCTCGAGAGCCTCAAACTCGCCTGCGACTGGTGCACGTGGCTGTTTTTCTATGACGATTGGTACTGCGATGACGCCGGCAGCGAAGTCGGTCGCGACCCGATTAAACTCGCTGCGGTCCACCGGCGACTGCTTGCGATTTTGAGTGGTCAAGCCCGTCCACAAAGTGACGACAGTCCGCTGGCCCACACGTTGTCCGATCTGCGCCGGAGGTTGTTGCAACGGGCGGGCAACACCTGGATGGGAATTTTCTTGCGTTCGGTTCGGGCCTACTTTCAGGCCAACCTGTGGGAGGTTGAGACCCGGGCCTCGGGGCGGGTGCCACCAATAAGTGTATACACAAAGATGCGCCCCTATGCCGGGGCCGTCCACACGGTGTTTGAGCTCCTCGACATTGCCCTCGGCCAGCGGCTCCCGGTCGCGCTGCGCGAACATGTGATGCTGCAACAACTCACCCTGATGGCCAACAACTGTATCTGTTGGGTCAACGATATTTTTTCGGTGACCAAGGAGATTCAGGAGGGCAACCGCAACAACCTCGTCTTGTTGCTGCGCCATGAACAGGGCATCGCGCTCGAGCGGGCGCTCGAACAGGCGGTCACGCTCCACAACCGGGAATTGTTGGGGTTTCTAGAACTCGAGCAGCGGCTGCCGGGGTTTGCACCCGACTATGTCCAACCGCTGAACACTTTCCTACGCGGTGTTCGGGCTTGGATTTTTGGCAACCTCGCATGGTCGCGCATGACGGCGCGGTACCAAGAGTGTGTCAACATGAAAAACTGGGTCAGCGGCCGGTAAAAACTTTGCGTGCACCGATCTCGGGCGGATGTGCAGATGCATGTCAACCGCATACTCCGGAGCACACCCCCGGTTCACGTGCATTTGCAAACCGCGACCCGACGCTGGGTGCCAGGCGCGGGCGATGGCGCACTGGCGCAGCCGGGCGAAGCATCCAATGGTTTGAGACCCTTGCGACCCTCGATCCGGCGGTGAGCGATCCGGGCTTGTCGATTCGACATGTGCACTTGCAAGCGTGACTGTGTTCGCGATTGCGGGGCCGTTGCCGCGATCGTAGCGCGACACACAGATGGTTTGCCGTTGAGACACCCGGCTACGTGTAGGACATGGGCGCTTCAAGACATGTCTTTTGAAACCGTTGATGTATCTGTCTTCTCGGGAACCATCCGCGCGCTATTGTTGATTTATCCGCGGCTCGCCGGCCAGATCGATTAGCATGAGACACGACCCCGGGCCCCGACTCGGAGGTCCCTTTGTGCCGATGTCCTGGTTCTTCGCCAACCTCCGTCAGTTAGCCCGCACGGGCGTCACGGACCAGATGCCCCAGGAGCTCGCTCGCCACCTGGTGATCACCAACCAGATCGGCCTGTCCCTCATCCCCTTGGGACTTGGGTACGGCGTTGCATTTACGTTTCTGGTCTCGCCGTTCGACGGAATCTTGCCGGCCACCGCCGCGGCGTTGGTGAGTTTTTGTCTGCTGCTCAACGCCCGCGGCCTCCACACGGCCGGGCGCTTCGGGGTCGTCACTATACTTGCACTTGCAACAACTCTGAACGCCGCGAGGCTTGGTCCCGACGCGGGTCTGCACTACTGCCTGTTTGCCGCCTTCAGTGTGTCGTTCGTTTGTTTTACGACCTCCGAACGACTCCAGGTCGTGCTCGGTTGTATTGTCTCGGCGACCTGCTACTTTGCCCTGCTGCTCTCCGACTTTGGATTGGTACCGACGATCGGGATCGATCCATCGGTTTTGGCGGTTGTCAGGGTAGCGATGATTCTCACCACATTTGGGCTCATCCTCGCGGTGATGATGTTTTTACAGGCCGCCACGGCATTGGCCCAAGCTGAGCTGCGCGAACGCAACGTCGAGCTGCGGGGTCTCAATCAGGCCCTCAACGTCGCCCGCGATGCCGCCGTCGGAGCCAGCCAAGCCAAGAGCAGTTTTTTGGCCAACATGAGTCACGAGCTGCGTACGCCGCTCAACGCGATTTTGGGGTACAGCGAGTTGTTGCGCGACGATCTCGAGGAGGCTGGGATCGTTCAATCGATCGAGGATGTCAATAAGATCCGCACCGCAGGGACGCACTTGCTGAGCTTGATCAACGATGTCCTCGACCTTTCCAAGGTCGAAGCGGGGAAACTCAGTCTGTTTTGGGAGGCGATCGAGGTCGCACCGTTCATCGAAGATGTATTTGGACTCGTCGCCCCTCAGATCCATGAAAAGGGCAACGACTTCGAGGTCGATATTGGCGACAACCTCGGCGTGATGTGGACGGACCCGACCCGCCTGCGCCAGGCGATGATCAATTTAATTGGCAATGCAAATAAATTTACGAAGGATGGTACCGTCTCGCTGAAGGTCCGTCGCACGGCCCACGAGGGCGCCGACGACACCCTCTCGATCGCCGTGACCGATACCGGAATCGGCATCGAGCCCGAGGTGTTGGCGACCCTGTTTCGACCCTTTGCCCGCGGGAGTGCCGAAACCCAGCGTAAATTCGAAGGCACCGGCTTGGGCTTGGCCATCAGTCGACACGTGTGCGTGATGATGGGCGGCGACATCACGGTCAAAAGTACGGCTGGTAAGGGCTCGACGTTTAAGATTGTGCTTCCACTGAGCGACGAAGAGAAAGCCCCGATGACCCGGACCATCGACCTGGAGTCGAGCGCCTTCTAGATCGAGCGGCTCGGGGTTCTCGACCGTACGGCCTGCGCAAACCTCTGGAGAATTTGCCGGTATCCGAATGGGATCGCGGGTGACTTGCGTCCGTGCCCGCGCCGCGGCACAGTGGCAGCGACGGTCATGGGCCACGACGATAAACCTGTCACCAAGGGCCGGCGATTTCTCCGGCTCGCCGGCATGACGGCTTCAGTTGCCGGACGCTATGCCGGGTCGCGACTCAAGTCGATGTTTCAAAGCCCCGAGCAGGCGGCCCGCGATCGTGCCGCGGTCAACGAGCAAAACGGCACCCGGATCGCCGAGACGTTGGGGGAGCTCAAGGGCGCTGTGATGAAGGTCGGGCAGATGGCGTCGATCGCCACCGATGTGCTTCCACGCGAGCTCGCCGAACCACTCAAAGCCCTGCAAAAACAGGCGCCGCCGATGGCCTACGAAGTCATCGCCGAGCAGATCGTGTCGGAGCTCGGCTCGCCGCCGGAGATGCTGTTCTCGCGGTTCGAGCGCAAACCATTTGCATCTGCATCAATTGGCCAGGTCCACCGCGCGCGCACCGACGACGGGCGCGAGGTTGTGGTCAAGGTGCAGTATCCCGGTGTCGACGAGGCGGTCGACTCTGACCTGGCCCATCTCAAACTCGTGCTGCGGGCCAGCGGGCTGATCAAAGTACCCAAGCAGGCCCTCGACAGTATGTTTGCCGAGATCCGGGCGCGGCTGCACGAAGAGCTCGACTACTGCAACGAGGCCGACAACGTGCGGGCCTTTCGTGCCCAACACGCGGGCGACCCGACGGTTGTCATTCCCGAGGTCGTCGGTGAGCGCTCGGCCCAACGCGTACTCACGCTGACCTATGAGCCAGGTGATGGGATCGACGATCTCGATGTCGCTGGCTATCCCCAGGACATTCGCGACCGCATCGGCATCAACCTGTTTCAATTGTTTGCCGCCCAGCTGTTTGACCACCACAACCTCCACGCCGATCCCAATCCCGGAAACATCGCGTTTCGTCCCGACGGCACCATCATTTTGTACGACTACGGGTGTGTCAAAAAGGTCAAGCCGGAAATCGCCACCGCCTATCTCCAGACCATCGAGGCCGGTTTGCGCGAGGACTACGACCGTGTCGAGCGGGGACTTTTGGCCCTCGGGGTGCGCAACCCTGACGGCCCGGCGGTGGAGCACGCTTTTTACAAGGATTGGCGAGATGCATTTGCGTTGCCGTTTTTGCGCTCGCCGGTGTTTGAATATGCAAAGTCAACCATGCACGAAGAGGTCGTCAAGTTGGTGCCCGGTGCCCTCAAGCGAATGGACTCGTTTCAACCACCGCCTGAGCTTGTGTTCATCGACCGCGCGGTGGCGGGGCACTACGGCAATCTGCGAAAGATCCGTGCCCGCAGCCCAGTGTTGAGGTTGATCGAGCCGTACTTGGCCCGCGTTCGCCCGTGATACGCCGCTGATCGAGCCGCGGTCGCGCCATGATACGCCCGTTGATCGGGACCGTCCTTGGTCCGGGGTCGCCCGTGATACGCCGTTGATCGGGACCGTCCTTGGTGGTCGAGGTTCCTCAGCGGATATACACGTGCATATGGTTCTCGCCGGTTCCCGCGAGACCGGTGTTGAGTCCGAGCGTCAAGCCGTAGCCGAGGGAGGGGCGTTCGGTCGTGGCCGCATTGACTCCGCAATTGGCACAGGGGTTGAACGGGCCCAACGCGCTGTTGGCCGGGTCGTCAAACGGACATCCGCCGTTGTTCCCGAGGCTCCACGAGGGCCCGTAGGTCGAGTTATTTGCATTTGCATTGAGATTGAGACAGTGATTGACGCCTTGTCCGTCAATATCTCCGAGGTGAAAATACAGGTCATCGTCGCACATATTGCCACCGGTCATCAGGTTGCCGGCCGTCCGGGGGTGACCGTTGCCGGCGAGCGAGAGGTCGCATACCGGCTCTTGGATCGCCGCCATGAATGTTCCCAGGTCCGAGTTGCCGTCGCCGACGTCCCCGTACACGGCCCAGATATCAGAAGGTGTATGCACAAATAAAAGGTCGGAGAAGTTGAGCGCGTGCAGGGCGTAGCTCTTGTAGTCGCGGTGGAGTTCGTTGAGATCGCCAAATACCATCTCGTCGCTCGACATGTAGTAGCGGTTTTGCCAGGTCCACGTGTGCTGTCCGTCGTCGCTTGCGACCATCACCAACGTCCAACCGCCGCCATCGAGGGTCATGTCGCAATAGACAGGCATGACCTCGAGCATCCCTTCAGCTCCGTCTGGATCGATCTCGTAGATCCCGTCCTCGGCCATCTCATCGAAGTCCTTGATCTGCTGGCAACTGCTGGGGTAGTCACATATACCGTTTGTACATACACCATAGATGCAGTCGCTATCGTCGCTGCACATTTGGTCGGTCTGACATGGTTCGCAACTTCCTCCGCAATCGAGATCGCTTTCATCGCCATTTTGGACCTCATCGACGCAGGTGGCGGCGACGCAGTTTCCGCAGAAGTCGGCGTCATCGTCATTGCCATCGTCACATTCTTCGTCTGGATCGAGAATCCCGTTGCCACATCCCGGTAGGGCGCAGTCGTTGCATCCGTCGCCATCGATGTCGTTGGCGTCGTCGCAGGCTTCGCTCGGACCGACAAACCCGTCTCCACAGGAGGCGAGGACGCATGTATCGAGGCATCCATCTTCATTGCTTTGGTTCCCGTCGTCGCAGTCCTCCGCCCCGTCCCACACGAGGCCATCGCCACAGACAGCCTGCTGACAGGTGAGTGTGCATGCCGCGGTATCCGCGTTGGCGTCGCCGTCATCGCAAGCTTCCTCGTCGGCAAGCAGGAGGCCATCGCCGCAGTAGGCCTGTTTGCAGGTGCTTGTACAGCTCGCATCGTCGGCGTTTTGACTACCGTCGTCGCACTCTTCCCCAATGTTGATCACACCGTCGCCGCACTCGCCTTCCCCATTGGTCGGGTCGGTCTCGGTCTCGGTCTCAACTTCTCCCTCGACTTCCCCTTCCGTCGTGCCCGAATCGGATTCGGACATGCCTCCGGTCGGCTGCATGGTGTCGGTTTGCGACATGCCAGTTGTCGGGCCCGCGGTTGTCGGTTCATCCGTGGTCGCGTCGCTTGTCTGACCCTCGGACGTTTGTCCCTCGGTCGCACTGTCGCTGTCACCACTCCCACACCCAACGCTCATCATTGCTGCCACACCGCATGCAAGCCACCGTTTCATACCCCACCTCCACCTGCGTTTCGCGGCTCACATATATAATGTCCCTAAGGACATGTCAATGATTGTTGTATAAACATAATACGTGAGGTCGCCTGCCGTCGGGTAGTCGGGAAGACGTCGATTCCCGAGAAGTCGGGTACCACACGACATCGCGTACCCGACCGGCTCCCAACCCGGTGCGGCGGCTAGGGCCGAGCTTGCATCGCCTTGGCCAGCTGGGTGAGCGAGACAAAGCCCTCGCGTAGTACAACCTGCAAACGCGGGTCGTGGCAGCAACTGTACTCCCGGCACTCGAGCGGCCGCCGCTCCCACACGCGACACAGCGACGATTCGGGATCGAGATAGATACATCTACCTGTGCCCGGATCCTTGTCGACACAACTTTTGAGTGGTGCTTGGTTGCCACCTGGCTCCCGTTCGCCGGGCCGCAGGCGGACGACCAAACGGCAGCAAAAGGTCTGGCACCCCAACAGCCGACCCTGATCACAGTCGACAATCATATTCATGGTGCCGAGTAGGGTAGCGCTGGTCGGCAGCTTCGCAATCGCACGTTTCGCGGTGTTGCGTGGGTCGCCGGGGAAGAATTTGCCGGTCGAGTCGGAAAACTACGAATTGTGATTACACCGGGACCACCGGGGCCCAACCGATGAAGGATAGTTGCTGTCCGCATCCGCGTCCGTCGCGACGATAGGAAAAATAGGTCGCGGGGTGATTGTGTGTACATCCACCAACGCGATCGATGCACTCGCGCTTCACACCCGCCGCGATCAGTTGGTCGCGCACGACCGCCACCAGGTCGATATGGGGCCGCCGGTACATCGCAACGTACTGAGGGGAAAATTGCTCGGCGACTTCGGGACCGACCTCAAATGCATCCTGCTCGATACAGGGACCGATCGCCGCCAATAGTTCGCCTGCTCCGCGGGCGCGCAGGGCCGCGACCGCGTGCCCGGCAATGTTGGCGACGGTCCCCCGCCACCCCGAGTGAACCGCAGCGACCAATTCGGCGTTGCGATCAGCGAGTAAAATGGGGACACAATCAGCAGTCAAGACCCCGGCGACCAGAGGTTGCTGGAGGTCGCGGTGCAGCCAGATGCCGTCGGCTTCACTGCCGGCCTCGATGCGCGAGCCGTCGATGATTGCATCACCATGGACCTGGCGCGCGAGTCGCAGGGCGTGAGGGTCGTAGCCGGCTGCCGTCGCTACCCGGCGGTAGTTTTCGTCGACGGCAGACGTGTCGTCTCCCCACTTGCGACCGAGGTTCAAACTGGCAAAACATCCCTGACTCACCCCGCCGCGGCGGTCGCTAAAGCCATGGACGAGACGCAGGCCACAGCCGGGGGATAGGAGTTGATCGAGGATAGGAGAACGGGCAAGCACGGGGCGGTTGTACCTCTCAGTGGACGATTCGCGAAAAACCGGAGATTCTGGCCCGCATTTGCCACGCACGCAAGTTGACGGAGCGAGGTTTGTCCGGGTTGCCTCGACCAACGACTTTTGTTCGAGTCGGGGTCTCGACGACCAAAGCTGTCCTTTCGGATATGTGGTAGATTCACCCGATGGCTGACCGCAACGAGACCGAGTCCTTTCTTTCCGTGCTCGCGGCCAACGCGGTGATGAAACGAGAGCTCGAGGCGTCACTGAGGGGGGTCGCACAGGACCGGCGTGCCGAGGCGGTCGCAGCGTTTGCATCCAAGCGGGGATACCAGGTCGACAGCGGTATGCTGGCAAGAACAGACCGGACCATCGCGGGGCTGGAGTATCAGGCGCGCGACATGGGCGGAGTACATCGTCGTGGGATCATCCTCGATCCCGCGGTGCCGGAGGACTGACCCGGGGATTCACCAGGGTTCGGGAAAATATTGTAAACACATGTAGTCGGCGATGGCCCGAATACGTTTCGTTGCAACTACAATGATCGAACGTACGTGGCTGAGTGCCTGCACGTATCGGGGTCAGGTCTACGCGTCCAGGTGCTGCAAGAGACGGTCGAGGTCGGGCGGTAGCGGTGCGCACAGTTCGATGCGCACGCCTGTCACGGGGTGCGCAAATCCGAGTTGTTGCGCGTGTAGGGCATGACGACCGAGCTCTGCGGCAAGTCGCCGGATGCGATCGGTTCCGGCACGCGGACCGTAGAGGCTGTCGGCGATCAGCGGGTGACCGAGATAGCGGGCGTGCATCCGGATTTGATGGGTGCGGCCGGTTTCGAGACGGCAGCCAAGGACTGCCGCGTCTTGAAATGTATGTGTACAGTCAAAGTTTGAGATCGCCTGGCGCCCGCGGCCAACCTCCGGGGAAAACCGCCTGCGGTCCCGGGGGTCGCGCCCGTGAAGTGTTTGTACCCGCAATTTTTTAAAAGTCGGCACGCCACAACACACGGCGAGATACCGGCGTGAGATCGTGTGTTCACGAAACTGTTTGGCGAGGCCTTCTTGTGCCCGCTGGTGTTTGGCAATCGCCAGCAGACCGCTGGTGTCGCGGTCGATGCGGTGGACGATCCCGGGGCGCAGGGCGTCGTTGCCGGGCATTACCGGGAGGTCGTCCGGGCGTGCCCCGAGGTGGTGGAGCACGGCGTTGACGAGCGTCCCGCGGGTGTGGCCCGGACCGGCGTGGACGACCATGCCCGCCGGCTTATCGACGACTAGTACATCCGCGTCTTCCCACACGACACAGATCGGAATGTCTTCGGGAAACGCGGCGAGGGGCTCGGGTTGCGGAAGCGTGAGCGAGACCGAAAGCGGTCCGTCGACGACCCGTGAGGGCTTGACCGGACGGCCGTCGAGCCATACTTGCTTGTCGGCAAACACCCGCGCGAGTTGGCTGCGTGTACACGCTTCGCCGCGCTGTTGCAGCGCGCATACCAAAGCCCGGTCGAGACGTTGACCAAACGCCTCTGCACCGAGCTCGATGGTGAATCTGGGAACTACCAGATCGGGGTGTTGAGCGAGGCCATCGGCTTGACGACGCGGTCGACGATGGCGCGGTCGTAGTAGTTGCGCAGGAACAGTTCGGGGGTCACGCGTCCGCGAAACAGGTCGCGACCTTCGGTGATCTCCTCGGCGAGGGCCTCAAAGAAGTTGTCGTTCTTGAGTGCCTCCTCGATCTTCTGTTTGTTGTACAGCTGAATGTCCGAGGCGATAGCACGGGCGAGCTGTTGAGCGCGGGCGTCGTTGTCAATCGTGGCTGCAGCCATGGCCGCGAGCATGCCACGGTCACCACCCCGCCGCCAAGACTCGACGAAAACAACAGGTTGCAACGCTCGACTGCGCGAGTAGGCCGCGGATGCTCGACGCGGATCGCCACGTGGTGGCGTAGCAACAACCCTGCCGGGTTTGGCGAGATCATTGGGTACGAGGAGGTCAGTCGCGTCCTAAGTTGCGGAGCGAAAGTTGCGCATTCTTGAAAACGAGATCTCTCGCCCTCGCGTTTTCGCGGTTGCAACCCGTTCAAGCGAGTACGGGTGTTTGCGACCAATCGGGAACGCGAGGGAGTGCGGGTCGCAGTTCGAACACATCCCGGGCCGGACCCGTGGGTGGCTTGCAAGTGCACCGATCCGCAACGAGTCTGTGCGCAGGGGGCAATCCTCGCTGTAAACGTTGGTGAGAGATGCCGGGGCGAAAACCGGCTACCATCGCCCGGCTGTGCCCGGGATCAGCCTGCACGAAAGTTTGAGCTCGCTGCTGGCGGCCACCGTGGCCTTGGCCATCGGGATCAGCATGTTGCTGCGCGACCGCTCGCGGGCACAGTTCATCCTGTTCGCGGCGTTTTGTATCAACCTCGGTCTGTTTCACGTCGCCCGGCTGTTTGCTGCCCTGTTCCACTTCGAGCTGTTGGTGTGGCTCGCCGAGAGCATCAGCCTGGTGCTGCCGTACACCGCCGACCGCTGCTTTTCGAGTTTTGTTCCGGCGGCCGGTCACCGCGGGGGCGGGCGGGTTCAGGCGACGATGCTCGGGCTGTTGATGGTCGCCCAGCTGTTTGCGCTGATCTACCGCCCGATCAGTGAGCAACCGGCCTGGGACTACGTGCGCATCGGGCTTTATGTCTACGTGGTCGGCGGGCTTTTGTACTCGACCCTGCGGATGTGGCGAGCCGCCCGGGCTGCCTCGGGCACAGCCGTGGCCCCGCGCCTGATGTACTTGTTTTACGCCAGCCTGATCGCCCTGGCCCTCGGGTCTCCCGGAATCCCGGCGATCGGGCCGATCGTCACCGCAGTCTATCTCTACTTCGTCGCCCAAACCCTGCAGCGCGAACGCCTGCTCGAGTTACCGGAGTTGGTCACCCGGATCGCCAGCATGACGGTGTTGGTGATCGCCGCCTCGGCCGTCTACGCGATCTTGTTGTTGTGGGTACCGCTGACGATCCAAAGCATTTCGCTGCAGCTGTTCAACATCGCGGTCGGGTCGTTTGCGGTGCTGGTGCTGCTCGACCCGGCCCGCAATGCGATCGACAGTTTGGTCGAGGGCTGGGTCTTTCGCGAGCGTTCGGCCCTGCGCGAGACGTTGGTCAGCCTGCGGCGCGACCTGGTCAGCCTGATCGATCCCGACGAGATGGTGAAGGTCGTGATCGACACGCTCCAAGATTCCAACCGGGTGACCCACGCGGCGTTTTATCTGGTCGACCGGCGCGGGCAGGAGTTGCGTCTGCGCGGCCAGGTCGGCAATCCGAAACTCGCCCGCTTAGACCTCGCCCGCGACCGTCCGCTGATCGACCGCCTGCGTTCGCGCGGCACCCAACTTCGCGATGTGTTGCAACGCGAACGCGTCCGGGTCGAACGCGAACGCCAGGCCGAGCTCGACCAGTGTCTCGAGACACTATCAGCCGCCGGCGGGAGTCTGGCCCTCCCGATTCTCGGCCGCGACATCCCCGAAGTCGAAGTGTTTGAGACCGACGAGTTGCCCGAACTGATCGGTGTGTTGTTCGTCGACGACGAGCGCCTGCTCGAGCCGTTTAGCCGCCAGGAGATCGAACTGTTTGAAGGAGTGGTCGCCCAGGCGGCGGTGATGATCCAAAACTCCGCGGTCTACGAGCAACGCAAAGAACGCGAACGCCTCGCTGCACTCGGGCAGATGGCCGCCGGCTTGGCCCACGAGATCCGCAATCCCCTGGGGGCGATCAAGGGGGCGGTCCAGGTGATCGAAGCGACGGCAGACACAGACATTCCGCAGGAGAGCCAGGAGTTTTTGGCGATCATCGTCGAGGAGGTCGAACGCCTCAACCGCGTGGTGACCCAGTTTCTGCGCTACTCGAGGCCTTTCAAAGGCGAGATGGCACGGGTCGCACTGCCGGATGTGGTGCACGCGACCCTGCGGCTGTTCGGCGAGGCGGATCGCGGACGCATCGACGCCCGTGAGGCTCCATCCGAGTTGCCCGCGGTTCGCGGCGACGCCGATGCGCTGCTGCAGGTGCTCCACAACCTGACCAAAAACGCCTTGGAAGCGACCCGAGAAGGGCCTGAGCCCGGTCGTGTGCGCCTCGAATACGGACTTCGCCGGCGCGGGTTGCCGAGCGGCGATGCGGTGACGCTGACGGTTGCCGACAACGGTCCCGGGTTCTCCGATCACACGCTCACCAACCTGTTTGTGCCCTTCCACACCACAAAAAGTGGCGGGACTGGTTTAGGTTTGCCCATCAGCCAACGAATCGTGGAAAATCACCGCGGCCTTTTGGAAGTGCAAAGCCCCGACTCCGGTGGTGCCCGCTTCACCGTCGTCCTTCCGGTCGACCAAACCCCTGTCCAGAGCTCCCGTGACCCATAAAACATCTCGCATTCTCCTGGTCGATGACGAACCCAACCTGCGCAAGGTCCTAGGTGCCCTGCTGCATCAACAGGGCCACGAGGTCCATGCCGAAGTCGATGGCGCGGCGGCCTTGTTGCGGGTCAAGTCGGTGCCCTCGCAGACCTTCGATGTGGTGATCACCGACCTGCGGATGCCCAACCTCGACGGCATCGGTCTGATCAAGGCTCTGAGCCAACACGAACCCAACCTCCCGATCATTGTCCTGACGGCCCACGGCTCGGTCGACTCGGCGGTCGAGGCCGTCAAACTCGGAGCTTTCGACTACCTCGAAAAACCGTTTGACCGCGATCAGATCCACCAGGTCGTCAGCAAGGCACTCGCCACCCGCCAGCGTTCGGGGCAGTCGAGCGGAGCTGCGGTGGCGCCTTCCGAAACGTCCGACGACCCTTGTCGCCGCGCCGGCATGGTCGGGCGCTCCCAGGCGATCGGCCAGATCCGAGAAATCGTGCGCACGGTGGCCAAAAGTCCGTCGACGGTGTTGATCACAGGGGAGAGTGGAACCGGCAAAGAGTTGGTCGCACGGGCGTTGCACCTCGGGTCGGCCCGCAGCGAGCATCCGTTTATCCGCGTCAATTGTGCGGCGATCCCCAGCGGGTTGCTCGAAAGCGAACTGTTCGGGACGGAGGGGGCCGGGACCGGGGGAACGATCTCCCCCCGCGCCGGGCGGTTTGAACTCGCCGACGGCGGCACCCTTTTTCTCGACGAGGTCAGTGAGATCCCCAAGGAGAGCCAGGTCAAACTCCTGCGCGCCATCCAGGACTCCGAGTTTGAGCGGGTCGGCGGGGCCAAAACCATCCGCGTCAACGTCCGTCTGATCGCGGCCACCAACCGCAACCTCGAGGCCGATATCCGCGACGGATCGTTTCGAGAAGATCTCTACTACCGCCTCAACGTGGTGCCGATCGATCTTCCGGCCCTGCGCGAGCGGGTCGAAGATCTCCCTCTGTTGGTCTCGCACTTCATCCAGCGCTGCAACGAACGCCTCGGTAAATCGATCGCCGGGATCACTCCCCAGGCACTCAAGGCGCTCGAGCACTATCCGTGGCCGGGCAACATCCGCGAACTCGAAAACCTGATCGAGCGCATGGTGCTGTTTGCCTCGGGTACCCAGATCGAAGCCAGCGATCTCCCAGATGCATTTGAGACCGGTGAGCAGGCGTCTGAGAAAGCCCCGGTCCCATCGGCCGACACGGGGTTGCCCACCCACATCCGTCTGCCACTGTCGAGCTTTCGCCACGACTTAAAAGAAGCCGTCAAGGCCGGTTCCCGCCTGGTTGAGGAGGCCCTGATTCGAGAGGCGCTGCTGCGGACCGACGGCAACGTGACCCGCTCGGCCCGCGCTTTGGGGATCAGCCGCCGCAGCCTGCAGTCCAAGATGAAGGAGCTGGGCCTGCGGGAGATGATGACCGAAAACCAGGCCGACAAGGCCCAGTAGAGATCGCGCACCGTGCCACTCAAAAGCAGATACGCGTACTCCACGCAATCTCGCACGATGCGTTTAACCGGTCAAGGCGCGAAACCCGGGTGCGCGCGGCGATTGGACCCAATCGATCAATCCGGGAATGTTGACGATGACGCCCACGCGCTGGTAGCGTGGCGCCACTCTTCTGAGGTGCTCCCTATGCGGAAACTTTGCGGTCTGATGGCCTTCGTAGGCCTATCTTTGGGGTTCGTTCCTTCGTCACAGGCAGCCGAAGTGACCCGGGTAGCGAGCTCGTTTGACGAGGGAAACCCCTTCGACTTGCACTTGGGTGTCGGCTACGACTTCCAATTCAAGAAAGCTGCAATCCTGCGGGAGTGGAGTGACGGCAACACCAACCGGGTTGCGCGTGACCTCCTGTACAGGCAAATGCGGCACACCGTGACGCCGAGCTTAGAGATCGGTTTGTATCGCGACCTCGCGGTCTACGTGCAGCTCCCCGTCATCGTCTCCGATCAACGAAGCTGGTCCTTCGACCAGGAAGCTGACCCGTGTGTGTTCGGTGATGTCGACCCGCCGAACGAAGCGACCTGTGTCAACCACAACAACAGCACTACGATCCGCGACGGCATCATTCCGCGCGGTGGTTTCGATGCCACCGACACTCAAAACCCGTACGACAACTTCGGCGGGGCCGACAGTGTCAAGATTTTCCAGGGTCCCAATCGCTTGGGCATCGACCAACTGTGGGTCGGCCTCAAGTACGGGATCCTCAACCAAGACCGCCTTTCCCATATGCCCAAGTGGGTACTCGCGGTCGAGGGTCGGTTCGCCATCGGCAAGCCGATGACGTTCTCCCGCAACATCACCGTGGAAGATCCGTCGGGCAACCATGCGGTTGGTCGCGGGATGCACGAGGTTGGTGTCTGGACCGCCCTGTCTCGCCGCTACCGCTTCTTGGAACCGTTCTTCACCGCCTACTGGCGCCAGGCGTTTGCCGCCTCCAAGACCGAGTTTCGCAACTACGGCGGGACCCAAGCCAAGATCAACCCGCAGTCGACGATCGGCACCAACTTCGGTGTCGAGGTCGTCCCGTTCGAGCGCGCCGCCAAGAAGCAAAAGGTGGCCATACAACTACGTGGCACCGCCGAGCTCAAGTACAACGGTCGCGGCTACTCCGAGATGTGGGAGTTGTTGTCCGACAGCCCGGCGTTGGTCGGTACCTTCAGCCCGGGGGCAGCGGAGTGTAACCGCGGTGCGGTGCTCAGCTATGCCGAAGCCAATCCCGAAGACCCGAACTACATCCAGGGAGCCGGTCAATCGTCGGGTTGCGAGACGTTCAACGGCATCACCGACATCCAAGACTTCGCTCGCTTTGGCCTCGACGCCGCCCTGCACGCGCATCTCAACAAGTACGCTCAGCTGCGCATCGGGGTCAACCTGACCAGCAACACGCGTCACTTCATCACCTCGGCAAGCCGCGGTTCAGATGCCAACGGCAATGATGCGGTCGACCCCGGAACCGACGAGATCAATCCGGTTCGCCGCGATGTCGTCGACAACGTCGGCCGCCGCTACTTGGTCGACGACGTCATCCAGGTGATGCCCTACTTCCACTTTTTGCTGACGTTCTGACGCCCAGCGATTTTTCGACGCACGAGCGCGGGTCTCCATGCCTGCGCTCGTTTGTATTTGTGCATACAAATAGAGCCCGTCGGCTATCCAAATTATTTGCATCGTCAATTGAAATTCCTCCGGAGTGCGGGGGCCATGATGAACATAGACCTTTGCGCGCAGCGACCGGTTGGTCGGCTCACGAGCATTTCAGGCATCTCGGGTACGTGACAAGATTGTCGTGAGCCCTGACGACGGGTGGCAGCTACGCCGTAACGAGACCGAACCAATCTAAAATTGATCAATCATATTCCGTGGAACTCGATTTGCAACAAGGGCGAGACATGCAGCGCAATCGGATTTTCGCCTGTCTCTTCGGACTTCTGCTTCCCCTCGCCAGCGGTTGCGACGACGACCGCGACAACCTCTGCGACTCAGACGCGTGTATTGCCGAGAGCGACACCGAGAGCAACGACACCGAGGCGGATACCGAGGACGAGACCGAAGGGGAAAGTGAAGGCGAGACTGAGGGCGACAGCGAAGGTGAGACCGAGGGCGACAGCGAAGGCGAGACCGAAGGGGAAAGCGAAGGCGAGACCGAAGGCGAGACCGAGGGTGACAGCGAAAGTGAGACCGAAGGCGAGACCGAGGGCGACAGCGAAGGCGAGGACGACTGTGCCAACGGCGTCTGTGCAGGTGAATCATGCGACACTCCGAACGCCACGGTCGCGTGTGGCGACGACGGCCTGCGCTACTGCTCACGTGACTCGGAATCGTGGGAGTACATCTGGGGGCACTGTGTCACCGGACCGACGACGTGCATGATCGGCGAAACGAAGTTGTGTTCTCCGGACGAACCGGACATCGACCAAACCTGTCAGGCGATCGACGGTGAACCGCGGTGGGACTGGGAAGATTGCAATACCCCGCTGGTCCTCGCGTTCGACAACCAACCGGTCCAATTCACCGCCTCGACCGCAGACTTTGATATTTCAGGCAACGGCTGTGTCAGCACCGATTGGCCGACCGCCGCCACCCCGTGGCTCGCCCTCGACCGCGATCGCAGCGGCACGATCGACGGCGGACACGAGTTGTTTGGCAACGGCACTCGGATGGGGGACGGAGCCCGTGCCGAGCATGGCTTTGCCGCACTCGGTGCACTCGACAGCAACGCCGACGGACGGATCACCCAGGCGGATGCACGCTGGGGAGAGCTCGTGCTGTGGGCCGACCACGACGGCGACAAACAGTCGACCCTGTGGGAGTTGACCCCGCTCGCCGAGCACGGGGTGACCGCGATCGAGTTGAGCTACTGGCAAAACCCCCTGTGTGACGCGCGGCAAAACTGCGAAGTCGAACGGGCGAGCTTTACATTTGCGGGACGCACGGGCGCGGAGCAAACCGGCTCGGTGGTCGACGTCTACCTCGCCTGCCAGTAAGTGTGCATACAATGATTCGGGCCGGTTTTTTGCGATTGGCCCGATTCGCGTTCGAACCGCTACGCAGCCGGTGCATTGAGCTAGGATGCGTCCGTGACCGGCGAACAGCAAGAGACTCTCGCCCTGTGGTCGGATTTTTGCCGCACCTACGGGCGGCGCGACGAACAGAAAAAAGACTTCGAACGTAAATACTGCGAGAGCAGGTCCTCGCCGGGCTTCTTCGGTGGAAGGGCCCCGTCGGCCGACTGGCTCGGCGGCACTCGTTTGTGGGCCGGTGATGGCACTGTGTGCCAACGCAGTAGCGAGTTGTGGGCAGCGGTACCCGGTGATGAAATGCGGCTGTGGGTGATGTACGAGCAACGCAAAGTTGTGGTGCGGCGGCCCGATCGCGTGATTGTCGGACTCGAGGTCATTCCACATGTATTGGCCTGGGGTTTGGTCGTGCCCACGGTCAGTCTCCTGTCCGTCGCGCGGGGCTACCCCACGGAAACGAGGATGTATGTGTGGTCCCGTTCCTGGCCTCACCGTGACCATGCATGTGCCATCCTCGACGAGGTTCGCTCGTCGCTTGTCATCCCAGAGAGCTTACCGTCGTCGAGTCCGCTGTACCTTGGTCGGGTGTCGTGATCGGGCGTGCTGCAATCGACCATTCTGTTGTAAGTACAAAAGATCATGTGTTGGCTCATCGCACCGAGGCGGCCACGTTTCCGCCGTCGACCGTGATCACAGCCCCGGTTGTGCTCGGAGCTTGGGCTAGGTAGACAAACGCCTCGGCCACATCCTCGGCTCGGACCTCGCGTGCGAGTAGATTGGAGCGGAAGTAGGCATCGGCATCGAGCCCTCGGGCCTTCGCACGCTGGGCCACGACTCCGGCCGGCAGCAGTCCCGTGCGCACGCGGTCGGCATTGACTGCACTCGCGCGGATGCCATGGGGCCCGCCTTCGAGCGCGTATTGTTTGGTCAGCGCCAGCAGTCCGGCCTTGGCCACCGCGTACGGGCCGAAGCCCTTGCCGGGGTTGAGGGCCGCTTTGGAGACGTTGAACAGTAAAAATCCGCCCTGGCCCTGGCTTTTGAGTACAGACATGCTTGCAGATGCAAGATTTTGATGGCTGACCAAGTTGATGTCGAGGCTGCCCTGAAACACCTCGGACGGACAGGCGTCGATCGGGCTTTGTGGAGCGGTCCCGGCATTCGAAACGATCCCGTCGAGGCCGCCAAACTGGTGCACCGCGGCCTCCACACTTGCACGCACGGCCGCCGCGTCACACATATCAACTTCGGCCCACGCCGCGCCGAGGGACTGTGCGACCTTGCGCAACGCTTCGCCGTCGCGGTCGACCAAAAACAGCTCGGCTCCACGGGTGGCAAACGCCCGTGCCGTCGCCGCTCCGATTCCGCGGGCCGCTCCAGTGATCAAAACGATTGTCCCGGCCAGCGGCGGCGGCTTGCGCTTGCCCAACTTGGCCTGCTCGAGCGACCAGTATTCCATATCAAAGATATCCTCGTCGGGCAGGGCGCGGTAGCTGCCGATGGCTTCGGCGGCGGTGATCACAGAAATTGTATGTTCATAGAGATCCGCGGCGATTTGGGCGGCCTTGCGTGTGTGGCCGACACCGACTAGGCCGATGCCCGGCAGCAGGATGACCCGCGGATCCGGGTCGAGGGGGGTTTTTTGGACGCGACGGACCTCGAGCATGCGCTCGACGTAGGCGCGGTAGTTGGCCCGGTAGTCCGTGACCGCGTGCGCGAGCGTCTGCCTGTTTGGGACAATCGTTGTATCAACAATCAATGGCTTTTGCTTGGTCCGGATCACATGGTCGGGGGTCACCGGGCCGCGGGTCGCCAATTTGGTCAGGTCGGGGTGGTCGACAAATGCCCGTACAGCTTCGCCCACCCGCAGGTCGAAGACGTAACGCGTCGGCCCGAGTACACCGCGCAGCAGGGGTGCCCACACAGGGTAGGGGGCGGACGATTTTTTTTGCGCATACACATTTTTCCGTCGCGCATCGAGGTACGTCTGTGCCCGCATAACCGCGGCGATGTGTCGCTCATAGCTCTCCCGAGCAGTTGCCCCAAACGTAAATAATCCATGCTGCAGCAATAAAAGCCCCTCGCACGCGGGGTGTTGCTCGTAGACCTCGGCAGCGAGTTTGGCGAGGGCGAACCCCGGCATGATGTAGGGGACAATCGCAAGGCGATCCCCGTGAATCTGGCGGCAAATCGCCTCGGCCTCGGGTTGGTCGACGGTCGCCAAGATGGCGTCGGCGTGCGAATGGTCGATATACGTGTGTGGCAAAAACGCGTGCAAGAGGGTTTCGACCGAGGGGTTGGGCGCCGATGCGTCGAGCATCCGGATCCGCGCGGCGTTGACCATCTGTTCGTCGCTCAGTTGTTCGCGCGCCCGCAGGGCCTGCAGCGATCGCAGACGCAGGGCGGGAAACCCCGGAGGCTCGATCGTTTTGAGATCCCAACCGCTGCCTTTGACACACAGGACCTCAACCTCTTCGCCCAAGTCATCGCGCATACGCGTTTTGACCGATGTATTGCCACCTCCGTGGAGCACGAGGTCTGCCTGTCGACCGAGCAGGCGCGAGCTGTAGACCCGCAGTGCGAGCTCCGGGGTAGCGCCGGGATAATTGGCCGTGTAGTGGGTGATTGCTGCCTGTGCGTCGGGCTGTGACCATGCGCGATCCATGGCCGAAATACACCCGGTTTATCGAGGACTGTAAACCCCGTTGTCGGTGAAGGCGGGGCGAAGCGTCGGAACATTGGCGCAAGTGGGGCGAGCCAGATACAGCGCGTTACGAAGTTCGCCTCGCAACGGAAGTTCGGCATGGCACCGCGCACGCCCGTCGTTTCGGGACAATCCGAGCGACACAGCACGCGCGGTTTTTGTCCGTGCTTGATCCGGAAAACCATCGGCTGCGTCCCCGGATTTTTCGCTACCCTCCTGATGGGTATGGCTACCGTCTCTGTCCGCATCGAGTATCCCAACCGCGACCCCGAAAACCGCCAGCTGATCGGCGAGAGCTTTTCGATTGGGCGCGACAACGGGGACATTGCGCTGCACGAGGCACTGGTCTCGAGCAGCCACGGAGAGCTCGTTGTCGACGAAGCTCAGCGGTGTGTCATCTACACCGACTTGGGCTCGAGCAACGGAACCTATCGGCCGACGGGCGAACGCTTGCAGCAGCCGACCGCACTCGCCGAGGGTCATGCGATCTACATCGGTGGTTGTACGATCACGATCACTGCGATTACGTTTGCGACCCCGGCACCGATGGCGGCGCCGCCACGCGGTGGGACGTTTGTCGGTGAGGCCGCGGGAGATGCCCTCCAACGCACACCCTCGGGCACGATTATCACCGGACACAAGGCGGGCGAGCAGCCGGCAGTCGCTCAGCCGGTCTCAATCCCGCGGCTGTCCGAACAGGCACAACCGGTCGCCTACCAGTCTGCGGCGGGATCCCAGCCGGTCGCATCACCGGCAGCGCAACCGCAGGCCGAACAAAATGTGTATACATCTACACCCGCGGCCGCGCCGGTCCATCACGCGCCGGCGCAACAGCCAGCCGCCCATGCACCCGCTGCTGGGGTCGTACAGCCAGAGGTTCCTGCACCATCTGCGGGCGTACAACAGCCAGCTGTTCAGACCCCCCAGGCGAGTGGGCAGCCACCGGTCGCACAGCAACATCCGGCGAGCGGGCAACCTGTGGCATCGGTCGCGACTCAGCCCCGCGGGCGAGGCAGGTGGTACGAGGCCGATACCGGAACCGCCGATCCGCACCAACAGACGTTTGTCATGGCCCTCGGCAGCGGCCACATCGTCATTCGCACACGCACGCAAGGACAGGCAGGACCGATCGAAACCATGGTGGCCGCCCCCGGAGCGCTCGACGATTTTCGCCTGTTGTGAGCGGCTTCCTACCCAACTAGGCGAGGTGAAGATCGTCGCTTGCGTGGATTGCAACCGCCTATCGCTGGCCCGGCCACCATACCCGCATCAAACTGTGCTCGGCCGGGACGCCTAGGCGAATCGGATAGCCGTAGTGTCCCTGGGCTCGGTGCACATACAATCGGTTTGGCCCCTGCGCCCACGGTCCATGGTCGGGCACGTTGCTGACCATGCTGACAAATGTGTGCGGCAGGCCGAACGATACGAGCCCCAGTTGCCCACCGTGGGTATGCCCCGAAAGCGTGAGGTCGGCGCCACCGGGCGGCAGATGGCGAAATGCACCCGGGTCGTGTAGGAGCAACAATCGCAGGGTATTGGGCAATCGCGGATAGGTGTCGCAGATCTGTTGTAGATGCATATCTCGTCGGCGCCAGACGAAATCGGAGCCGATGATTTGCACCGGACCCGCTGGCGTTTGGACAACTTCCGCCTCGTCGATCAACAGCCGGATCCCGTGGCGGGCACAGGCCTCGGCGACGACTTCGCGGGCTTCGAGGTCGTGGTTGCCGTGGCACGCGAATACGCGACCGCGGTAGTCGGCCAGGGGTTCTAAGGCTGCTGCGACCGTCTCGACGGTTTGCGATTGCATTGTCATCAAGTCGCCGGTGATCAGGATGAGGTCGGGCTTGTTGGCGACCGCGCGGGCACAGATCCTCCGCAACTTGGCGACCGACATAAACGGTCCGAGGTGGGGATCGGTGATCTGGACCAGGGTCAGTGGCCGGACATCTTCGGGAACCTGCTGGCGGGCCTCGGGAGCGCGGCGCAGGGGTCCCTGGTCGACCCGGTCGAGTTTGAGGTCGACGACTTCTTCATGCATGAGCAACGTCTGTCCGAGTCCGAACAGGGTCAGCACAAATGGTAGCGACACCCCCCACACAGGTAGCCCTAAACCCGCGAGGATCGCCCACGGCCAGGCCAACATCGCAGCCGCCAAAAACCACAGTGCCGGCCACGAAACCGCAACCTGGACCCACCACGGCCACAGTCGCGGACGCACGAGCAGAAGCAAGAAGTGGACGTAGGTCTGGGCGAGCACCACCGGCACCACAACCTCAAACGGGCCGAGATGGGGTGCGAGGGAAAGGCCCACCCAGGTCGGGAACGCCAGCACGATCAGGGTAAACAGCCCATAGATCCGGCTGCGGAGAAATGCTGCGGCGACGAGAGCAGCGTAGCAACCGAGGAAGACGGCGGTCAGAGTACTCACGGACACCCCACTGTAGCCCGGAAACCTCCCGGTCTGCCCCCGGATTTTTAATGATCGCGGCGTAGGTGATTGGCAGGGCGAAGGACTGGGGCCGCGACCGAGTGTCGGGGCTAATTAATCGATGACCTCAAACCGAACCCGGCCGATGAGTTGATCGTCGGTCGTGACAACGTCGACGCTCCAGTGGCCGGAGAGGTCGCTGGGGAGGTTGAACGAGCGCAGGGTCGAACGCAGGCGGACCGTTCCCTTGGGTGGGTCGCCCGACGGCTCGACCGGGCCGCGCTGCATCTCGAGCTCTCCGTGGCGCCACACGTGGAACAACTTGCCGCCCTCGCCCCCCGGGATCACGACATCGGTGAGGGCGTGCATCTCTTGTATATACGACGAGTGCAGGCGGGTGACATGCATGGTTAAGCGTCCGTCGGGCAACAGGCTCGGCCCGACCGCGGCGCTCGCAATGTGTAGGGGGACCGGGGGAATCGCCCGGCGGCCGAAGTAGGCGGCCGAGGTCGCAGCGGTGATCGACAGCATAAACGCGATAAATGGGCCAGGGCGGCCGAGCGCACGCAGAGGGACGTGCATGCTCCAAAACCACGCCGCCGAGATCGCGGCCGCCAGCATCAGGCTCAACAGCGTGCGGGTATCGGGAAACAGGGCCGGGATCACGAGGTTGAGGCAGGCGAACAGGATAAACAGGTAGACCAGCGAGGCGCCGACCTTCCACCGCATCAGGAAGTTGTCGAACACGACATCGAGGGTCGACAAGATCGCGAGAATGCCGAGGCCGATCACAAACCACCGGGTCGGGCCATCGCCGGTGGCCGACTTCCAGTAAAACGGGAGCAGAAAAAACAGCATCCCCTGGTAGAGGTTTTTGAGCAGGTAGGTCATGACGTAAAAGCCGACCTTGCGGATTTTTTTCACGCGTTTGGCTTTTTCGTCGGTGGGTTCCTCCTCGGGCTCGGCCTTGTCGTGGGCATGTCGGGCGTCGCCGCCAAACACACGGAAAAACACGATCAGTACCAGCCATCCGGCGGCGAGCGAGATGGTCAAAAACCGGGCGTGTTCAAAACCCTTGTCGGCGAACGTGACAACAAATGCCCCGAGGGACAGGGCGTAAAGGGAATGCAGCCACCACAGCTTGTTGGCGTGGCGCTCGAGCAGGGCGCGAACGCGTTTGGCGATCGCAGGAAGCAGTGGCTCGTCGTCGACGGGCGCAGGTTGGGGCGGTGGCGCGGTCGGGTCGGGGACGGGCTCGTCGACCGGGGCGCGGACAAACACGGGCAATTGCTGACTCTCGCCGGGGACCTGGGGATCGGCGGGCGAGGAGACCTCGGGGTCATGGTCGCTGTGCTCGTCGGGCATGTGTCGGCGAGATGCTAGCAGCCCGTGGATGTTCTCGACACGCCACCCCGACGTGGTTTTTTCGACTTCGACAAAGCCGTCACGTACGAGGCCCACTTGGAAGTGCGAGGTCCAAACCGCATGCGTGCGAAGTCGCCAAGTGGACCATGAAGTGTCATGACGGTCGGTGCGCTTGGATGTGTGACTTGTTGACAGCCACGCCGAGCCCGCCGGCTCAATCCACGGGATGTTCGCCGGGCGACTCGGAGGGTCGAGGCACCGACGGCACACGAGATTTCTGTGGCTGTGAGCGACTGCGGGCGCTCCGTCGATGCCTGCGTGCTACACATGAGGTGTGCACATTCGTCTAACTTACCTTATCAGTGTACTCGCCTGTGGCTGTGCTTCGGGTGGTGGAGATACCGATACGACAACTGAAACGAGCGGGTCGGAGACGACGACGAGCGGCGGCAATCTTCCGGCTCCCTGCGAAAACTATCTCGCCTGCCGGGATGCTGCGACCCCGGATTCCGCTGCCGATGCCCACGCCGAGTACGGGGTCGACGGCAGCTGTTGGCAGCAACAATCCGAAGCCCAATGCGTCGATGAGTGCGAGGTTGGGCTGACGCAGTACGGCATGTCCTACCCCGATGTCGAAGCCTGTAAGCCGCCGGCGACCGATGTCGTGTTTGAGGTCGGTGCCGCCGACTTTCCCGACCCGTCGATGTTGGAGATTCCGCCGACCTTTCGTCCGCTCGCGTCGGGGGACACCCTCAACCTCGTGCGCGGCGGCCAGGGCCTGTTGATGCTCCCGATTGGCCTGCGCGGGGAGAACTTTGAGGTCCCCGACGATCCGACCGACTTTACCAATCCAAAGATGCCGTTAGTCGACCTGTGGCTCGACATCGATGGCTTCAACATTGGCGTCGGCGACCACTTCTCGCGGATCGCCAACTACCCGGTCGGGTTTGTTCCGATTGGCGACGGCGTGTTGGAACATCTGTACACCGCGATCCTGGTACCCGACGAGCTCGATGGCGATCCGTTCGTACTCGACGGCCTCCCGGGCCATCTGTGGGTCCAGCTGCGAACGTTTGACAACCCGGCGGTGACACGCGAGATCGAGGTTGTGATCGCGGTCGATCCGGCTGCTGAGCCGCAGGGGTGACTGCGACAGGCACTCGTTGCGCTCGGGGATGCCGTTCGTCAATGCAAAAATATGTACACGCATATATGGCCCATCTGTCACCGCGCGACGTCCACCCGCAGGCGCCCGCCCAAAAACTCGCATCCGTCGAGTGCTTCGAGGGCCTGCTTGGCCGCCTGCGACGAGCGGTAGGTGACGTAGGCAAATCCTCGATGCTCGTCGCGTTGGTCGCGGCAGATCAAACGCGTCGCTTCGAGCTCACCGTACTCCAACAACTTGGTTTGGAGGGCCGTGAGGCTCGTCCGCTGTGTTAGACCTCCGACGTAGAGTGTGCGCATGGCAGTCTGGTTGAGACCCTATCAAAACGCCCCGGGTTTTCCAGACTCTGCCGATGCACATGCTCCGGCTGACCGGTCAGCAGGGGCGAGATGCGGGGTACACTGCCCACGACTTCGGCCGCAAAGGAGCAGCGATGGCCGGTGAGCAAAAATCGATTGCGCGAGTCGTCATTGTCGGGGGTGGGTTCGGCGGTCTCAATGCCGCCAAGGAGCTCGCCGGTCGTCCCGGGATCGATGTCACGCTCATCGACCGCCACAACCATCATCTGTTTCAACCGCTGCTGTACCAAGTCGCCACCGCTGGGCTCAGTCCGGCGGATATCGCCACACCGATCCGCACAGTTTTGCGAGGTCGTCCCCGCAGCCGGGTGTTGCTCGACCGGGTGACGGGCATTGACCTCGATCACAACACCGTCGAGACGCCGAGTCAGACCCTCCCCTATGACTACCTCATTCTCGCCTGTGGTGCGCGGCATAGCTACTTCGGCCATCCGCAGTGGGAGGAACATGCACCCGGGCTCAAGAGCTTAGAGGAGGCCACCGAAATCCGTCGCCGGGTGTTGACCGCCTACGAGCTCGCCGAGAAGGAAACCGATCCGGAACGCAAACGCCAGCTGTTGACGTTTGTGGTGATCGGCGGTGGTCCGACCGGGGTTGAACTTGCAGGTGCATTGGCTGAGATCAGTCGCCAGACCCTGCGCCGGGACTTTAGCAACATCGACCCTGGGCGCACGCGGGTGTTGTTGTTGGAGGCGGGACCACGGATTTTGGCCGGGTTTCACCCCGACCTCTCCCAGCGGGCGACCGACGATTTGGAGCGGCTCGGGGTCGGTGTGTGGACCGAGAGCCGCGTCACCGATATCACCGAGCAGGGGGTCTCGTTGGGCGAGGAACATGTACATGCAGCGACCGTCGTGTGGGCAGCCGGTGTACAGGCATCGAAGCTCAACCAACTCCTCGATGCACCACTCGACCGTCAGGGACGGGTTCATGTCGCGCCCGACTGCAGTCTCGCCGATCACCCCAATGTGTTTGTCATCGGCGACCAGGCCCACTTTGCCCATGACCCAAAAAACCCCGGTGTGGCATTGCCGGGTTTGTGTCCGGTCGCGATTCAACAGGGGAAGTGGGCCGCCCGCAACATCCTGCGCGAGCGCAGGGGGAAACCCCGCGAGTCGTTTCGCTACGTCGACAAGGGACAGATGGCGACGATCGGGCGCAAACGTGCGATCTGCGAAATTGGCACTGTCCGCTTTCGCGGAATGCTCGCCTGGATCGCTTGGTTGCTTGTACACATTTATTTCCTCATCGGCTTTCGCAACCGCTTGATGGTCATGCTCAATTGGGGCTGGGCCTATGTCACGTTTCGTCGGGGTGCGCGGTTGATCGTCAGCAAAAACTGGCGCACCGACGCGTGAACACAGCCGCCAGCAGCCCGTGGATTTTCCCGCGCAGGATTGTTTGGCGCGGTGGCATGGTGTGAAACGCGGCTCCAACGTTCATCGACCCTGTTGCAAGCGAGTTGGAACGTTGTTTTTTCTTGTATGCACATATCTGCAGCATGTGCATGTCGCAAGCGCGACAAGGTGGGACCTGTGGTCGTTGTCCCACTTGGTGTACGAAATCTCGCGGGCTGGCTGAAAATATGTTCTATGGGTCATGTACAATCCGACCGATGAAACGTTTGGCTTGTACTTCTGTGGTTGTTGGTTTCGCCCTCATTCCGGCTTGTGCCCCGCCCTGTGGCGACGACGGGCTCGCCGGCCAGCAGGAGCTGTGTCCGATCGCTAGCGCGTCCGAAAGTGAGTCGCAGACCGGCAGCGATACAGACAGCAATTCGGATTCCAACACCCTGACCGATGGGACCGCGAGCGAGACCCAGGGCACGGCAACCCAGGGCACGGCGACCCAGGGCATGACGATGACCGCAGGTCCGACCGAAAGCGAAAGTGAAAGTGAAACGGCGGGCGACGACCTGTGGTGTGTCGATGGCGACATGGATGGCTTTGGTGATCCGGACATGTGCATGAATGTGCCTCCCGGACAGGATCCCCCAGATGGTTCGGTCAACAACGACGATGACTGCGACGATGACGACGAAAACACGTTCCCGGGCGCGGCCCCCAACGACGATCCCGACGCCTGTATGACCGATGCCGACGACGACGATTGGGGCGATGACAGTCCGGGATCAGGTGTCGATCCCGGGAGTGATTGCGACGACAACGACGCGGGCGTGGTCGAGGACTGCGGACCCAAACTGTGGTGCCTCGACGTCGATATGGACGGCTTCGGCGATCCGCTCACCTGCATGATGTCCATCGAGCCGATTCCAGGTTCGGTCGACAACGGCGACGACTGCGACGACCTCGACCCCAACACGTTCCCGGGTTCCGCTCCCAACGACGACCCCGACGCCTGCATGACGGACGCAGACGACGACGACTGGGGCGATGACGATCCGGCGCCCGGTGTCGAGCCCGGGAGTGATTGCGACGACAGCGATCAGTTCACGTTCCCCGGAGCGGCCGAAAGTGAAGACCCAAATGCGTGTATGCGCGATGAGGACGACGACGGGTGGGGCGACACCAGCGTGCCCGACGGGGTCGATGTCGGCTCAGACTGCTACGACACCAACGCCGACCTCAACCCCGCCGATCGGGTGTTTTACTCGTTCATGGGTAACGGCGAGGTCCAGGAGATCGACCCGATGGACGGCAGTATGAGTGTATATACCAATTATAATAATCTGGGAATCAACAACGATTCGCTGATCACCGCGGCTGTCAATCCCGATGACGGCATGATCTACGCGAGTCAGACCAACGGACAAGATCGGATCTGGGTGCTCGATTATTGTTCCGACGACGATCCGATCGAGTTGATGCCCCATGGGTTGACGCTGTGCGGGCTCGCATTTACCCCGGAAGGCGTGCTGTATGGCATCGATAGTGACGGCCCCATCTCGGACGATATCGTCGAGATCGACCCCAATACCGGTGCCGTCCTCGCCACGCTGCCGATTACCGTCAACGGCCTTCCACTCGACATTGGTGCCTGCGGGATGGCCTACGACTGTGTCAATGACCAATTGTTGCTGACACATGGATCGGCCAGCCAAGTCCTCAGCATCGACCCGCTCACCGGCATTGCGACGGTTGTGGCCGATATCCCGGAGGGCAACTGGGGCTCGGTTGGACTCGAGTACGACCCGGTGACCAAACGCGTGTTCACCAACAACGGCGATGAGCTGTTCGACATCGAGATCGACGGCAGCGACAACTACACCGGGCCGGTGACCCTCGACCAGAGCGTCAACGACCTACAGTTCGGTTACACCTGCGGGTGATCGAACCTGCTACCACTTGGCGTACTGATCTTCGACAAAGCCCCATAACCCGTCGACGCAGTACGGGCCGACGCGCCCGCGAAACTCGCCGAAGAACTGTTTAAAATTACTTTTGATCACGAGGAAGTTTTGCACCTCCTCGTGACGGCCTTTGGGCTGAAAGTGCAGGTCGATTTGGCCGTCATACGACTGGATGTGCCACGGGCTTTGCGGATCTTGGCGGTCGTAGACAAACTGCACGGTGTCGACTTTTTGCAGCGCGCCGTCGACCCAAAAACAGTTCTCGGTGAACTCGGTTTCGTTGACCCCACACGAGACATTGAGACCGATGCGTGTGCCATCGACCTGGCCTGAAAGGCACGCCCAGTTCCAAAACGTCTCCCGTCGCATATAGCCTCCTGTCCAGTCGTGGTGGGCAAATGCGTCGATCTGTTCGAGGTCGTAGCGGCCGAGTGCACATTCGATGGTGCCGCGACAGCGCACGCCGGCGACCTTTTGTGCATACACCCAACCCGTCGCCCCGGTTTTGGTGGTGATACACATGGGCTCAAACGCTGGATCGGCCTCCGAGAACGTTGCGTCGATGGTCAGCGCCCCCGGAATCTCGACCTGCAGACGCTTGCTGCGCGGTGCAGGAGTATTGTGGTAGTACACAGAGTTCTTGCCCCGGCAAAACGAGCTCGTCCCCGCGGTTGGGGTGTTGACCGTCTTGGTGTGCAGCCAGCCAATATCCTTAAATTGCCACTCGACGATTTTGCCGCTGTGCGGGTCGAAGACATAGCAAAACACGACGGCACCGAGTCGCATGTTGACCATCGCACAGCCGGCGAGCAGGTGTGGGCTGATGATGCCGAAGTACTGAAAGTGGTTGTAGCCAAGAGCCTTGCCGATCCGTCCGACACGGCGGCCGAGAGGGGTGCGCAGGTTGTAGTCGCGGTAATTGATTTCGGTCCACGGCTCGCGGACGATGCCGTAGCGGGGAGTGCCTGCGCGGATGAGTTTGGCCATCGCCGCGATGATGTCCCGGTTTGTCGGCGATTGCGAGGACTGATTTACCCACGGTGCCAACCTGCGGGGGTCATATCGGTGTGCTTACAAATATTGTTGCCGTCGCTACTCGCGAAAAACCAGCAGCTCCTGGGTCGACTCGATCTCCCGACGGTCGCGGGCTGTCACAAGGATTTGGTTGCTACCCTTGTGTAGCGGGACTTCGGTGGAGAACTCGAGGACATGGCCGTCGCCGGTCTGGTCGCTGGCCCGATAGAAGATCTTTTTCTCGACCTGTGCGGGACCAGCCGGCTTGACCGTCACGACCACATCGTGGACGCGATCGGGGTGGCGGGCGACGCCCTTGAGGGTAATCGATGCAGCTGCAACCACCCGTCCGGGCGACTCGAGCTCAATCGTCGGCGGTGTCACGGGCAGGGGCTCGACCGCGGGGACCATCGGCCGTACCCGCGACATGACCTCGCCGACCGAACTTGTCGGCACCCATAGGCGCCGGCCTTTGGGCGCTTCGAGGGCGGTCCAGTCCCCGGCCTGCCCGGCGACCGTCACGGTGCTTCCGGGGGCCAGCAACGCGACCTCCTGCGATTTGCCGTGGGCACCGTTGTAGACGTGTACCGGTTCGTCGCCGGTGATGGTGGCTGTCAGCCGCTCGGCCGCGAAAGCTGGTCGATCGGGCAGGAGACGAAGCTCGTCGCGGTGGATCACCTGCTCGCGAACTTTAAAGTCGACGACGGTGAGGTCGAGCTCGACCGGATTTGCAGTCGTCGCCTTGGGGTTGACGGTGATGCCAAAGGCACCAAATGCCTCGCCACCGGGCGCGAGACTACCGAGTTCCAAAAATCCCTCTTCCAACAGGGCCTGGGCTCCGGAGCGGTTGCGCAGGAGTACGCGGACATCTTCGGATGGCCCTTTGCCGATGTTTTTGACCCGCAGGGCCAACAGCACACTTTCGCCTGGCGACATCATGCCATCGCCGTTACCAGAAATAGAAAATTCAGGTTCGCCAGGCACCGGCTTGGTCGGCGGCCGTTTGGGCGCTTGGTCGGTGAGTGTGGGATCGTCGACGATCCAGTAGTCGAAGGCGAGTTGCGGACGCGGCGCGCCGCGAATGTCAAAACGGACTGTTGCAGATGCATCAGGTTTGGCATCGGGCTCGCCCCCGTGGACGTCGAGTCGCAGGGTGTCGGTGAAGTCAGGGTGCCAGCCCATGACCTGAAGGCGCAGATCCTGGGTGACGGATTGGCCCGGTTCGATGGTGCCCAACAACAGCTCAATCCCGTCGAGCTCGTCCTGCAGACACTCGGTGATCAGATGGACGCGGCGGGCCGGGGTGTCGCCGTTGTTTTTCACGCCCACCCGCAACACAAACGGCTCACCGGCGGCAAACGGCTGCTTCCCGACCAACTCGGCCCGCAGACTGAGGTCAGGGTTTTCGTGGGCCAACGGCTCGCCGGTCCAGTCGAGCCCGGAGGCGGTGAGACCTTCCGAAATACGTTTGTCTTCGGCGGCCGCAAGTTCGCGTTGGACTTTGGCGACAATGTCGAGTCGGGTTTTTTGATCGCCGATACCTGTCAGACGCCCGGCGACGGCATGGGCGAGACGGATTTCCGGATCTTCCATGCGCCCGGGCTTGGCGTCGGGATCGTCGGCTGCGGCAGGGTCGATGAAGTACCGCACCCGCGAGCTGTCGGGGATTTCGGTCGAGAACTCGCGTTCGTGTTTGGCGGACGGGAGGTGGGCGACCTGGGCACGCTCGCGCCGACGCTCAAAACGCTCGATGTCGTAGAAGCTGGCGATGCCTTTGAGCCGAGAAAGTTGTACAGGCAATAGTGCCAGGTCGGGTTGGACTCCGACGGTTTGGATCGAGCGATCGCCGGCGACCTGGTACTCGGCGATCGTAAGCTTGAGCGCCTGTTCCTCCTCGTACATGGTCTTGGGCATCAACAGCTGGACCGAGCCTTTGCCAAAGCTCGAGCGCCCGACGACCACTCCGCGCTCCAGGGCTGTGACCGCACCACTGACGATCTCCGAGGCGCTGGCCGAGTCTTCGTCGATCAACACCACGACCGAAGCGTTTGGCGGCAAGACCACGTCCGGTTTGGCCGACTGCGATTCACGCCCGACAGCCGAGCGCACGATGACCAACTCGCCTTTTTCGACCAGCAGGTCCAAGACTTCAATCGCCTGGGTCAGCAACCCGCCAGAGTTGCCGCGCACATCGAGCACCAGACCCTTGAGAGGCCCGCCTTTTTTGGCCTCACCGGTCGCTTTTTCGGCCGACATCTGGTTCAGGGCGTCGGCAACTTTCTCACCGGTGTTGCTCTGGAACGTGGTGATTTGGACATATCCGATGTCATCTGGGAGCCGCTCGTAGTTGACGCTCTCGACCCGGATGATCGCGCGGGTGATGGTCGCGGTGAGGACCTCGTCGCCGCGGCGGATCTTGACCACGACCTCGGTGTCGACCGGCCCGCGCAACAACTCTTGGGCCTCCAACGAGCTCATGCTGACGGTGCTCTGGTCGGCGATTTCCAACAACAGGTCGCCGTCTTTCACCCCGGCTTTTTCGGCCGGCGAGCCGGGCATCACCCGAACGATCAGGATCCGCCGCTGGGACACCCGGATCTCAGCCCCGATCCCGCCGAACTGACCCCGTGTACGTACACCGAGATCGGTGTGTTCCTTGGGGTCGAGGAGGATCGTATGTGGGTCGAGGGGGGCGAGTAGGCCGTTGATGGCGTGGTACTCGAGTTCGCGCAGGGGGGTCCCCTCGAGTTTGAGGGTGTCGCGGGTGAACACCAGCACCTCGCTGAGGAGATCGCTGGTGGCCATCAAATCGTCGAGTTTGGCCACCGAAAACTGTTTGGATGCGGCACCGACCGTGACTTTAAATGCCAGCTGGTTGTCGCCTTCGGCGGTGGCAAAAAACGCCGGTCGGTGGCGGCCCAACTCGGTCAACGCGGTCCACAGTTGTTCGGTGGGATCGAGCCGCTCTTGGCTGACGTAGTCGCGGGTCACCACATAGGCCGACCAGGTCAGCAGGGGAAACGGGCGTGTGTCGAGTTGGAGAAGGGAGTCGAGGTTTTCGGGTTTCGGTGGCAGTTCGGGGGCCGGGGTCTCACCTTGGTCCGCTGCGGGCCACAATCCACAGGACACAGGTGCGAGGCCGAGGAGCACGGCGAACGCAGTCAACGCGGCTGGCAAAACGGTCCGACGGCTGGCGGAACGCAGACCGGCAGATCGCTGTGCCACCCTGGTTGAACATTTCACCTCAACAGGGTCCCGTAAAACTCGTCTAGGCGCCACTGCAGGAGAGTCTTGAACGGGGTTTGGTGAGGCTTTGGCGCGGTTGTGGAACAAGCGGTGGCCGTCGTTCGTTTGTGTTGAGATGATGGACTGAAGTTATTCAAACCATCATCGAAGTAATTTATTAACGCAAACAAGGTTTGCGCCGGGCGCTAAATGGCGGCTAAGCCACATTTTCGCAACTGGCACAAAACCCGCATGTCAAGTTTTCAACGTGCGCAAGCCTTTGCTCATTATTGCTCTCTCGGGGTTGCTCTCCGCCTGCGTCGACGCCCCGCTCCAACCCGCACATCTCGCCGCCGATGGTCAACTGCACGGCCTCATGCCGATGGAACACGCGATTCCGGCGTCCGCTTCCACCACCCCGCGCCGCGTCGTCAGTTTTAATGCCGTCGTCGCGGCCCAGAAGCAGGGTGCCCTCGAAGATGCGGTCGTGTTTCCCCACGAGATTGGTGAAGTCCACCTACACGTGCGGGCAGACGGCCTCGACAGTGTGCGCCCGGTGACGTTCGTGTGGATTCACGACGATGTCCGCGAAGAGCAAGAAGGAGTGCTCGCACCGGCCTCGGCCCTGGCACGGGTCGCCAGTCGAAAAATCGCCGCCGATCAAACAGGTTGGTGGCGGGTCGAGGTTTATGCCGAGCCCGATGAGGCCGGCACGCGCGAACTTCTGGTCAAGCGCGAGTTTCAAGTTCTCTAGTCCGTTCGTTCCTGTTTGGTCGAGTCGTTTCACGCCCGTGGCGGTGGTCGCCACGGGCGATTTTTTTTGCCTGCACCATCGCGGCTTTCCGCATCTGAAGGTTTCACGCAGGGTGTTTTCGCAATGTGCGGTTGGTCAATCGCATCGACTCGCTAAAGGGGATGCACAACCGCCAAACCGACAAACACTGTCCGCGCGGGACGGTCAGATTTGTGGCGTTCACAAACAGCCCATAACCCCGTAGATTGCATCACTATGGCAGCGCAACTCAATCCTGAAGAGGTCGAGGCTTTCGCCAGTGGCCTTTTTTACCTGGCGAACGTGGACGGGATCGACGAGACAGAGCGGACTCTGATCGTCGAGTTTTTGCGGGAGACCGAAAGCGACTTGACGATCGAAAAGGTCGCCGAGAGCAAGGTCAATCCCTACGATATCGCCGACATGTTGGACACCGCCTTTCAACGGCGGATTTTTATGCGGGCAGCGATCGCTCTGGTCCACGCCGACGGCAAATACACCGATGCCGAGCGGCACGCGATCGGGGAATTTGCTGATGCATTTGGTTTCAACAACGCCGAGTTCGGCGACATCGAGCAAGAAGCCAAGCGTCTGTCCATCCAGTGAGCGCCAACCCCCAGTACAGCAAACGAGATAGGAGCCAACCCCCATGGGCCTGTTAGGATTTATCAAAAGCCAGCTGATCGACATCATCGAGTGGACCGACGACACCAACTACACACTCGTCTACCGGTTCCCCGATGAGGACCACGAAGTCAAAAACGGCGCCAAGCTGATCTGTCGCGAAAACCAGGCTGCGATCCTGGTCAACGAAGGGCAGATGGCCGACGTCTTCGGCCCCGGGACCCACACCCTGAGCACCCAAAATGTACCGGTGTTGTCGACCCTCAAGGGGTGGAAGTACGGTTTTCAAAGTCCGTTCAAGGTCGATGTCTACTTCGTCAACCTCAAGCAATACCTCGACCAAAAGTGGGGGACCTCCAATCCGGTGCTGATCCGCGATCCCGAGTTCGCTGTCGGCAATCGCCCCGGTCGTGTTCGCATCCGTGCGTTTGGCTCGTACAACTTCAAGATCACCGATCCGGCCGCGTTTTTCAAAGAAGTTGTGGGTACACAGGGTATTACCACCACCGACGCGATCGAAGGCCACCTGCGCCGCCTGTTGGTCAGCCGCTTCACCCAGGCGGCCGGCCGCGCCAAGGTCCCGGTCGCCGACCTGGCCGGTCAGTACAACCTGCTCGAGGACGCCGTCAAAGATGAGCTGCGAGCGGAGTTCCAAAAGCTCGGTCTGACACTGACCACGTTCATCATCGAAAATATCTCGCTGCCACCAGAAATCGAAAAGGCCCTCGACGCCGCTGCTGCCCAGTCGGCCCGCGGAGTCGACAACACGCTGGCGTGGGAAGGCATGCAGGCGATGCGCGACGCAGCCAAGCAACCGGGCGGTGGCAACCCGATGATGCAGGCCGGTATGGGCATGGGTATGGGCGCCGGTATGGGTCAGATGATGGGCAACATCATGGGCCAGGCGATGCACCCTCCCCAGGGCTATCCCCCGCCGGGCTACGGCTACCCGCCCCAGGGCTATCCACCCCCGCCGGGATACGGCCATCCCGGGCAGCACCCGCAGCAGTATCAACAACATCCGCAGCACCAGCAACATCCGCAGCACCAGCAACAGCCGCCACCACAACAAGATGATGGGGGCATCGCCGGCAAGCTGCGCAAGCTCAAGGCCGCGTTCGAGGCTGGGCTGTTGGACGAGTCCGAGTACAAAGCCAAGAAGATGGAACTGCTCGACGCGTTCTAGTTTGTTGTGTATGCACAAAAAAGCTGGCCTGCGGGTCAGCTTTTTTTATGCATATGAACGAAAGTTATTGGCGAGGTGAGCGACTCGCGGTCAGCCCAAAGTGTGCCCACAGGTCCGGGCGAAACCAATCGGGGCCGTCATCGGGATGGTCGTAGGGGAGGACCCCGAGGCAATTCAGCCCGGATGCGGTGGCGATGACCTGGGGATTATCCCCGCGAGAAGGGTCGTCTCCAGCACGCGTCTGCGACAGGACAAACCCAATGGGCGGCAACCCGCGACGTCGCAGCGCTTCGATCGTGAGCAGGGTGTGGTTGATGGTCCCGAGACCCAAACGGCCGACGACCACCGGGCGGGCGTCAAACGATTCGATCCATTCAGGCAACCACGTACCGCCGGGCATCGGGACACACAACCCGCCGGCTCCTTCGATGACGATGAGATCGGGGCAGGTCTGGCGTTCGAGCCGGCTCAACGCGGCCCGAGCTCGGGCGAGCGGCGTGATCAATGTATTTGTATCATCACCTAGTTGGTAGTCGGGGGCGACAAACGCCTCACGGTTGTCGGCGATCCCCGGGGCAAGGGGCTCAGCATAGCGGAGCGGTGCGATCAGACCGAGCGAGCTGTCGCTCAGACCGGACGCCCGCAGCAGGCGTTCGTGATCGCTGTCGGGACCACTGTCCCCACTGACGGCGGGTTTGAAGGGAGCCACGCGAAACCCGGCGAAACGGGCCGCCTGAAGGAGGGCGCAAGCTACTTGCGTCTTGCCGCAGTCGGTGTCCGTCCCGACGATAAAGATCCGCATGTCGACTGCGAGACATACCCAATTGTGGCGTCTGCTGCAGGACTTCTCGTCACTTTTATGAAAGCGGCGTCGGTGACTCGCAGGCGAAGAACTCGGTCCGCGACAGACGGTCAGGTCGGCGCTTGCGTTGTCTTGGCTTCGAGGCCCCGAGGTCGCGGAGCGAAGACTCGGTCAAAACCGGCCCTGCAAGGTCACCGAGCCGGGGCCAATCCCAAAAGCCGTCTTCTTTTCCTTGCGGGTCTTTTTACGGCTGTTGAGGAGAATCGCGATCCCGAGAGTGGTCAATGCTGCACCGCCGACCAGGGCGATCGCGCCGTACCACTTGGTGTTGTAGAGGTAGCGACACTCGCCGTTCATGTCGATATTTTCGCCGGCACAGTCGAGGTTGTAGGGAAGGTCGTGGATGGCCGTCAGCGCGACGCCACCACCGAGGGCGGCAATGCCGACACCCAAGGAGGCAAAGCCCCAGCGGCGGCCGGGCAGACGCGACGGCAATTTGTCGAGCTCGAGGTTGAGTTCCTCGGAGACGCCGTCGACAAACGTCACTTCGCGCTCGATCGCGATATAGCCATCTTTGCTCAGGCGCAGGACGTGCTTGCCCGGGACGATTGTTCGCTCGAGTGGGGTTGTGCCGATGAGCTCGCCGTCGAGGGTGACAAATGCACCGTCGGGCGTGCTGGTCAGGGTCATCGAGGCCGGCCCCTTGGCCAGGGCGTCGAGCTTGACGCTGATGGTCGCGGCGGCGGCCGAAAGCAGGCCAGCAGCATCGGCGACACCACAGATTTCACAACTGTCTTGGCTGTTGGCAACGCGCTCGCCCGTCTTGCCGTCGTACAACTCGACGCTGACCTGGTAATCGCGGTCTTGGATGCCGACGGTGGTCCGCACGACGTAGCGGGAGTTGGTCGCTTCGGCGGCCGACTTGTAGCAGGACTTATTTGCACAAGCACTTGCATCGGGCATCGCCGCCGTCACGTCCCCCGGGCCGGTGACGCTGAGCTCGCCGCGTTCGAAACCGGAGACGAGGGAGCTCGAGAGCGATTCGCGGTCGGTGTCGCTGAGTTGACCATCAACCTGCAGCGGCAAAATGGCGACGGAGCCTTCCGCTGCGCGCGCCTGCGGTACCGGGCTGAGGGGTAGTCCGCCACACCACATCGACACAGCGAGGAGCAGTGCAGGGAGTCGACCGACAGACGCCATCGCTGGGAGGCTAACACGCCGGGCCTGGACTCCACTACATCGGACCGACACCCCAGGGTTTTTCTCATCCGAGCCATGGCGACGAAGGCGCAGTACCGGCGAACCGCAAATCCTGTTTCGACTCCCCACCCCAGGTTCGCCACCAAAACCTGGTATGACGACAAACACGTGCTGTGTCAGGTGCTCGAAAAGTGACCGGTGATCTGTCGAGAGGGCTCCGAACCCGCCACGGACCCAGACCTGTTTCGACAGGCGACGACAGGTCGCGCAGACACTCGAACACCGGGTTCAAGGCCAGCCGAAAGTGGTGTGTAGCACTGCTTGCGCTCGTGAGCGCCGGTTGTGGAGATCGCCCCAGTCAACCCGAACACGCGCCGACAACCACCGAAGTTGCCGCGCCCGTGCCGTCCATCTTTCACTACCAGCGGGCATTTGATCAGGCGATTCCCGAGGGAGTGCGCGCCCGACCGGTGATCGAGGTCGCCAGCGCCAACCGGGGCCAGGCGTGGTTTGTCGCCGCCACCCACCGCAGTCGAGCCGATCCCCCGCTGCGGCTCGAGTTGTGGACGATGAGCCAGAACAATAGCGATCAGTTGCTGCGCCCCCGTGACGCTCCCGCGTTGCTCATGCGTGTCGATTCCGAGGCCCCCAAACCCGACGTGACAGCGATCCAGAGTCTGCGGCAGCAGATGGCCACACCGGGGACGGAGTCGAGGCGGGTACGGGGTGTCGAGGCGAGCTCGCCCGAGCAGGCCCTGGAAAAAATTGTAGCAGCAAGTAAAATCGTTCGCGACCCAGCTGCCCAACCACAGGCTCGGGTCGATGCACTGTCCGAGCTCCTCGCGGGGGTCGACGACCGCATCCTGCTCGAGAAGCTGCAGTTGGTCGAACTGTGCGATGTGCTGACGACGGTGCCGCAGTCGGTGTATCAGCAACAAGCGAAGGGGGCCCGGCGGGTCGTCCTGATCGTCGGCCCGGAGGGCGCGCGGCGGCGTCAGGAGTGGACGCGGACCCGCACGGGCTGGATGCTGACGGGCTTCGAGCCACACCCCGACACCCCGTGACCCCCGGGCTCGAAGGTCGACGCGGTCCCGGATACGTTTACGAATGCGCGAGATGACCCACCCGGAGCTGAGATCACTTGCGATCTCACTCCATGCTCGAGAGCAACGGTCGCTCGCACTTGACGATCCCGCTAGACTCGCCGGTGGAACTTCTGACAACCTCTAGGGTCGTACCCACGCACACGACCGTGCTATAGCGAGGTGCCGTGACCGAGTCGACCAACCCCGCGCCCGAGGGCGCTTCCCAATCGTCGGATGCATTTGAGATCCCCAGTGGCCCGCGGCGGCGTTCGCCTCTGATCTCGGCGATTGTTGTGTTGTTAGGTGGCTACCTCATGGTGACCATGTTCGCCGATGTCCGCTACTACCTCCGCAGCAGCGACCCTGTGGATCTCGGGACGGCCGAGGCCTGGGTCGAAAGCGGTGGCCTGAACTCCGGGGCGAACGACGAGGCCTATGTCACCCTTCGCGGGACGCCCGACGTCCAGACCGCCGCACGCTACAAACTCGACGATCGCAACATCCGCCTGCTCCGCTTGGTCGAGGGTCAGGGGCAACTGTTTGTCGCGGTCGAAGGAGCCGGTCGCACCGATCGCTACGACGAGGTGTTCACCGGGCGCCTGCGGCGACTTTCCGACACCCGGATCCTGCCGTGGATCGAGAGTTACTACGCCGACCTCAAACTCACCCGCAGCATCGACCTCGAGCCGGCGAGTTTTCTCCAGGCGATGGCCGGTGCTGCGCCGATCCACGTCAAAACCCAGGACGGTAAAACTGCTGGGGTCCAAGCCGGCGACGAGCTGAGCATCGTCGTCTCGCATCCGCATGCCCGGGTGCAGATGGGTCGGGCGAGTTTCAAGTCCGAGGCGCGGGCCCGCAAAGCCCTCGAGGAGCTCGGGTACCCCATCTTTGCCCCCGAAGATCAGCCGAACACCAAGTTTTATCAGTTTTGGGCCGCGATTCCCGAAGCCGAGCGCAACACAGCGCGCACGCAACTCAACGCCGGGCTCGAAGAGGCGGGATCTCCCAAGGCGACCCACGGTGCCGTTATCCTGCCCAGTCGCTCGACCTACGTGCTCCCGCTGTCCGACATCGCTCCTGCTGAGGGGGGATTGTCACTCGCGTATCAACCGCAAATGCCTCCTCCCGGGTACCGCGTCGAAGGTGGGGAGCTGGTCGAGACGCCGTTGCAAGACGGTCGGTTTTCCCTCGCCGCTGCAGCGATCGAAGCTGTGCGCCTGCAGCAACCACTGCGCGTCGACCCCAATGGCTATATCGTCAACGCCGGCGAGGAGCCGTCTGAGCATTTGTTCTCGCTGTTGTTGTGGCTGGCGGTTTTGGTCGTAGTTGGTCTCAACGTCACCAGCCTCGTTTTGTATTGGCGTTCGCGCAGCTCTTCATGATCGCGGCCTAGGTTCTCGAAGGAGTCGCTCGCCGAGTTGCGGCTGCGGATGGACTGCACGTCGCGAGTGCGCTTCGTCGCTCGTCCGTCCGTGCACGAGCGCGAAAGGACGACACACTTCGGAACGAGGAGAACTCGAGCACCGACAGTCACCGCTCGATTCATTCGCCCTGCGAGGAAACCGGGGCGCGATCATCAACAGCGCAAGTCGCACAACTTCAATGTGCGGACGTGCCCAAAGTGGTTGTCGACCACCAGCATGCGCGCTGCGTGGGGCCACAATTGCGCAGGCCGTCAGCAAAATCCCCGGAAAAAAGCCGAAATCCATTGTGATCGGCTAGGCTCTACGGAGTACGCCTGTGGCGGTGGATTCCCTCGACTCTCTGTAGTGTCCAGCAACTCGTGTCTACGGCCCATTCACAGATGACCCTTCGCCTGTTCGGGGCAGGGGGAGCTTTTTCTCGCAACCTTGGGACGACCTGTTCCATGATCACGTTGCGTTCGGGCAAGCGGTGGTTGATCGACTGTGGACGTCAGGCACCCGACCAACTTCACGACGCAGGTTTTACCTGGCACGACATCGAAGGTCAGCTGATCACACACGTACACGGCGACCATGTTTTCGGCTTGGAAGACTTTGCCTTTATCCGCTTTTTCGAATCCCACAACGGCATCACCTCGACTCGAGAGGGTGGCCCCCTCCCGAAGCTTGTTGCCCACAGCGCCGTGATCGACGAGTTGTGGGAGACGATGGCGCCGTCGTTGCGCTACCTCCGGGACGACGCGGGTAACCAGCTTACGGGCACGTTGTCGACCTACTTCGAGGTCATGCAGGCCAAGAGTTTTGAACCCCCGCGCAAGAACTGGTGGCGCCATGCCGAGCGGTTCGCCTGCGAGGGCATCGATGTGGTTGCCCGGGAGAGTGAGCATGTTCCTGGCAAGCCCTCGTGTTCACTCGAGATTCGCCTCTACGACGATCCGGCCGACGAGCGCATCGCCTGGTGGAGCGGGGACTGTACGGTCGATCGCGACTTTTTGATGAACATTGAGCCGCGGACGTCGGTGTTTTTCCACGATTGTACGTTTGTCGATTACCCCGGCCAGGTCCACGGGTTTTTTGATCTGCTGTCGGCATTGCCCGAACGTGTGCGGCGAAAAGTCGTCTTGATGCACCACGAAGACGACATCGAGAAAAACCGTGCCCGGGTCGAGGCCGCCGGCTTCCGCGTCGCCATGCCGGGGCACATCTACAATCTCGAGACAGGCCAACGCGAAGCCTAAAATCATTTTGATTGTACATCGAGTTAGGGGGGCCGGTTCTTCCTCGGCGTTGGCGAATCAACGCTCTTAGGACTGCCCGCGGGTTATTCCCAGGACCTTCATTTTTTTGTGCAGGTGCGTGCGTTCGACGCCGAGGGCTTCGGCTGTGCGCGACACATTCCAGCTGTGGTCGCCGAGGCGTTGGCGGATGAACGCCCGCTCGACCGCTTCGCGAAACGACTTGAGGGACATGCCTTCGGGGATTCCGTCCTCGGCCAGTGGCCCCAACAGATTGACGAGCTCTGTCGTCGATGCATGTACATTTGTTTCGGGACTCGCCTCGACCTCGGGCGTCGCTGTCAAAATGTCTTCTGGGACATCCTCCACGTCGATCTCGCTGTCCGACAAGATCGCCATTCGCTCCATCACATTACGCAGTTCGCGGACATTTCCTGGCCACGCGTAGCCCGTCAACATCGCCATCGCTTCGGGTGACACCGACTTGGTCGACATCCCATTTTCTCGGCAGGCGACATCGACGTAGTGGCGGCACAGCAACGCGATATCCCCTTCGCGTGCCCGCAGCGGGGGGACTGTGATCGGCACGACATTGAGACGGAAGTACAGATCCTCGCGAAACTCGCCGTCTGCCACCAACTCTTTGAGATTGCGGTGGGTCGCCGCCAACACCCGGACATCGACCTTGATCGGTCGCTCGCCACCCACCCGCATCAACTCTCCACTTTGCAACACCCGCAGGACCTTGGCTTGGGCGTTGAGATCCATGTCGCCGATTTCGTCGAGGAAAATTGTACCTGCATTGGCCACCTCGAACAGGCCGCGTTTGAGCCCAGTCGCCCCGGTAAATGCCCCGCGCTCATGGCCGAATAATTCACTTTCGATCAGCTCGCTGGGAATGGCCGCGCAGTTGACCTTGACAAACGCCTTGCCCGCGCGCTCGCTGGCTTCGTGGATCGCCCGGGCGACGAGTTCTTTCCCGGTCCCACTCTCGCCGTGGATCAGCACCCGCGCCCGGGTTTTGCCGACCTTGGTGACCTTTTTGAGCAACGCCTTCATCGGCTTGCTCTCGCCGATGATTTCGCCACGGATCCGGGCCCTCAGACTGCGCAACTCGGCATCGGCCTCGTATTGGCGCAGGGCGTTGCGGACCCCGATCACCACGCGGTCGCGCTCGAGTGGTTTTTCAAAAAAATCAAATGCGCCTAACCGTGTGGCCTTGACTGCCTCGGAAACCGTTGCATGTCCACTGATCAGGATCACCGGCAACGGCGGGCGGCCGGCCCCGAGGTCGCGCAGTTGCTCGAGCAGCTGCAGGCCCGACATACCCGGGAGTTTGACGTCCGCGACCAGCACCTCGAACGGCTCGCCACAGGCATGGTGCTCGCGCAACATGTCGAGCGCAGCCTCGGCCGTCTCGGCATCGACAACCGTCGCACCTTCCCCCTCGAGCACCATCCGCAGGGTGCGACGGATATTGCGTTCGTCGTCGAGGACGAGGATCTTACCGGCGAGGGAGTTGCTATCACCTGAGCTCACGAGTCGCTCCGCGTTCGCCGGCATGCTACCGCGAATCGCAAATCGCGATGCGCGCGAGGGAATTTGGGTTTCTCACCCGCGAGTGGCATTTGAACCTGAATAGCGATGAAGGCGCAGTCTCGCTATGTACACCTCGTGGTCCGGACCCGGAGTCGAACGCAAGCGCACTGTCCGATACGCCAGACCGAAGCCCGCTCGGAGCCGACCCGTACCGCAACATCTCGAAAACCACCCTCGAACGTCGACGGCATCAGCGATCGCGGGGTTTCTGATTCGCTCGTCCGCACTTTTCCCCGCGCTTTCGGTCGGTCGTGCAAATACATACAACCGTCGTCAACGGTAACGGCGCGTCGGCGATGTTCCAGAGCCCGTGTCACCGACAAGCGGGCCCGAACAGTCGTCGACAGCGGCGTTCGTTGGCGAAGCGTGAACCTACAGTCCGGCCATCTCGCGGACGATCGCATCGGCGGCCGCAGCCGGGTTGGACGCCCGCATGATCGGCCGTCCGACCACCAGGTGTGTCGCATGGGCAGCCATCGCTGAAGCGGGTGTCATCACCCGGCGTTGGTCGTCCGCCGCCGAACCGGCTGGGCGAATGCCGGGCACCACATGCAACAGCGAGGGGGCAATTTTATGTACATGCACAAGTTCTGCGCCGCTACACACCACCCCCGCACACCCGGCATCGCGGGCACAGGCCGTGCGCATCGTCACCAGTTCGGCTGGCTCGCGGGTGTGTCCGGCCTCGCGACAGGCGGCGACATCCTGGCTGGTCAGCACGGTGACCGCCAAAATACCCAGTCGATCCCCCGCCTCGTCGACACAGGCCCGCAGGTGTGCCGTCCCGGAGCCTGCATGTACAGTCAACAATCGCACATCGAGGTCGCGGGCACTGGCGATCGCCCCGCGCATCGTATTGGGAATATCGTGGAGTTTGAGGTCCAAAAAGATCTGCAGGCCTGGAAACGCCTGACGCAGCGAACGCACCACCGCCGGCCCTTCGGCGACAAACAGTTGCAATCCGATCTTGAGCATTCCGACATGTCCGTCGAGCAGGGCAGCCGCGCGGTGGGCAGCGGTGGCATCGGGGACATCAAGGGCGACGATCAAGCGGGCACGGGCGGCGGCGAGGAGAGCATCGGTCATGGTCGGGCCGGTGTAACGCAAGCGCAGCACTCGCGGCAACGCGGTCGGAACCACATAGGAAGTATGGAGGCGCTGGGAGAGTGGCAATCTCGCGGACGAAGCGGCGATTCCCATGGTTGATTTCCGTGACGACGCGGAAACCAGTCGGCTTGTGTTTCTGGGCGCAGCAGTTGATGATCGCAGCCATGCTCACACACGTGGTGTTGATCAAGTTCCACGACCGCGACCACGCTGCCCACGCGCGTGACCTCCTGCTCGGGATGCGCGGCCGCGTCGAAACACTCAAAGAAATCGAAGCTGGCCTCGACATTACCCACAGCCCGCGCTCGTACGACCTCGCGCTGATCACCCGGTTTGACGACCGAGATGGCCTCGAGGCGTACCGCGTCCACCCGGTGCACCAAGAGGTTCTCGAATTCATTTCCCGCCACGCCGAAACGGCCTGCGCCGTCGACTTTGTTGAGTCGGTTGCCGCGAGCTAGCTGTGCGAGGCCTGCTAAGCTCAGCGCCCGTGCACACGCGAGACAATCCGTTTGATGCCCTGTTTACCAGCCTCGAGCGGGCGGTTGCCGACGGTGTCTTTCCCGGGTGTGTCGCCCTCGTCTGGTGTGATGGTGCAACCATTTACCACGAGGCCCACGGGATGTTGGCCAGTGATCCCGAGGTTCCCGAACACGCCCGCGCGGTCGATCGCCGGACCGTCTACGACCTCGCCTCGCTGACCAAGGTGTTGGCTACCACCGGTTTGGCAGCACTCGCGGTTGCTGAAAATAAAATGTCTCTTGAGACACCTGTGCCGGAGCCGTGGTGTGCCGCGTGCCCGGGGGCAACGCTCGAACATCTTCTCGACCACAGCGCCGGACTGCTCGCCCACCGCGAGTACTTTGCCGAACTCGCCGACGCCGGGCGTCCATGGCCCGGACAACAGGACGCGGTGATGCGCTTGGTGTGCAAGACACCGCCTGCATACCCGCTGGGGACCCAGGCGGTTTACAGCGACCTCGGCATGATGATCCTCGGAACCTGGCTCGAGCGGGTCTACGATGCACCGCTCGACACGCTATTTGAAAATCGCATTGCCTGGCCCTTGGGACTGCACACAGGCGTCGTCCCGCGGTTGGGCTACAACCGCGTGCGCCGCGACGGCGGGCGAGGGCCGACCGATGCCCAACGCGGATGGGTGGCGCCGACCGAGGTCTACGACCATGCAGCCGCAGCCCGTGGCGAAGAGGTCCCGACGTGGTACGCGGTCCGAAAACCCGTTGACTATGCACATTATGAAGTACACGACGACAAGGCCCTCATCATGGGGGGCGTCGCCGGTCATGCGGGATTGTTTGGCGATGCCGAGGCCGTCCTCGAAGTCGCGATCGCCTGGCTGCGGTGCACGTTGCCAGGGCTCGACCAAGCCACCCGCGATCGTTTCTGGCGAGCCTCAAAGGTACCGGGGTCAACGCGAAGGTTAGGTTGGGACGGCAGCGCGAGGGACGGCAGCGGAAGCACCGGGAAGGCCCTCTCGGAACGAGCGATCGGCCATTTAGGGTACACCGGCACGAGTTTGTGGATCGACCCCGGCCCCGCGCCGCACAGCCGCCCACGGGTGTTTGTTTTGTTGAGCAACCGCGTACATCCGGGTCGGGACAATACACTGATCACCCGCTACCGTCCGGTGTTTCACCAGCTGGCAGCGAGGTTGGCCGAGCAGTGAGTCGATCGTTTCAGAATCTGTATACTCCCTGAGAATGAGGGATCCCGAGTGTACTGCCCACCACCTTTTGGCCAGTCGATTGAGCCGTGTCGAACTGCGATCTTTTGCACGTGAATTGGGATTCGAACTCCACCTTCCCGGGTCCGATGCACCTCGCGTTTCGATTGCGCTGGCCTTTGTCGAGGAAATTACAAAGCGCAGACAATCTCGCCAGTTCGTTGAGCTGTTGCGAAGCGAACGCTCGGATCTTGACGAACACAACTTGCTTGCAGTCCTCCGGGCTTTTGAGGACTCGAGTCATTCGTCGCAAAGATCTATCCCGGGGAGGTTTCGCGATCCAGTCGAGGAAATGAGTATCCTCCATTTGGGTCAGCGGATCGGATCGGTCATTGCATTAATGATCTGGCTGGCCCTCACGGTCTTGTCCTTGCTCGCTCACTCCGTCTCGCATCCTGCGACACTCCTTGTGATCATTGTTGGAAGTTGGAACTTTCTACTCGCCCTATTCGGCAGCATGGATGGGATCAGACTCCACAGTGTTTCGACGAACAGTACGCAGCTGGAGTCAGGTTGGGCAACGTTTGTCCAGTTAGCTGTGATCGTCTTGCGATGCGCAGCCCTCATGCCAATTATTTTCGAGTACTCGGCTGACAGATTTGTGATCACAGCCTGGACGTTGACGATCGGTGAGCTGATAGGCTCCGTGCCCTGGTTTTTCTTTTGTCGTAGTATGCGAAGCCCCGCGACCTATACGGACCCCAATTCTCCAGGCGCCAGGGCAATTCGAGAGTTCTTTTGTCAGCCCCACTCTCAACGTATACTGGTCTCGGTGGTGTTGTTGGTGGGCGCGGCGGTGTTGGTGACGGTGACACGTGCAGAATACTTGTATGTCGGAATGGTTTTCATCGCATCGATCGTGAATGAAGGACTCCTGGCGAAGTGGCGGATCATACGCGATCGAGAATAGAAGGCGCATCGCTGCGATCGTCCTGTTACACTTGACTCGAATGGAATCTCGGCCCACGGTCCAAAAGTACGCCGTCCTCGGCGACCCGATCGCTCATTCGCGTTCGCCGGCCATGCACAACGCCGCCTTTACCGAACTCGGATTGCCTCACCGCTACGTCGCGCGACGCGTTCCTGCTCATCAACTTGCAGATACATTAAAACAACTCGGTGCCCTCGGTTACGGCGGCGTCAATCTCACCGTCCCGCTCAAACAGCATGCCCTTCCCCTCGTCGACCAACTCGGTCCATCGGCTGTGCGTATCGGGGCTGTCAACACTGTGATTGTGCAACAAACTCCCACCGGTCCGCGACTTGTTGGCGACAACACCGACAGCCCGGGATTTGCCGCCGCCGTCCGCGAGCTCGACCCCTCACCTGTCCGTCGGGCTGTCGTGCTCGGCAGTGGGGGGGCCTCGCGTGCAATTGTAGATGCATTGACCCACGAACTTCACTGCCAGCACCTCACCTGGGTCACCCGGCGGCCCGAACGTCTCACCGAGCGACCGGCGGGCGACACTGTGATCCGCGTTGTCGACTACGCCTCACTCGCCGGCACCTTTGACCTGCTTGTCAACACCACCACCGTCGGCATGCACGGTGGCCCCTCGCAGTTTCCCATCGCCATCGACCCCGGCAAACTTTGCCCGGGGGGCCGTATCGTCGACATCGTCTACCCCCGCCCTCCCGGTGGGTTGCTCGACCGGGCCGAGGCTGTCGGGTGTCGCGTCCAGGACGGATTGCCGATGTTGTTGTGGCAGGGTGTCCTCGCCCTCGAGCGCTGGCTCGAGATTCCGATCCCCTTTCGGGTTGTCGAAGCCATGCGTCGGGCGATCGAAAATGCATGAGTATGCATTAGAATGATCGACATCGATCATTGAGGTGGTTGTTTGTCCTACATGTGATTGCATGTCCCCACATATAAATTATTTAAAAAAACATCTTTCTTGCGTCGCAGATCTGGAGCGGATAAGGGTGGCCAGTACTCGATCGCTGTGCAGTACGGCGGCCGCGGGGATCAACACATGGCTCACTTCGAACTCGACGACTATCCGGAAATGGCCAAGATCAAAGTGATCGGGGTCGGCGGTGCTGGTGGCAACGCTGTCAACACCATGATCGCGCACAAGGTGGAAGGGGTGGAGTTTTTCACCGCCAACACCGATGTCCAGGCACTTGAAAAGAGCCTGGCTCCGACCACGATTCAGCTCGGGCGCTCGGTGACCCGTGGCCTCGGGGCCGGGGCCAATCCCGAACGCGGGCGCGAGGCTGCGTTGGAGAGCGTCAACGATTTGGCCGCGGCTTTAGAAGGTGCCGATATGGTGTTTGTCACCGCCGGCATGGGTGGTGGCACCGGGACGGGAGCCGCTCCGATCATTGCCCAGGTCGCCCGCGAGTGCGGGGCATTGACCGTTGGCGTGGTCACCAAGCCATTTAAGTTTGAGGGTCGTCGGCGGCAAAAAGTTGCCGAACTGGGCATCGAGCAGTTGGAATCTGCGGTCGATACCCTCATCACGATCCCCAACGATCGTCTGCTCAGCGTCACCAGTGCAAATACAAGTTTACTCGACAGCTTCCGGCTCGCCGACGAGGTTCTGCAACACGCCACCCAGGGTGTCTCTGACCTCATCACCGTCCCCGGGATCATCAACGTCGACTTCGCCGATGTACGCACGATCATGTCCGACCAGGGTCGGGCACTGATGGGGATGGGCATCGGTCAGGACGAGGGTCGTGCGCTGTCGGCTGCCCAACAGGCCATCAGCTCACCGCTGCTCGAGGACGTCACGATCCACGGTGCCAAGGGGATTCTCATCAATATCACCGCCGGTCCCGATCTGCGTCTGCACGAAGTCGAAGAGGCCGCCTCGCTGATCCAAGAGGCCGCCCACGAAGATTGCAACATCATCTTTGGTGCGGTGATCGACGAGAACATGGGCGATATGCTGCGGTTGACCGTGATTGCGACCGGGTTTGAGAGCCATGCCCCGGCCGAAGATGAGTTGCAAGAAGTCATCGCTAGCCACGGTGGTCGCCGTCGTCAATCGAGCTACAGCCGCAACCCGGCAGCAGCAGTATCCCAGGCCGCAGCGGTGTTTGGAGCCACGGGCAAACCGGTCAAGCAGCGCACGCAAGTCCAGGTCCCGAGCTCCCGCGGAGGGCACCAACCGATGGCGCAGTCGGGCTTGTACGCCGGGTTGCAACAGCAACAGCAACAGCAGCAGCAACAACAACAGGCACAACGCCCCGCCCGCGAGCCGCAGAGTTCACGCTCGAACTGGTCACGCGGGGACATGCAGACCAACGACCCGAGCGACATTCCGGCGTTCTTGCGCCGCCGCGATGAGCAGTACAACCGCTAGCAGTTGTTGATACAAAGATTCGGGCACATCGGAAGGCCGGTGTGCCCGTTTTGCGTACGTCCGCGGAGCTTTGATCCTGGCCCTCTCGACCAGATCTTGCCCCCGAGCTGTTCGAGAGCGTGAATCCAAGCCCTTGCGTTCCGTTTCGCGACCTCCTCCCACGCGCTTGCCTGCTACCCTCGTGGGCCGTGGATCCCAATTCAGACACATTGAGTGCCGACACCATCGCCGCGCTCAGCAAAACCGTGATGGGCACCGCCGAGTTTGATGGCGCCGCCACCCGGGCCAAGCGTTTGCGCAACACCGTGGCCCCCGAGTTTGTCGGACTCAGCGGTGCGCGGCGGGCCTTTACCGAGATGAGTGAGCTCGTGGGCAAGCCCGCCGACGATCGGTTTGCGGTGACGCAGGTACTCGGCGAAGGCGGCATGGGTGTTGTGCACCTCGCCGAACAGCGCAGCTTGGGTCGCAAAGTTGTGCTCAAGTCCCTGCGTTCGGAGGTTCAGTCTGAGGAGAACACCTTGCGCCTGTTGCAGGAGGCGTGGGTCACAGGTTGGATCGAGCATCCCAATATCGTCCCGGTACACGACGTCACCCTCGACCGCGAAGGGCGTCCGTTGATCGTACTCAAGCGTATCGAGGGGGAGACCTGGAGCGACTTGATGTGCGATCCGGAAGCTGTGCGCGAACGTTTTGGTGCCGAAGACCTGCTCGAGTGGAATCTTCGTTTGTATATGCAGGTTTGTAACGCGATCCACTTTGCCCACAGTCGTGGGATTTTGCATCGCGACCTCAAACCCGACAACGTCATGATCGGAGCCTTTGGTGAGGTCTATGTCGTCGATTGGGGGATTGCCGTCAGCCTGCGCGACGATGCCGGAGGGCGTCTTCCTGCCGCGGCCAAGGTCGACGGTGTCGCCGGGACGCCCTGCTACATGGCGCCCGAAATGCTGCTAGGCGACGGTTCGAAGTTGTCCGAAGCCACCGATATTTATCTCTTGGGCGCGATTTTGCATGAGATCTTGAGTGGGCAACCGCCCCACGGGGGCGATACCCTGCCCGAAGTCCTGCGGAGTATCTCGAGCGGTCCGAGCGAACCGAACGGGCCTCGGCCATTGGTCGACCTGTGTATGCGGGCCATGTCGCAGGAGCCAGACGGGCGTCCTGCGACCGCTGAGGCTGTGCGGCTCGAAGTTCAACAATACCTTCGTCAGCGAAGCGTGGCCGATTTAGTTGTGCAAGCACAAAGTCGCTGTGCGCAACTCGTTGCCCGTGCCGCCGATATACCCCTCGACAATGAGCAACGCACCCACCGTCAAGCGCTGTACGAGCTCTACAGCGCCTGCAAATTTGCCTTTCACGAAGCCCTTCGGGTATGGCCCGACGGACAGGACGCGCGCCAGGGGTTGCGGGCGGCAACCACCGCGATGATCGAGTATGAACTCGCCCGTCGAGAGCCTGCGCTCGCCACCCCGCTGCTTGCAGAATTTGTCGAACCGCCGGCTGAGCTGGTTTTCCGGGTAGAAGAGGCGAGTCGGAATAAAGCCGAAGCGGATGCCCATCTTCAACAGCTCGCGCGTATGGGTCAGCAGGTCGACCCGACCATCGGCCAGCGGACGCGGACCTTCATCGCCGTTTGTTTGGGCAGCTTGTTTACCGTCGTTCCGCAAATCGGACAGAGAGTTCGCTACAACTACGACGAGCAGAGTGTGCGCAATGGTTACCTCGTGCTGATCTGCGGCCTCCTGTTGATCATCGGCGGATTTGGCTACTGGGCGCGTGAGTCGATGATGAAGACGGCGATCAACCGGCAGGTCTTGGCGACCACGGTGATTGCAATGGTTGCTCAAATGGTCCTGGTTGTGGCTCTTCCTGTGTTGGAGATATCGATCGATACAGCCGAACCCTTGATGTTACTGGTGTGGTCACTGATCTCCGCAATGTTGGCCATCAGCGTCACGCCGGCGCTGTTTTTCAGTTCATTCGGTTATCTGATTGGGTTCGTGGTCGCGGCCTACGTTCCCGAGCAGATCTATACGACGATGTCGCTGACAAACCTTGTATTGACAATCAATCTCGTGTGGATTTCGGCGCCGAAGCAGAAGATTGAAGAAACTCGCAGGGGCTCAGCATGATGTACGGCCGAGCTCGTCGAGCGAGTTGATGACAGACTACGCCGACTCGACGGCGAGGACTGCCTTTGTTTCGGTATCGTTCAGACCATAAAGTGTGCAGATTTCGACATCGATTTGCGTGCGCAATCCATTGACTCGCCGTGTGAGTTTCTCGCGTTCGTGGGGTACACGCGCACCCAAGAGGCGCGCCTCGGTTTGCAAAAGTTGCGAGACCCAGTGTTGAATGTTCCGCACGCAAGCACATCCAGAGGTATCGCCTGGTTCAACGACTCGAATCGGGAGCTTCTTGAGTTGCGGCGGTCCGACCCTGAGGTAGCCCCCTTGCAGCGACAATCCCCCAAACATGGAGCGGAACAGGTACGTCATGAGTCGGCTGTTCACGACTGCCGCCAAGTATGCCAGATCGATGGATTCGTCGGGAATGATGATTGTCGTCGATTTCGCTGCGAGGTACGTGCCGTCGGTGTCGGCCACACACTCGAGAATTCTTGTCATCCCTGCGACGATCAACTTCGGGGTCCGAGCTTGTTGTCGTCTCTTTGTCGGAAGTTTTGACTGATTCGCAGCGACGACAACCGGGTGCGCGAACGAGTGTTTTAAATAGCGCATCGGTCGAGTGCCCCACAATGGCGTAAAGGGATCGATTGTTCCACTATTCAAAACGCGAAGGTCGCGTTTGGCGGGTTGTTGCTTGTTTGAGAGGAGCGGGAGGAGCTCGTAAGCTTCGGCCACGGTCGCTCCACCCAACACACGCGCTCGACGTTCGAGTGCGGGCCACTTCTCCAAAATTGCCGCGATCCCCAACCCCCCCCGGGAAGGCTGAAAAATCGCCCACGTGCGTTCGGGGTGGGCAAATCCAGCGTGATAATCGAGCTCGCGTTCCACGGTTACCACTGTACGCCCCTGGTCGAGACCCATCTTTTCGTACCGTACAGAAGTGGGGTTTTTTTGCCGTTTTCGCCGCTTTTCCACGAGGTACACGAGCGGGTACACGGAAACGGGAAACACGGAGATCTGTGAATAGTCGCGAAGTAGGAGTAATCGGTTGTCCGACGCGAGGCGCCGACGGGCAACCGCCGCGTAGTCTGCCGACGCAAGCTTATTTGGCACGATAAAACTATGAAGTCCGTTGTCCCGCAGCAGTTGGAGGGATCTGTCGATGAACACACAATACATATCCCAGTTGCCAGATGCAGCCTCGTACTTGGTTGTACAATAGGATCGGGTCGCCGGGCGAGCAGATGTCATCCACTCGGAGTCCACATAGGGAGGGTTGCCCACGACAGCATCAAAGCCTGGATTGCGGCGGGTAAACGTCGCCGGGAATGCAGTGTGCCACGCAAATGGGTTGATCGTTTCACCGCGGCCGACGGTACCAAATTCCCCCTTGAAGAAATCATCGTCGATGAGGGTATTGCCACATTGAATGTTGCCACCGAGATCGGGAAGTGCCCGCTGTTTGAAGAGTTTGAGATTTTGGCCAATTGTCTCTTCTGTCTCCCCTTCTAACACCTTGAGCAGGAGGGAGAGCTTCGCGACTTCGACCGCTTGGGGGTCGATATCCACGCCAAAGACGTTATTCAAGAGGATCCGTTTCTTTTCGTCTGTCGTCAGCCTCCACTCGCAACGACCAACTTGGTAGATTCGTGGGTGTTTCCCGCGGGTGTGCTTGTCAGTGTCCTGTAGGTAATAGCCGAGGTGCCAATCGAGCAAGAATTGGTAGATGCCGAGAAGGAACGAGCCGGAGCCACACGCCGGGTCGAGGATGTGAAGGTTTGCAACCTGTTGGGGGGTCTTTTGTGCAAGCAGCGGGCCCAGCACCGACGAGACCATGAAATTCACCACATCACCTGGGGTGTAGTACACACCACCGGCTTTGCGGACCTCCGGCTTGTCGGTGATACACGCGTTGTGGTTCTTGTCGAGCGTAATGACGCGTCCGAGAAATCGCTCGTAGACCTGCCCCAAAATAGCGGCCGGCATGGCTGAGAATACGAAGGGGCATCGCGGCGGGTAGAGCTGCTCGAAGATCGTGTGCAGCGTCGCGTCGTCAAGCTCGAGTGTCGGTGTGAGCGTGTCGGGTGGACTGTGCCTCCCAATGTTTTCGATGCCGCGGTCTTCGCAGATCCGCAAGAAAGTGATGCGATCGATGATCTTCTGTACGGCAGCGTTGAGTTCGACGGCACCGAGCTTGGGAGTACGGGTGGCAAGATTCCTCGCCAGACTTGCTCTCCAGGACTCGATCTCGGCCAAAAATGCGTCTTCGACAGGAATGCTGCCACGTAGAGGCTTTTTGTCAGTCCCTAGGCGAGCGAACGAGCCATCGCGCACGGATGGCTGCGCCAGCAATTCGGCGATCCGATCCCATTCACGTTCATACTGTTTGCACGTAAAGTACAAGAGTCGGCCCTTCGAGGCAATGTCGTTATGTTTTGGTGCTTTACGGCAGTCGTAGACAGCCAATTCACGAAAGTTTGTGAGTACCGAGAAGGGGAGGTTGGCGGACCAGGCGTACCGGCGCAGTTGGATGGCGGGCTCAGGCTTGCCGCGTAGGTCTGCACAAGGGGTTGTTGCTGCTACAAAGAACTGTGGCGTACCGCCGATTCGGAACAGGTAGTCCGGGGCTCGGACTCGGTTGCCCGCACGGAAGCGGGGTTCGTGCACCACTTCACGTACATGCTCCGGCAAACCCTGCTCGTTGGCGACGTCCCAGCCCAAGCTCGTGAAGAAGGGTTCGATGAACGCTCGCCGGACCGAGGTTTCGGTATCGGTATGCGCCTCGCCGGGTTCAAACTGTTTCGAGAAGCGGGCGATGAGGCGGCGTATCGTCCTTGGCGCAGGCATGGCGCGAAGTCTATCCATTCATCGCCGAAGTCGCGGGCCTACCGATCCGAGCACTGGTGGCAAATGCTTGGATTGCATTCACTTCCGCGTTCGACAATTGAAACAGCGGAAACACGACTGCATCAATTTGTGCAGGCTCCGTCGCGCCGGCGATCGACACCAGATCGGCCCGCTGTTTAGCAGTGAGTTCATCCCACCGGGGTACACGAATCCGGCGCAAGTACTGGGCCTGAAACCGTAAAAAACCTCCTGACATACGCACGCAGTATGCAGCCACAAACATCAGTGCAAGGGACGATTTAAGGAGTGCTTGCAGGGCGCGTAGATCCCATATGTTCGAGGTTACGACATACAAGTTATGGTGTGGATAGTAGTACCCTTCGTCGTACACAACCGTCGCCTCACCTTTGATGTCGGGAATCAGGAGCTTCGGAGATGTCGTGAGTTCGGCGTACACGCGGTCGATTGTTTTGTACCACGCTCTCGGGCTTTTTTTGGCGGTATGGCGCCTTTTGAGTCTTGCTGCATGCTGAAGGAGGTAGGCCGCAAATTGTGGGTAATCCTCGAAACGGGCGAGCTCACCGCTTGGTAGCCACGGATTGATGAGGCCCTTGCCCGACCACAAAAGCCCGCCCGCTTTGATATCTGCCGAGACCGCGAGCTTGAGTTTGCGTGCGTCCTCGACGGGCAATGCATGATAATCGCCGATGTAGATGGTGTCGGCTCCCGTCGCCACCCCGATCCCAACCTTGGCTCCAGCCTGTTCGAGTGTGGGGAGGCGGGCTTCGAGCCGACGAACGGTTGCGATGATCTGCGGTGAATCGACCAACCACGGATCGCGGCCGTTGGCGACCTGCTGCACCGCTGTGATTCGAGGTCGGCGAGACGAGCTGCGCGTGCGAACCGTGGCAAACAACGTCTCGAGCGCCATGTCGTGGGCCTGCGTCACGACGGCTGTCGAGCCCGCGGGCCCGCGGCGAAGAATGGTGATTGCCGGGTAGGCATCGACTTTGTGTTCAAACGCATCGATCTGTGCCATGTCGATATAGACGTCTAAATTGAACTGCTCAGCGACTTTTGCCCGCAGCGGGCCTCCGTATTTGTTTTTCATCCACCGGTTTGCGCAGATAAATCCGAGGACACCACCCGGGGCGAGGCAATCGAGGCAACGCTCAAAAAATAAAACATAGAGGTCTGCCCGGTCGTAGAGTGTTCTAAACGTTTGCTTATACACTGAGAGTAGCGGGCCGGGGATCCGTTCTTGGCGCACATAGGGGGGATTACCCACGATGACGTCAAATGGACCCCGAAGCGGCGTGAGCAAAAAATCGTCTTGGGTCAGCCATGCGTCTGCGAGGTGCTCGGCATCACGGACCTGCATTCCCTCGCCGGCGAGCAACTCGACCAACCGCAATCTTGTATGTTCAAAGGTCGGGACATGTAGCTCAACCGCGGTGACACACCCCGCGAGCAGCTCGACCCATTGGGATGCTGGTATCCGGCGACGCCGGCAGGAGGCGAACAAGCGCCGAGCGACCGCGAACAAAAACTCGCCCTTGCCAAACGAAGGCTCCAAGATCCGAAGCTCCGCGAGCTCACGGTCGCTGCGGTAGTTGCAGAGGTCCAGTATCCCCTCCACAACTGCGGGTTTGGTACACACCGCGCCCCGCTCTTCGACGTTTCCTTGGTGCGCGAGTGAGGCAAGCGCTGCCTCCACAGCGTCGGTTCGAGGGATGTCACACAACGACGGCGTGTTCACGTGTCCCCGCGGCTCGCCCACATTCGGAAGCTAACACGTGTGCGACGAGCCGGTGGATTTTCTCGGTCAGACGCGGTTCGCAAACCGTGCGGTCGCACCAGTCAGCCAGCACGTGCAGCCATTGCATGAATGCGGACTCCTGGCGATTTGCGCTGTCGTCGCGGCAGTCTGGGCGGTGGGGGAGGTGTTCGGGCAGGATCTTGTTTTCTCGACCCGGGGATGTTGTAGTATCACCTCAATTTTGGAGTCCCCATGAGACCTGTGCACATCCACCGAATTGGTCTGGCCGCCCTTCCCATTGTTTTGTGTATCGCCTGTGGTGATGGAACTGCCGAGACGCGGGGGACTGAGAGTCAGGGCTCCGGAATTGTATCTGCATCGATTACCGCAACAGAACCACCGACAGGTACCGTCACGGGCACCGCGACCGACGAGGTGAGCGAGTCGTCTTCCGAGGGGGATACGGCGCAGACGACCGGCTCCACCACCGAAGATCCGACCACGAGCACCAGCAGCGGGGGCGGCGGAATCAAGTTCGATGTCGGCGAGGTCCCCGACGGCGGCTCGCAGGGCTGCGGCGATACCGGAGGCATGAACGAAGAGGTGTTCAGCTACATCTGGATCGCCAACTCGGGGCAAAATACAGTCTCCAAAATCAACACCAAGACGGGCGTCGAGGAGGGTCGATACAACGTCGAGGGCGGGAGTCCTTCGCGGACCTCGGTCAACCTCCAGGGCGATGTCGCGGTGTCGAGCCGCGATCCCGGTGGCGTCACCAAAATCGCCGCCCGCAGTGAAAATTGTATCGACAACAATCAAAACGGCGTGATCGATACTTCGACCGGTCCCAACGATGTCAAGCCACTCGGCGAGGACGAGTGCGTGTTGTGGCGCAAGCCGATTCCTTCACCCGGCTATACCTACGGCCCGCGGGCGACCGCGTGGGAGGGCACCGAGCCCGATCCCAATACCTGTATCGCACCGGAGCCGCGGTTGTGGTTTGCGTGGATGGACTCGGGGAACACCGCGCACTTCGTCCGTGTCGACGGAGCCACCGGTACCACGCTCGACGAAGTGACCTATCCATGGGGGGCGGGATACAGCCCGTACGGCGGAGCTGTGACAGCCGACGGATCGTTTGTCGCGACGGGCCTCAATACCCAACCGTCAGTGCATATCGATGCGCAAACCACCGCGATCACCGATCTCGGGATTCCCAACGGGTGCAAGTACGGCATGACCCTCGATGTCCACGGCAACATCTGGGTCGGCGGCTGTATCGGCGGACATGTCTATCACTACGATTTCAATAGCGCCCAGTGGAGCGACCTCGGCGTCGCCGGTGGATCGCGGGTCAACGGAATCATGGCCGACCGCGATGGCAACGTCTGGGGTGCCGGAAGTGATACCTGTCGCTTGGTACATGTCGATGTCGAGTCCAAGACGTATGTCAATACAAATATTCCGCTGCCCGGTTGTGGCCAACCGTGGGGGGTGAGTATCGATGTCGATGGTTATGTCTGGGTGGTCGACAAGGCCAATACCGCGTTCAAGGTGGACCCCGAGACCTACCAAGTCGTGACCCAAGTCAGCGGGCTCGTCAGTCCCTACACCTACTCAGACATGACTGGGGCGGGGCTCAATCTTCAGATCAATCCCCCGGGTTGATCGACTGCTTGCATCCGCATGTCCACTCGGGCACCATCGCCGCGCCCGTGAAGCAAAAGCATCTCCAGATCCGTATCGAGCAATGCCTCGCCTTGGCCAAGGCTTCCAACTGTCCCCGCCGGACGTTTGGCGCGCTGTTGCTCGACCCGGACCGCAACGTCATTTTGATGGATGGTTACAACGGCGGCCCGCGTGGTGGTGGAAAACTGTGCGGCGGCCATGTCTGCCTGCGCGACCAACAAGATATCAAAAGTGGGACGCGAATCGAGATCGGCTGCCACCACGCCGAGATGAATGTGATCTGCAACGCCGCCGCGAGTGGGGTGGCGACCCGCGGGGCATGGCTGATCGTCACCGGCGAGCCGTGCATCATGTGCGCCAAGCTCATCCACCACGCCGGGATCACCCGGGTGATGGTGGTCGAGGGGGGGTATCACGGGGCCAATGGTGTCGGCTATCTCGAGCGACATGGTGTCGAGGTCGTGCCCGCAGCGGGCCCCCGCGACCCTCGGGGAAAAGTATGAATCGGTGCCGGAAGCGAATTCCCCTTAGGAGTCGTGCTCGTGGTCGTCTGACCCGTGTGGGCCGATCCAGTGAAAGTCGTTGGGCCACTGGAAGTTGAGGAACGATAGGGTCATCGAAGGGCTGAGGGCCGTGACTTCGTGAAACCACGCCACCGGGACAAACAACGCTTGACCTGGCTCGAGGGTCACTTCGGCGACCGCCTCGGGCCGGTCGGCGAATACCTCGTCGAGTGGGCGAGCGAGGTAGTAGCCGTCGAGTTCGGGGAACATGTCTGCCCGTAGGCGCGACGCGAGACGAATGCGTTTGCGTCCCTGTACTTGTACAAGCAACACATTGTGCGGATCGAAGTGGGGCGGGGTGATGGTCCCCGCAGGTCCAAGCCACAGTGATACGCCGCGCGGTGGTTGGAGCGGGGTCAAAAACGCCGGGAGGTCGCAAAAGTCTGTCCACACCGCGGCGAGTTCGGGGCGCGCAAGCAGTCCGTTGCGGGAGACCAGATAAAAGTCGTTGCTCGGGCCAGTCGCGATTGCGTCGATGAGTTGCCCGAGGGGCATGACGCGAGAGCGGTGCTCGGTTTGCGAGACCTTGCTGGCCCGCAGACGCTCACAGTTGACCTCGACGGGAAGGCTGCCAAATCGGGTTGCCAGCCATGCGAGAGACCATGTGCGCACGGCCGGAATTTGGGCTGCCGTCCGTGTGAGGAGAGCCGGGCGAGAGGCGACCCAATGATCGGCGTAGAGCCTCTCCGGGGAGAGGTCGTCATAGACGGGGATGGTCACTTGTCGACAAAGTTGCTGTTGCAAGCGTTGGAGGTTGGCCGCAAGCCTCGCTTCCCCGAGCCGCCGTGCGAGTCGAGCAAATGCCGGCGAATCGACAACCTCGGCCACACGTGCACGGGCAGTTGCAGGCGCAAGCCCGTGGGCGACCAAAACATCGACCAAGTCATGGAGTTTGGCGGTGAATAACAATTGCTCGATCAACCACAGTTCCCAGTCGATCGAAAGGCGCAGCTCGGTCGGCGGTTGCATGTTCATGCTTGATGGTTGATGCATGTACTTTCGCAAAAGTACTGTCAACGCGACGAGTGACGGTTTCGTCGCCGCATCAACGCGAGGGCGGCGAGGCCCATCCAGGTGAGTCCCGAGGGTCCATCGGGAACGATGGTGCAGCCGGATCCGGTCGCGATCGCCGGGGGACCTTGCTCGCTCGGATCGTGGTCTCGGGTCTCGACAGTGCCGGTGGGATCATTCGTGTCAGGGGTTCCATCGGTGTCGGCTGCGATCGCCGACGTGTCGGACCCGGTCGAAGTCACTCCTTCGAGTTTGTGGACGTTGATGTTGTCGGGGCAGCTCGGTGAGCCGTGACAGCACGGGCCGCAGGTCGGGGCTTGCGGCCCGGGATGGTGTTTGTCACTCGCTAGGATCGATACGTCCGCGTCTTCGGAATGCTCGCGTGCTGCGGCAAGACTCGGCGTTCCGCACAGGAGCACGCCGGCGCACACCATCACGGCTCCGCTGGGAACTGTCGACCATACGTCGTCCACGGTTCAGGTGTACCACAAGCTTCGCGTGCGACGTCAGTCTTTCGCTCCTAACTGTGTCGAGGTTTGCATCTCGGGAGGTTCCATGCGCGGCCGCGTGCCTTTCAGGACAACTCGAAAGCTTCCGCTGCCGGGCCAAAACGGTGCCGAGTCGCGACAGTACTGCGAACACAGCACGCGGCGCGGAAGTTTGGTGCGAAGTTGGTGAGACCCAGCTAGCGAGCGACCTGCTTCACATCAAAATTGTGGCGATAGTTGGCGGGGACGACGGCAGCTCGCGGGGGCAACCCCGAGACGCGATCGGGCTCGGGTTGCGAATCCGGCATGGCTTCTCCAGCATGTCCCGAGAGTCTGGCAAGCGTTTGTTCCAACTTGTAGACTAGGCTGCGCTCCGATGCGAGCGTGGGGTCGCCGTTGTGGCGCATGAGCGAAGAGAGTGCATGGACAAGTTGATAGGCACCTTCTTGGTCGTTTTGGTCGTGGTGCAGTTCGGTCGCGCGTTTGAGTGTGGTGACTTGGTTGACCAGCAGTGCGCCCCGTCGCAGACCGTGGCCGACACGATTGGGTGGGAGGATGTCAAAGTCGACTGCGCTGTGAAACAGGTTTTTGTGGCGGTCGAAGTATTGCAAGCTGGCGCTGCCGACATTCGCTCCGGCTGCGAGCATTTGCCCTGGTAAAAAGTTGGCTTCCGGAGCAAACGCAACGTAGATCGCACCTTTTTTGCGGCTCAGAAAGATGGTGGAGACCGTCATCTCCAAAGACTTTCCCTTCCATGTCAGCGCCTTGCCGGGAATGCCGTAGACCCCCGCAATTTTCATGCCCAATCGCGGGGTGACCTTCAGCTGCAAATCGTAGGCGAGTTCGGTGACCATCGTGTCGAACTCGTCGCGGAACTTCTCCTGCATACGGTCGACATCGGGGAAGAAAAACAGGTTGCCACCCCGGACACTGCTCACTTTCTGTGCGAGCTCGGCCCCAAAATGTGTAGATACACCAATGGTCGTCAATCCGATGCCTTGGCGAGAGGCCCGCTGTGCCATCGACATAAACCCGGCGGCGTCGGTCCGGCCGACGTTCGGGCGTTCGTCGGTAAACAGCATGACGCGGGTTGTGCCGCTACGACCTCGGGCGGCCGTGTGCGCGACCGAAAATCCCAGGGCGAGGCCGTCCTCGAGGGCCGTGGCCCCCTCGCTGTGCAGCGAGTTGATCGCCGTCTCGAGGAGATGCGTTTTGTTGGCCCGCGTCGGACCGATAACGATGTGTGCCGTGCTGTGGTAGCCGACAATTGCCAATCGGTCGTCGGGACGCATCTGTGAGACCACGGTGCGAAGGCTTTTCCGGACGAGTTCGAGGGGTTGCCCCGACATCGAACCCGAGCGGTCGACCACGGCCACCAGCGTGATCGGGGGTCGGCGAAACGACTTGGTGAGGTTGGATGAAAACCCGAGCTGGGCCAGGTGCGTCACCTCGGGTTGGGCCAATAGATGTACCGGCATGGAACCGCCACCGACACAGAGCCGTTGCTGACAGGGAGCTGCGTGGGCCAGCGGGAGGTCGTGCTCGCTAAAAAGCCCCTCGGGAGTAAACGCGTTGGGATGGGGAATTTGGCCGGCTTCGATACGATCGCGGGCATACCCAATATCCTGCGCACCGCCGGGCGTGGCCCCCAACGATGCGCCGTCGGGGTTGAGGATGTTGCCGTTGAGTGCATCCATCTCAAAGTCGTAGACCGTCGCGGACGGTGCCATCATTGCTTTGCGTTTGGGCTTTTTACGTTTGTGTTTCTCGGCCGCACCCGCGTCGGTCGCTAGGTTGGGGGTCGCTACCGCAGCGGCCAAGGTCGTCAGTAGGGTGAGTCGAAGCAAGCGCGGGCTGGGCACGTGGGTCGGCAACGCATCTGTACAGGTTTGGGTCTGCCGGGGAGAATTTTTTTGCAGGATGCAAGATCGCGCCTGCATTCGTGGGCCGGAATCCAATGAGTATGTGTGTACATAAAATAACGTATCGCCGGTTCCACTCCATTTCGTTTGCGCATGCAATTACTGGAGGTCGAGCGCCAAACTGCAGGGAGCGCTTCCGACGAGACGCGTCCGCCGTGCGCAAAGATCGACGAATCGCACACCTGTTGCCGGGTGGACCGCATTTGTCCAGTGAGGAAGGATGAACACTACGAGCGCGGGCGAAAGTCGAGCACACGCACGGGCTCGGCACCGGAGTCGGCCACCCACCCTTGGGTATCGACGGTTCCCCCCAGTTCGTGTGCGAGTGTGGGATCGGGCGTGCGACCTTGCCATCGGGGAATGGGTGTGCATGCAATAATATTGGCTTCGCCGTCGAGCTCCACCTCGACCCGCTCACCTGAAGGAGCGATGGCGACGGGGCGTGCGAGGATACGGTCAATCGATTCGAGGCTGCGTCGGCAGGTCTTCGCAACTGCATCAGCGATCGCATCGGCGAGCTGCAGGGCGACCTGGCAATCGTAGCGACAGGGCTCAAAGCTGATCAGTTGAATCCCGTCGCCAAACCGGAGGTTGTTGAGGCGGGCGTATGGTCGTGGGACCCAGGCTTCGCAGGCCGCGTGGTAGGGCATCGACGACGTGCCTCGGCAGCTGCGGTCGAGGGTTGCACGCCCGGCAAACGCTGCGACACAACACCTTGGATAGCCGAGAAGCGTTCCGATATGTAGATACATGTTTGACAGCTCATCGGCGGTCGGTTCTCGGGTGGCCGCGAGCGCGAGCGTGCGTTCCGCTTCACACAGGGCGACCGCCCGGGCGGGGTCGGGAGAGACACACAGCACCACCCGTTCGCCTGCACCAAAGTCGACGCCCTCCGACATCATCTGTACATGCAATCGATCGTGACGGAGGCGGGCAGCGAGTTGGTCCGCCTCGGCGCGTGGGCTCGTGAGTCGCAAGCTCGGTTTGAGGCCGGCACGTAGCGCAATGCTCTCACTGTCGAGATGGAGGTCTCCGCGGTCCTCGGCGTGGTTGTCTCCTCGGTTGTCGAGTGCGCGCCAGGCAAATTCAGACTCGAGACTGGCAACTTGGCGGGTGATCTGGTCGACGAGTGGGGTCGGATCGATCCCACGGGTTGCAGATACGGGGACGATGCGAAACTTGTGGGTCTGGCCACCACGAAGGGCTGGAACACTCGGGTGAACGAGAGAGAGCGTTACCTGAAAGCCGATACGGTGGCGGTAGTGCGCCTGAACTTGCTCTGTAGCGATTGTATGACCGAACAGCCGCCAGCCGTGGCGCCCCGGTTTGAGCCACAACATCCGCGAGATGAGCTGCCCGTGTTCCTCAGTGATCGCGTACACGCCGGGTCAGAGTACCCGACTTTTTTATGATCGCGGGGTAGTTTGATCCCAGGAGTTGGGCTGTCTTGAGTTCGAGTTTGGTCGCCGGGCGAAAGAGTGTGGCCGCGACAGAGTCGAAGTCGGGATTTGGCCCTTTGATGATCGCGGGCAGTCGCGGTGTCAATGAAAAGACCTTGTGCAATGTACATTTGTGCAGATACATGCATTCGCGACGGTACTTTGCCATCGGGAAGTTGGCTGGTGCCGTGTTTGGGGTTCGCCTATGTGGGGCGTTCCTCTCATTCGCCGGGGGACACGGTTGCCCGTCCGACATGTTGAGCAGGTGCGAGCGCCTCAAGGACGTTTCGACGACTGCTTGAACGTGCTCCTCCAAGACGGATGTGCGCGCCTGCGAGGCGATGTCGGGGTCGGCCTCAATTTTGTGTGGCAAAACCCACGACACAGTTCGACGGCGCACCTTTGGTCGCTCTCGTTTCGAGAGAGCCGGTCGAAAGCGGTTCGCTGGCCGGAAATTCCGACTTCTCGAGAAATCAATAAAAAAACTCTCCGACGATTGACGAGCGGTTGAATCTAAGCTACAAGTGCTGCGTTAGCGTATTCACATTGTAGTGAGCGCGTCCCGAGGTCCCCGTCATGAAACCCTTCACGACACATACAAGAGTACAAGGCCCAGAGTTGGCCCCCGTACTCGGCAGCATTGTCCGCACAGCGGGCGATCTGTGCTCGTGTTGAGGGTTTCCCGGCGTGTAGACCTCCGAATTAGGTTTCGCTGCATGTCGGGAGCCCCCGACACGGAACAGGCCGAGTACAAAGGCTGCAACAGGCTTCCACGCTGGTGTAGCTCAGTGGCAAGAGCGTCTGCCTTGTAAGCAGAGGGTCGTGGGTTCGATCCCCACCGCCAGCTATTGTCGAGACTTATGGTCTCGAAACGGGAAAGCTATATCCCGAGTTTGAAGCTGTACACATTCACGAGGAGTACAGAGTGCACATCGACACATCAAATTAACATCGAAACACCGGTTTGCCGGGTTGTATCCGTTCGTACTCGCATTTGGCGAAGTATCGACTAGATATCGCGTTGGGTCGTATCCATATCGTGTTGTCGTATCGGTTGATTTGTCGCCGTTCGTATCGCGTTAGGTTGGGTCGTATCGGTTGGGTATCGCGTTAGGTTGGGTCGTATCGGTTAGGTATCGCGTTAGGTTGGGTCGTA
>CAZUPD010000009.1:71821-73470 GCA_964621785.1 uncultured Nannocystaceae bacterium
GGTATCGCGTTAGGTTGGGTCGTATCGGGTAGGTATCGCGTTAGGTTGGGTCGTATCGGTTAGGTATCGCGTTGTTGGACATCGCACATATCGTTTGGACGGGCGTCGATCTCCGCGGATCGGCGCCCGTGTTGTGTCTGCCTGCGGATTCGGACTACTCGTCCTCGTCCTCGTCCTCGTCTGCTTCGTCGTTCTGTGTCGGCTCGGTCTTGGGAGCTTGGGCCTCGCGGATGCGGTCGCGGATGAGATCGGGGCTGTAGTAGCTCCACATCTCGACGATGACTTCGTCCGCGAACCGGTAGACATCGACGCGGGGGATCTGAAAACTCGCCCCGGTGGCCGCGATCTCCCCGTAGGTTCCCGTATGGGTTCCGCCGATTTCGTACTCGACGACCACAAAATCCCCGGCGGCCCACGACTGTTTGAGCTCAAATCGGAGGTCGGGAAAGGCCTTTGCCTGGCCGTCGAACGCGGCGATAAGCGCTGCAAATCCCGCGGCCTTTTGACCCTCGGCGGTGTCGTGCCACACAACCTCCTCGGTGGTGACGCGCTTGAGATCGTCCCAGTTGCGGTGGGTCCACGTGCGGTAGAGGTTTTCGGCCACCGCTTTGTTGAGGTCGTTGGACATCTCGTCGATGACGGTGACACGCTCGGGCAACGTCGGCGCCGGCGGGAGGTCGTCGACCTGTCCGTCTAAGGTCCGCGTCACCATCGTCATTGCCGAGATCCGGTCACCCTCAAACTCGGCGGTGAGAACAAACCCGCTACCCGTCGCCCCACCGCTGGTTTTGACCCGCACACCTTCGGCGACCACGGTGCCAAACTCACCGACGAGTACCCGCGACAGACCGATGCTCCCCGGGAGGTTGCGGAGGTATCGAGAAACCACCGCGCGACCGTTCTCGACCGCTTCGCCGTCGTTGACCCGCAGTCGGAGTCCGGGGGTGCACAAGTCCATCGCCGCCTCGACTTCGCCGGAGGTGAATTTTTCGAAGAACTGGACGACGACCGCAGCGGCGCGTGCAGGATCTTCTTCGGCTTCGCCAAACGACACTCCCGAACCAAATTTTTCAGGGCGCTTCCCGTCGTCGGGTGTCACCGATTCTTGGCGTTCACAGGCGGGTAGCAGCGCCAGACACAGTCCGACCAACAGCCAGGTTTGGGTGTGGGGCATAGGGTCTCCTCTCGAGCCGCGGAAGTCAGGATCCCGCGACTTCGCCGATGATAACCTATGCATTTACACGTGAATAGAACGCCGAAGTCGGTCGTGGTGTGGGAACCTAGGACGCCTCGGCCGGTGAAGTAGGCGGAACGGTGTTGTGGGAGGACGGTCTTCTGGGCTGGTGTCTCGCCTTCGGCAATTGACTCGAAGGCCCGGATCCGAAACTCTCCTGGGCAATGTACGCAGGCAGGATCTCGCTATTTCTCGTTTTACTCGCGGGCTGCAACTCATCCGGGTCCGAGACGACGGCTTCGTCGGCGACGTCTGGGAGCACAAGTGCGACGTCGAACGCAACGGCTGTGGACACGACCGAGGGGAGCGGAGCAACCCTCGCGCCGACGACTGAAACAACCGGCGGACCGACTTCCAGCGATGGATCGGAATCAATGGCCTCGACCGATCCGTCGGGGTCCGAGTCGACCGATCC
>CAZUPD010000009.1:73570-112881 GCA_964621785.1 uncultured Nannocystaceae bacterium
TCGACCGATCCGTCGGGGTCCGAGTCGACCGATCCAAGTGACCCGACCGAGGAGTCAACATCCGAAACCGGCACAACCTCCGATACAGACACAGAAACGGCGACAGGTGATCCGCCGACCGAGACCGGAAACGAGGGCATGGGCCTCGGCGAGATCGAAGGGGACTGTGGCTTGATCGACGCCATGGAAGTCACCGCCCCCGATCCTTTTGTATTTACAAATAGTATTGACTTCGGCTCGTCGAGCTTCGACTACGACGCCCTGACTGAGGGCGGGCAAAAAATTTACGATGACGGCAACCTCGGAGGAAGCTCGCTGTACTCCGAGATCGTGTCCTACGAGATCCTCGCCCATTGCGAGATGGCTGACCTGCTGAAGACCGAGGGAGAGATCACCTACCAAGATGAGATGGGCAAAAAGACAGATCTGCTGGTGTTCCTCGACGGCCACAATGTCGGTGTCAGCGTGACCCGGGCCTACGGATTTCCACCAGACGATCCTTATACCGTCGAGCAGGCGCAAAACCTGCTCGAGGACAAGCTCGCCGACGTCCTGTTGAGCTCGCAAAACGTCAAGCCCGAGGACGCGTGGACCAAACAAATTTTACATGTGATCGCCTACGCAGACATGCATGTACAAAGTATTGAGCAGGCATATGCCGAGATCGCTGACGAGGTCAAGGCCGATACGATCTTGGTGGTCAGCGTGACCCATGGTGAGGATGCGTTTGTCTATGAGTAGTCGACGGACAGCGCAATCCTACGAATCGACCACGTGCAACCCACACTCTTTGTGGGCCGCCTGTTCCCACCACCAACGCCCCTCCCGTTCGTGTTGTCCCGGCAAGACGGGGCGGGTGCACGGCTCGCAGCCGATGCTGACCATGCCCCGTTGATGCAGGGGGTTGAACGGGACGTCAAAGGCCCGAATCGCGTCCCAGACATCGGTGCTGTTGCGGCTGGCGAGGGGGTTGAACTTGACCAGTGGGGCGCCGTTGCGGCCGGTATTTTGATCGAGCTCGACGGTTTCGACCCGGCTGCGGGTACCCGGGCTCTGGTCGCGGCGTTGCCCAGTAATCCATGCAGATACATTTTTTAGGTAATTTTTGAGTGGGGCGACCTTGCGGATCCGGCAGCACTCTTGGTGGCCATCGACGAGAAACGAAAACATGCCTTTGGTACGCACAAGTTGCTCAACCGCCGCGGCCTCGGGAAAGCAGTATTCGATGTGAATCTCGTAGTGCTGCTCGACGCTGGCGAAAAAACGATATGTCTCCGGGTGCAGGCGTCCGGTATCGAGACTGAAGACACGAAAGGGATGGCCACTTTGGTGGGCGTACTCGATGAGCAAGACATCCTCAGCGCCGCTGAAGCTGATAGCGATGTCCGTACCGAATTCCTCGAGCGCGCGGGCGATGATCCGACCGGGGGATGCGTCCGCGAGTTCGCGGTGAAGATTTAAAATACGGTTTTGAGCAGATAAATGGCTCATGGTGATGCAGTAGGTGTAACGGACAACTCCGACTAGAGCTAGCTTAATTCTCATATAATTTGCAAAATCATGTGCATAGGTCCACGGCTACGCCCGGTAGGCCGACGAATAAATGGTACGTTTTTATCCGTAAAATAGATGGCTGTGTGATCGGGATGGCCGGTTTTGCGGCCGGTAAATATTGTATGTGCAAAAAAGATGAGGAAGCCGAAGTTCGGAGTGCGGTGGCGCGATGTCGGTCGCGGTCGACGAGTGTGTGAGCGTGTTGCGACGTTCGACGCTGCTGTGATCGCCGTCACCGGTTTGGCGGACGCGGGTGCAGGCGTTTGTGTTAGGCACGTGCCCGATGCACGAACGAGGGCGGCAATTTAACGGCAAAGTGCTTGTCACGGGCGCCAGCGGTCACCTCGGTGCGAACCTCGTGCGCCGGTTGTTGGCCGACGGCCGGGATGTTCGCGTCCTTGTCCGCGGGGGTAGCAACAATGAGGCGACTGCGGGGTTGGAGGTCGAACGCACCGAGGGAGACCTGCGCAACCGCGAGGATGTCGGGGGCGCGGTCGCTGGTTGTGAGACCATCTATCACTGCGCGGCCAAGATTTCGACATCGTACGGGACCCGTCAACAGCGGCGCGAGATCTTTGAGTGCAATGTGTTGGGAACCCGCAACCTACTCGACGCAGCCCGTACACACGGGGTGCAAAAAGTCGTCGTCAGTGGTTCGCTCAGCGCCGTTGGGGATGATCTCGACGACCCCAAAAAACCGTGCGACGAGTCGATTCCATTTTATCCGTTTCAGCGGACCCCGCCCTATGGGCGCACCAAGGTGCTGGTCGAGCACGAGTGCCTCAAGGCAGCGGTCGCCGGGCTCGATGTATGTGTGGCTACATCGACTGGAATCGTCGGACCTGCGGATTACAAACCCTCGCGCATGGGCGCGACCCTGCTCGCCCACGGGCGCGGCAAGCTTCGCGCCTACATTCCAGGTGGTCACGAGTTTGTCGCCGCCCGCGATATTGTCGAGGGCCATGTGTTGGCGATGGCGCGCGGGAAGTCGGGTGAGCGCTACATCTTTACCAGCGAGTTTTTAACCCTCGATGATGTGGTCGGGATCTTCGAGGAACTCACCGGGCAGCCGCGTCCACGCCTGCGGCTGCCGGCGGGATTGATGGCCGGGATCGCCGAGGTCATCAGTCCGGTCATGACGCACCTGTTCCCCAACGCGCCCCAACGCCTCACCCCGGGGGCGATCCACATTCTTCGCAAGTATCGCCACGCCGATTGTTCCAAGGCTAAGCGAGAGCTCGGGTTTGTGCCGACGTCGGTGCGCGAGGCGTTTGCCGAGGCCTACGAGGATTTTGTTCGCCGCGGTTTGTTGCCCCACCGCCCGAGCGCGACCCGGATGCATCCGAAAACCGTCCAGTCACGCGGGGCCGCCTAGAGCGTTTGCAAATACATTATTAACGTACGACGGAGCATCATCATGAGTCTTGTGCAGCTACACGGGCCTCGCCCACCGAGTTTTGAAGCCGCCAAAAACCGCCGTCAAAAAGCACGTGCGGCAGGCCTCAATCCGAATCACTGGTATGCGGTCGCCGAGTCGAGCAGCCTGCGGCGCAAGCAGGTCGTCGAGGTCGTGTTTTGGAAGCGTTCGGTGGCGGTGTTCCGCGACAAGCACGGTGTGTTACATGCGATCGAAAACCGCTGCGCCCACCGCCAGCTCAAGTTGTCTTTGGGTCAGGTCGACGACGCCTGTCACTTGGTGTGCCCCTATCACGGGTGGGCCTACGATGGCGATGGTCGGGTCGCCCGCGTCGACCACGATCTTTTTGGCCGCAAGATGCCCAAACTCCGGGTCGCGAGCTACCCCATCCAAGAGCGCTACGGCTTGGTGTGGATTTTCTTCGGCGATCCAACGCGGGCGAAAGAAGTTGCATTACCACAGATTCCCGAGTTAGAGGGCAACCAGGCGTGGTCAGCTCTGACGATTTCGGGGCGGTGGAAAGCCCATTATTCGATGATCATGGAGAACATCTGCGACTTCTCCCACGGGTATCTGCACCGGGACTATCGCCCGTTTGCCAACGCCAAGCTCAAGGACATGTCATCCGAGGATGACGCGATTCGCATTACCTACGAGACCGAGGTCGCAGTCGGTCGGGTGTCGAAATTTTTTGTCGATCGCAGGCGGCACGACACAACCTCGATGGACCTCGGGATCGACTATCCCTACCAGTGGTCGAATACGGGGGGGGGAATCCGGCATTTTTGCAGTTTATTGCCGATCGACGAGCGCACGACCTACGCGTTTTTTGTGTTTTACTTCGAGCACTTCAAGGTGCCGATGGTGCCGGCGAGGTTGCCGAAATGGCTGATGGGCCCGGTGCTGGCGGGGGCAAAAAAGTTGTATGTCGCACCTCTTTTGGCCCAGGATGGTTTTGCGGTGGAGGCCGAGCAGGAGGCCTATGACGAACATTTTGATGCCCCCTCGGCCGAGCTCAATCCGGTGGTGCACGCGATCCAGGCGTTGATGGTTCGCAAGTGGGAAGAGTACTTGCAGCAGCAAGGAAGCCGGAGCCCACGTGTGGGTGCGTAGGTGCTCTGTCGCGCAACAAGTTGGCGTGCTGCAGCGGGTCAAAGTCTCCGGGAAAATTTCCGAGTGCACCTGCGTGTCACCGGCGGTGCGGGGCAGCTCACACTGCGACAACCTGGCACATCGACCATGAGCCGATTGAGGTCGTTCCCCAACGGTTCGAATTGAGGTTTGCAAAGGTGCGTAACCATTGGGTGCACACGTGGTCAAGCGAGGCGCACAGATGATGTGGGTGAGGGATTCAAGCGAGAGCGCTGCGGGAGCTGCGTGTGGGCTGTGGCATTGCTGGCGCGACGGTGCTTCGCTACCTTGCCCGTGTTGGCGATGAACCACACGACCTCGGCAGTGTCTTCCTCCTCTTCGCACCCCTCTGTCTCGGATCGGGACCCCGCCTCGCTCCCGGCGGACGAACTGTATTTGGAACCGATCGACGGGATGGCCAAATGGCTAGGTGACCGCCTCAACTCGCTGGTGTTGCGGGGGTTGAGCATGGAAGAACAGGAGCCGCGCAAGCTCTCCACCATGATCACGCCGGTCGAGGGCTACTTCCGCCGCGATCGTCACGTCCATCCGGTGATCGATCCGACCGAATACCGGCTCGAGTTGCGCGGGTTTGGCAATGATCAGACACTGACGCTCGAGGACCTGCTCGCCCTTCCGCGCGAGGAGCGTGTGTGTGTACAAGAATGTGCGGGCAACGGCAATCACCTGATGGGCTCGGCCGGGTTGGTCGGACAGGCGCGTTGGTGCGGGCCGTCGCTACAGACGATCCTCGAGAAGTTTGGTGGCACCGGACAGGCGCGTCATATCGTGTTTCGCGGCTCCGACACCCTCGGTCCGATCCGTCCCGGGGGCTACCACTACGGGCTTTCGATCGAAGAGTTGACCGCCTCGCGGGCGCTCGTCGCTGTCGAGATGAACGGCGCCCCGCTCAGTCGCCGCCACGGATATCCGGCGCGCCTGATCGTGCCCGGGATCTACTCGATGTCGCACGTCAAATGGCTGCGGATGATCGAGGGCAAACGCGACAAGCACCAAGGGATCTACAACACGGTGGTGTTTGTCAATAAACGCCGTCAGGGTGGAAAGTGGGTCAAAGAGGAAGCGCGCTGGATCGGCCTCAAGTCGATGATCAGTTGTTGTATCCGCAACGAAGATCACTACCTCCTGATGGGCTGCGCCTGGGGTGGGCAACATCCGATCGCACGGGTCGAGGTGTGCACCGATGGCGAGACCTGGCACGGGGCCGAACTTTCAAAGGTGGGTGAGTATTTTGCCGACGACGCGGGCCTGCAAGGTGCCGATGTCGGTCATGGATGGTCGGTGTTTCGCTACCGCTGGGACCCCAAACCCGGGAAATACAAAATCGCCTGCCGAGCCTATGACATCCACGGGACACCGCAGACCGAGCACAACGACCCGGACGTCAAAGGGCACTTTAACCAGACCCGCGTCAAGTGGCGCCGGGTGGTTGTTCCGCGGGTGTAGCCGGGACTTTCGTGAGACGACTACGTGCAACCCTGTGGAGGGTCCGGGCTAGCCGGCCTTGGCCGCGCGGTCGCTCGGCAACTCGAGTCCACCACTAAACCGACGCGGTTGCTCGCCGTGGGGCACCTTGGTGCGATGTACATACACGCCGTTCAGCTGTTGCATATCCATCTTCATCGCGGTGCACCACGACTGATACTCATCCCACTCCTCGTCGGCCAGCTTCAACGCTTCGCAGGTTTTTTTACTGGCGGCGGGCGTGGCTTCGGGATTGCCCTGGCAAAACGTACCGTGCTTGTCCCATTGTTGGTCGTCGGTCTCTAAGATGGCACACCAGGGGTCGCGCTTGCCAAATGGGTCGGCGATGCCCTTGTCGGTGATCACGAGGGTGAGGGTCGCCTTCGCGTCGCCCTGTTGTACTGCGGTGTAGCAGCGGTCGGACCAGCTCTGAAAGCTCGCATCTAAAAAAATGTACTCGCCGACGTGGGTGGTCCCAGACTCGGCGACGTTGCGCAGGGCGATCCCACCGGCACTGTGGCCCTCGGCGATGACCTTGGGCAGGATCCGCGTCGGGTGGACCCCGAGTTTTGTTGTCAGTACATCGAGCACCTCGGCGTGAAGTTTTTCAAACGAATCGGTGCCCCCGGGAATGTCGGCCATCCACAGCCGGTCGTAGGCACCGTTCCACCAGCCTTTGTGGTCGGGGTCTTGGCGCTTGCCGGCACTCAGCGGATAAATCAAAACTGCGTTGGTCGGATTTTTTTGCTGGACCTCGGTGATCGCTTCGATCGTCTGCTGCAGGCGGTTACTGCCGACCCAGCGTTTTTTGGGCACACCCGGGGCCTTGGCTTCGATGTGTTCACTATAGGTGCCGTGGAAGTGATAGATCAGTCGGACGTCGGCGGCGTTGTCGGGTTTTTCTGGTATATACACAAGTACCGAGCGTCCGCCGTTACCCGCGAGGTTGCCGGCCCACAGCGCACCTTTGCCGGGGATCGCTTGGACAAACTCCGCCAGGCCGGGGTCCGTTTTGGGGTCGACCACGGTCCGGTGTTTGATCGCCGAGTTTTGCTTCGGCAGGTTTTTGGCACTCGGTTCGTCCGCGGGCGTGTTTGGCGATAGGGTGGCAGGGCTGGCCGGTTGCTCAGGTTGCAGTGGTTGCCGGGCTTGCCCGGGTGCAGCCTCGGTTTGGGACGTGTCCTGCTCAGGGGTTTTAGAAGCTGTCGGCGAGGGCATCTGGGTCGCCACCGCCGGTGTCGGGCCCGGGAGCTCAGAGGGGGCACAGGCGAGGGCGAGGGCTGTCATCGCCGGTAGGCAGTGCTTGTGCATGCGCGTGCAGTGTACCGCGGTTTGTGGGCGGGTGAGAATGGGTCATGCAGGCGAATGGGCCAGTGGCAGGAATTCATAGCCGCAGGACTCGATCTCATCACTGAGCCAAATATCTCGGAGGATGAGTCTCCCATCGCTTGTAAAGTTGTATGTCCCTTCTCCGTCAAACCCCGGAGGAGGTTTTCCATCGATGGTGAAAACAATCGTTCCGTCATTCGCGTCCCACTCGTAGCTCCCGGCATAGTCGATGTTTGTCTCGAGAAAAACAGTATAGGTATAGGTAAAGCTTCCGTCTGGTAGGAGCACCAAGAGGTTGGCGGTGAACTCGTCTGGCGGAGGAATCTCTCGGCAGGTGTCACATGCGATACGAGCATTCTCCGACCATGAGTTGTGAATCGTGCCATCGAGAGAGCCCCCTGGAAATGCGCATGGTATGTCCATACCGGTTGTGGTGCTCGCCTCGTCCGGCCCGCAGGCTGAGAACACACCTGCTATCAAAACAACGAGGACCAGCCTGGGCATGCACCGAGGATATCATCGCGGTGACTCGAGGCGTTTATAAAACCCAGACTTGGGTCTCTTGGGTCTCTTCGTACGGGCGAAACCCACATTTTTGGAGCACCCGAATCGAGGCTCGGTTCTCGAGTGACACGACGCCGTAAATCGGGCGTTCAGTGACCTGTCCGAAGAACAGTTTGAGTGCTTGCGAAGCGATGCCGCGGCCGCGGTAGTCTTGCCCGAGCCAGTAGCCGACTTCGCGCCGGTCGTCGCGGGTGAAGCAGATGATGTGTCCGGCGACTGCCCCTTTGGCCAGGATCGTGCGTTTGACGGTGGTTGGGTCGCCGAGGATCTTGGTCTTCCAGTGGTCGAAAAACTCGTCGCGGCCACGCGCTGGCACCCCGGCGAGGGCGTTGGCCTCGGGGTCTTGTTGTTGAGCGCACAGGATTTCGAGATCGTGGACTTGAACCTCGCGCAGGCGGATGTCGACCATGGGAAAGCTTCGCTGGTTTGAAGGAGGGCCGTCAATCGACAAAGCCCGCATCGGATCGACGCGGGCTTGCCTATGCATGTTCTAGCGGACTATTCGATCTTGGTCAGGTCGAGGCCGCCGGGGTACCAGTAGCTGCCGAAGCTCTGCACACCGTAGACGCTGATCCCGACCTTGAGGTCGGAGGTGATGCTGTGGTTGCCGTCGCCGCTATTGCTCAGGGGCTCGTGGGCCACGTTGAATCCGGTGTTTCCGATCGGCGACCAGTCGCTGACGGGCATGCCGTCGACTTCGACCCCGGCACCGTCGGGTGCGATGATATCGACGTAGTTGGCTTGCCACGAAACTGGCGCATGGACCAGGTAGCTGGTGCGGTACTGTTCGGTGGCGACGGCCAACAACATCGCCGGGTCGCTGGTGCCGAAGCCTGCACTCTGGCCGACCATGTACTGCGAGACCAGGATTTTCTTGTCGGCCGAAACCAAAAATGCGGCTTGGGTCGAGCTCAACTCAATAAAATCGCCGGCGTTCATCAGCGTTGTGTCGGCGCCCTGGTCCGGATCGAAGGTCACCATCGTGTCGTCCTCGGTGGCGATGACACGCACGACCTGGGCCTTGTCGAGGCTGTCGTTGGGGACCTGAACCGGGGGTACAACGATGTATTCGCTGGCCAGGGTTTCGATCGGGAACATCGCCTCTTCGAGGTGATCGCAGGCGGTGATATTGAGGGGGACATTGGTGCACTCGTGGCCGCCGAACACCTGGATCGGTTTGTCGGCCGAGACGATGGTGCCGGTGACGTCGCCCGAATTACTCAACACCACCAGCGCATCGCTAGCATTGAGCATCACTTGACCGGTGCCGTTTGCCTGGATACCACCGCCGGCTTGAACGTTGCCACCCGTCGCCGAGGGGGAGAGCGTCACGGTGGTGGCGTCATCCTTGGCGACCACCGTGTACCAGCCCGGATAGGAGTTCCACTGCGGCCAGGCGGCGACCAGGTAGGTGCCGGTCCAGGTGTTGGCCGGCAGGAGCAGCGATGCGTCGTTGGTGGTGGTCGCGGAGATCGGGTTGTACTGATAGACGGTGACCGGCTGCGTGCTGCGCAGGCGATAGGCCCCGTCGACCACAACTTTGCTCGGGCCTTGCCCCTTAGACAGGTCGTCGACCCACGGGAGTACGAGGGTCTGGACGCTGTTGGCCGCGACGGTCGCCTCGGCGACGTTGGTGTCGCCCTTGGTAACTGTAACAGTTGCATCTGCACCTGTTGTGTTTGCAACTGCAACGGCATACTGGTGACTCCCGCCGTTGTAACTGTCGTGTTGCTGGGTGACGGTCGGATAGTAGTCGCAGCCGATGTAGCTGAGACCGAGGTTGGCACAGGTGCCGGCGCAAACACCCTGGTCGGGATCGCACTCGAGGCCCTGCAACCCGTCGCAGGTCTCACCGGGCTCGAAGCCGTCGCCCTGGTCGTTACACTCCATCACCTGGTCACCCTCACAGGTGCTCGACCCCGGGACACACAGGACACATCCGATGTCGTCGGCACAGGCGTTCTCGCAGACTTCCCCCGGCGTCAGCTCGCCGTCGACGCAGACTTGAGCTTCGTTGTCGACACACACGATCTCTCCGTCCATGCAGGTCGGATCGTCCGTGGTTGTGTCGGAGTCGGAGTCGCTGTCGGAGTCGCTATCGGAATCGGATTCGCTGCTGGAATCAGAATCAGAATCAGATTCGGAGTCGCTGTCGCTGTCGGACGTCGCATCAGAATCGGAATCAGAATCGCTGTCGGAATCGGAGTCGCTACCGGTCGGTCCCGTGGTGTCGGTCTCGGTGTCGGTGTCGGAAGTTGGTCCCGCGGTGGGGTCGGTGGTCGGAGCGGTGGTCGGAGCGGTGGTGGTCGGGTCGCCCGTCGTTCCCGTCGCGGAGTCGTTTGCAGTCTCGTCGCCTTCGCCACAGGCAGCGAGGATGCAGGCGGGGACAACCAGTGAAGCGGCAAACATCCAAGTTCGGTGCATGATCGGCGTTGTCCCAGATCGTCGCATCTAGGTCAATCACGTTGCGACATGCCTGTAACGGTTGTAGACACAAATGTAGATGTGGAGGGCCAACCGAACCAGGTGCCCAATGACTCAGCTGGTATGACATGCATGGACATGCATGGACATGCATGGAGATCAGACGAAGCTTGCAGACGCAAAGTACTCGCTGGTGTGAGCTCGATTACTCGGCCGAGATGGTGCGGGCGAGATCGTGGTCGAGGATCCGACGCGAGTAGTGCAGCATGTCGGCGGCCCGCGTGGCGAGGTTGTGGCAGGCGCTAGGCGGTGTGGGGGTGCCGTCGGGATCGCGGATACACATCCCCTGCTGCGGTACGCCGGGTCCGCTGGCGAGCCAGAACAAACCGTCTCCGCGGGCCGATCCATCGGCGAAGACTGCGATCCCATCTCGTGCGCCGGGCAACAGCGGACGACCGAGGAAGTGCATCGGCGCGGGGACGCCGAGGTAATGGAGGATGGTCGGCGCGAGGTCGATGTGCCCGCCGACGGTGTCGACTGCTCCGCGGACAGGCTCACCGTCCGAGGGGATCCATAAAAATGCAGGTACACGTTCAAGCATGGGGGTGACCGCCGGCGACCACCGGTCGATACCGGCGAGTGTCAACAGGTCGGGGTCGTGGCCCAAGCGGCTGTCGTGGTCGCCGTAGACCGCGACGATCGTGTGGTCGAGGATGCCTTCGCGGGTCAACTGTTCAAACAGTGCCGCCAGCGAGGCATCGGTGTAGTGCATGCCGTGGATGTAATTGCCCAAGGCCGTGCCCTCGAGTTCGCCGAGCTCGAGTTCGATGAGCGACGGCGGAAATGAGTCGTACGGGTGGTGCACACTCAAGGTCACCAAAAAGCTGAAAAACGGCTGTTCGCCGGCGTCGAGCTCCGCCAGTTTGGGGACCACGCGGTCGAAGAACAAACCGTCGGCGAGCCCCCATCCGACCACCAGACCCTCGCCGAGCTCGCGGCGAAACCACGACTCCCCGAACCCGTAGCGCGGGTGCAACAGGGCCCGGTTCCAAAACCCGCGCTTGTAGGGATGGGCCGAAAAAGTGGTGTAGCCGCGCTGCTCGAGCACATGGGCGAGGGTGTAAAACGCGTTGTCGGACCGCAAAAATGCGAGTGCGCCCTGGGCCAGGGGTAGATTTGAGTTTAAAGTTGCATATTCACTGTCTGAGGTCATCCCCTGGGCGGTCAAATCGGCGTAGTGGGGAAAGTAGCGGGCCTGGCTGCGCATCCGGTTTAAAAAGGGCGTAATCTCTTGGCCGTCGACCTCGGCTCCGACGACCCATCCCTGCATCGATTCGACTTGGATGATGAGGACGTTGCTACCTTCGGCCACACCACTTTTTTCGCCTGCGGGCAGTTCCTCGGGGGGTTGCCAGACCTGCCGACGAGCTTCAAACCACCTGCGGAGATCAGCGATTTCCTGTTCACTCGCCTGTCCGCGGCCGGTCCGCTCGCGCAGTGTCCGAAGCGCGTCAAACACATGGGCACCCAACACCCCGAGTCGACCGACGTTGCGCTGCTCGGAATAGACGCGATATCCGAGTTCGCTGCCCATGATCTCGACCATCCGCAGACCAAACGGCGCGGCCCAGATGAGCGAAAACCCGAGGCCGATGGCCCACACCCGCCTGCGTGTGGTCCGTTGCTCCGGTTCAAATGTTTGACGCGGCAGTCCGAGCGCGAGCACAAGTCCGGCGAGGGGAACGGGCAACAGCCAGATGTGCGTCCCCCCGAGGGTTGCGCCAATACTGGTCGAGATGTCACCGACTTGGTGTGCACCCCAAATGGCCTGCAACGGGACGATGCTGCCGCAAAAATGCATGTATATCAAATCAGCCAAGATCAGGATGGATCCGATCACACCCCACACACACGCCATCCACGGACGTGCACGCGCCGGGACAAGGACGACTGCGAGGGCGGCGAGGCCTGCACTTGACCCGGCCAGCCATGCCGATCCTCGCCACAGCGCATACGAGCTGAGCTCGGCAAAACTCGAGACCAGAAGCAGTCCGGCGGCACCCGCCCAGACGACCGGCGTAAGTTCGAGGGCTGCACGTCCGCGGAGGCTCTGTGGGTGTTTGCGGCGGACAATCGCCAGCGCGAGGATGGTGAGACACAAAAATATCAGTTGCAACAGGCCACTTTGCCAGATGATGCTGACCGAAGATCGTTGTGGATACACCTGATCGCGGGCGACGTCGGCGTACCAGGCGACATGCTCGCGAACCATATCAAATGTCAGATCAAATTTGCCCGCACGGGCGGGTCCGACGACGCGGGCGGGCAGGGTGATCGATTGTCCGGGTTCGACCGCGTGGGGCAAGTGGGTGCGATGTCCGTCAAACACGACCGGCAAACCATCGCGTGTGAGCCAGTGGTAGGCGAGTCGGTCTCCCTGGTCTTCCGACCATGTCTCCTGTCCGGTGTTGCGGACTGTAACCTCGACATCCGTCTCGCCGTTGACAGCCATCCACAGGGGCCAGTCGACCTCGACAATCTCGGCGGCGAGGCGGTGGGGTCCAATCTCAACATTCGTCGGTACAGTAGCGTCGGGTGTGTACCAGGCGACGTGCTCGCGGACGATGGCCCAGGTGAGTTGGTAGGTACCCGGCGCCGCAGGTGCGCGCAGGCTAGCGTGAATGGTTGTAGATACACCTGGGTTGAGTGCGTCGGGAAGGGGGGTACGAATTCCTTCGCGACTGTTGCCGTCTGCCGCGACCCAGCGATAGGAGATAGAATCGCCGCGCTCGGTCGTCCATGGCTCGCCGCCGGTGTTGCGCAGACGCAGCGGGACGTCAACGATTTCATCGGCCGTCAGCGCATCGGGGAGTTCGGCGGCCAGCAGTTGCCAGTGGCGCGGCGAGGGTGAAACCTCGACCACGTGCCAGTTTGCCGGGTTGGGCGTCGGAGGTCCATACCAGCGTTTGTGTTCGCGGACGGGTTCCCATGCAAGTACATATTTCCCCGGAGTCTGTGGCCCTCGCACAGTCGCTGCGAGCTCGACGGTCTGCCCCGGTGGGACTTTGTTTGAAAAAAGTGTGCGTACACCTTCTTCGACCACGGTTCCGTTCTCATCGCGCCAGTGGTACGACAGTCGGTCGCCGCGATCCGCATCCCAGGTGGTCGAGGTCGCGTTGCGCAGGCGGACTCGGGCGGTTGAGGGTTCATTGACGCGGACCGGACCGTCGAGACTCGCGGAGAGAAGACTCCAGCCGCTGGCGCCCGGTCGAACCTCGACAGGAATGGTCAGACACTCGGCGTCGCAACCCTGCGGCGGCAGATACCAGCCGGCGTGCTCGCGGACCATGGCCCATTGCAGGTAGTAGGTTCCGGGAGTGGCCGGAGCGCGCAGGGTTGCGAGCAACTCGCGTTGTTGGGACTGTGCGAGCCGATTCCCGAGGGGCGTGCGCAGACCTTCGTACTCGACCAGTGCGCCGCTGCTGTCGTACCAGTGGTAGGAGAGCCGATCGCCGGCGGCGTGAGACCAGGTGACCGGACCCGGGTTGCGGATCGTGAGCGGGACATCGACGACTTCGCCCGGGTAGAGCTCGGCCGGCGTTTGCTGTGCGAGTCGCTGCCACCGAAGGTTTCGCGGGGTGTGCTGGGCACCGGCGCGCTCGGCCGATGTTCGTTCGGGGCTCACATCGGCCGCGCGGGCATCGGTTCCAATCGTCCATCCCGCGAGCAGCAGGCAGACAGTCAGGGATCGTCGAAGGTCGAGCAAGGCGGCAGTTCGGGGTTGCGGCGAAGCCTATCTCAAAACGCGAGTGGTTGCTCGCAGGCCGCGTCTGCAGAGTTCCTTGTCCACCCAGCCTCCATGTCTCACAGGCTCTCGCACACCCGAGGCAAGGAATTCGGGTCTATTACTTGACTCTACATCGAGTTTTGCCGATTGGGCGGCCGTCATCTCGGCTCAGAAGTGTCCGCGCAGGAGCCAGCCCGCCCCGTCGACTCCGACAGCCGGGGCGAAGGACAGGCGCCTCGACCGGGTTTTGCGCCTGCGTTTGGCGTCGACGATCAACATCGTGATACCGGCTACGACCTGTGCGCCTCCAGCGATTCCGGTGGCGATGGCGGCGGTGCGAAACTTGTCGGCCCGCTGCATGCTCGCTTCGGCCATGGCCAGCTCCTCCGCAGTGAGCTGACGTTTTTCGGACTCGTCTTCCCAAGCCCGGAGGTCGATCAATTCTTGGTTGTAGAAAAAGCCTGTCGCGGCGGTCGCCAGCAGGGTTGCCGCACCGGTTGCTGTCACCGTGGTGCCGGCGATCAGCAACGGCCTGCGGGACGTCTCGGGTTTGTCGTCGAGTGGTGGTGGAAAGGACGACCCACACCCGCCGTCGGGGGGTTGTGGGGTATCGGGCGGGCAGTCGACTCGGTGCGGGGCGATGAGCTCTTCAGGTAAGGTTGTTGGGCCGCCAAAAAACTGCACGCGATCTTGGCTCGGGGATTCGCCAAAACTCGACTCGCGCAGCAGCTGACGGCAGGCGTAGGGCCAGCGCTCGCCGATCTGGTCCTTGAGTTGTGTGGCCAGTGCACGCCGACGCCGGACAAAATAGGCTTGGCCCTCGCTGCGGCCGGCGCGGAGGTGGGTGCTGGTCAGGCGGTGCGCAAAACACAGAGCCCGGCGCTCGCCGTACTCGTCGAACATGAGTTCCGAGGCAGCGATCGCCCGCAGGACGTAGTGGTCACGGGTGTTCGAAGGACCATCTTCGCGACCGGCGAGGCGCGCCCAGATGGTCGCGGCTTTCCAGTAGTCGCCGCGCTCAAATGCGCGGTCGGCTCGATATTCGAGTGCGACACGCTGCTTGGCTGCCTCGCTCAAGCCTTCGTCGGTCTTTGTTGGAGCGCTGTCGGGTGTGCCGCTCGCGGGAGCGCTCGAGTCACCAACCGAGGTCGCGGGAGTGTCCCCCGCGGTTGAGCTCGAGTCGGGCGCATCCGTCTCCGGAGAATTTGTTGCATTGGCAACGGCATCAGGTACGCCCACCTCGACGTTTGAATCCGGTGTATCTACATCGACATTGTCGCCAGAGGATGAACTCCCCGAGGTTTGCAATGTTGCGAGTGCGATGGTGAAAATCCAACCATGCATCGTGTATCTCCCCGTCCCGGACGCGCCGAGGCCCTACGTGCATACCATATTCACTGGGAGCGAGGGATCTCGGACATCGAGCTCTCGTCGAGGAGCGAGTTGTGGATTGTTTGTGGAGAATCGATTCGGAAGACTTTGTATGGAGGCTTACAAAAATTACGGAACGTCACGTAGGGTCCGTTGTGCGTACATGTGTTTATGAGTGCGCATTAGACGCTCAGTGATTTTGTGTTTGCGGCCGCTAGCCAGGGTCTCGCCAGGTTCGGCTTGCAAGTGCACGCAACCACATCACGCCACTCGCTCGTTCGCGGAGAATGGTTACGCGCCTTTGTGCAACCTTTGCCGCGACAATCGCGGCGGTACCCCGCGGTTTGTCATGTAGGTACACCCCACCCCAGTCGCCGAGTGACGATTTTGGGGGAAGCTGGCCTCTGCGGAGGACCGATTTTGAGATCTCGACCGCTGTTTTGCTTGCTTCGGTGAACCCGCGGCTGCAAACATCGCCCTGCCCAGACCTACACGTGACCCCGGAAGAAATTACCAAGGCTCGGGCGGGGGATCCTGCCGCCAGCCGTCTGTTGATTCGCGCAGCACTTGCGCGCGACCCCGATGCGATGCGGGTATTGGTTGAGTTGTTGCTGCCCGTGATCCAAACCGAAGTTGCGTTTGCCCTGCGGCGGCGGGCGCTCCCCCGGCGTCGGAACCCTCGTCAGGACGTCGAGGACTTTGTCCAAGAGGTGTTTATCGAATTGCTCACCCGCGACGCAAAGGCCCTGCGCGACTGGGATGCAAAGCGCGGTCGGACCCTGCCGAACTTTGTGCGTCTCGTTGCCCGTCGCCGAGTGGCCCGCCTGTTTCGTGGGCACCGCGGGAACCCATGGAAGGATGAGCCCACCGAAGTTGCCGACTTTGACTACCTCGCCCCCCCGGATCACTCGACCGAAGCCTCCCTCGACAACCGCCGGAAGTTGGCAGAGGTTTACGAAGTGTTGCAGTCCCGCCTCAGCGATCGCGGGCTTGTCTTATTTGAACTGATCTACCTCGAACAGCGCACGGTTAAAGAGGTTTGTGAGACCATGGGGATGAGCCGGGCTGCAGTCGACACATGGAACTCTCGGTTACGCAAGCTTGTGCGCTCACTCACGGATGGGTGAGTGTTCGTCGGCGAGCTGTCAGAAAACCCTGCGACGTGGACAATCGAGACCTGAAGCGTACCTCTCTATGCAAGAGTCCTCTATCGAACAATCCCTGGGCCGTTACGGCCGTGAGTTGCTCGCTGACCGCGCGCCGGCGTGGGAAGCATTTGCCGCTGGCGAGCTGACCGAAGCCGAGGTGGTTGCCGCGCGTAGCGAGCATGAGTCCGCCGAAGAGTTCCAGGAAAACCTCGCCATGTTTCGTCCGTTTTCGGAACAGCGGCGCGAGGCGCTGGTCGCCCAATTGTTGGCGACTCCAGCGTCCGAAAAGCATGTGCATGCACCTACTCTTCCAACGGCCAAGGTCATTCCGCTGTGGCGTCGACCCGTCGCCTGGGCCGGCGTGGCTGCGGCTGCGATTGCAGTATTCATGTTGATACAACCAGGTGTCGGTCCAACGGAGCAACCCGTCGGAGACCTCCCGGCATTTGAACTCGAGGTCGCCGGCGGGATCGCAGCCCAGCGCTCCGAAGGCAAACAGACGGGCGTTGGGCGCTATGCCGCCGACACCGAGATCGAAGTCATCATCCGCCCGCAAGTCCGCAGCAAGGTTCCACTCCAGGCGCGGTTGTTCGCGTTTCAAGGGCCCAGTGGCCAGGCGTTGACGACTCCGCTCGAAGTCGCCGATAGCGGATCGGTCCGACTCAAAGGACAGGTCGGCGAAGTCCTCGGACTTGGACCTGGTATGTGGCGGCTGGTTTTTGTGGTCGGGGCGGGGGATGAACTGCCGAGCGACGTCTCGGCCGTCGCGCCCCTCCAAAGCCACGCTGCCCATCCTGGGGCCGCAGGCGGGGAAATATGGGTCGAGAGTTTGCAGCTCGAGATCACAGCCTCACCCTAGACCTCCTCCACGCGGCTTTCCGGTCGCCCCCGAGACCTGTACCCGCTCCGGCGAACGCCGTGGCATCCTAGTGTTGCGTCGACCCCCTGTACCGTTGTCATGAAGCGCGTCCTGCTCCCGATTCTCGTTCTCACTGCACTGGTGTGGGCGTCGATCATGTGCAGTCCGGAATACGGGGTACTTGGCGAGGAACCGGTGGCCGTCGATGCGCCACACGGACGCACACCCAAGGCCACCGTGCCGCTCCAAGTCGAGTTTTATGGATGTCTCGAAGTTCAGGAGGGCCCGCGGTGCATCCTCGATGCCGACGCCGAATTCCGTCTGTGGGTGCGGGCTGCCGAGGACCGCGAGATTGAATTAACGCTCGACGGGGAACCGATCGAAGCGGTCCGCGAGGTCCGCGAGGACGGCGTGTTGATGCGGGTGAATCTCGCCCCACCGGCCGAACGGATCGAGGTCGCAGTCGACCGCATGACCGGCGAGCGAGCCGAATTTTCCTTGATACTACAAACGTCACAAACACCGCTTCGACCTGAATTTATCGCCGCATGGGAATTTGTGCATACACAGTCCCACGACAGCACCCGGGCGTTTCACCACCGCGGGGTCCTCGAGGAATTGTTGGCCTCGCTCGACGCCCGCGAACGCGTCGAGTGCCTGCGGCTGCTGGCCCGCCTGGCGACCCGCCTGGAGGAACCGCAGGTCGCCGTCCGCGAGTATCGCCAGGCCGTCGATCTCGCCCTCTCCTTCGGTATGATCGGGAAGGCGAGTCAGGATGCCCTGGCAGCATCATTTTTGTTGAGCAACCGCCTCGATGACTTGGTTGCGGCCGAGCGTTGGCTCGACCGGCAGACACGAATCTCCCGCGGAGATCCTTATACCCATGCGCTCGCACCCTATTTTCAGGGATTGCTCGCCTACAACCAAGGGGATTTGGAGCGCGCATTGCAGGAGTTTTCGGAGGCAGGCTACCGCGCCCGTAGGCTCGATCTCGAAGCGGAACACCGGCAAGCGTTGCAGATGCATGGACTTGTGTTGAGTCGTTTGGGACGCGACGGCGATGCCCGCAGGATGTTTGAACAGGCGGTCGAGCTGACCTCAGAGACAACCTCGCCGTGCGCCCGTGCCGAGTTGTTGACCAACATCGCCGCCAGCCACATGCGGACGTTGCAAGAGGGACGCAGCGGCGATGACCCAACGCCCTATCTGACCCAGGCCCTTGCCCTCAACGTCGATCCGAAGGGGTGCAACAACCCGCCGATGGCCGATCGGGTGCGTCTCGAGCTCGCATGGGCAGCACTGTTGCGCGGTGAGTTGGATACGGCAGGTGCACGTTTAGAACAGGTACCGGGGACCCGCCTGCGCGACCCGAGTGATCGGGCGTTGCGCCTGCGGTTGTTGACCTGGCTGGCGCTCGCTCAGGGACAGGCTGAGGAGGCCCTGACCCACCTCGAAGCCCGGCGGCAGTTTGAGTCCCACACCCCCCACGCACATTGGCAACTCGACTTTGACGAGGGGCGGGCACTCGAGTTGGCAGGCGATCATGAGGGCGCCCTCGATGCATATGCACGTGCTGAATACCAGGTCGACGATCTGATCCTCAAGGTGGGATTTGGTGACGGCCGCGATCTGTTTGCCAGCGGACACAACGAGAGTGCACGCCACTACATCGATCTGCTCGTTCGCCGGGGTCAACACGAACGGGCCCTGTGTGCCGCCCGGATCGCCCGCGCCCGCACGGTCTACCCGATCGACCGCGCCGGCCGTCTCGCCGCCTTGGATCAGGATGCACGCGAGCAGTGGGATGCATTGATCGGTGACTACCGTACAATCCGCGACCGCCTCGACCAGGAGCGGGCCGAGGATTGGCGGTTGCCGGCCGAGCAGCTCACGCGGGTTAAGGTCCAGCGCCAGCATCGCGAGGAGCGTGCGAGCGATCTATTGCGACGGGCGCTCGCGCTGTTGTCCCGGGCGTCGCTGCCCCGGGTGTCCTGCGCCGACCTGCGCCCGCCCGCCGACGGTGAGGTCGTGTTGCTCTACCACCCGGTGCGGGACGGTGCATGGGTTGGATTTGCGGCCACTCCCCAGGGATTGCAGGTACATCGATTTGATCAACTTCCAGCCCGAGACAACCGCAGCGGAGGGGATGCACTCGCCCTCGGAGGTGAGCTTTTAGCCCCGTTTCGCACATCGTTGGCCCGCGCCCGTCACCTGCGGATGTTGCCGATGCGGGCACTGCTCGACATCCCGTTTCACGCCGCCGCCGATCCGGTTGCACCGGGCGAGGTGGTACTCGAGCGACTCGATGTTGCCTATGCAATTGATCGGCCGGCCAAACAGATTGCCGAACCACCGAAGGCCGCGTTGACCCGGGCGTTGGTGGTCGCCGATCCGCGCAGCAATTTGGAACATGCTCAGGCTGAGGTCGAGATGGTCGAGCAGGCCCTGGGAGAGCGGGGGTTTGCCGTCGAGACCCTGCGGGGAGCGGGGGCGAGTGGGGCGACGTTGCGACGGTCGCTCGCGGGCACCGATCTCCTGCACTACGCAGGTCACGGCCTGTCCGATGGGACAACTGGTGTCGGGAGTGTGTTGTTACTGGCCGGCAGCACCCTGTCAATCGGGGATATCTTGATGTTGCCCTGGGTCCCGACTTCGGTGGTGTTATCGGGCTGCGAAACCGGATTAACCGACAACCGCACGCTGTCGGGAGGCATGAGCGTGGCCTGGGCGTTTGTCGCTGCAGGCTCGCAGTCGGTGATCGCCGCATCGACGGAGATCGACGACGACCTCGGAGCCGCGATCAGCAGCCAACTCTACAGTGGACGAGCGACGAGTTTTGACGGTCCGACTGCGTTGCGAACAGCACAGCTGGCGATTCGGGCAGATGCACCAGCATCGGATTGGTATGTGTTTCGCGCCTGGGTACCATAACAGTGTGGACTGCAGGCACGAATGATTGCGGATACATCTAGCTCGCAAAGGCGACCGGAGCAGTCCGGGCCCGCAGCATCGCCATGATTTCCGCCTTGGACCGCGGGACCTCGCGCAGCTCGACAAAGTGGTTGGCGAGCCAGTCGTAGCGTCCGAGCATCAGGTACAGCCACACCTGAAAATAGTCGATCCCCTCAAACACGACGGCGTCGCGCTCGGCGTAGCGGTGGCGCTTGCGCTCGAAGTCTGCCGGCATGTCGGTCCAGTGGCGGGTCATCGCCTCGTGGTGGCCGATGTGGTACCCGTCGTTGAAACAGCGGCGGTTGTAACGGGTGTTGATACAAGTAATGGACGACTTGTACGGGTCGGACGGATCGCTGGGATCGATAAACGCGTGCTGGGCCCAGTTACCCGCCATCATCATAAATCGGACGATCAGGACGGGGATCAAAAACACGGTCGCAGCGGCCTGCCACGAGATCAACGCTCCAGTTCCAACCGCGAAGATCCACCAGCCAAACTCGCCGATGAGCATCCGACGCCGGAGCTTGGGCCGGTTTTTTCGACGCATATAGATCGACAACTCGATGACGATGGCAAAAAAGAAGCGCAGGAAATAAAATAGCCAGTGGCTCAGGCGATCGCGCTGATAGGGCATGGTACTGCTGAGGTCCTCCCGCAGGTTTTCCTCGGCGTGGTGCATGCCGACGTGATGGGCGAAGTAGGTCTCCGGCGTTTCACCGCACAGTGGCCCCAAAATCCATGGTATATACAAATTCCACAGGTTGTGTTCTTTATTAAACAATCGCCGGTGGCTGGTGTTGTGGAGCATCAAGATGAGTCGGTCGTTGAACAGACCGAACAACATCGCCCAATAGGCGGCCGACCACCACCACGAAAACTCGCCCCACGTATAGAGGACCGTCGCCGCCGGGATCAGGGTGAGGGTCATGGCGACACTCAGGTGGATAAACGGAAGGTCGCGCTCGTCCCGGATCATGGTCAGCGCGATGCGATCGAGTCTCGAATGCGCCCTGCCGGGTTGAAATCGCGGATCGGTGATCTTTGGAGCCGCCACGGCGGGGAGCGTAACGGTCTGGGAGTAGCGACACTACTTTTTGTCGCCTGGCCACGGGACGAGACGACTCACGGCAGATGTAGACGGAGCCGGAAATCCATTCTCGAGTTGCACCTGCACGCAACCCCCAACGGCTTTCGCATTCACCGGTCACCGTGCTACGAACCGGCAGCCGCCATCAACTCGTGGAGATCTACGCGCCGCGAAAGCACGTTGTTGGTGGCCACCGCGTCGTCGTTGTTGGGATTACCGTCGATGAAGATGTCGGGGTCGTACATGATCATCAGCTTGAACGTCGGTGGAATGTCGCCCCCCGGCCCCGTGAACTCATGCGAGACCGACAGGGTTTCGCCGGCCTTGAGGGATTCGAACGTCTGCGAGGCGATCGGGATGCCATCGCGGTACAGGTGCACACCAGCCTGATTTTTGCCACTTTCAAAATCGGCGTTGCCGCGGTTGCGAATGGTACCCGTCACCCGCATGCGTCCGCTGATATGGCTGAGGACCTCGACGTCGATGCGCTCGGCCGCGGGGTCGCGAAACTTCAAAAATGGCATCCGGATCTCGGTCAGCTGATTGATTTTGAGTTTGTCGATGTTGAGTTTTCCGATCCGGTCGAAGTTCAGGGGCATGGCGTGGTCTCCCTTGGATGGGACGATACATCATGTGCCGCGAAGCGCGTCTATGGGCTGTCAGACATCCGCCCGCATCCGCGCGAATCTTTGTCGGCGAGGTCGAGCGCGGGATCGCCAAGCAAGATCGTGGAGACGCCTGTGTTTTGACGAGGAGCTGAGCCCCGCAAGCGACTCGCAATGTCGATCACGCAGCCGCAAACAATGGCGATTCGACCGGTGGGATCGGGTTCACAAGCTGTACGCGAATGCGTGCAATCGATATCTGCGGTGGGCACATCGATCCTGGGATCGAGTTGTCGGCGGGTTTAGACATGTCGAAAGGAGCACATCATAAATTTCGCCGGCGGGAAAACCGATCACCCGCCCGCGACGTTTCCAAACCCATGCGAAGAAATCCACGCACCGCCCCGCTGCTGTGGCTCGTCGTGGTTGTTGCCGCCGGGCTGTCGAGCCTGATCGGCCCCCGTCCGGCGGCTGCCTGCGGCAATGTCGTCCTGAGTGAAGAGGCTCGGGTTGCCCGGGTTCAAAAGGCCGACAAACTGTTGCGGGTCGGCCATCACAAACGTGCTGCCCGTTTGGTCAGGTCGTTGTTTACGTTCATTCGCCTTCCACCCAAACAGAGCTATCGTCCGCTGTTTTTTCCCGCCCAGCGGATCTTGGCCAACGCGGTTGTCCGCAGTCATGGCGCAGTCCGATATCACGGGGCCAAGACTCGCGAGCAAAACCTCTCTTGGGCCCGCGAACGCCTCGCAGACCACCATCAGATGTGGCCCGATGATCCTGAGATCACCGCCTCCTATGCCGCGGCCCTGGTTCCGACCCGGCCGGCACAGGCGCGTGCTCTCCTCGAGAAACTCGATGGTGGTGACGTACTGCCGAGTGCCGACGGCTATGCGGCCCTCGCTACGCTCGCCGCAGGTTCGCGCGAACCTATTTTCTTTGCCTATGCACTGGTACGCTGTCACGCGATGGCCGGCGATGCCGGTACGCGAATTTGTCACCGAGGGGTCACCTCGGCGCGCTGACGGACTCCGGTGACTCGGGTCGTCGCGGGTCGGTGTGACAAGCGGACCTCCGGGCAGCACGGATGTAGTAGGATGCTCGGCGATGACGGGTGTCTGCCAAGCTCGTTTCCGTTCGGGGAGACCGGCGCTACGCCTGTTCGCCGCGTTGGGCGTACTCGTCGGCTGTGGAGCTGTTGCCACACCCCCGCCTGCCGGGCTCGCCCGTCAGTTTCAAGTCGGCGATGACGCGACCGCCGATCACCTCGGCGAATTTGTCATCGTCGATGATGCTGTGATTGTAACCAACAGCAACGACGCCCTGACGATTGTCCAGCGAAACTCGCTCAAGCTCGCGATGCCGATTGTCGGCTATCCCGAACTCGGGGCCCGCTGCACGACAATCGATGTGCATACACCTTCAAAAACGCTCTACTGCGCCAGTGATTCGAGCGAAGAGATTCTCGCGTTTGATCTCACCACCCCCACGCATCCGGCCTTTCGCGAAGTGGTGGTCTCGCAGCCAGACATGGTGGTCGCGGACCTCACGGTGGTCGGTGACACCCTGTGGATCGCCCACTACAACGCCGGGATCAGTCGGGCTGCGATCGCGCCCTCGGGACAAATCGATGATCATACATCTGTGCTGGCCGGCGAACATGTACGCAAGATCGCCGCGAGTGAAGGTGATTTGTTTGCCCTCACGGGGACGCGCGGTCTCATCAAGCTCCAACTTGGCGAAGACGGGCAGCTTTCCGAAGTCTGGCAACTTCCACTCGAGGGCCCGCCGCTCGACCTCTCGCTTCGCGGCCGGCGGGCTGTGGTCGCGCTCGGCTCCGGCGGAGCCGCGGTGGTCGACCTCGACGGTCCCGCCGTCGAGGTTCATGTATCACCCCGCGCAGTCGTCACATCCGGCGATCTCGACGGCGACGCCTTGGCGGTGTCGACCCTCACGGGGATGTACCTCTACGACCTCTCGTCGAACGCGCCACGGCTCGCCGGTTTTGTCCCTTCTGGGGCGTGGAAGCGTTCGAACAAGTCCGGGAGTCTGTTGTTTACCCGGTTTTTCGAAGGCCGGTTATACGCTTCGGATTGGAGTTATATCAATCGTTTCGATGTCGACATTCGCGGCGAACCGCGGATGCTCGACGCCCAGCGTGGTGTCTATACAAATGCAAATACATCTATTTCGTGGGCAGTCTACAATCCCGCCGCACAGTCGCGCAAGGTCGTGTTTCGCACCGGCGATACGGTCCTCGCCGAGGACGTGTTGGCGGGCGAGACCGAAGCGGTTTACACGACCTCCGACCTCGAGCATTTCACCCCGGGGCGTCCGACCTGGATCTTTGTCGATGTGTACGTCGAAGACGAAATCACAACCCAGTACATTTCCGTCCTGCGCACCGATGGAATGCACGACCCCAAAACCCAAGGGAAACCGGCGCCGGGGATGGCATTTCCGCCTGTGCGCTTGGTCGGTGACGAGAGCGAGACGCGGGTCGACCTGCCGTTGCCACAGCGTCAACGCGTCATTTTCTATACCCCGGATTGTGTGGCGATGTGGCCAGAGTTAGAAGATGCCGCCTACCTCGCCCGCAGCGGTCGCCTCGACGGGGGCGCGATGCCAGTGCTCATCGGCAATGCCCCGGTGTTTTTGGAGCATACAACCAGTTTTGGTGATCGACTCCAACTCCACGGTGTCGTTCGGGGTCGCGACAACGATCCTCCGCCCGATGTCACTGCGGTCAATGAACCACTGGAGCCGCTTTATGACTACGGCTTTTGGATCGAGCAACTGCCGGGTGGAGCCCACCATCCAACCGACTATGTGGTTGCAGCCGACGGCACGGTTGTCGCCGTCGAACGCAGCTACCGCGGCGCCTACCCACTGCGTGCGAGTGATGCATCGCCCTAACGACCCACCCAAATGTAGGCATGGATGAACTGTACTTCGTACCCGTTGAACAACGCACGTGACGGGGGATTCTCCGCATGATGCGATCGCGTTTCGTGCATCTCGAGTGCTGTGTCTGGGCTGTCGCAGCGGTCTGCACATTTGCCTGTGGCGCTGAGAACCCGCGCTGCGGCAGCGCAGATCCCCCCGAGCTTGTCCTGTTGGACGCGAGTGACGGGCCGCTGGCCAACGGCGATTCCATCGATGTCGAGCACGGATTTCAGGGCGGGATTCACAGTTTTCTAACCCTCGAGATACGGGGGTTTCACCCCGGCCTCGATATTTCGTTGCGCGCGACGGAAGGCGGGCGATCGATCGGTTCGCGGACCGATGTTTTTGACCTGACCTGTGAGACCGATATGCAACGCGTGGACGAATTACAGTTGATCTGGTCCCTCGATCCGATGGATTTCGACGGACTGCCGATCACACTCGAGGTGACGGTGAGTGACGCTCAGGGTCTATCCCAGACGCTGACCCGCGACCTCGTGCTCCACGAGATTCCCCTGACTTAATCCGGGGTGCGTCGATCGTCCTTCACCAAAAAGAATGCAAGTACACTTTTTAGTGATTGTGTGCTGGTAAGGCCCGCACGGAACGACGAAAACGGGCCCAAATCTGTGCACAGGCCTCGCGTGCGCCGGGTTCAAAGACCTCGCCGTGGGCCATCACCACCCTCTCAAACTCCCATTCGAGCACATGCCCCACACTCGTACCGACGGCAGCGTTATCTTTGATGTACATGCGCAACAGTCGGCTACATGCGAAGCGTTTGTAGGTACCGGCGAAGTGCAGCAGGAACCACAACTTCCACCCTTGGGGATGCTGGATGTTGAACACCATGTCGGTGGCGATCAGGGTCTGGGAGGCTCGGTGGTAGAACATCACCTCGTTGAAATCGGGGACGCCGAGGATCACACGCTGGTCGATTTGGTCGCGCCACGGCGCCGGGGCCTCGTGCTCGAGGATCCCGGCAAACACCACATCGGGGCGTTTGGTCTTGATTCCCGGTGGGCCGTAGGCGACGGCATCGGGATAGCGTGCGAGACATTGTGGGAGATACAAGTGATGCCAACAATTGGGTGAGACTGCGTAACGGACCGGACCGAGTTTGGAGAGTTCCTCGGCCAGCGCATCGTCGATCGGGACCGGCGAGATCAGGACGAGACTGCCGTCGGCGAGACGGACCACCGTCATGCGCGTGTTCATATCAATTCCCCCCGGCATCCGCATGGTGTGCACCACACCCCATAGATCCGTGGCAATGTTGCTGACCCGCTGGCCGCCCGTCGTCATGGGGAATTAAAACCACGCCGGGGGCTCGACCGCAATCCGCGTGATCCTACGTTACAACCTTACCTTTTAGTCAGATTTCGCCCATCGAATGGACAGGTCTAAAAGTGACTCACCATGATGAGACCCGAGCGATAGGGATTGTTGCGGTCGGCCGGGATCTTGAGGGTGAAGGTCGAACCCTTGCCGACCTCGCTCTCGACTGTGATCTCGCCACCGATCATGTTGGCGAACGACTGGCTCAGGGCCAGGCCGAGACCCGTGCCGCCAAAGCGGCGGGTCGTCGACGCATCGGCTTGGGTAAACGGTTGAAACAGGCGCGTGACCACTTCGGGCGAAATCCCAATCCCGGTGTCGGTCACCGAAAAATCGACCCAGCGCTCGATTCGGTCGGAGCGGAAGTTGACCTCGACCACGATCGAGCCGTCGTGGGTGAACTTGCAGGCGTTGCCGACCAAGTTGAGCAGGATTTGGTGAACCTTGGTGCGGTCGGAGGTGACAGTTCCCGGATTTTCGGGACAGCGCAGACGCAGGGTATTGCGGTGTTTGGCGGCGAGTGGGGTACTTGTGTCGAGCACACTCTGCACGACTTCGAGCAGCTCGAATGTCTCGGTGTTGACACCCATCTTCCCAGCTTCGATTTTTGACAGATCGAGAATATCGCCGACGATCATCAACAGGGAGCGTGAGGCCGACAGGATTCGCTCGAGTTCCGGACGTTGCAGCTGTGCGGGCGATTCGGGTTCGTCCTCGGTTTGCTCGAGCAACAGTTCGGTGTAGCCGATGATCGCGTTGAGTGGGGTGCGTAGCTCGTGGCTCATATTGGCCAAAAAAGAACTCTTGATCCGGTTGGCTTCGAGGGCGCGTTCCTCCGCGGCTCGCCGGTCTTCGACTTCGCGCTCGAGCATGCGGTTGGTCTGGGTAAGGGCGATCGTCCGGGCCTCGACCCCCTCTTCTAACTCGCGCTGGACAGCCCGCAGTTTGCCTTCGACCACCTTGCGCTGGGTGGCCTCGGTCTCGAGCTTGCGCAGGGCCTGTTTGAGTGGCGAGGCCAGGTGGTCGAGGGTGCGTTGGATCAGACACACCAAAAATCCGACTGTTAAAATGGATGTACCTGCACTGATTGCTTGGGTCACGGTGCCGCCCGCCCCCAGGATGCCTCCCGCGGCTGCCAGGACGAGGAGCGACGTGATCCAGACTCCCGCGGCTGCCCCGAGGACCAGTGGCGCCCCGACGGCCGTGGGCAGGACCACGAGCCAAAGCCCGATGCCGGTTTGCAACAACGCAGGTGCGAGTGCCAGGGCCGCGGCCCACAGGACATACATCAGCCCGCGAACGATTGCGTGCGTGTGCTCGGATCGTGTGCGGCGAACTTGCGAGGCCGACCCATGCACGACGATCAGCGGCGCACAGACAATGGCGGTCCACCCGGGATGATTCGATGCTGCGATCGCCCCGAGGGACGCAACGAGAGTTGCCAACTGGCCGTAGCGGTCGTATGCGCGGGCAATGGCCCGATCGGCAATCCGCGCGCTCGACCGGTGCACACGCCCCTGGGGTCGTGGAGCATCGGTTTCATGCGCGTGGCGATTGTCGGTCATCGATCGGACGTCGCTCCCTGAGTCTGCGGTTGTCCTCGCCCCGGCGCACGATTCGACAGGCGGCATCTACAGGCCACATCCGTCACCCATCGCGGCAAAAACCACGCACCCACAGGTTGCTAGCGTACAACCAGTTGCGGCGCATGAAAACGCGTGTATCTGCACATACGGTGCGCCCGCCCGCCGGGTTGCGCGAAAAAGCAGGTTCTACGTGTCCGCGGGGTTGTGGTCATACCCAGAACGGTGATTGTGCGCCGCCCGTCAGCTGTGATCATCTCGACTGGGTCGAATGCGTGGGGATTAGCCGGCGAGTTTGCGCAGCAACCATTCCGCGCCAAAGCGGTAGCGGATCCGCTGCCATCTCTGGGACAGCCACGCGGTGAGCACCATCCACACGGCGATGATCCCCAACGCCGTACCTGCACGCACACCGTGCCACAGGCCGAGGGGACGCGAGACCTCGCGAAACAGGACCACATGCACCAGCAGCAGCGTGAGCGAAGCCCGGCCAAAACACACCGCCAGACTGCGGCTTTGCAAGCGCTCGGGGTAACGGCGCTCGAGTGTCAGGGCCAGCCACAAAAGCACCAAGACGACCGATTCGAGCAGCAACATGATCGCCGGGGTGGCCGGATAAAACCCCAGGCGCAGGCCGAACAGCCGGTACGAAAAATCCCCTCGGGACATGTCAAATAGGCCAGACGTTCCGAGGTACTTGGCGACAATCAATGCACATGCAAGTCCAACGGTCACCGCGAGCCAACGCAGCAGGTTGCCGATGCGGTCGGCGATGATCCAACGGCCGATGACCATGCCCAACAAAAACATGCTCAGCCACGGGAACACGGGGAAGTGGCCCTCGGCGATCATCAGGCGCAGCGCACCGCCTGTGCGGGTGGTCGCCGACATAAACGGATTGGTCGAGACATAGGGGGTGGAAAACGCCTGCTGCCAAAACACGGTGGCGAAGATGACGACGAGGCTGATCCCCAGCAGCCAGCGGGTCGACATCCGGCGCCACAGCGGAGAGGTTGCGATCGCAAACCCCATCATGTGGAGCACAAACCACGAGCCCCAGGTAAACCAGCTCGGTGTCATGAAGTTGAGGGCGAGGCCAAACAGCATCAAGACCAGGCCGCGTTGCACCAAGGTGCGGTCGGCTCCGGTGGTCCGGGAGTGGACAAACAGCGAGGTGCCAGCACCGGCGAGCGAGACAAACAGCGGGGCCGCACCACCACCGAGCGCATTAAACCCGACGAGCAGCGGGTAGACGGCTTCCGTGGTACTGCCGCGCCCACGCCACAGCCACACCCCCATGTGCTGCTCCATCATCAAGAACACAGCAAGCCCGCGCAGGGCGTCGAGGCTGAGGATGCGCTTTCGGGCCACGGTGCAAGCTACCGCGTCGGGGCGGGGTGGGACAATATGTGGCGTCGATCGGGGTCGCTGCCGATGGTCGGTGCAGGTACATACAGTGTGTCGATCCCCAGTGCTGTGAGTGAGCGGGAGGGCCGATCGCAGGGGGTCTGCAATCTGATGCGCATACAACCGTGCATAGGTGTCGTGCATTTCGCGCAGTTGAGATCTACTTTCCATTTCGGCGCGAAAATGTAAGTCTCGAAGCGCGATCGCCCATTCGCGCGAAAGGAACTCGCCATGCTCGCCCGCTCGACACTCCCGCTGTTTGTCCTCACGAGTCTAGTGTTGTGTAGCGGGTGCAGCGAACACGACTACATCTACGGGCAAATCACGCAGCACAACAACGGGTACACCAGCGACTCGGAATCCGACTCAGATGCGATGACGCTCTCGACCAGTACGGGCGAAGAAGACGGCGAAATCACCGACGAGGACGAGACGACAACAACGACGGGCGAGCCCGAACCCGATCCGACCAGTGCACTGGTGCCGCTCGAAGTGGACCTTCGGGCCAGCACCGACAGGCTGACCGCTGCCGGCAGCATTGTCCTCACCGCCGAGGTTTCCGGCGACCCGTTTTTCCTCAACCTGTTTGTGACCAACGGTCCGACCCAGAAAATCAGCTGGCCAAAGGGGCAGACATCGTACGAGTACATCATCGACACGCCCGAGCAAAATGGCACCATCGAGTTTCGTCTAGTCGCCCAAGACGGGGTGATGGCGCCGGCAATTGGCACGGCCGATGTCGAGGTCGACCTTCCACCATCGGGAACCCTAGCTGCGCGTGTGCTCGGCAAGTCGGCAACTGTGGGAAAAGCGGTCACGATCCGACGTGGGCACGATGGCGATCCCGACACGGTGTTCGTCATCGGCAATGACCTCAACCAAGAGCTGCTCATTAGCCACGTCGACGGTCTGTTGTGGACGGAGCCGATGGACCCAAACCATCCGCTCGACGTCCGCGCCGCCGCGGCCTACGGAGAGGAAGACATCATCGTCGTCGGCCAAATCGGTGACGCAATGGAGGTTCGCAGCTTTCACCAAATCGAGGACAAGTGGATCCGAACGTGGGACCAGAAATTTGAGCAAGCGTCGGCGCGCGATGTGAAAGTCGGGAAGAATGGTCGAATTTATGTTGCAGGTGCAATTAAATTTGTGGACCATACGGACGCGGCGGCGTGGGTGTTGACCGGGTCGGGTGGGCTTGTTTTTCATGATTCGCACGTGTCGTACGACGACTTAAACGAGCCGCTGAATTCCGAGTTTTATTCTGTGGTCATCGGTAGTTTGCATGCGACCTGGGTCGGTGAGAGCGAAGTCAAGGTCGACAACGTGTGGCCGATGCGAGGTGTGTTGTTCAAATCCTACGACGACGACGACCTCGAACTCGTGGCGATCCACAAACTGCCGGCGAATGACTTCTCCGGCTGGCGCGCTGCGGTGGCAACACCCGCGGGTCTGGCGACTTTAGGCTGGCACTTCGACGATGTTTTACAAGTCGAGCAGATGACCGTTGGTCGTTACGGCCCCGACTTGAGCCAACCGTTTATCAGTACCTCGCCGAATTACGTGGGGAACGCGATCGCCTGGCATCCGGCGAACGATTTGATCGTCGGCGGGTCAAAACTCGAACAGGGTCAGCCACATCTGTTTTTTGAGAGCGACATCTGGCAGCCCTATGTCGATTCGGAACGCGGGGTTGTGCACGACATCGCCGTCGACCGCCACGGGTACACGCACCTCGTGGGTGAGGTTTCGATCAACGGCCTTCCCCTGACTGTGCTGCTGACCGTCAACCCCTGATCAGGTCGGTGGTTCAGCGCCACACAGTGCAAGCGCGAGTTCCATGGCCTCCTCGAAATAGGGGACATAGTCGTCGGCGCAAAAGCTACCAGCGACCGCGTGTTTGATCTCGTCGTGGAGAAATCGTTCGGCATCGGTCACGTGGAGGACCGAGCCAACCTTCTCGCAGTAGGTGGGCTCCTCACTCGTCTTATCGGTGACAATCCCCAGCACGGCGACCTTGTCCTGATCAAAGCCCTTCGCCTGGTAGATGCCCGCAGCCCAGTCCTCGGCACTCCCGGCCGCGGTGTTCCCCTGCGTGCCCGTATGACCTGTAAAGAAAATGACAAACAACAATGCATCGTCACGTAAAAACTTGAAGTTACAACCTCCGGGGACCCGGGTCGCTGTCGGCTGGAGCGCCCGCAACATCGAGATCGGTGTCGCTACGGTGTCGATATCTGTCCAGCCGTTGGTCGTGATGCACTCCAACGTCGACAGTAGGTCGGGTTCTAGCGACGATTGGATATAGCGCTCGCCGCCAGCGAGTTCACATCGCTTGTTGGACGCTCCATGCCCCGCGGGAAACGTCATACCGGCTCCGACCACGTGATCGCATTCGGTCAGGGATCCGTCGGTGTATGGAGCGCACGGGTAGAGCCACGGCCCGTACGGTCCGCACGTCTCTCCGTTGGTGTCTGCACACTGCTGTTCGCACCCTGCGAGACCCCAGGTGATGTGTGGCGTCGCCACCAGCCAGTGGGTATCGAAGTTGGCAAACCACTCGACCATCATCGGTCGCACTTCTTCCAGGGCCGCGAACATGGTCGGCCAGTACTCCTCCATGACGACGTTGCGATCCAGGGCAAACAGGATGTCGATCTTCCCGTTGCAGTCTGGGCCGTCGTCGCCGAAATCGGGGAGCATCGACGTGTCCGACGGGTGACCGGTGCTCGAGGTGGGCTCCTCGGTCGTTGCATCCTCTGACGTGCTCGAGGGCTCACCGGTCGAGGTCATCAAGGTCGGTTCGGGGATCTCATTTGTTGTCGGTACAAGTGTTGTTGTGGTGGTTGTCGTCGAGTCTTCGCTGACACCTCCGCACGCGCACAGGGCGAGTAGGAGAGTGGGTCCAATCCGTGGCACCTCGGGAGCTTGCCATCGCGCAAGCCTGCGGGCAAGTGCGATGTGGTGCCCAGTCAGCAACTCATTGTGACCACCAAAATGGCAAGTCTATGCAGGTACACAAAGTGTGTCAGGGGCTGAGCCGAGACTCCCTTACATTTCGACGCACAGGCGATTGCCCAAAAAGTAGCCGCTGTGGAGGCGATCACTCCTTGGTCGAGGTACGATTTTCCGGAGCACTTGGTTTGCCAGCCTCCGGCACAGACGCGTCTTCCGGAGCATTTTCTGGGCCCGCAGCGGTCATTTGGGGATTGGCGTTCGTCCCCGCGGCGCTCGCCTTGCGGGCCTCGTAGGCAAAATCCAAGTCCATCTCGCGCCAGCGCCATAGGACCATACCCGCAAACACCACGATGCTGATCGGAAGCAGGGGAATACTATCCGGATCACGGCCGCGTGCCTGGAGTTGCTCGCGGCGTTGGTTCCATTTGATGCGGTGTTGTTTGTGCCAGCGCTTGACCGATTTTTCGGGGACCAGCGGCAGACCGTAGCGCTCGCGGATCTCGTTGGACAGCTGGGCACCGATTTCCGTCGCACATCTCGCTGTATAGACATATTTTTCCCCGTGGCGGCGTTTGAACTGTTCGACGGGGTCGTAGGGGCCGTTTTTCTTGACCTCCTCGGGGGTCAGGATCCGGTACCACTGCTTGACGACCTGGACTTTTTTGGGTGCCTCTCCCCCGTGTGTCCGGGCCCATTCGCGGCAGATGTAGCGGGCGTGCCATTTGAGGTACCACGAGGGTTTTCCGTTTTTGACGCTGGTGAGTCGGCGGTTGATCTTGCGCTGACGCGTGTACCAGATCCATGGCAACGGACGATTTTGCGGGTGGTAAACATCGGTGTTGAGGTCGGTGACTTCGCCCTGTTGATCGGTCACCAGCACCCGCATAAACCGATTACTGCGCGGCGGGTTGGGGGCAAACATCCGCCAGCTCTGGGTCGTGTGTGTGGTCTTGAGCCACCAGATAAACGGTTCGCGGGCCTGGGTTCGCCACGTGCTGAGGCATTCCTTGTCGGGCAACAACCACGTCGCGACGCCGGTGATGTGGTAGACAACCAATGTATTTGCAACAAACCGACCCATGGGACCGTAGGCCCATGGACGCCGGACGAGTCCCGAATGCGGCTCGACCACCGGATGGGTTTTGGATCCGTTTTCCCGCGTCCACCAGATCGCTGCCGCAGCTAGGCCGCAAAACAAATAGCCGCCGGTGCGCATGAAGTTCATGCCGGCCACCGTGGTCCGCTCGCCATCCTCGACGATTTGGACGGGGAGCGCGAGATAGACACCAAATACAGCCACGGCCAAACCTGCGACCAGCACAAATCCCGGGAGTTCGGCGCGGTCGCGGATGTGATGCGGTAGCCGCAGATCTTCGCCGGGCAGTGGGTTGGCAGCGCGCCAACTCGCGGGTCCCGACAGGCCGAGTTTGCCGAGCAACGGGGCGACCCGTGAACCGAGTCGGTGGAGCAGCGCGGCGATTTCATGCCCGTTGAGACAGACAATGTATACGCAAAGAACACCGGGGGTAAACCACCCGATGTTCATCAACATGATCAGGTGGGCATGGAAGATGATCCCGAGCCCGAGCCACAGGCGACGGCCCAGAAACCATGTGCAAAACCAGGTGAGATCGAGGGTGAACCGGCGTCCGCGCAGGGTCACGGTGGGCGGGTTGTGGCGCAGCACGTGAAACAGCAGGCCGAGGGTGACCATGCCGCCCAACCATGCGAGTGTAAATACATTTGTCAGTTGCTCGGTCGACATGCCCTGGGCCGGGTGCACGGGCAGGGCGGTGCGGACAAGAAACAACACGGCCAGGCCAAAGCACACCCACAGTCCGCGCGACAGCCACAACATCCCGCCTCGCAGCCGCGGAATCTGTTCGCGGATGTGAAACCGGATCACCAAGCCCGCGATGACCAGCGGGAAAAAACACTCCCACCAGTGGACAACCCAGGTATTGAGACGAAACAGGTTGGTGCCGAGCACCGCCGACAGCTGTTGCGGCTCAAACCGGTAGAAGTGGTCGAGGTTGAGGGCGTAGTAAAACGCATTGCCTTTGGCCCATACCGAGCCGTTTTTGACCACGCCGGTCGTGCAGTACAGGGCGCCGAGTTGCAGGATCATCAACATCCGCGGCCACGCCGGGATCAGGCGGTAGATCGCCTCTAGGCCCTGCGGATGTTGTTGGGATGGCGGAGCGCCGGCACCCTCTCCGGGGCCTCCGTGTTCGCTCAAAAGGCCCTGTTTCTTCAGTTTGCGGCAGCGCAGCCAGTTGTCGAGGCTGTAGGCAGCGCCACACCGCGACAGGCACAGGTAAAACAGGAACGTGCGAAACACATTCTCGGTGCCCTCCCAGTAGATCTGGTTGCGCAGGCTCAGCGAGTGAAACAACAGCAGTGCGAGCCATTTGGTGTAGCGGGTTTGAAACCCGACGATCAGGCATACACAGGCGACTTCAAACGCGACCAGGTGGCCCCAAAACACCGCTGGCGAGTCCCAGAAAAATAGCAGCGAAAACTTGGGGCCCTTGAACCACTGGATCCATGCCTGTACATCGAAAAATCCCCACGGCTCGTGCTGGGCAAACCCGTCGCCAAACCCGGCAAACTGCTGGTTGGCAAACACCTGGCGGGCGACGTCGGTGGTAAACAGGCCCTCGTCGGTGAACAGGTAGATGAAGATCTCCGACAGTCCGTTGATATTGGCCAGGGTGCACAGGCCAAACACGATGCGAAACAGACCCATCGAGCGCGGGTCTTCGGCGCGTAGAAACAGCCGCCGCCACGTCTCGCGATGGACGATAAAAATCGCAATCAGGATCCCGGCACAGGCAAGCATCCACCACCCCATCGCCGGCGAGAGGGCGACCGCCTCGGTGTTCGGAACGTTTGCCAGGCCGAGGATGCCGGTGAGGAGGGGGCCGAACATGCTGTCGACTATCGTCCCCGGCATGGGGTCGATGCAAGTGGTTGACCGGCGACGCAGCTCGCCCGGAGTTCACCAAGCGTTTGCAGCGGATTGCAAGTGCACGCACCTTGGGCGAGGCGTTTCGGCAAGCGCCTCGAAGCGAGGAACCCACGCGCCCACAGTGTCGAGGCATGTTCTGTTTGCCTTTCGTAACGAGCGCCGCGATCTCAAAGCGCTCGTTAGAAATCTGTGACGAACGCTGCGCGCATAAAAAGCGAGCTCCACACAGTCGCTGCCTGCACCCTTTGCCCCACTCGTTACTCGCGCCGCGCTCTCAAAGAACGCAACAACCATAAAAGGCCACTTCGGTACACCAAGAGCTGATTGTGGCGTACCTTCGCCAGTTCTCGCCGCGACTTTCTCGACCCTCGGTTACTGAGGCGCGCGAGCAGTTGCCCGAGTTGCCCGAGTTGTTCGGCCGGCGTTTGGGCGAGTGCAGCTGATCCTATGATATGTAGATACACCGGGTTGTACGGCGCGTATCGGCATGCGTGCAGCACCGGGTCGTTGGCGCGGTCGATCGCCGCGAGGATGTCGCCGACGGCGATCGATTGCATCGCCAGGCCGTTGTGGGCGGCATCGATCAGCGGGAGCAACGAGTGTTCGAGCGGGAGGTTGTGTGGGACTTGAATCGCAAGCCGCTGCCCCCATCGGGTCGTCAGTTTGAGGTGGTGGGGAAAGGGCGACGCGACCCGGATCCCCCACAGTCGCAATTGGGCATGGGCCAGCCGTGCGATTCCTTCAGATGGTTCGAGGACGGCATCCTTGAGCAAATCGCGGCAGCCTCGACTGTCGTGCTCAATGATGACCGAAAGGGCATACAGGCGTTGCCACAGCACCCGCTGTTCGAGGGCGGTTGCGTGCAGGTGCCCAAGTTTGACCGCATCGATCGTCGGCGGATGGTGGAAGACCCATCGTGCCGCCGAAATATTTGTCTTTACAAGTTTAATCAGGTACGCGAATTCGTCTGCGGAGTTGTCGGGGTCGATCGTGTAGATCTCGCCGATCAATCGGACGAGCAGCTCGTAGAGCTCCGCTGAGGCACGCCTGCGCTTGAGGCGTTGCAGCCATTGAAACCGGTGGAGGCGGATTGCCTCGATGAGCCCGGCCCGCCGGCTGCGACCGCGACCGGAGACCTCGAGGGCACGGGCCAGGACACGCAGCTGGGAGACGGTCAGTACCGCGCTCACTTCTTGGTTTTGTTCCGTTGTTGACGCTTGAGCTTGCGCTCCTCGGTCTTCCACTTCTTCTCAAACTTTTCGCGACCTCGCACGATTGCTGTCTGTTCGGGCAGACCGCGCTTCTCCCATTTTTCGAACCGTTTTTTGTGCCACAGCTTGACGGTTTTTTCGTCGACCAGCGGCAGCCCGTAGCGTTCGCGGATGAAGTTGGGGAGCTGGGCATTGACGCCGGATTTGCAGGTCTCGACGTGTCGGCGACTACTCCGGCCGCGCAACAACATGAGCTCCTCGGGCTGGTACCACCCGAGTTTTGCCACCTGTTCGGGGGTCGGCATGCGGTAGGAGATTTTGTAGAGTTCGACCTTCTTCGGCGCTTGGCCCCGGTGTGCGAGGGCCCATTCCCGGCACAGCCAGCGGGCGTACCATTTTTGGTACCAGTCGCCCTTGCCCGACTCGCCGCCGATGATCCGACGGTTCATCTTACGCATACGGTCGTTCCAGATCCACGGGATCGGCTTGCGCTCGGGCGCGTAGACATCGGTGCGCAGGTCCCAGACCTCGTCGTTGTGGTCGGTCAGCAGTGTTTGCATAAACACATTGTGCCGCGGTGGGTTGGGGGCAAACATGCCCCACGCTTGGTCGGTCTGGGTGACGATCAGGTAGCGCCGCCAGATGTTGCGGGACTCGGTGCGAAATGCTGAGAGGGTATCTTTTTCAGGCATCAGCCAGGTGGCGACGCCGATGATGTGCCAGACGACCAATCCGCCGACAAACATCCGCCCAAATGGACCGTAGGCCAGGGGGTCGCGGGTGCGACCGCTGGGATCCTTCAGCGGGAGGTCGGGGGCCGGGGTGCCGTCAGGAGGTTGAAAGGTGAGGCCGTAGTTGGCCAACCACCGACTCGTGGGCGGATACAGTTTGAGGAGGATGACGCCAGCAATCCCGAGGTGCACATACAAGTTTGTCCACATCCACTCGGGACCCGTCTGGTGCAGCAGCCAGGTGTAGGCGAGCATCGCCCCGGCGACAGCGATGCACTTGTTGCGATACCCCGGGGTGCCGCGGTGGGCCTGCATGTAGCCGTAGCCGGTCAGACCGAAGGCGATCGCCATCGCCGACCAACCGAAGTGCTGCACGTCGAAGTAGTGGAGCAGCACACCGACTAGGCCAGCGCCCATGGTCGCCCACAGGACCGATTGCGGAAACTCTCGACTGTCGCGCAAAAGATGGGGCAAGGTCGCGTCTTCGACGGGAATCGGAGGATCGCCGCGACGGACATCCGCCGGGATCCCCGGTACCCAGGAGGGCATTCGTCGACCCAGCCAGCGCATGATCTTGCCGGTTTCGTCGCCGCGCAGGTAGCAGAAGTAGGTCGCCAGCATGATCGGCGGGAACATGCCGATGTTCATCATCAGGTGGAGGTTGCCGTGGAACAGGATCCCCAGCGTCAGCCAGGTCCGGCGGCCCAACACCCAGGTACAAAACCACTCGCGGTTGAGCCACTTGGGAAACCGCAGGGTCCTTTGTCGTTTGCCGAGTTTGACCGTCAGGGGACCGCGGAGCAGTCGCCACATCAGACCGAGCAGGATGCACAGCGCGATCCACAGGCCGGCGAAGAAGTACTGCATCTGTGGCAGCGGGTAGCGGGCGATCCGCGGAAGATGGACCGGTAGGGCGACGACCGCGACGGCCATCGTGGCCATGGCAAACACCAACCAGCAAAGCTGGACGATCTTGAGTTTGCGTCCGCTCAGCGGTTCGAGTTGTTCGCGAAATGCCCACCGCGTGACCACGCCCAACACCAACATCGGGAAGCAGGCCTCCCACCAGTGGGTCACCCACGTCGCCAGGCGAAACAGAGTGGTGCCCACGATCGAGGACAACTCCTGCGGGTAAAACCGATAGAAGTGGTCCATGTTGAGGGCGTAGTAGAGCGCGTCGCCCTTGGCCCAGACCGAGCCGTTTTTGACAACGCCGGTATAGCAGTACAGGGCGGCCAGGTTGAGCATCATCAATCGGCGCGACCAGATCGGGACCCGGCGATACACCGCCTGCAGGCCTTTGGGATACTCGTCGCTCGGGGCCAAGCCGGCGCCGCCACCCGGCCCCCCGGGTTCGCTCAACAATCCTTGCTTGCGCAACTTTCGGCAGCGCAGCCAGTTGTCGACGCTGTAGGCATGGCCACAGCGCGAGACGATCAAGTAGAAGAAGAACACCCGGTAGACGAGCTCGGTGCCCTCCCAAAACAGGTGGTTGCGCAGCACGATGCTGTTGAACAGCAACAGCGACAACACCCCCATGGTCCGGGTCCGCCAGCCGATCATGAACACCGCGGTGACCAGGTAAAAGACCCACTGATGGATGGCGAACGCCTGGGGGGAGTCCCAGAAAAACAGCAGCGAGTACTTGGGCCCCAAAAAGAACTCGTAGATGGCTTCGGCGTCGAAAAACCCGTAGGGCTTGTCACCAAATCCATCGCCAAAGCCCGCGAACTGGTGCGCGGCAAACACCTGGCGGCCGACGTCGGTCATAAAGATGCCTTCGTCGGTAAACAAAAACCGGAAGTACTCGTAGACGTCGTTGACGTTGCAGATGACCAGGAACGCAAACACGATGCGGAACATGGCCATCGGCCGCGGGTCGCCGGCGATCAACCAAAACCGCCGCCAGCGGTCGCTCTGGACAATGAACATCACGATCACGGCCACCAGGCACAGCAGCATCAGCCAACCGACCGTGGGTGAGAGGGCGATCGCTTCCTCGTTGGGGATGCGATCGTCGGGTGCGAGTAGCGACGTCGCCAGGGTGACAATATGCGCCAGTCCGACCATCGAGATCGGAGTGTCGACTTTTCCCACAGGTTTTCGCAAGCGGATAGCGAGGTCTGTGCCCGCGTGGACGCACCGAGCGGTGTGAGGCGTTGGCCGTTTGACGGACGGGTCAGGTTGCGTTTACCCGCACGGCATCCGTATAACCCCGAAGCTGTCCATGCTGCCTGAACGCATCCGACTCGAAGGGTTCAACAACCTGACCAAAACCGTCAGCTTGAACCTCTACGAATTGTTCGTCGCCACGACCGAGGCCCAACAGCAGCAGTTGGGCGAGCGCATCAACCAGGAATTTTCCGCAGCCCGGATCACCGAAACGTTGCGCAGCATCGCGGAGATCATCGACGGGGAAGGGGACGGCGCCGGCAATCCACTGCGGAATCCAC
>CAZUPD010000010.1:0-107158 GCA_964621785.1 uncultured Nannocystaceae bacterium
GGGGAGGCGATGGCGTTCAAGATCATCGGCACCGAGATTCCCTACGGGCCCGAGCCCAAGCCGTTTCGGGAGATTTGGGTCTACCATCCGGACTTTGAAGGTGTGCACCTGCGCGGCGGCAAAGTGGCCCGCGGCGGACTGCGGTTTTCCGATCGTCCCGATGACTTCCGCACCGAGATCCACGGGCTGATGGCCACGCAAAAGGTTAAAAATGTGTTGATCGTGCCGATGGGCGCGAAGGGGGGATTTGTCCTGCGCAAGCCTCCCCAAGATCGCAACGAGCTGCGAGCTGCGGGCGATCACTACTACAAGAAGTTCATCCAATCGCTGCTGTCAATCACCGACAACGTCGTCAAGGGCAAGCCGATCACTCCCGAGGGGGTGTTGCATACCGAAGGTCCGGATCCGTACTTGGTCGTGGCCGCCGACAAGGGTACTGCACACCTCTCGGACACTGCCAATAGCATTAGCTCGGGGCAGGGTTTTTGGCTCGACGATGCGTTTGCCTCCGGTGGTTCGAACGGGTACGACCACAAGGCGACCGGGATCACAGCCAAGGGCGCCTGGGAAACATGTAGGCGCAACTTTTATGAGATCGGGATTGATCCCGAGGCCGATGTCATCACCTGTGTCGGCGTCGGCGACATGAGCGGAGATGTGTTTGGCAACGGCCTGCTGCGCAGCCGCACGGTCAAATTGATTGCCGCCTTCAACCACATGCACATTTTTATCGACCCCGATCCGGATCCCGCGGCGAGCTATGCCGAGCGCGAACGGCTGTTCAACCTCGGGCGTTCGCAGTGGTCGGACTACAAGCCCGATGTGCTGTCCACGGGCGGAGGTGTCTGGCAACGCAACGCCAAGCAGGTGGCGCTCACACCCGAAGCGAGGGCGCTTTTGGGGCTTGCCGCCGACGAGACGGTCAGCGGCGAAGATGTGATCCGAGCCATGCTCAAACTCCCCGTCGACTTGATGTGGATGGGAGGTATTGGGACATACATCAAAAGCCGCGAAGAGACCCATACCGACGTGGGCGACAAGGCCAACGATCCGGTGCGGATCAACGCCGGGGAGTTGCGTTGTCGGGTGCTGGCCGAGGGGGCCAACCTGGCGATCACCGACCGCGGACGCACCGAGTTCGCCCGCCGCATGGGTCAGGGCTACACCTCGTTTATCGACAACTCAGGCGGTGTCGATACCTCGGACCACGAGGTCAATATCAAGATTCTGTTCGCCCCGCTGCTGGCCAACAACAAGGTCACCCGCGAGCGTCGCAACGAGTTGCTGCGCCAGTGCGAGTTGCAGGTCTGTGACATGGTCCGGGACAACAACCGCTCGCAGAGCCGGATGGTCAGCTTTGATGTCCGCCGCAGTCGCAGCGACATCTACCGCTACAGCCGAACCCTCGGGTACCTCGTCGATGCGGTTCCGTTCGACCCCGATGTGTTCGCCCTGCCGACCGAGGATGAGCTTTCGATCCGGGCGCGACGCGGCAACGGTCTGTACAAATGCGACGCCAGTGCCCTTGGTGCATATGCAAAAATGTTGGCCTACCGCCAACTCCTCGCCGGTGAGGAGTTGCCGGAGCGGGTGTCCAAGCGCATGGTTCGCGAGTACTTCCCCCAGGCGATCCTCGACGAGGTCGGCGATGCGGTCGACTCGCATCTGTTGCGCCGCGAACTGGCGACGACGATGGTCATCAACCGGATCGTCGACAATGCAGGTGCAAGTTTCTTCTCCGAGGTGATCGCCGGGACCAGGCGCTCTCCCACCGAAATCGCCTCGGCCTACCTCCACGCGGCCGATGCCGGAAACGTCGAGGCGATTCAAACCGACCTGTATGCGATCGAGAACAAAAGTGTTCAGCTGGCGGTGTACGAGGCGATGCTGACCGTCCAGCAGGGTTTGGAAGAGGCGACCTACTACCTCCTCGACCACGGCAGCCCGACTTCGTACGACCCAGAGACCGTGACCCGGGCGCGTCACATCTTCGAACGCCTCGACGGTATCTTGACCGCAGAGCAGGCCGAATCGCGCAACCGCAGGGTCCGCGAGCTCGAGCAGCTCGGGATTTCCACGGGCCTCGCGGTCCGGATCGCGCAGCTGATCTATCTGACCTCGGTGCTCGAGGCCGTTCGTATGGCCGATGAGACCGGTCGCGATCCCGAGGAGGTCATGTGGCTGCACCTCGAGGTCGCCCGCGAAATGAACATCACCCAGCTGCAAAACGGGCTCACCAGTGCGGTGTTCAACTCGCCGTGGGAGGGGTTGGCCGCCTCTGCGTTGTCGCGTCAGCTGACCTTCCACCTCCACAAGATGGTGCGCGCGGTCGAAGGCAACGATGTCGCCGAAATGTTGCACAAGCTGCGTTTGAGCGATGTCCGTCAGCAGGCGATTCGCCAACTCGAGTCCGGGGTGACCATCGCGGGGGTCGTGATGTTCGACCACCATCTGCGCCGGTTGCTACCCGCACTTCCAGGCGGATATCGCGGATACTCGGACACCATGGCGTGACCGCCTGGGATCTCCCATGTGCGAAAAAAAATGTGTGAAAGTCAACGTTGGGGGATCTACACACCAGTTGCGCGAAATGCGAACAGGTGTGACCTGAGCGCTCGATTGTGCAAATCTACTTATCGTATTGAAAACAAATAAAAAATACGATTCTAAAATGCCGATCGAACCGACCAAATTCAAAGATGCGCGAAGTTTCGACAAGATAATTTCGAAACTAATCTGGGGTGAAGGAATGTTTGTTTAGGGCGTTACTTTCGAATAAACCGGTTGCACAGAATCAACAGGGTATGTAAAGATTGAGATGACGCTCAAGAACAAACAGAAGATACGAAACTACGGTTCCTGTATCCAATTCTGAGCATCAGAGCAAAAACGCGCTTGATGGGGCCCGACAACCTCAAGCTGGAGTCAATAGCCCCCAAAACCTAACTACGACGTACGAGGGACATCCATGACGAAGACATTCATCATCACGGGCATTCTTGCCGGAGCACTGACCATCGTTGGCTGTGGCGACAAAGAGGGGAACTCTGACGACAGCAACGCCTCCACCAGCTCACCGACCACGACAGCTGGGCCAACGTCCGACAGCGAGGGCACCGGGGACAACACCGACACCAACGGGACCGCGACAACGAACCCGACCGGAGGCTCGGAGACAGACGGAACAACCGACGATCCGTCGACGGGTCCGACAACCGACGATCCGACGACCACGTCGGAGACCGATGACGGCACGATGTTCATCGAAACTCCGGACATCCCGGTCGTGCAGGACTGCAGCACCTACGAGGAAGACTGCGACGATGGCCAGAAGTGTATGCCGTGGGCCAACGATGGCGGATCTTCGTGGAACGCCCTCAAGTGCGTAGATGTCACGGGCGAAGGACTCGCCGGTGACCCCTGCCTGGTCGAAGGCAGTGGCGTCAGCGGCAACGACAACTGCGACCTGCACCACATGTGCTGGGACGTCGATCCCGAAACCCTCGAAGGTACTTGTGTCGCTTTCTGTGATGGCAACAGCGAGGCTCCCACCTGCGAAGACCTCAACACGACCTGCATCATCGCCAACGAAGGTGTGCTCAATCTGTGTCTCCCGGTCTGTGACGCCCTCGTCCAGGATTGCCCGGACGGCCAGGCCTGTTACCCGATCAACGACTCCTTTACCTGTGCACCGGTCGCGGTCGCAGAAGACACAGGCCTCGACGGCGACCCCTGTGAGTACGTCAACGCCTGCCAAGCCGGTAACATGTGTGCCTCAGCCGACAGCCTGGTGGACTGCAACATGACCAACTTCTGCTGTACACCGATGTGCGATCTCGAAGAAGCCAACATGTGCGGCAACGGCGAAGAGTGCATCCCAATCTTCGACCCGATGGTGAACATGACCAACGTCGGTCAATGCGGTGTCCCGGCATAACGCAACCACGTTTGAACAAAAAACCCGCTTCGGCGGGTTTTTTGTTGGTTGGGCGAACCCCTAAATAAGTGTTGATACAAAAAATGTATAAGCATTGAAATCGGTTGGCCAGCACCCGTGGTTTGGCCACTGGCGAAGTTTTTCTCGTCGGAGCCTAAATTTTGAGCCACGATCGCGCCGATTCAGCTATCATCCCGCTCCGTGACGGCGATTTTGCTCGTAGTGCTCGCACTGTGTGCCCTCGGGTTCGTGTCGCTCGTCCACCGGGCACCCGAACTCGAACATCGGCTACGAGAGCTCCGCTCACGCGCACAAGCACGTTTCGCCAGGCTAGCGCCAAGACAACCGGGCCTGGACGAGGGGGACCACGAGAGCGCGAATCAAGAGGCATGGGAGCGTGGGGTCCAGGCGAGCGCAGAGCCGGAAGATGCGGGCCTGGACGAGAGCGCGAATCAAGAGGCATGGGAGTGTGGGGTCCAGGAGATCGCAGAGCCGCCGGAAGATGCGGACCGAGAGCTCGAGGCGAGCTTCGAGTTCGCGGATGAACAGCGATCGAATGTGGAGGACGAAGTTGTAGATGCCATTTTCGCTGAGGTCGCGGACGAGGTCGCTGATGAGCCCGCCCAAGACGCGGTCGCAAACGACGAGCTGGTCGACGCCAGGTTCGAGACAGCATCGAAACGCGGACAGGTGGTCGACGCGATCTTTGACGAAGATGTCGCAGAGTCTGTGACCGAGCGCGAAGTATCGGGTGTGAACGACGCGGCCGAAGAGGCGAGTGAAGGAGCCGAAGCATCGCGTGTGGACGAGATATTGAGGGAGGACGAAGTTTCGGCCGCAGAGGTGAGTGACGGGGCCGAAGCATCGCGCGTGGACGAAGTGACGACTGCCGAGCGCGAAGTATCGGGTGTGAACGACGCGGCCGCAGAGGCGAGTGAAGGATCGTGTGCGGACGAAGGCGTGCGGGCGAGCGCAGAGGGTGTGAGTGAAGCGGTCGAGGCCGAAGGCGTGCGGGCGATTGCAGCAGCGCACGACGCGGATGCGAGTGAGGTGGAGGTCGAAGCATCGCGTGCGAATGAGACACCGAGCGAGGGCGAAGGATCGCCTGCGGACGAAGCCGTGCTAGCGATCGCAGAAGGAGCGAACGAGGTCGAGGGCGACGAAGGCGTGCGAGTGATTGCAGCAGCGCACGCGGATGCGAGTGAGGTCGAGGGCGACGAAGGCGTGCGGGCGATTGCAGCAGCGCACGCGGATGCGAGTGAGGTCGAGGCCGAAGCATCGCGTGCGGGCGAGACATCGAGGGAGCGCGAAGGATCGCGTGTGGACGAGGCCGTGCGGGAGCACGAAGCTGCGGTCGCGCGGGAGCACGAAGCTTCGGCCGCAGAGGGAGTCGATGCAGAAGTATCGAGCCCGGACGACCCAGCTGCAGAGGTGAGTGAAGGGGACGAGCTGGAAACATCGCGTGAGCACGAAGGGACGGACGCAGAGGGAGCACAGGGGCTCGAGTACGAAGCATCGCATGCGGAGACACCGAGGGTTCACGAAGCTTCGGCCGCAGAGGGAGCGAGTGAGGCACGCGGTGTCGTACCCCTGACTGAAGAGCCGTCAGAGGTTGCGAACGCAAAGAACGACGCGACGAGCGGAATGCTCGACGGTCTGCCGTTGTTCACAGGTCAGTCTCCGCCCCAAGTCGGCTACGACTACCGTCCGTTGTGGGCCAGTATCCTGCGGGGTGTACCGGATATGGGTCAGTTCTTGACCAGCCGTTACCACCGAATGCTCTCGCCCGGAGCGGCCTCCGGTGTTGCGACCCGCGGTGACCTGTGCCACGTGATCGACCAGCACGGACCCGTCATGTTGGGCGCACTGTTGCGGGTTCACAGCCGCGGCTACGACGAACTTGTGCTCGCCCCATACATCACCGGCGGCAGCATGCATCTGTTTCGGATCGAACAGGTCGACGAGGCTGATGGAGGCCTCGAAGCATCGTTGTACGGGCAAGTTGGGGCAGATTTTGTCCGTGTGCTGGACTGTTTGTATATGCCCAATCGCGGCAGCTACGAGCTCGCATCGACGACAGTACTCGAACTCGCAGGCCTCGTTTGTGAACTCGATCTCGCCGGGCCTGCCGAAGTTGCCCTTGCCCAGGATGTTTCAGGTTCACCCGCACTGACCGACTTTTGCGGACGCGTCACCGAGGCCGTCGAGCTCGCATTCTACGGGATACCCCTGGTTCGCTACGTCATCGAACTCGCGTCCGATGGTTTCAACCAACGCGCCGAGTTCGAGGCGGATATTCGGGCAACACTTCCAAGGGACAAGGCCGGGCAGCCCTCCGCTATACGTCGACGACTCACCCTGATTGCCCATCCGCTTGCAGGACCGCGGGAGATCCGAGTCGACGATCGGATCAGGGGTCGTGCATGGTTGCTCGGGTATCGGCCCCAGGTGTTTTCCGAGGTCTGTGAGACCGGCAAACTGGTCGCGGCCGGTGGTGCCCAGGAGGCGTGGACCCACGCCGAGGTCCTGTGTACGGCCCATCAGGTCGCGCTCTGCGACTGTCCGGCCTATAGCCCCTATTTGCTTAAGCAACTTTGTGCGGTTGTCGACCGCTACCCCGATTTCCCGGGGATTGTCGGTCTCCTCGCGCGTGCGTTAGGTGAGTTGCGGATGTACTCGGAGGACCAGACCACGGGATCCGCTCTGCAACGGCATGTCGAGATCCTCAAGCGTCTCCAGCGGGCCTACCCCAACCTGTCGATCCTCGAAGTTGCGATCCGATTGGCAAAAGGGGCGGGCTCGGCCGGGAATTTTGTCCGCGAGATTCCCGAGCCAGGGGATCCGTCGCTGTGGGTGCGTTGACCCCGGAATCATGGTCGTATCATCAAGAAGCGGCCTCGTCTAACGCGTCTTCCGACGCCAACGCCAGGCCACCAGGGCGCCACCCACGAACCCGAAGAAGTGGCACTCCCATGAAATGCCCAGGCCCGCGAGTCCGGGGATCATGCCTGAGGCCATGCTGCCAAAAACCCATCCGACGAAGATCGACAGCGCCATTGCTCCGAACTTGCGCTCGAACCATCCGCGCAACAGCAAGTACCCGAAGTAGCCAAACAGGACGCCACTTGCTCCGATGTGCACCGAGTTGTCGGCCCCGACCAGCCAAGTCCCAAGCCCGCCCACCAGGGTGGCGGCGATGGTCACCAGCCAAAACTCGCGCCGACTCCAAAACAGGATGATGCTGCCCAGCAGGGCGAGCCCGATCGTGTTGGAGATGAGGTGTGGATAGCCCCCGTGTAAAAACGGTCCGGTGACCAGTCCGATCAGCCCTTCGACCTCGCGCGGTTGGACGCCGTAGCGATCGAGACCTCCGTGGAAGATCGACTGGTCGATGATTTCGCAGAGCCACAAGGTGCCGATAAACCCGACGAGGGTGCGGAAAACCAGGGAGAGTTCTTGCGACAAGCTGCGGGGGTTCGACATCGGTATCCTTACTGTAGCGCGTGATGGGGAAACTGCTCGCGTCGTCAAATTTTTCCCGATTTTTTGTTGCGGTATGGGGTTCGCGGGATTTTGTGGAATCGCGGACGGGCGGACCACAATTGCTTCGTGAAACCGCGAAATCGGGATCGTCGTGCCGTACGGCCGGTTTTCAAAACTGCGCTGTGTTCGGCGGTGGCCGTTTTGGCACTGGCCGCGGGGGGCGTTGCCGAGGCCGCATCAGCGCCGCGTGTCGGGATGTCAGAGCCTCGGTGGAGTGAACACGTGGTGATCCCCGGCGAACGCATTTCGGAAATTGCCCAGATCTACAACGTGACACCACGGCAGTTATGGGTATGGAACCGGCTCAATCGCAACACCGAACGGGTCGATGTAGGTACACGGTTACGCGTATTTTCCCCGATTCCCCCGCCACGGCGTCACCGCGTCGTCCACCGCGTCGAGGCCGGAGACTCGTGGGCATCGATCTCGGCCCGCTACGGTATTGCAGAACGCTACTTACACCGCTGGAACCGCACACTCCCGCGGGAGCTCGAACCCGGGCACGCACTCGAGATCTGGACCGGTCGTCCCCCACGCAGCGTCGAGGCTCCTACGGCACCGCTTCCGGGTATTGTCGACGCAGCTCCATCGGCCCCAAAAAATGTATACACACCTTCTGAGCAATTGGGTCCCCTGATCCGTGTTGAGCCGCGGCGCGCGAGTTTGCCGATTCCGGGACGTCTGCCTCCCCCCGCCGCGGAGCCTTTGCTGCCACGGATCCGGCTCGACGGTGAAAGTGTCGGCACCGCCAACCGCGGGCACCTGGTCCGCGGCGTCGCGCTCCCGCAGTCACCCGAGCTCTATACGATTCGCAAACCCGACGAGAGCTATGGCAGCAGTCACAGCATTCGCCTGTTGCAGGGGGCCATCGCCCGATTTCGTCGAAGTCACGCCTACACCGGAGAGGTTGTCATCGGTTCGATCAGCAAACGTGGTGGCGGACGGCTCAGCGGGCATAAATCGCACCAGAGCGGTCGCGATGTCGATATTCGTCTGCTCTTGGCCCGAGGGCACAAGCGCGGGACGGTCCCCGAGTCGGTCAGTGATGTCGACTGGGAGGCCACCTGGGCCCTGTTGTACGAGTTGTTGCGGACCGAAGAGATCGAGTATGTCTTTTTAGACAGTCGTCGACAGAAATACCTCCACCGGGCGGCGAAGCGGGCAGGGGTATCGTCGGCCAACCTCGAAAAATGGATTCAGTACCCGCGTAGCTCCGGGACCCGCGACGGGATTGTTCGCCACGCCAAGGGTCATACTTCCCATTTCCACGTGCGTTTTTTCTGCGGACCGGACGAACGCAAGTGCGAAGGCCCGCGCCGCGACCCGCGTCGCAGTTGACGGAGCCGTCGCAGTCGAACATGTAGATGCATGTAGGGGGTCCCCTCTCTGTGCGTTTTCAAGAGTGACAGTCGTTCCCTGTAGAGGGTGATACCGAGCACCGGTCTGGCGACGAAAAAAAATTCTCGCACGAGGTTGCCGATTTCGGGATTGCAGTCACATCGGCGCCATGAGACTGCGAGCGGGAATAGCGGGAATCTTATTGTTGGCCACTGCCTGCGGCGAAGAGGTCACCGATCAAACCGACGACCAGACCTCTGGCGAAGGCGAGTCGTCGACCGACGGCGACCCTGGCGAAGTGGAAGAACTCGGGCGTTGTGCGTATCTCAGCCCGTTTACCCAGGCTCCGGAATGTCGCGTCTACAGCGGGGAAGATTGGACTTCCGACAGCGTCGACGAGGACTGTACCCAACTCGGTGGCGAGGTCGTCGAGATGTGCGCGAGCGAAGATGTGCTCGGGCGTTGTCTCCTCGAATCGGGTCCGGGAGCCTACGAGGTTGTCGCCTACGGTACGGATGCCTCGTCGTGTTCCGGGCAGAAATTTGGGTGCGAGACCTTCGGTGGTGGCACCTGGGTACCCGAGGGGATTTGCCAGGACGACCAGCCAGACCCCGATCCGGAGCCCCAAGGTAGCGTCTTTATTCCGCCGACACTCGAGTGCGTCGCACCGCTTCCGGGTGAGGAGGCGGGGAACGGACCCGACGGACAGGTTTGCACCTGGCAGTTTATCTCCGGCTCGACGGAGGAGGGGCGACGATTCAGTGACTATGCATCTTGTGAAGTCGTATTGAGCCAGCGTCCGTACTACCCGGTTCCTGCGGCTGAACAACCGGACACATCAGATCCGCGGATGGACGACCCCGAGTACACGGGCGAGCTCGCATGGGTGCGCGAGCAGATTGAAGCCAGTGCCTGTATCTGTTGCCACTCGGACGAGGCTCCCAACGGCGCCTCGAATTGGACGATCGACGCACCCGGCAATTGGATGTGGAGTTTTCGCGACGCCGGCCTAGCCATGGCCGCAGGCTGGATCGATTCGACCTCGTTTGGGGCCTACCCACCCGAGGAAAACAACGGTTTTGATCGCACGACCATCGGCGTTCCATCGACGGATCCTGAGCGTATGGCAGCGTTTTTTGCCGCCGAACTCAACTACCGCGGACGGGTTCCGGAGGACTTTGCCGACGATGCTCCATTCGGCGGTCCGTTGTATACACAGTTAATCTATGAACCCGAAGCCTGTTCCCAAGGCGAAGGGGTCGCTGCGGATGGCACCATCGTGTGGGAGGGCGGACCTGCGAGGTATGTGTACGTACTCGAAGCCGACAGCGCAAACCCGACCGTACCGCCAAATCTCGATCTGCCCGAGGGCACGATGTGGCGCATTGATATGCCGTGGGACATGCCGGCGATCGACAGCGGGAATGTGCGCTACGGCGAGCTCCCGAGTCCGATGTCGCAGCGGTTCCCCGAAGCCGGTTCTCCAGTCGAGCTCACGCCGGGGACGACCTATTACTTGTATGTGCTACGGGATGTCGCCATACCGATCACGCGATGCCTGTTTACCTACAAATGAAGTTGTGAGCGAATGGGCCCGCCGGCAGGACCGGTAGAACCAACGTTTGGGCATCCGTGCACAGACTTGGGAAAACCGGTCGTTTGTCGGTATTGTACGCGTTATGGACACTCGCCATCGCGCATGTACCCACCTGCTGCCACTCGTCTGCCTGTTGTCGCTCGGTGGTTGTGAACAGATCGACAAACTCACTGGGAAAGAGGAGCAACCGCCCGCCCCCGAGACCGAGACCGAGCCCGAACCTGAAGCCAAGGCCGAAGTCAAACAGGTCGACCCCCGGGAGGCCGAGCTCGAGGCGCTACGGGCCGAGGCAGAAGCGGCCAAAGAACAACTCGCGGCTGCAAATGCGGCCAACAAAGAGCTCCAAGGTCAACTCGATGCCCCGCCCGAAGCTGAGGATAATGTCGGTACGGAGAAGGAGCTCGGGGAAGGGGAAAAAGGACCTGTCAGTATCACCGCGGCGAAGCTCGAAAGCCACAAGGCCGAATACGGCCACGTCAAAGACAGATTCCAGCTCAAGGCTGCGGTCGACGTCACCGTCAACGAGGTCAAAAAAGGTGGCGTGTACGCCAAGGCGACCTGTTTGGTCGGCGAGGAGGTCGCGGTCGATGTTGTGACCCTCGGCAACCAATACGGCGACTTTGGCCCGCTCGCCGCGGGCGACAAGTCGACCCTCGAGAGCACGTTCTTCTCGCGCGACGGTCTGGCCCAAGCTCCCAAGAGTTGCCAACTCACCTTTGATTACGGGTTGTCCGAGTTTTCATTGCATTTACAAGATTCGTGCTGGAACGGCAAGACCGTCAAAGACGGAGCATGCGAGGGGCTCACTGCCAAGCCCGAGGGCGAGGGCAAGCTGGTTGCCTACAACTTCGCAGCCGAGCTCGGCAAGCCCCTGTTCGCCACGCTCGACGGGGAGGATCCCCGCCGCTCGTTACACGTTCGCTACCAACTGCGGATCAACGAACCGGTCGATCACGCTCTTCATCTGTACCTTAAGACATCTTGTAAGGTCGGTGACAAAACCTGGGTTGAGGTCAGTCCCGACTATCCCCATGTCAAACCGTTTAAGTTCAACCCCGGCGAAATGGTCCCGCTTGGCCACGGACAATTTCTCCTCAACCCGCTACCCGGCGAGCCCGAGAGTTGCCAGTTTTCGGTCCAGTTGGCGGAGAAATTCGACCAGCCGGCCGAGACGATCCGGGCGGTGTGCTTCAAGGACGGAGAGGTTGCCGAAGAACCATGTAGCCCACCTGCGTCACAGCCTGAGCGCAAGCCGGTGACCGCCGACGCACTCGCGATCGAAGCTGTGTCCGCAAAGTGGCAGCCAGGTCTCGGGAACAAAGGAGTGCGCCTCAACCTGCTGTTTGGTGCAACGGTTAAGCAGCCTGTCGAAAAGTTCACCCGTCTGTACACGACCGCGACCTGCGATGGTACGGCCGATAAAGAACATCCCACCGCGGTGGATCTGAGCCAGCTCGATCCGGGCGAGAGCGCGTTGCTGTCGGTGACAGCGTTTTTGACCTCGCCCCTGCCGGCCGAACCGAAGTCCTGTACGGTCACACTCAAGGCCGGGCCCCGGAGCGATGCCGCCATCGACGTCGGCGAACTGTGCATTCAGGGGAGCGATGCAAAGGTCGGCTCGTGTAAGGCCAAGGCGAAAAAGAAGAAAAAAGCTGAACCCAAGGACAGCAAAACCGACGCTGCGAAACCGAAGGACGACAGTACCAAGCCGAAGGATGACGGTACCAAGCCGAAGGACGACGGTACCCAGCCGAAGGACGACGGTACCCAGCCGAAAAATGACGGCGCCAAGCCGAAGGATCCCACGGCTCCGAAAAATCCCATCCAGATCAAACCGGCGAAGATCGTCAAGTAGCGTCGCTCGCGGTCCGGTCTCGAAGATGTCTTCATAGTCATGTCGCATCCTGGGCCCCGCGTGTGGTCGACGCGCGGGAAAAACCGCAGGCTTCAGGGGCGGCCGTGCATTTTGAGCGTCGCAAAATGCATGTGGCCGCTATCCCGTCTCACGGGGCTTTGTTATGGTTGAGACGCTGTGAGTGGACATTCCGACGGCACGCTGGAGCATGCCCCCACGGCCGAAACAGTGCTCGACGAGTCGAGTCAGCCAATGGTGCCCGGCCCACAGGAGCCCGATGGGATCGAGTCGCTGATCGGTACGACGATCGAGGGGCGCTACCAGCTGCGCGAGTTGTTGGGCAAAGGCGGGATGGGAGCGGTGTTTATCGCCACCCACCTCAAACTCGGGATCGATGTCGCGGTCAAGGTCATCCGCCCGGCGGTCGCTGACGACGACACCGCCACCGAACGATTTCGCCGCGAGGCGCGAGCGACCGCGCAGGTCGACAACCCACACGTTGTACAAGCAATTGATTTTGGCAAGCTCGCCGACGGTAGTGACTTTTTCGTCCTCCAACTCGTCCAGGGTCCGGCCCTAGGCGAAATGTTGCTCGTCGACGAGGGACACCCGTGGGATTGGGCCCGGGTGGTCGGCTTTCAAATTGCAGATGCATTGGCTGCCACCCACCGCTTGGGGATCGTCCACCGCGATCTCAAACCGGACAATATTATCGTCACCGAGCGCGAGAGCGGGATGCCGCACATCTACGTGCTCGACTTCGGGATTGCCCGCGACACCCGTACCCCCGAGCACAATCCCGAGGATACCAACCCGCTGACACGTGTGGGGGCGGTGTTGGGAACTCCGGGGTATATGTCGCCCCAACAGATCGCCGGTGACCCAGTCGATGCGCATACAGATATCTACTCCCTGGGTGTGATCCTGTGGGAGTGTTGTACCGGACGCCGACTGTGGACGGGCGATACGCTGGCCGAACTTGTGACGCGTCAGCTCAGCCAACCGCCGCCGCGGCTCGACAACCCCGAGGTATGCCCGCGCCCGGTTCCGACGGCGTTTGCCGACCTTATCGACCGGATGTTGCTGACGTCGCCGGGCGATCGGCCCGAGAGCGGCGAGGTCGTCGCCAAGTTGTCGGAGATGGGGAGCCTCGACCGCTCGATGGATGTATTGACAACATCCTTCTCCGGTGTGCCCCACGAGGGTGTAGGAATCGATGCAAGCCTACCGACGCTGAATGGAACGGAAACCCAGGAACGCCGACGCCCGCGGTGGCTATGGGGTGCCGGCGCTGGACTGCTTGTGTGTGCATTGTTGATCATTGCCGTGTTCGGCAGCGGGTCTGAGCCGGTGGACGAGCAACCGGTCGGTGAAGCGCCGGTCGCCCAGGTCGAGGTTGAGCCCATCTCAAAGCCGGTCGATCAGGGCTCCGACGCCCCGGCGTTCAAGACGATTCCGACAGCGCTAGAGGAGCCATTTGAGACCGTTTCGTCGGATACCAACGACGGTCGGCGAAAGAAAGCTGCCCGTGCAATCGAGACCCACGAGCCCCAGGACGAAGTTCCCGAGGTCCTCCAACTCGTCGCCCGTCTCCAAATGGCCGAGAATTGTCCACACAAAAAGACCGTCGTCGAGGCGTTGGGCAAGCTCGGAGATCCGCGAGGTGTCGCGGCGATTCGCCGCTACGAGCCCCGGGGATTTCACGCCTGTGGCCGCCGAGATTGTTATGCTTGTATGCGCAAGGCGATGGCCGACGCGATTCGAGCGATGGGTGAGGAACCCTCCGAACGCACGCTCAAGGTGATCGGCGAAGCCGAGTAGCCTGTAGTGTTTGCAAATACACTGGAACGCCGTGCTCTCACCAATTGGAGGTTGCTGATTTTTCTGTAGTCTGGCAGACAAAAACTTCTCATAAAAATTGTATCAACATGTTTACGGTTGCGGTACAGTGCGCGCGATGGCGGTTGTCCACTTCACCGCAAATCTCCGGCGCCATGTCGATTGCCCGTCGACCGAAGTGACTGGCCAAACGGTCCGTGAGGCCCTCGAGGATGTGTTTGGCCAAAATCCGCGGTTGCGGGGCTATGTCGTCGACGAGCACGGAGGGCTGCGCAAGCACATGAACGTCTTCGTCGATGGCGAACAGGTTGCCGACCGCCGCGGACTCTCCGACGCGATCGGGCCGCAGGCCGAGGTCTACGTCATGCAAGCCCTCTCGGGCGGATAGGAAATCGATGTCAGACAAGCTGTTGGTAGCGACCCGCAAGGGTCTGTTTACACTTTCGTTCAAGGGCAACAATTGGGAGGTCGAGCGGGTGGCGTTTGTCGGCGACAATGTCACTCTCACGCTTCCGGACCACCGCGACGGGACCTGGTACGCAGCCCTCGATCACGGGCATTTCGGCTGCAAGTTGCAACGCAGCAGCGACAGCGGCAAAACCTGGGAGGAGGTCGGTGTACCTGCATACCCCGAGGTCCCCGAAGGCGAACAAGAAATCGGGCCATCGGGGCGTCCTCTCACATCGTCGCTCAAGCTATTTTGGGCCCTCGAAGGGGCGGGGGACGACCGTCCCGGCGAGTTGTGGGCGGGCACCATTCCCGGGGGCCTGTTTCGCTCGCGCGATCGCGGCGAAAATTGGGTGCTTGTACAATCACTGTGGGATCATCCCCTGCGCAAGCAGTGGTTTGGAGGCGGAGCCGACGACCCCGGGATCCACTCGGTCTTGGTCGATCCCAAGGACAGCCGCCATGTACTGATCGGCGTGAGCTGTGGCGGGGTGTGGGAGTCGACCGATGGCGGAGATTCGTGGGTCACCCGCTCGGCCGGGATGCGAGCCGACTTCATGCCGCCGGAGCGCGCCGAAGATCCCGCGATTCAAGATCCGCACTGCGTGGTTGCGTGCCCGGCTGACTTCAAGTGCATGTGGACGCAGCATCACTGCGGAATCTGGCGCAGCCGCGACGGTGCCCACTCTTGGCAAGAGGTCAAGGCAGCGCCCTCGAGTTTTGGCTTTGCCGTCGCGGTGCATCCCCGCGATCCCGATACCGCCTACTTCGTGCCTGCCATGAGTGACCAGCGACGAGTGCCGGTCGACGGACGGGTCGTGGTCTCGAGGACACGCGACGGAGGCGAGACGTTCGAGGTGCTCAGCAACGGGCTGCCGCAGCGACACGCCTACGACATCGTGTTTCGCCACGCACTCGATATCGACGCCACAGGCGAGCGCCTAGCCTTCGGCTCGACGACCGGCAATCTGTGGATCAGCAACGACCAAGGAGAACACTTCGAAAGTATCTCCAATCTGCCGCCGATCTATGCGGTGCGGTTTGTCCCGGGATTGTAAGGTGCACGTACGTCGCGGCATCTCTGTGATCGGCTATCTCCACTTCCGGAAGTCGCCGACACGAATGGTCATGTTATTTCGTCAATGGACCGCGCCATTGAGCGATCACGGCGCGGGCGAGCTCCTCGATCTGCGCCGGTGAGCTGATTTTGTCGGCGGGGATTCGGTTGTCGAGGATCAGCATCGACAACCCGTGTGTCAGCGACCAGGTGGCGACCGCTGCAACCTCGGCCTGTTCGGGTCCGACGACTGCGGCTGCTGTTTCGACTAAAAGTGTAAATGCACGGGTTCTGTTGGCCTGATCTTTGGCCGGGAGTTTGGGCATCTCGCTGGTAAACATCACTCGGTGGTGGACCGGGTGTCCCACGGCGTAGCGGACATAGGCGACCCCGTAGGCATCGAGGCGTGCACGCGGATCGGTCACTCCGGCCATCGCCGCCTCGCCAGCGTCTGCGAGACCCTCATACCCTTCGTGGGCGATCGCCAGCAGTAGCGCGTTCTTATCCTCGAAGTGGCGGTAGGGCGCGGCGTGGGACACCCCGGCCCGCCGTGCACACTCCCTCAAACTCAGGCCATTGAGCCCGCGCTCGTGGATCAGTTCGACCGCAGCCGCGAGCAGTGCCACCCGTAGGTCGCCGTGGTGGTAGGTGCGCTTGCGAGACTTCGTCACGAAAAAAGTTTGCCCGGGAATGTTGACAACGGCAACATCTAGGATATGTTGTCAGTGTCAACAATGATGACACCAGAAACATTGAGGGAGGATATCGAGATGACCAACGTGAACCCACAGCGACTGACAGTCTCCCGCGAGGGCGGCATGGTGGTGTTTTTAATCGGTGCGAGGGTCAACAAGTGGTGGCTCATCCCGGTGATATGGGCCGTCTCGACGGCGATGGGGCGGATGGTCCGACAGCTACTCGCCGATCCCAACTCCGGCCTGCTCGGGATTGAAAACTACGCCGGACGGACCTCCCTGATGGTCCAATACTGGCGCTCACTCGACGACCTCCACCGGTTTTCACGCGACAAACAACGCGAACATGTGCCCGCGTGGAGGCGGTGGATCCAAAGCTGGGGACGCTCGGGAGCGGTGGGGATCTGGCACGAAACCTATGTCGTCGAGCCTGGAAGTTATGAATGTTTCTACCACCATATGCCTGCATTCGGCTTGGGGAAGGTCGGTCCGCTGGTGCCTGCGGATGGACCGTTGAAGACGGCGGCGGGTCGATTGGCCTATGGGCGGGCACAGGCTGGAGCAGCAGAGCGGGCTGCGTAGTTTTAGTGATGATACATTTATTTGTACATTCGAGGTGATACTTATGTGTGTACATCTAAACAGGCTAACTTCGAAGCACGCCTTCCGGATTGACGCGAACAGAGCTGGTCGAATTCAGGCTCAGCACGGTTGTTTGATGGCGACCGTCTGAGCCCACCGTATCGGTGGTCATCGACTCGCCGGGATTCGCTATACCGGTGACAAGAGAGATTGCACACGCAAGTTTTGGCGGAGCATCCCACTCCAAAAGGGGCCGAGGCGGAGCCCTCGGGTGAGTCAAACGCAGGTTCACTTCAATTGTGGGCAGTGCGGTTGTCGGCACGCGAGAGCTATCCTGTGGCGCGAGCGACCCGGGCGAACACACACGCGAAACCGTGGCGTGAACTGTTGGGATTGGATACGTTGGCCCGATGCGAATGCCCAATATCGACCTTCAGGTATGGATGTGTGTGGCCGTCAGCTGCGGCCTTGTAGCAGGGTGCGGCGAGGACACTGCCGGGAGTTTGACCGATTCCGGAAGCGACGGTTCGAACGCCACGAGTGAGACGGAGTCTACGAGTGAGACCGAAACGCCGACCGCGAGTGAGAGCGAAGGGATGGGTGTATGTACACCTGGTGAGGAGCAGGAATGTCCCTGCGAAGGTGGTCCGGGCACCCAAGTCTGTCTCGGTGATGGTTCGGGCTGGGATATGTGTGAGTGCGGGACCGCAGGGCCGGCCATGTGTGGTAACGGGGTTGTCGAGAACGACGAAGAGTGCGACGAGGGTGACGCCAATAGCGATGATGGTGCATGTACATCAACATGTGCGATCGCCTATTGCGGCGACGGGCTGGTCCACGAAGGGGTCGAACTTTGCGACGACGGCATCAACGACAATTCCTACGAAGGTTGCGCCAGCAACTGTGATGCACTCGGACCGTACTGCGGCGACGGGATGGCCAATGGGACAGAACCCTGCGACGACGGCAATGAGGAGAACGGCGACGGTTGTAATACAGACTGTGTCGTCTCGGGGTCGTCGGTATGGAGCGATGTCTACCCGGGCGAAGACCACGGCGTAGCGATTGGCCACGGCATCGCGGTCGATTCCGTCGGGGATGTGGTGGTCGTCGGCGAAGAGTTCAAGCTCGGCGAAAATGCCAACATCATCGTCCGCAAGTACAACAACGACGGCGAGATTCTGTGGACCCGGACGTTCCACGGCGACCCGGCGGGCGACGACCGCGGGCGGGCCGTGGCGATCGACAGCGAAGACAACATCATCGCAGTTGGGAACACATTTAAAAACGGGGAGAACCAAAACGTATGGATCCGCAAATACAACGCCGACGGGGCGCTGCTGTGGACCGAGACGTTTGACGGTCCACCGTCCCTGGGTGACCGCGGCTATGCGGTCGCCGTCGATAGCGAGGACAACATCGTGGTCGGCGGATCGGAGTACCACGCGATCGGGCTCAATGACCTGTGGGTGGGCAAGTACGACGCCGACGGCAACTTTTTGTGGGACTATCGCTACGACAATGCGGCGGGCAACGATGTGGTTCGTGGCGTGGCGATCGGATCGAAGGACGACATTTTTATCGCCGGCGAAGTCTATGTACCGATCGGGCTCAAGGATGTATATGCAGCTAGTCTGAGTGCCGACGGTGAGCTTTTGTGGGAACAGACCTACGACATGGCCAGCGGCAATGACTTTGCCCGGGCGGCGGCGTTTGACCGCGACGGCAACTTCGTGATCGCGGGCGAGGTCTATTCGGCCGCTGACCTCGTCAGCGTGTGGGTGGCCAAGTACGACCCCGAGACCGGTGACACCCTCGACAGTTTCCAGTGGGACAGTGAAGGGGTCGATGAGGATCGCGGCTACGGGGTCGCGTTTGATCCCCAGGGCAACCTCTTGGTGTGTGGCTCGGAGTACACCGTCAACGGGCTCGACGGAGCGTGGCTCGGAAAGTTCGCCCCGGACAACAGCCTGATCTGGGATGCCCACCACGACGGCGATGGGGGAGATGACCGCGCCCACGCAGTCGCCGTGGATGCCAACGGCTATGTGTTCATCACCGGGGAGGAATACGCGCCCGAAAATCTCGCCGCCCTGTGGGTTGCCAAGTACGCGCCGTAATGGCAATCGCGTAGAGCCCTTTGGAGCGTGGAGAGATTCACCTTTCCGTTTGGACCTGCACAAACAGACATGTCGACTTCAGGCGCGACACCGATCGGCGAACCGATCGGTGTTCCCTGTCGCTACCTTCTGGTTGCGAAATCCAACAGCGGAGCCCCACGGGCTGCTTGACTTGCGCGGGTGCGGTGAGTTTTCCAAACAATCGGGCGCTTGTGGCCGGGGCGCGAACTCGCCTACAACGGGGTGATGCCTACGGTTGCGCTGAAGTCCTCGGTTCTTTGTATCCTCGTCGCGGCGATGTGTTCGGCGTGTCAGACCTCGGGGTCGACTGCGGTGCCCGACGAGGCCCCTGCAACCCAGGCTTCCCAGACGCCGCCGGCATCCGCGTTTCCCTATCCCAAAACCCACCGCGGCGATGTTGTCGAAACCCTCCACGGAGTGGCGGTCGCCGACCCGTACCGCTGGCTCGAGGACCTCGACAGCGAAGACACGCAAGCCTGGGTGGCGGCGCAAAACAAGGTCACGTTTGACTATCTCGGGACCATCTCCGAACGCGACCAGATCCGGTCGCGGCTGACCGAGCTGTGGAACTACGAGCGCTACGGGCTGCCGTTTCACGAGGGCAAGAACTACTTTTGGAGTCGCAACGACGGGCTGCAAAACCAAAGTGTGCTCTACACCGCATCCTCGCTCAACGGCGATCCGCGCACGCTTCTCGACCCCAACACCCTGTCCGAAGATGGGACCGTCGCATTATCTGGCCTTTCGGTCAGTCCCAATGGGAAGCTACTCGCCTACGGGATTCAGCGCGCCGGCTCCGATTGGCAGGAGTACCGTGTCCGCGACGTCAAGTCCGGCACCGACCACGAGGACCTCGTCGAGTGGATCAAGTTTTCGGGCGTGTCGTGGACCAAGGATAACAAGGGATTTTATTACGCCCGCTTTGACGAGCCCAAACAGGGGGATGCGTTAGAGCAGGCCAACTATTTCCACAAGTTGTACTACCACAAATTAGGTACGTCCCAGGCCGAGGACAAACTCGTCTACGAGCGCAAAGATAAAAAGCGCTGGGGCTTTGACAACCACGTGACCGAGGATGGTCAGTATTTGATCATTCGCGTGTGGGAGGGGACATCCGAAAAAAATGGGCTGTTCTACCAACCTCTCAAGGGAAAAGGCGAGGTCGTCGAGCTGCTCAACACCTTCGATGCCGAGTATGACTTTGTCGCCAACAAGGGTCCGGTGATGTACTTTCGGACAGATGTAGATGCACCGCGCGGGAAGGTCATCGCGATCGATACGCGCAAGCCCGAACGCGAGAACTGGCAAACGGTGATTCCCGAGGGCCCCGAAACCCTGCGTTCGGTCAGTGCGGTCGGTGGCAAGCTGGTCGCCAAGTACCTCAAGGATGCCCACAGTCAGATACGCGTGTATAGTCAAGCAGGCAAGCTCGAGCAGGAGGTCGAGCTCCCCGGGATCGGGACAGCCTACGGGTTTGGCGGCAAGCAAAAGGACAAGGAAACCTTCTATCTCCACACCGGTTATGCCACCCCCGGCACGATCTATCGCTACGACATCAAGACGGGCAAAAGTGAGGTGTTTCGGGCTCCGAAGGTCAAGTTCAACCCCGACGATTATGTCACCACCCAGGTGTTCTATCCGAGTAAGGACGGGACCAAGGTGCCGATGTTTGTCAGCCACAAAAAGGGGGTCGAACTCGATGGCAACAATCCGACCTACCTCTACGGCTACGGTGGGTTCAACATTGCGATCACTCCTGGCTTTTCGGTGCCCAACCTCGCGTGGATGGAGATGGGCGGGGTCTTGGCGGTTGCCAACCTGCGCGGTGGGGGAGAGTACGGGGCCACGTGGCACGAGGCCGGGACAAAGTTGCACAAGCAAAATGTTTTTGACGACTTTATCGCTGCGGCCGAGTATCTGATCGCCGAGAAGTACACCAGTAGCGAGAAGCTGGCGATCGGTGGGCGTTCCAATGGCGGACTCTTGGTCGGAGCCGTCATGACCCAACGACCCGAGCTGTTCGCAGCCGCCCTACCTGGGGTCGGCGTGATGGATATGCTGCGGTTTCACAAGTTCACGATCGGCCACGCCTGGGTTTCGGACTACGGCTCGCCGGAAAACCCCGAGGAGTTCAAGGCGCTGCATGCCTACTCGCCGTTGCACAATCTCAAAGATGGCACGCAATACCCAGCGACGATGGTGTACACCGCCGATCACGACGACCGCGTGGTCCCGGGCCACAGCTACAAATTCACCTCGCAACTGCAACACACCCATCGCGGCGAAAACCCGGTAATGATCCGGATCGATGTCCGAGCCGGGCATGGGGCAGGCAAGCCGACGACCAAGAAGATCGAGGAATGGACCGACCTGTGGGGGTTTTTGGTCAAGAATCTCGGGATGCAGGTCGGGTAGCTTCGAGCATGACCTCTGGGACCGGCTCACATCGGTTCGATCGTCCTAGTCGGCGTTGAGGCAAAGGCGGCTCCAAGGTGCCGCGACATTGTTGGCGAGCGCTCACGTGCGCAAGCAAGCCAAAATTTTAAAAATTGTCTCGATGTGTAAGGGGGCTTGGGTGGGTCGCGTTTGGGCAGCGACCGGCCGCAAGGAGTCGACCCCATCCCGCCACAGCGCGAAGGAGGGTTCGACCTCGGCACGGTGGAGCACCGTCATGTCTACTTCTCGACTCAACTCGCGTATCTCTGTTCTCGCCCGTACCACTACGACGCTTGCGTTTGCCACGGTTGCCGCTGTCACGGCCCTGTCCCCGGGACAAGCGAGTGCCACGGAACTCTCGCTCGCCACCGATAAACGCGAGCGCCCGCCCGGGATCCTCAAGAAGGGGATGTACGCAGACATCGGGATCAAACCAGGCACGATGTTGCTCGAGGGCGGCGTCATCCCAATGATTCGATTTGGCGTGGCGGTGGGCGGTGCCCTCAACACGCGTTTCAAGCTGGGCACGCAGTTCGGAATCACAGGCTACCTCGATCGCAAGAAGCGTTCGGTCTCGGGCTATGTCACAGTGATGGCGACCGGCTACCTGTGGAAGGGTTTGTACCTGCGGGGCGGCCTTGGGGTGGCGAGCAATGTCCCGGTGTCACGCAGCCTCACAGGTTCCCGAGCAGGTCTCGGAGGACAGGCCGGAATCGGCTACGAGTTTGAGCTGTACGAGCGCAAGAGCAAGAAAAAGCCGATGACACGGATCGGCCTGGGCTTTGACTACGACCTCAAGGCGACGACGACCGGATTGCTGCGCCAGGGGGTGTTGTTCGGTCTGCACTTTTCGTTCAACTAGTATTTGTTGGTAGATGCATATAGCGTGTCACACGGCCGACATTCATTCACGCGAGAGTCAGTACGACGGTGGCTACGAACTTGTAGACACACCTTCGAGAGCTGCGTACAGCTGCTCTGCATTTTGCGGCTTGAGCTTGCGTAAGTGGTTGCGCAGCGATGTGCGGACCACGGCTGAGTAGTGTGCGTTCTTGGCGAGAAAGCAGACCTCGAGGCGCCGGAGGTCGTTTGGCTGGCGCGTTGTCAGGTACCGTATGAGGCACGCAAGGGCTTGACCGTACTGGCCTTCGATTTCCCGGAGCATCCTGTCTGCGCACCGATGGGATGCCTGCGGCGAACCATTATGAATATACATCAGTTCCCGGGCTGTATTGTCAGCAGGCTTGTCATTCGGGTCGATCGCCCGAAACTCAACCTGGGGTTTGAGTTCATCGGAGTATGTCAACGCTTGATACAGACGCTTTTCGACGTTCTCCCCGCCTGCGCAGTCGAGCATTCCGTCCACAGGCCAGCCCTGCTTTCGCCCGTCCCAGTTGATTCGCCGATTGTTGCAGGATTGACCATGGGCCGGGAAGAGATTGGTCCACTCGCGCTCGAGTTCGGGAAACGCGTGTTTCGGGCGAAGGTGTTCGACGTTAAACTGCTCGTGAACAAATGGCCCTTCACACAGGTAACACTTGCCGAAAAAGGTTTCGAGCAGTGACCGACGCACATCTTCACCCTTGTAGGAAGCTGTCGTGGCTAAGCTCGCGGGAGCCTCGGATGGTCGGTCGACATCGATCATCGATTCGTCCTATTGATTGAGGAGCATCCACGCTTCGAGGGCGATCGGATGCGAGGTTCGCATGAGCTTGCTAGCGAGATGCTTGGCCTCCTGCTCCTGCCCTTCTGAGCGATTATCGAGGTCCATCAAGGACTTGAGGCGCTTGAGCTCCTCGGTCGAAGTCGGTCGGAATCCCGAAGTGCCCGACCATCAGGTCGCCATAGGGCGTGGCCCGCAGAGATGTACTTGCAACGGTTTCCCCAGACGGAAGGTCGACGACCGTGGCGTTGTCGATGCTCGAGACGATCGCGGGGGAGTGGGTCGCGATGATGAATTGAAACCGGGGGAAAAAGTCAATGAGAGCAGGCAAAACCCGTTCTTGCATCCCGGGGTGAAGGTGGGCTCCAAGCTCGTCGATGATGACGACGCCCGAGATATCGGCAGAGTTCAGTGTGTGTGCAACATCTTCGGTGACGCCCGTGCGCAGCAGGATCTCGGCGATGATGACCAAAACCGACATATACCCGGCGGGGAGGTGTTCAAACCCATATTCGATGCGGCCGCCTTCGGAGAGCGTCAGGCTGAAACCTTTACGCCGAAAGACGAACACGAGGTCCTCGATACCGAAGATTCTTCGCAGGGTGGTCTCGATTCGGCGGATCCAGGCAAAGATCGCTTGTTGCTCCTCCTCGTTTTCGGCGAGCTTGGCTTGGACGTGGAGGTTGACGAGGTATTGGAGAAATTGCTGGCGAAGCGGCTTCTTAGGATCCGTCGGTTGGTGGTCCAGCCGTGTAGGTCCTTGAATGGGTGTTGTTGGTAAGGTACGACTTGCGGGAAGATGGGCTGCGAAGAACCTCTTTTGCTCGAAGGCAGTCCGAATTCCGGGAGGGCGTGCATTTTGAGCCCATTCCAAGGTGACATGAAAGCCAATCGTTTCGAGCTGGGCTTGTCGTTTTTGCATCCCTAGCTCGATGTTGTTCGCGTGGCTGGCATGTGCGCGCCCACTCGAAAGGATACGCTTTGCATCTCCGATATCTCGGATGAGGCCTTGTACTCTTAAAGCCGTTGATTGCCCTTCGAGATGCAAACCAACCTCCTCTGCAAGCTTGTCGAGAATCGTCGTCTTCCCACTCCCGTTGACCCCGGTAAAAACGATGTGCCGCGGTTGAGAGTTCGACTCCCCTGAGCGCAGGTCAACATCGAGTTCTTTGATGCGGTAGTGGTCGCGGATGTGAATCTGTTCGATGTAGGGCATGGTTCACGAATCCTTGCGGAGCCAATCATTCCCGTCGCCGGCGAAACCCGATCACCGCAAGCGACAGCACCACCAACCCGTTGAACAGCTCGCCGGTCAGTGTGTACATCGTCTTCGAATCTCGGTCCATCATCGGCACCGTCGCGACAAATCCGTCGGGATCTTGGAGGCCGTCTACGTCCGGGTTTTGCACCTCGGTTTGGTGAACCACGCGGCCGTTGGGATCGATGTAGACACTTGTACCTGCATTGACGGAACGCAGCACCCCGCGGCGGTTTTCGATCGCCCGTAGCACCGCCAAGCCCATATGTTGGTACTGTTCTTTTGACTTGCCGAACCATGAATCATTGGTCAGGTTGACGAACGCATTGATTCCGGTGTTGGCGACATCGCGGGCGAATCGCGGGAGGATGTCCTCGTAGCAGATCAGGGGGCCGAACCGGTATTCGCCCTCTGTCAGGGCGACCGGGCCCTTGCCAGGGTTGATGTACGACGCTGCTGGAACCATTTTGAGGTACCACTCCGGATCGACGAGCGGCACGTATTCGCCGAAGTACAGCGGGAAGACCTTGTCGTAAATCTCGCCCAATGTGCCATCTTCGTGGAGAACCGTCGCGGTGTTGAACGGGTACTTGTCACCGCGATCCCGATCCTGGGTCACGATTCCGAAGATCAGTGGTTTGGTGAACCCTCGCCGGACCCTGCGGTGGTTGCCCTCGGGGAGGTCCTGGCCATTGAGACGGCGCAGCGCTCGCGAGTAGGGGTAGGCCGTCTCTCCCCACAGCAGCATGTCGGCCCCCTCTAACTCGAGCTCGGTTGACTTGTCCTGCAGGTTCTTGAGGATCCGTGGGCGCCAACGGGGATTGCCCCACTGGGTGATCCCGAAGTTGCCCTGGACCACCCCAAACTTGACCTTGGGGGCGGCTTCGATCTGGGCGTCGACCATCTTCATGCGGATGGCCCCGTAGGTCGGGGCGATCACCATGGTTGTTGCAAATACAACTGCGGCCCTGCGGTTGAACGGGCGATCGAGGAGCCGGTCGCGCAGGACGACATACAGGCCGCTGTTGATCAGCAACTGGACCATGCCGATGGTTGTGACCCCGCCGATTTCAGCGGTTTGCAGCCACAGCGGCTGGGTGCACCACATCAGTGCGAGGTAGGAGGGGAATACGTGGGGTAGTACGGCCTCGCCTGCGACCCAACACAGCGGGGCGAGCAGGAGGACGTCGCGGCCGGTACGACGGCGCAACCACACGATCAGAGCGGCGGGGATGGCCCACTGCAAACCCTGTGCAGATGCAAATAAAAGGTGGATGGCGTAGGCCGGTGCCCCGGTGAACCCGGCAAATCGGGTCAGCAGCTCGGTGAGCCACACAAATCCCCAAAAGACGGTGATGATGCCGGTCAGCCAGCCGTACCAAAAAGCGGTCTTGGGCTTGGCGCCTTCCATGACGGCAAGCCACGGGATCCAGCCGACAAATCCGAGCCACCACAGGTCTTGGTCGGGTGAGGCCAGCACCATGCAGCTGGCGCAGGCAATACATGCAAGTACACGGGTGACTCGAGTTTTGAGCAGGGGCTGTGGGTGTGGTTCGTCGTTGGTTGTTGCCGGGTCAGGCCTGCTGGACTGGCCCGGGGTGTCGCTTCGCGCATTGTCATCGGGTTCGGTAGAACCCGCCGCATCACCGGGCTTGTCCGGTTGCTGTGCGTTGGGCTGGTTGCGGAGCGAGGGGTCCTTGGCCCCGTTGTCGGCTGTGGCCTTACTGTCGTCAGTCGGGTCAGACATGTTTGTACAAGTGCGGAGACGGCTCGCTGACCGAGCATATCGCAGGCAGATGTCGCACGGGTGTGACACCCGGTAAAAAAGTCCTCGCGTCTGCCCACGGCGCGGCCGAAGGCGTTTGTGTGTGTTGGGGCAAATGGCGTAGCGACGTCGTCGCAGCTCGACCGGTGATGCACGGTGGATGCTGTCACGGACGTTCACGATGTGGATTCGCAGCCCGATCTGAGGCGCGGCTATCGTTGCCTACTGCCAGCTTCTCAGGATGGTGTCCGAGTCGGGGATAGATGTTGGGCGAGAAACGAGCCCGCTTCTCGGGCCGTTTCTCGCCCAGAAAGTCCCGCTACTCCGGAAGCGGCCGATGCCGGATGTAGAGCTCTTCGAGCTGCGGATCGTCGGCCGGGCCGGGACACCCTGTCATCAGGTCGGAGCCGCGTTGGGTTTTGGGGAACGCGATGACGTCGCGCAGGCTGCCTGCGCCGCACATCAACATCGCTATCCGGTCGAGGCCAAACGCGATGCCGCCGTGGGGTGGGGGGCCGTACTTGAAGGCGTTGAGCAAAAATCCGAACTTTTGGTGGATCTCTTCGACGCTCAGTCCCAGGGTCGTGAAAACCATTGACTGTACATCGGATTGGTGGATACGGATCGAGCCGCCGCCGATCTCGTTGCCGTTGAGGACCATGTCGTAGGCCTGCGCGCGGACCTTGCCGGGGTCGCTGAGGAGGTGCTGGACGTGCTCGGGGCGCGGCGAGGTGAACGGATGGTGCGAGGACACCCATTGGCCCCTCTCGTTTTGCTCGAACAGGGGGAAGTCGGTGACCCAGCAAAACTTCCACTGCGTCTCGCCGTCGACGAGTCCCAAAAAGTCGCGTAGCTCGAGGCGCAACGCATTGAGGGCCGTGTGGGTGGTGTGGAAGTCGGCGGCGATGAACAGGAGGACAGAACCTGGCTCTGCACCCATTTGGTCGGCGATTGCCTGCATGGTCTCGGCCTGCATCAATTTGGCAAATGGTGCCTTCCAGCTGCCATCTGGCTGGATCTTGGCCCAGGCCAGCCCCTTGGCTCCGCCGTGCTCGCGCTTTTTGACAAACGCGGTCAGCTTGTCGAGGCGGGCGCGGGAGAGTTTGTCGGCGAATTTTGCAGGTACACAGATCCCCTTGATGTACTCGGCGGCTTCGAACACGCGAAAACCACAGTCCTTGCACAGCGGGGCGATGTCGTGGAGCTCGAGGCCAAAGCGCAGGTCGGGTTTGTCCGAGCCGTAGCGACCCATCGCGTCTTCCCAGGTCAGTCGCAAAAACGGCAATTCGAGCTCGACGCCCAAGACGTCTTTCCACAGCCTCGCCACCAGTCCTTCCATGTGGGCAAAGACCCGCTCGGGGGTGGCAAAGCTGAGTTCGATGTCGATCTGGGTGAACTCGGGTTGGCGGTCGTTGCGAAGGTCCTCGTCGCGGAAACAGCGGGTGATCTGGAAGTATTTGTCAAATCCCGCGACCATAAACAGCTGCTTGAAAATCTGCGGAGACTCGGCGAGGGCGTAGAAGTTGCCCGGGTTGAGGCGACTCGGGACCAGGAAGTTGCGGGCACCTCCGGGGGTGTACTTGACCATGTAGGGGGTCTCGAGCTCCAAAAATCCGGCCTCGGCGAGGAAGTTGCGGGCGGTGGTCGACAGCCGTGAACGCAGGATGAAGTTGCGTTGCAGCGACGGCCGTCGCAGGTCGAGGTAGCGGTACTTGAGGCGAATGTTTTCGCTGGTGTCGAGACGATCGTCGTCGGCGAGGTTGAACGGGAGCACGTCGCTGGTGCTAAAAATCTCGATTCCGTTGGCTTCGATTTCGATCGCACCGGTCTCCATGTTGGGGTTTTGGTTGTCGCCGCGACTGATCACCTTGCCGCTGACCCCGATGCAAAACTCGCTGCGCAACCCGTCGGCGAGCTCGTGGGTTTTGGCGTCGATATCGGGGCCAAACACGACTTGGGTGAGGCCCTGGCGGTCCCGGAGGTCGACAAAGATACGGCCGCCGTGGTCGCGCCGGCGATGGACCCAACCGAACAACACAACTTCGCTGTCGATGTCGTCCTCGCGCAGGCTGCCACAGTCGTGGGTACGTCCACCGGCGAGGAGTTCTCTGGTCATCGTAGACATGGCGGGCACCATACCCCTGCTCGGTCGAAAAGTAGACCGGAACGACTTGCTTACGCGCACGCGAATGGTTGGCTTTTAAACCGCGCGCCCCGGGTACCCAGCAGTCGAGAGAACCCAAACACGAACCCCGACAGCCGAGAGAACCCAAACACGAATCTCAACAGTGTGTCGGTCCTACGACGTGCGAGGTACCTACGCCACGATCATGAAAAATCGGCTTTTGCGAAGTCTTCGCCCTGCCAGCAGAAGGTCTCCCGCGCGATCGAGCCGGGCTCGATGTCGTAAATACGGAAGGCACCTTCGCGCCCGGGTTTTTGCGAAAGTGCAGTCGCCGAACTCACTCCGTGCACCGGCACCTCGGTATCTGGCCCCGGTAGCAGACCCACGAGTTCGCGGTGTTCATGTCCGTGGAGGATGAGCTCGGCTCCGCGGCGGGCGATCACTTCGCCAAACGCAGAAATATCGAGCAAGTCGTGTCGCGCACTCGAGACGCCATCGACCACCGGGTGGTGGATCAACACAACCCGGGAAACATCCTTGCGGCCGAGATCGGCGAGGATTTGATCGAGGCGCGTGAGTTGGTCGGTCCCGACTTTGCCGGTGGCGTACAGCGGGAGGGTCGGTACCGCAGTCGAAATGCCGATCAAAGCGACACCCGGATATCGTTGGACGAACGGATACAGACTTCCCGAAGGTCGCTCGCCCTCCATGTATTTGGCGAGGTATTGCTCGAACCGTCCGTGTCGCGCCGATCCGCGGGTGTAGGCGTCGTGGTTGCCGGGAATCACCGTCACAGGAAGACCGGCCTGGTCGAGTTTTTCGGCCACGTGGGCAAACTCGGAAGCGAGTGCGAGGTTGGTGAGGTCGCCGGTAATCACCAGGCGGTCGACGTCGAGTTGATGGGCGTGCTCAACGATCCGATCAAACAAGGCGTCGTTGTGGGCCCGCCGGCGTTTGAGTGCCAGGTTGACGGCCCCGGTGATCCGCTTGTTGAGGAATTGCCACGGGCGGACACCTTCGAGGTTGAGCAGGTGGATATCGGAGCAATGGGCAAATCGCAAAGCCATCGGCGGTATGTCGCGGTTGTAGCAGTGTCATCGGGCAGCGCAAAGTCGGCCCGTGGGCCGCATCGCGAATGGAAGCGACGAGCCTCAACCGCAGCTCGATTGAAGGGGAGCGAGAAGTCGGCGAGGTTGCGATACCGGGGTGAGCCCGAATGTGGTGGGCGCAGTCGGCGTTGACCCGTGAGGGCTGGTTGCGATCTCGTCGTTGGCTCGCTGGGGTATGCGGCTCGGTGACCCTTTTGCGCGCCGGACTTCCGCGGTATGAGGAGCGCGTGTCCTCCCGTCTCGTCCGCTACGCATGGGGCCTACTCGCCTATACGATCTTCGTAATTCTGTTTGGTGCATGGGTCCGGATCACGGGCTCGGGGGCGGGTTGCGGTGAGCACTGGCCCACCTGTCACGGTGAAATTGTTCCGCGGGCGCCCGAGATCGAGACGATCATCGAGTTTACCCATCGCCTCACCAGTGGGGTCTACGGGATCCTGGTGGTGATCCTGCTGATCGCGGTGATCCGGCGGACACCGCGGGGGCACCTCGCGCGCATCACGGCTTGGCTCACCCTGTTGTTCACCATCACCGAGGCCTTGGTCGGTGCTCGGTTGGTATTGCTCGGGTTGGTCGCCGACAACGACTCGATCGATCGCGCGATCTGGATGGCGGTCCACCTCGTCAACACCTCGTTTTTGACTGGATCGCTGGCGGCTTGTTGTTGGAGTTTGGCCCGCGGGTGTCAGCCGCGAGCGGTCGATAGCCGGACGCGGTGGGTCACTCTGGGAAGTCTTGCCGGACTGATCTTGGTCGGCGTGAGTGGTGCGGTGACGGCACTCGGGGATACGCTTTTTCCTGTTGCCGCAAACGGAGCCAGTGTGATCGAGCGGGTTGCCGCCGACCAAACGCTCAGTGCCCACTTCTTGCAAAAACTCCGGATCCTTCATCCCGTGATTGCCGTCGGCGTTGGTGCCTTGCTCCTCGGCGCCAGCCAACTGTTGACCGCGTGGGTACCGCGTCGAGATGTCGAACAGTTGGCGAGGTGGGTGAGTTACGGCGTCGTCATCCAGATCACCGTTGGGGTCATCAACATCATGTTGTCCGCCCCAGGGTGGATGCAGGTCATGCACCTCCTGTGCGGGACGATGTTGTGGATCGGTGTGGTCCTGCTGGCGATTTCGGTCCGCTACCGGGTGCCAAACGAACGTTAAGGATCGTTGTTTAAAGATTTTGAATTGTTGAGGAGTTTCGAGAGTCGATACGCAATTTTTTGGCCCATCTTCGGACCCATGTGGGCTCCTTCGATTCGCTGGGTCGAACATGTTCCGTCGGTGTTGGGAAGCGCGAGCAGGGGGATCAGCCGCGAGTGATACCCGGCCTTGGTGAGACGATCGCGGTCAGTGTCGGTGTTGAACTCGAGGAACGTGGTCCCTGGGAAGAGGTGGTTGAATGTTCCGGCCAGGAGTTGCTCGCGGAACGCGACACACGGTTTGCACCACTCAGCTCCGACGTAGACGACTAGGCGGCGGCCGTGGCCTTCGGCCTCTTTCAGACGGTTGGCGACGATCGCCGCGACATCACCTTCGGCCGGAGCCGGCAGCACGCTCGGAGGCAACGCGGCAGGCACGGGATCCGCCAAAGGTTCTGGGGGCGGCGTTGTGACAGGGTCGGCCGCGGGCGAAGCCTTCGCAACCGGTTGCCGCTCGACCTGCACTTCCGTCGGCTTGCCCGAACAGGCAACGAGACAGCCGAGCAACGTGGCGAGTGAGCAGCGGATCGGGAACATATCGGCTCGGTAGCACGAGTGCTGGGGTTGAACAAACACCCGCGGCGCTGGCACGCTGAGACCCGCGGTGAAACACATCCTCTCGGCCTTCTTTTGGCTCTACCTCGTACTCAGTTTGATGGCGTTTTGGTTCGCCGTCATCGGGGTGTGGATCATCCTGCTTCCGTTTGATCGCCGACGTCGCTTCTCACACTGGTACGCGTGGACGTGGGCCAATCACTACGTAGCTCTGTCACCGTTTTGGCGCGTTCACATCGAAGGGCGCGAGTGGATCCGCAACGACCGACCCTATGTGTTGGTCGCCAACCACCAATCGATCGCCGATATTTTTGTCCTTTTTGGCTTGCGCAAACACTTCAAGTGGGTCGCCAAACACTCGGTGTTTAAGGTTCCGTTTTTGGGCTGGATGATGTGGATGGCCGGGTATGTCGGGATCCGTCGCGGCGACCCAAAGTCGCGGGAGCACATGATGCGAAGGTGTGGGGAACTGCTCGCCGACGGAAGTTCGGTCATGATTTTTCCCGAGGGGACCCGGCACGGTGACGGTGTGATCCATCCATTTCGCCGCGGTGCCTTTCAGCTGGCGCTCGAGGCCAAGGTTCCGATCGTTCCGATCGTGATCGACGGGACGGTCGACGCGCTGCCTCGGGGTACCTGGGTGTTCCAACAAACCGGCAAGCTCGACATCCAGGTCCGCGTGTTGGAGCCAGTTCCGTGTGAGGCCGCCGATACCCCCGAAATGTTGGCCACACGCGTCCGTGAGATCATGCAACGCGAGCTCTCTCGTCTGCAGTCCTCGTGACCGGCCCTGGGGAATCCTTCCCAACACCTGAACGGACACACACGTCAGGGGTCGTCTCACGATTGGGAGGAGTTGGGCCGCCGACCTACGTGTCGCTCGGTTTGGTCAACAGAGCTACCACAATCACGGAATTTGCCCGTAGAATCGAGTTCGGCCACGGACCGACGCCAGTCGACCAAAGTGTCACGGGTGTTCGCTGGCCGGGTTTCAGGCACTGGGTGTGTGTACACACATTCACGTCGCATCGATCTTCCGCTACATCACCATCGCCTATGTTTGAGCAATCCCGCTTTGTATCTCTCGCGTCTGCATGTTTGACTCTGACCTTCGTGACAGGTTGTGCGTCGACCCTCGAGCGCGCCCACAACTTCCGCGACGTCGAGAGCTATGAGAAGGCCGAGAAGCAGTTTCGCAAGGCGATGGCCAAGGGGGGCGAGGATGCGACAATCGCCCGCCGTGAACTCGCCGATATGAAGATCACAATCGGCAAGAAGCTGCTGAAGTCCGACCCGGCGCAGGCCGAAGCTCTGTTTCGCGAAGGACTCACGATCGATCCCGACAGTGAACCGGGTCAAGACAGTCTCGGACGTGCACTCGCAGCTCAGGGTCAAACCGACGAAGCCATCCAAGTGCTGTCGTCCGACGGCGAGTTTGGTCCCTGTGACCTGTGTAATCGCTACCGCGCTGTGTTGCTGGTCCAGCGCGCACGCGACAAAGAAAAGGCGGGGGACAATGCCGGGGCACAGGTCGACTACTCGGCGGCGATCGAAGTGATCCCGCAGGCGACCACAGGCTTCGACCTGGTCCGGGTGCTTACGGCACAGGGTGATTCAAAAGGAGCTGCCGAGGCGCTCGAGAAAACCGTTCCGCTGATCAAAGAAGACGATACCCACAGCCAAGAGTTGTTTGTACAACTGCGTGAGCAGGTGGTCAGCGAGGCGACCCGCGACGGGAACTTCGAGCTCGCCGATCGCTACATGACGATGTTTCCTCCGGGGTCTGGGGGTGATGCCTGGTACACACTGCACCTTCGTCTCGCCCGGGAACAACGCGCGCGCGGTGACCTCGACGGAGCACTGGCGCGGGTCAATCCGCTGTTGGGGCCGGACCACACCGACACCATGCCGGATGCGAGGCGCCCGCAGTTCACCAAGTTTGTCGCCGGGATCCACAAGTCGCGTGGCAGTCAGTTGCTGACCGATGGAAAGGTCGCCGAGGCCGAGCAAGAGCTGCGTGAAGGTCTGCGCCTTTCCCCCGAGGACAACGGGTTCAAACTGATGCTCGCGCTGGTGCTCGCGGGCAAGGGGCAGGTCGATAACGCGTTGAAGATCGCCGAGGCGGTGCCGGAGAGTGCCCGGGGTCACAGCGAAGTGCTGGCCGTGCTCGAAAGCATGAGGGTGCATGTATTTTTACGGGCCGGCGACCTCGAACAGGCAGAGCTCGCGCTCGCTCGAGCACAGACCGCGAGCAACGAGGCCCCCGAAACCCACCTGGCTGCGGCCGCTGTTCTGGCCGCGTCGCCGATCAAAAATCTCTCGCGCAAGGTCGAGAAAATACTCAAGAAAAAAAGCTCGATCCGCTATCCCGACAACAAGGTCAACCACTATGGCGAGGCCTTGAGTGAAATCTCGTGGGCCAAGACCCAGGTCTCGCACCAGGGCGATCGCTACCTGTTCCGCGGGCCGACGTTCAAGCGGGAGCTCGAAGCCCTCGAACGCAAGATCCGTATGTTCTACCCGTTTGCGGTCGAGTTCAACGAGGATGCGACGACCATCATCGAGTTGATCGGCAAGACCGGGGGCTACGACGCCAAGCTACAAGCGCCCGACGATGTTTCTGAGAGCGTCTTTGTCGGCTCCGGCAAACGCGCGGGGCCGGTCACGCTCGTCGTCCCGGGGCTCGTTACGATCAAATACGGCAAGAAAACCCTGACATTCTTCAGCGAGCCATATACGAAGCTAACTGTCGAGCTGTAGTAGAATGGGCGCATGGCTAAGTGCCCCTACCGGTCGATTCGCCCAGTCGGGGAGGGGTCTGTTGGTGACGTGCACCTATGTGTCGATGTCAACGCTCGCCGACTTGTCGTCGTCAAATGGTTGCGGGCAGAATTCAACCAAAATAGCCAGGCCGCGCTGCGGTTTCGTCGCGAGGCCGAGCGCATGGCAGGAGCCAATTTCGTCGGCGTCATCCGGGTCAAACAGTGGGGGGTCGACGACTACGGCCGCACCTGGATGGCGATGGAATTTGTCGACGGTTTGCCGCCCTCGGCCGTCATTGCCCCGGGCGATGGCTATGCCGTCCATCATCTGATCCGCGGGGTCAGTCGCGGCCTCGACGAGCTCCACGGACTCGGGATTGTCCACCGCGACCTCAAACCCGACAACGTCCTCCTGCGATCGGCTGTCGACGGGTGGGAGCCGGTCATCATCGACCTCGGGATCGCCAAATGGCTGACCTCCGATGCCGCGACCGCGACCGGCTCCGTGTTTGGCACCCCCTACTACATGAGTCCCGAACAGTTTCGCGACACCAAGCATGTCGGTCCGGCGACCGATCGCTATGCGCTGGCGATCATCGCGTTTGAGTTGCTCACCGGAAAGCGTCCGTTTGAGGGTCGGACCATCCCTGATCTGCTGCGTCAGCACCTCGGTTCTCCGGTGCCGAGCTTGCGGGTGCCGCGGGTGTTGCGGGCGGGGTCGCTACACGGCGACAGCGAAAACGACTACATCGAAGCACCCAACCTCGATGGATTTATGGCCCGGGCGATGGCCAAGGAGCCGCAGCATCGGTTCACCAGTTCCCAGGAAATGGCCGAAGCATTTGAAACCGCCGCGCAGGCAGACGGACTGTTTGAAGTCACGCCGACCGAGCCTTTGTTCGACCCGTTGCGCACGCCGATCATCGAGGTTCGCGGGGAGAACATCCAACAGAGTTTTGACCTGCGGCATGGTCCTGTGGTTGTTGGCCGGCACGAGGCATGCCAGGTCGTTGTCAACGCCCCGCGCCTGAGTCGGATGCACGCATGTATCTACACTCATCGTGGTCGGATCTGGGCCGGTGATCTCAACAGCCAAAACGGCACCGTGTTTGGCGACAAGCACCTCGACCCTGGGCATCCGCAGCCGCTGCCGTTCAACTGCACAGAGGTTGAACTCACCCTCTACAACCGTACGCTTCACCTCCATTTTCGCCCCGGATAGGTGCCCGTGGATGGTTGCGAACCGCTCCCTCGCCGCGCGACCACAAAGCCGTCATATGCGGTTGCATCGGTCGATGGAACGGGTGCGTGATGGGAAGTCGTCGCGCGAACGCGATTTTATTTGTACCAGCAATCTTATGGATCGTGGGTGCCGGCCTCGGACTCGCGGTTACGGCCGGGAGCGAGGGCGCGTGGGGGCCGGTCGAGCGTGGACAGAGCCACGTGGTCACCTCCGACAGCTGTCGCGCCTGTCACCCGGGACAGTACGATTCGTGGCACCTCACCTACCACCGGACGATGACCCAGGTCGCCTCGCAACCCGGTGTTGTGGCGGCTCCGTTTGCCGGGGAGACCCTGCAAACCCTCGGATTTCGCGCGACGATGTCGGGGGGACACAACGCGCCACACATCCGGATCGAACGGCTCGACGAACGCGGCCAAGCGAGCGACGTGATCCTCGATGTCGATGTTACCTACACCGTCGGTTCCCATCGCTACCAACAATATGTAGGTGCACTCGATCGCGGCGGTGCGTATTGGCGCTTGCCGGTGGCGTGGCATCTCGGTGAACAGCGCTGGATCCACATGAACACCGCGTTTGTCGAACCAGAGGGGCCCGTTGGCGACCGCGGGGTCTATCTGCGTCACCTCAGCCGCTGGAACGACAACTGCATTTTGTGTCACAACACCGAACCGCAGCCGGGCAAACGCGAGGATGGCACATTTGACTCGCACGTCGGCGAAGTCGGGATCGCCTGCGAAGCCTGTCATGGTCCGGCCAGTGCCCACGTTGCACGCCACCTCAATCCGTTTCGCAGACTGTTGGCTGCCGGCGCACCGGACCCTTCCGTCGCGCGGCCCGACCGACTCGATCCCGGGCGAGAGAGCGGTGTGTGTGGGCGTTGCCACGGTCAGCGGATCGGTTTTGACATCGCCTCGGTGCTGCGCCGCGGCGACCAGTTTTTGCCCGGGCAAGACCTCGCCGAGGTGTCCCGCCCGATCTTTGCCGACTCCCAGCTCCACGGGATGCCCGACGACCTGTTTGCGGATCGGTTTTGGCCCGATGGAACACCGCGCCTCAGCGCCTACGAATACCAGGGATTGTTGCAGTCCCCCTGCTACAAAAATGGAGAACCCGGCGGGTTAGGCTGCAATCACTGCCATGACATGCACAACGGCGAGCCCGATAAACAGGTTCGTAGTGGGCGGGCGGGCGACCACGCGTGTACGACGTGTCACGCGGTCGACGCACTCGGTGGTGCACGACAGGTCGGCGGGCACGGGGGACATGGCGAGAAGGTCACATGTGATGGTTGCCATCAGCCGCGGATCACCTACGGGCTCCTCACCGGGATGATCAGCCACCGGATTCACAACCCCGATCCGGGGCGTTTCGTCGGTCGTCACGATCAACCAGATGCATGTACACAGTGTCATGTCGACCGCTCGCGCGCGTGGGCAGCGAAGCATATGGTGGATCTTGGGTTGCGGGGCACACCCACAGGGCAGCCCACCACCGAAGAACAATGGGGTTCGCGGGTTCTTGTCGATATCTACCGCGGCGATCCGCTTCAGCGGATCCTCGCCGCCCACGCCCTCGAACGAACCACCGTTTCCGTTGATCCACAGGTGCGGATGCGCTGGCTCGTCCCGCTGCTCGAGGATGAGTATCCGGCGGTGCGATGGGTTGCCTGGAAGAGTTTGCGCGCACTGGCGACGGATGCGAGTGCCGAGCTCCGTCAACTGCTGACGTCCTATGACCCCCATACCGATGCGGCCACACGCTTACCGGTTGTTGATCAGTTGCGCAGACAACTCGGCCCGGATCCGATCGCCGCCGTGCCGGGTCGACGAGATGCATTGCAGGAGCATCAAGAGCAGAAGATCCTGCATATCGGCGAGTAGCGAACGATGGTGGCCGAGTTACGTCGGTTCGGGCTCGGGCATTGGCGACTCGGACTCCGGTCCACTCAAGCCCGACATATCGACTTCGATATCCCGCTCCGATGCATGGTTGGCAAATTCGGTCAGCAGCTCCTCGACTTCGCGATCGAGGTAGCGCACGTTTTTGGCTTTGATCGTCACCTTGGCGCCCTCTGGAATCTCGCTGAGGATCCGTCGGACCTTGGCCTTGTGGAGGAACGACACGGTTTCGCCGAGGGTGATGTCGATCTCAACCTCGCCCGTGCGCCGCATCCGGATGGCCTCGGAGACATGGGCCCGCAATACGTAGATGACACCGGCGACCAAGCCGAGGCCGACACCGGTGAGCAGGTCGGTGAACAGGATGCCGAAAAACGTGATCAAAAAAGGCACCAAGCGCTCGTGACCGCCGCGGTACATCTGTTGAAACAGCGGGATCGGCATCAGCTTGTACCCGACGTGCAACAGGATCGCGGCCAGAGCTGCGAGTGGGATTTCGTTGAGCAGGCTGGGGATCAGCAGGACAGAGCCGATCAACAACAAGCCATGGAAAATCGCCGCGGTCTGCGTACGACCGCCGGACTGCACGTTGGCTGAGCCGCGGACGATGACCGCCGTCAACGGCAAGCCACCCAACAGCCCGCTGACCACGTTGCCGACACCTTGAGCTTTGAGTTCGCGATCGGGTGGGGTGACGCGCTTGTAGGGATCGAGACGGTCGATCGCTTCGACACAGAGCAGGGTTTCGACGCTCGCCACCACTGCGACCACTGCCGCGATTTGCCAAACAGCCTTGTCCCAGATCCCGCTGAAGTCGGGTGTCGGCAGCGAGGCAAACAATGCCGGGAGTGATTCGGCGACCGGCACCCCGACTAGGAGGTGTTGACGCACCGACAGCTCAGGGGCCACGGCCTCGAAGAGTGCGTTGAACCCTATCCCCAGGGCCACGACCAGCAGCGGAGCTGGGACGGACCGCAACTTTTTCGAAACCCGAGGCCAGAAGATCAAAATCGCCAGACTGGCAAACGAAAGCAACGTCGCGCCGAGGTGGAAGTGACCGAGGGCGTAGGGGATTTCGGTCAACGAGTTGCGACCGTCGGCCTGGGCAAACGCAAAGTCACCCTCGTAGTCGCCGTCGTAGCCAAATGCGTGTGGGATCTGCTTCAGGATCAGGACGGCCCCGATACCCGCCAACATGCCTTTGATGACACTGATCGGGAAGTAGTGGGCGATGCGCCCAGCCTTCATGAATCCCATGGCGAGCTGCATCACACCCGAGAGCACGACCGCGGCCAGGAATGCTTCGTAACTGCCGAGCTCGATGATCGAGTTGACGACGATGACGGTGAGACCCGCAGCTGGGCCCGACACTGCGAGCGGCGCACCGCTGATGGCCCCAACCACAACCCCGCCGACAATTCCGGCGACGAGTCCAGCGATCAGGGGTGCATTGGAGGCAAACGCAATCCCGAGGCACAGGGGCAGGGCGACGAGGAACACGACGATCCCCGCCGGGAGGTCGTACTTCAAGTTTTTAAACGGGGAGAGGTTCGGAGCTTGGCGCATGGTGACTGCTGACCGGGTGGCAGGCGGCGCGACGAAGAGCGTGGGTCATCTGTTGCTGTGCGCTGCTGCGCGCGGTATCATAGCGTCATCGGCGGCGACGTGCATGTCAATTGGAGACGGCATTGGACGTCAGTTGATGTGTATACACCAAATCGTTCCAACCGCATGCATTGAGGCGTTCACAGTCCCGCGGTCCCGGGTAGAATCCAGACGTGCGGGCTTCTTCCCACCTCCGATGGTCCCTCGGCGTATGTGCGATTTTTGTCGCGACCGGCCTGTGGCTCGAAGCCATGATCGGCCTGCGCGTCGAAGGATTTGTCGACCACCCATTGCAGCGCGAGTTCCTGCGTCTGGGTCACGCCCACGGTGGCATCTTGGGGCTCCTCAACCTCGGTATTGGCTGGGCGCTCGAACGACTCGAAACGCCGGATGTGTGGGCCGCGAAGATCCGCATCGCTGCGTTACTCGGGGCTTGTCTGGTCGGGACAGGGTTTTTTGTCGGCGGCCTCACCCACGGCCCGACCGACCCGGGTCCGCTGATTTTGATCGTCCCCGCCGGAGCACTGCTCGTGTTGATGGCATTGGTCGCCACCGCGTTGGTACGCCCGGGCGACCTTCCCGAAACTTCGCGAACCGACGACGGATAGCTCGGGTATCTCACCGAGCTTTCGACCACGGGCTTGCGGCGATACCTGGACGAAGCCGGTAAACTCCCCCCATGACGTCGGCCCCTCAAAACGAGCAGATCTCCCTGATCAACCCCGCAACCGGGGAGCCGCTCGAACCTGTTGCCTGTACCTCGAGCGCGGAGCTGCAGGCAGTCGTCGCCCACGCGCGGGCGGCACAACCTGCATGGGGAAGTCTGAGTGTCGAACGCCGCGGTGAATGCCTGTTGAACTTTGTCGACCGGGTCACCTCCGAAGGTGAAGCACTCGCGCGCATGATCTCGACTGAAATGGGTAAGCCGATTCGCGAAGCTCGCGGCGAAGTCAACAACCTCGGTCCGCGTGTACGCGGGTACATCGAGCGAGCCACCCTGGCCTGTGCCGACGAGCAGCGCGAAGAGGGGGGTGTGCGTGTGGCCGTGCGCTGGCGTCCGTTGGGTGTCGCCGCTGTGATCGGCCCGTGGAACTATCCCGTTGCCACCCCCGCCAACCTCCTGATCTCGGCACTCATCACCGGGAACGCTGTCGTCTATAAGCCCTCCGAATACACTCCGCGCACCGGTGCTCTGTTGCACAAACACCTCGCCGCGGCCTTGCCCGGCGGCGTCATCGGACTGGTTCAAGGAGCTGGGCGGGTCGGTGCTCAACTCGTCGACGCCGACATCGATCTGATCGCGTTCACCGGCTCGATCGCCACCGGTCAGAAGATCATGCGGGCGGCGGCCGACAAGATGAAACGCTTGGTGCTCGAGTTGGGCGGCAAGGATCCGATGATCGTCCTCCCTGGTGCTGACATTGAAGCCGCCGCCGCCCATGCGGCCCGGGAGTCGGTGCGCAACGCTGGGCAGGTGTGTGTGGCCGTCGAACGGATCCTCGTCCACCGCGAGATCGCTCCAGCCTTCACCCGACGGGTTGCCGAGCTGATCCGCGGGCTTCGGGTGGGCGACCCTCGCGACGAGGCCACCGACATTGGTCCGATGGTCAGCGAACGCCAGCGGCAACTCGTCCTCGACCAACTCGCCGACGCCCGTGCGCGCGGGGCCGAGGTGGTCGTCGAGGGCAAGGCTCGCGGCCCCGGCAGTTTCCTCGAGCCTTCCGTCCTTACCAACATCACGCCCGAGATGGCGATTGCCTGTAACGAGACGTTTGGTCCGGTCGTTGCCATCCAGGAAATCGACAGTCCCCAGCAGGCGATAGAACTTGCCAATGCAACGGACTACGGACTCGGTGCGAGCATTTGGGGGGCGCCCGGGCCCGAACTCGATGCACTCGCCGACCAGATCGAAGCGGGCATGGTCGGGATCAACCGTGGGCTCAGTGCTGCGGCCGGTGCTCCGTGGGTCGGTTGGAAGCTCTCCGGGCTCGGCCACACGCGCAGTGTGTCCGGCCTGCGCCAGTTCCTTCAGCCGACGACGCGTTCGTGGCGCGCGAATTCATAGCGACCATGCCAAGCGGTATGGTGGTGCTGGAGTGCTGAACGTGCTCCGCGCATTGGCCTGACGGACGCGATTTTGTTGTGCGTACATCAGATATCTCACGGACGGAATGGCGCGCAGATTTGCTAATGTATACGCATGAGCTTGCTCTCGCAGCTCTTGCAACGGGCATTGGTCAACCGCCCGGCGCGAGTCATCGTCGAAGCCGATCGACCGGTTGTCATTGTCGGCGAGCACGGCTCGCGAACCCAGGGCAAGGCGATCACCGGCGAGGTCCTGTTCGATGCGTTGTTCGAGGTTTTGAGCGGAGAGCAACAGGCCGAACTTGTGGTCGGTAAAACCGTCGCGTTTCAGCTGTCGACTGGCCCGCGAACCTGGGACATCGAAACCCGTACGGCCCGCCACGAGATGTCGATTCACGCCCGGCTGCTCCCGAGAATTGTCGAGGATGTTGAACTCGAAGGCTTGGAGGACGACGCGGACGCGCGCCCTGTAGGGCTTGCCGACGAGGAGTTCGATGTCGACTTCAGCGAATCCGACGGTGGGCGATTGGCCGTCGAACGAACAGAAGTTGCTCGCGCAGGTCTAGCCGGGCGTTCGGGTGCTCGGGGACGTCGTGAGCGCGAGCGCCTGCTCGCCGCACTATGTCCCGGTAGCCTCGCGTTTAGCTCGAGCAGCGTGCAACAGACCCGGCAGTTGATCGACGAGGTTGGCCTCCAGGCCATGCTGATCCAGGACGGTGACGAGCCCCGGCGGCAGTGGAACTTGATCCAGCAACTACCGCCCGAGTCCGCGCTCATCGTCGACTGTGATGACCCGAGTCGGTTTTTGCCACTTTTGTTGCGCCGTCTCGAAGAGGGCTTTCGAGTTGTTGTGCATACACGGGCCCGGACGATCGAGGGCGCCCGCCGGATCCTCCTGGGAGTATCGGCGACAGCACGGGCCGAGGCCTGGCTGGGTCAGATGCGAATCGCTAGCATCGAACTTGTCCAGGGGCGTTGGAGTGTCGACGTCTACTCCAATCGGCAGATCGGTCGCGCGACCTTCTCCGAGTAGTCAGTTGTACAAGCACATAATTGACCGTGCTAGCCGCTCGAAGGAGGCTCTTCGTCTGCCTTGTCCGCATCGGGTTCCTGAACGGTAGCCTCAGCTTTTTCCTTCAAGATCTGCTGGTAAAGTTCCTCGCGGTACACCGAGAGGCCCTGTGGAGCCGAGATTCCGAGACGTACCTGGCGCCCGCGAATTTCCCGAACGACGATCTCGATATCGTCGCCAATCCGAATCTTTTGACCGATCTTTCTTGTCAACGTCAGCATCAAGGCCCTCCGTGGCGAGAAGCATGCTTGCCAACAATTCGCCGCTGAGATTGTGACACTCCAACAGGCCCGGCGTCATCCGTCAACAACGCGCACAGGCTCGCCCTGGTAACCAAAACACAGTTCGTTACCGCGCCGGTTTTGAACTTGGGCACATGGCGAGATGGCCGTACAGCCGGTAATGCCTGACCATTTGAACATTTTGTGTTGATCCGAGCACCCTGCAGCGAACGCTCAGTGGCAATGGGATTGCTCGCGTTTTTTTACCTCGGGATCCTCGCTGAGCGACGCGAGATCGCAGTGGACGTCGGGGATAAACGGGTTGACCCGAATCGCCCGATCGAGCGCGGTCTTGGCTTTTTGTGGGAAGCCCGCAAGCAACAGGGCGCGGCCTTGCGCAGCGGCAATATTCGGCTGCTCAGGTTCGGCGTTGGCGGCAATCTCGAGCAACGCAACCGCTTTTTCGGGCTCACCTAGTTGGAGATACAACTCTCCCAAGCGGCGTGCGAGTTGAGGGTCATTGCGAAACTGTTTTTCCGCGGTGCGAGCCTTTTCATATTGCATCGACGCCGCCCGGTGGTGCCCCCTCGTTGTCAGCAGCACGCCCAACCTCGCGTGTTGCCGGGCCTTGCCACCGCCGAGGTGGGAGAACACATCCTCCAACTTGGAATCCGTCTCGGGAGTGTCTGGATCGCGAAACTCGACCCCATGAAAGTCGCGAGTTCCCGAGCGGGTGACGATCCGCGAAGCTGATTTGAGCGTCTGCTTGCGCCATTTCGTTTGGAATTGGTCAAACGTCCCACCCCAGGCTTCGGCCAAGGCGTCCTCGGCTCGCTCGCCGGATGCCACCTGATCGAGGAGATGCCCGAGCCCGGTCTGACCGCGGTCGCGAACCAGCATCTCGAGCATGGTTTGAACTTCTGCATATGCAAGAGCAGCCCGGCTCTGGGACGGCAACATCGCAACCGAGGGGTACATCTCGTCGAGCGTGACCAAGTCGTCCTTGCGCAGTGCGGTCGCCAATAGATTTGCACTCACCGGGTCGAGCTGCGCGAGTTGAGGGTCGCGCCAGCGCGTCTCAAACAACTTGGCCAACCCTTCGTGTAACCATACCGGAGCGTTGTTTCCTGTCCGAAGCGTCAGTAGGTAGTGGACATACTCGTGCACCGCGGTGTCGAGCCAGGGATAACCGCGCAGCATCACCCGCGGGCTGATCATCATGATCCGCCGATATTTGGTCACGCCGACGGTCCCGGTCGTATAGATATTGTCCTTGGTCAGAGATGTCACCAGGGCCAGCTTGGCCGGGTCATCGTAGATTTCAAACCGGATCGGGTGGTCGGGAAACACTCCGAATTGATGTCCGAGTTGCGCCCGGGCCTGGGTCATCGCGGCAAACAAATAGGGAGCCAGCAACGTATCCTTCGCGTCTGAGAACACCACCACAACCTTGCCGTCGGGGCTGCGTAACTCGATCGCCTTACCCAACGCCCGGCGTTCGCCACGGGTCAACCGCAGGTAGCGTTCGGCGTCAGAGCGCTGCGTCTCGGACAGGGCGTCCGAAGCAAGTGCATCTGCAATCAATCCCTCAGCCTGCTCGTACTTCCCCTCATAGAAACTGACCACACCCATGTAGAGTTTACGCGCCGGCCCTTCGTTGAGTGCCGACGCGGCCCGCCGTGCAGCTGGGAGATTCCACTTCGTCAAGGCCTGTGCATAATCAACTTCAACGTCCGCCGCGTGGGCTGTCGCAAGCGTGAGCGGTTGCGCCGGGGAGGCGGCCAGCACTCCGAAGGCGAGGCAAATACCCTGGAATACACGCCTCATTGCAATAGGTCCTCGTAGTAGCGCTGGACGGGCTCGTCAAACCCGTCCGGTGGATCTTCTTTCATTGCCTCGACTACCGCGTCACGCAACGAACGGTCGCGCTCGGCCTCGGTCGAAGCCTCGTGCCGCTGTTGTGACCCAGTCGGTGGTGGCGGGGACGACTTGCGCAAACTGGCGATCGCCTGCTCGATCTCCTGCAGTGCATGTTGTTGCTCATACAAGGCATCGGAGGGCTCGTATTTCCCCAGTTGCTGTGAACTCTCGCCCATGTATCCCGCAGCACGTTTCAGGGCTTCACGCCCGTGTTCGGGGAGCGGAGCCGACTGCTCGCTGTCGAGCAGTGCTTGGGCGCGTTGACGCAATCCCTGTTGACTGCTGTCGACCGACTCGTACTCGGCCTGTTGCTCACCCGTTGGGGATGGCTTGGGAAGCATGTTTCGAAGTTCATCTCGTACGCGGTTCCCCCCGTCGCGCAGACGCTCGACCTTGGCCGACTCGCGCTCGACCCCCTGGGCATGTCTTGCAGCGTCCTCGAGGGCCATCAGGGCTTCTTGGGCGCGTTCGGCACTCGGCAACAGACTCGGGTTGGGCTTGTTGAGCTCCGCCTGCAACCGCTTGAGTGCCTGTCGACCATCCTCAAACGCGTTGCGAGCGTTGCGTCCGAGGCGGGCATCGCGAACCTCGTCAAATTGCTCGAGCAACTTTTCGACCTGCTTGGCAAGGGAGGTTGCCTGTTTCTCCCCAACTTGAAGATCCGCCTGTGATGCGCGCTGTTGTTGGTGAAGCTCGCGACTGTGGCCCTTGACCCCGGTCTGGGCATCCTGGATCCGGCTCAACTCGCGCAAGAGGTCGAGCCGGGCTTGTTCCTCGGGGGAGAGTTGGGCTTGTGGTGTATCTGCAAGTTTCCCCTGGACATCATCCCGCAGTTTTTGAATCTCGGACAACGCATCACGGGCCTGCTGCAAGGCTCCATCGACATCCCCGCGGCGCAACTGCTCCATCACATCCTGGTGCGCGACCTGCTGCTCCATCGCCGCGAACGCATCGGAATTGAGGAATTCTGAGTTGAGCTCCTTGCGCAGCATGCTGCGGGCCTCGGCAACCCTCCGCAGATCGTCGCGCACTCGCTGGTGTAGCAACTCGATCTCCGCCCGCACGGATTCATCACCGGCTTTGAGCGCCTCGAGCAATTCGACCAACTTTTGCTGGCTGGCCTGCAAGCGGGCGACCAAACTCTCAATCTGCTCCATGATCTGTGTATCGACAAGATCGTCGAGGCGAATGATTTCATCCTCGAGTCCGGCGACTTCTTTGGCGTTGTGGCGGACCAATCCGGCAAACGCAGTGGGAAGCGTTGGGCTCGGAAGGCCCGTATCGGTAAACGTCGCCTGCTCGTGGAGTTGCGTCTCGTCTCGGTGCAACTTCACCAACCGCTCGTGGATGGCCGACAGCACCGCAACATCACGTTCGGGCGCCAGCGTGTCCACACTCAATGCCTCGATTGCTTGCGAGAGTTGACCCAGCAACATCGCACTCGCGGCCAGGACCGATCGCAGTTCGTAGAGGCGATCGCGTGGCAGCAGTGTTTCGCCTGATTCTTCGGACAGGGCAGGGGACGTCATCCGCGTCGCCAGCAGGTCGACCGCCGCATCGCGAAGCTCCCGCAGCGCAACCAAGTTCTCCTCGTGCCGACTTTCGGCATCCTCGACCCGCAACTGCAAGACCGCCGAACGCGTGACCTTCCCCGGCGGATCGGGTAGCGGCTCCAACCCGAGGCCGGGATCGTTGTCGCGAACCTCGATCCAATAGGACAGCTCGACCCGGTCATCGACGGATAGGCTTTTGAGGTCCCAACTATAATGATGGTTCCACACGCGGGCGCCCGGTGGCGGTGGATCGATCGGTAGACGAACCACGCGGGGTGCAGGCGCATCCTCGTCGGTCTCGCCAACAACTTCGGGCACTTCAAACACCAGTTCCGCTGCTGCCAACCCGAAGTCGTCGCGGGCGCGGAAGCGGAGGTCGACCACATCGGTCTCGGCTGCGTTGGCCTGTGAGCGCGGGAGCGGCAACAACTCGATCTCGGGTGGTTGGTCGACTTCTAGCTCGATCGGAAAGGTCGGAGCTTCGCGCCCGGTGGCATGCAGTTGCCAACTTCCCGACGAGCGAATCACAAACTGGCCGAGTAACTCGCCGTCGACTTCGACCAATGCGACCTCCTCAGCGGTTTCATCGCTGTCGTCGGTCACCAGCGTCAGGCGGAGATCGTCGGCATCGAGCGGCGTCACATTCACGCCGACTTCGGTTCCTGCCGGCACCCGCAACACGCCGCTCGGATTGACGAGAGATTGTGGTTGACGCCCGGTGTGTGATGGAAAAGTGAGGTCCAACACGAGTGAGGACCAAATCGGGGAAGGCGGGCGCGGCGGATGTCCATCCCGGCCGGCGAGCAGGAGGGCAAAGCCAGTCGTGGTCTGCGGACTGAACACACCCACACCTGCACTGACAACCGCCGCGGCGAGGAGCAATCCCGGAGCTCGAAGTTGCAAGCCGCGCGCGTAGCGAGCCGGATTCGGCCGGGTTCGGGCAAGCGATTCATCGATCCGTGCGATGAACAGATCCCGGAGTTCTCCGCGTTGGGGCTGCACGGCAAACTCGGCTGCCGCCAGCAAATCTTCGCGCAACGGAGCCTTCTGATCGATGGCGCGGGCGACGTTGACGAGACTTCGCAAGTGCAGCGCCCGGCGAGCCAGGGCGAGAGTGGTCAACGCCGCGAGTGCGGTGACCCCGCACAAGCACACGATGCGAAAAATATCTCCACGAAGGGTCCAGGCAGTGATCACGGCAAACAGGACAAACAACAGGCCGGACCCTGCCACGACCCACAATCCGGACCGAGCAGCAAGGCGCCGCAGTGATATCATGCGGACGCTCGCTAAGAACCGAGCCAAATGGCGTGGGGTCGTCTCCATTTTCGCGTAGCGCACAAGAAATGGTTTGTTTCGGTATAACCGTATTGGCACCGCCCGTCACCCACCGCGGGCAACCAGTGACGAGGTCGAAAACCTCAGACAGGTGTCGAGAACGCTCCCCAAACCTCTGAATAGGGCATTCAAGGGCCCGTCCAAGGACGAAAGCAAACGTGGTTTCTCCACAACCCGACGACCGTGTGTTGGTCGCAGCCTGCCAAGCCGGTGACAGGCAGGCATTTAAGGTTCTGATGCAGCGCTACCAGCGCAAAGTGTACGCAATCGCGTACGGATTTCTCCGCAACCAAGAGGACGCGCTCGACGTGGTTCAAGAAAGCTTCATCAAGGTCCATCGCTACCTTGGCAAGTTTGAGGGCAACTCGAGCTTTTACACCTGGTTGTATCGCATCGTTACCAACCTCTGTATCGACCACATTCGCAAGAACAAGCGCCACCGGGCACTCGAGTTTGACGACGGGCTTCGCCACGACAAACGCGGCCAAGAGGCCATGAGCGTCGGAGCCAAGCCGCTGACAAACTCGGGAGATCCGGCGCAGATGCTCAAACGCCGCGAGATTCTCGATGCCGTGCAAGACGGTCTGCAGTATCTCAGCGACAAGCATCGTGCCGTCATCGTCATGCGCGAGCTTCAGGGCATGAGTTACGAAGAGATGGCCAAGGCCATGGGGTGCTCCAAGGGCACCATCATGAGTCGTTTGTTCCATGCTCGGAAAAACATGCAGAAGCATCTAACTGAGCGCTTGGGGTACACCGGGGACGAAGCTGCGGCACGGGTGAAGCGAACCAATCAATCGTCGTCTGATGGGATCTCGACACGGGAGGCGGCCGTATCATGAGCGGACATACGGAACAGGATTACTTGCAGTTACATGCATATTTTGATGGCGAACTGACAGGCCCAGAAGCCAGTTTGCTCGCCGACGAAGTTGCCCAAAATCCCGAGTTCGCCGATGAGCTCAAGGAGCTGGGCTTGTTTCACCAGGTCGTTGAGGCGAGTTTTGACTCCGTCGCCCAAGCCGTGCCGCAGGCCCGGTTTGAGCAGATCTGGGACGAGGTCGAGCGCACACTCGATGCCGACGCGCGCCTTCAGCAGGCCGCCGACGCGAGTGGCTCGTGGTGGACGCGAATCGGTAGCCTCTTGAGACCATTCGGGATTCCGGCAGCAGCAGTCGGAGGCGTCGCCGCGGCCTTCTACTTATTCGTCGGCAACGCCGAGCAAACCGAACCGCAAATCGCTGAGAATAAGGTCGCCGAGGAGGCGTCGAACGGGCCGGCTGAGACCAAATCGAGCGAGCCGCAACCGGAGCCTGCAAAGCAGATGGCAGCAAATCCCGACACCCTTGCCCAAAAACCTGCGGATGAGCCGTTTCCGGCCCCCGCACCTGGGGTGGCGGAGTTCAAGCAGCTCGAGTTTGGTGTTAGTCGCGGTCACGTCGGAACACTCGAAGGCAAGTCGGGAACGGTCACCGTCGTGTTTCTCAACGAGGATGAGGAACCGGCATCGGGTGAGCGTCCACTGTAGGGGTTGGCAATGAAAGCGCGAAGTTTCTTAGCAACGGTATTGGCGGGGTGCTTGGTCCCTGCTCTTGCATTTACACCGGTTGTATTGACATCGAATGTCACGCAAGCAGCCGCGAGCGAGGCAGAGTGTCAAGTTTACTCGGTGCTGGCCTCGAAAACGGGTGATGGCACCATCCCCGACAATCTCAAATTCCTCGCTGAGCAACTGCGAGACGACCAGTTCGCGGCATACAAGAGTTTTCGATTACTCGGCAATCAACGTCTGAGTCTCGATGTCAAACAACCCAAAAAGGCGTCGCTCAGCAGTGGACACAAACTCTCACTCGAGTATCTCGGTGCCAAGGAATCAAAGTTGCAGTTACATGCAACCCTCCTCTCACGAACAGATGACAAGCAGTTGTTCAACGCGATTTACAGCATCGACAACAACGGCTTGTTGATGATCGGCGGCGTCCGAGGTGATGGTGGCAAGGTGTTTTTCGCCATCCAGTGCCGCCTCAACAAAGCCGCGAAATAGCGCTCGCTCGGTTTGAGCCGAATGCCCGGGTCCACACCCGGGCATTCGCAATTTCGCGGCTCTTGGGTGTGCGAAGTGACGCGTGCTGGTGCATTTGGAACATACATACGTGATGAGGCGTTGCTTTTCTGGATCATCGGTTCCGGTTATGGTTGCGCCGTGCTGAAGCCCGTCTGTCAGTTCTTTTCCCGCCCGGGTGTCCGGTGTCGCGAGTCCGTCCGATGTCCGAAGTGACAGCGAAACGCCGTAAAAAGTGGATGTATGTGGGCCTAGGCGGGCTTTTCGTAGTCGTCGCCGGAGCTGTGACTGCGGTTGCGACCTACCCGTCGTGGGCCGCCGGATGGGTCGAAGAGGAGCTTGTCGAGCGGTTGTCCAAGCGTCTCGGCGGGGAAGTAGGCATCGGCGCCCTGGAGCTCGATTACGATCGGGTGGTCCTGCGCGATGTCACGATCGAGCTTGATGATACACACATGATGTTTGCCAAAGTCGACATCTCAGTCGACCGCGATGCTCTGTGGAGTCGGCAGGTACGGGTCGTCGATGTCGGGGTCGAAGGTGGCGAAGTGGTCGGCGAGGTCGACTCCTTGCGAGAAGTAGCGAGAAAGGTCGTTTCGCGGCGAGATGATGGGAACCAGGCCAAGGGCCGTATTTCCCTCACACCACAAAAACTCACGGTCTCCGACCTCGCAGTCAACATCGCCCGCGAGGGCACTGGTTCGCTGATGGGGGTGCTCGACGTCGAGGTTGTCCCGGCCGACAAACAAATTGCAGTTGCACTTAAAAAAGCTGTGATTGCGCGGGAGGGGGGCCGCGGACTCAAGGCCAGCCAAATCGAAACCTCACTCGCGTGGACGCGGACGGATGCTGGCATCGAACCCACGTTCCCGTTGACCGTCAAGGTTCGCGGTGGTGCAACCTCGATCACCGAGAAAATCGCAGTTGCAGGGACCAACGGCTCGATCAGTATTGCAGATGCAAAGATCTCGACCATTGGAATTGACCTGCGGGGAGGGTTCTCCGATCGTGATGGGGATGGTGACTCCGAACTTGCGGAGTTGTGGTCGCTACAGGGGGATGTGCAGCGCGACCTTTCGGTCGGCCAGATCACCCTCGAGATGAAGGCGTTTGAGCTTGGGCGCGTCCCCCAAGTGTTGGCCAATCTTCCTGTGGTGAAGTCCGAATCGGCGACCGTCGGCGGCCAAGTTGCGGTCGACTTTGCCGAGGGCAAGGCGGCGGTCGAAGGCGATGTGGCGCTCGCGGGGCTCAACGTCAATCACCCATTGCTCGCCCGGCATGTCGTTCCCGGAATCGGCTTTAACTTGGACTTCAAAGGTTCGATCGACCCGCAGGCACGGACCGTTGAAGTTGAACATGCAACCATTACCCGGGGGGATGTGGCGCTCAAGCTCGACGGCGTGTTTGTACATCCGCCCACGCGCGAGCAACGGAAGTACAAGATCCATGCGCTGGTGCCCCAGGTCAACTGCCAGGACGTACTCGATGCACTGCCCCACGAGCTTGTGCCGAGCTTGGTGGGGATGAAAGTCGGCGGCAAATTTGGTCTCGACATCACGGCCGACATCGATTTTTCCAACCTCGAAGAGGCCACGCTTTCGGGCAAGGTCGACTACCTCGGTTGCAAAGTGAAGTCGGTGCCCGAGCTGTTGTCCGAGGCGCGTCTGCGTGGAACGTTTAGCCATCGTCCGGTGATGCGTGACGGCAGCATTCGCAAGATCGATCTGTTTCCCGGATCGGGCACGTACTCACCGTACGAGCAGATTTCCAAGTACATGACCGACGCCGTGCGGACGACCGAGGACGGCGGGTTTTGGCGGCACAAAGGGTTTTTGCCGTCGCAGTTTGAAAAGGCTTTACGCCGCAACCTCGCCGCGGGTCGGATCCGGCTCGGGGCGTCGACCATCTCCATGCAGATGGTCAAGAACGTGTTGCTCAGCCACGAGCGGACGCTGTCCCGCAAGCTCCAGGAAATGGTGCTGACCTGGTACGTCGAACAGGTGTTAGACAAAAAGCGGATCATCGAGCTCTACCTCAATGTCATTGAGTTTGGGCCCGGGATCTACGGCGTGACCCGGGCCTCTCGCCACTACTTTGGCAAGCACCCGCTGGAGATCAATCCGGCTGAAGCCGCCTATCTCGCGTTGATGTTGCCGAGTCCGGTGCGTCGCCACGTCCACTGGTGCGAGGGCAGTCTGAGCCCGCGGTTTGACAAAAAGCTGCGCAACATTCTGCGGTTGATGCACGAGCGTGGGCGCATCGATGCAGCGATCTACGAGCAGTGGAAAGACTTTCAAATCGTGTTTGACCACAGCGAACGCGATTCTCCGGATGCTTGCAAAGCACAGATCAAGCGTTTGATGGAGGCGACTTCGACCCAGCACGCGATGAGCGGAATGCTGAGTGGTGGATCCGATGTTCCCACCCCGGTCGGCGAACATCCCGTGCTCGACGATCCCGCGTTAGACTTCAGCGATGACCCGGCCGACGGCGAGGTCGACAAGCGTCCGGCGATGGACGGTGAAGACGAAGAGCGTTGAGCTTCTCGCCACGATCGTCACGCTTTGTCTCAGTGGGCAGGTGTGGGCGCAGGAAGTCCTCATCGATGCTGATACACGGACATTCCCCCCGAACCTCGAGGGTAGGCGGGTGCACGGGGACGTCTCACTGGGCCTGCGCGCTGGCCTGTACGCCGAAGATCCGGTGGTTGAACTCGACCCCACCTTCAGCTTGGATTTTTCGGATCTGGTCCCGCTTCGGCTGACGCTCGGGGCACTGATTCGTCTGCGGATCGTCGATCGCTCACCCGAGCAGGGCACGGTGTTGCGACGCACCGATTGGGATGAAGCCGGTGATTTTCTCACGCTTTTGCGTTCGCTCGACTACGTCGATGCGTTTGCCCATGGCTATGGCGGCGTCAATGTCCGGGCTTCGCTCGGTCGGGTCGACAATCGCCGGATGGGCGACGGTGCAATTATAGATGGCTATGCAAATAGCTTGGACCTCGATCGCAGGCGCAGTGGGCTCGATAGTTCGGTGCGTATACATGGACCATTGCTCGGCTACCCGGCCGGAATCGACCTCGACCTGTTGATCGGCGATTTGGCGGGCCATCAGGTGTTTGCCGGGCGTATCGGGGCCGATTGGGCCGGTGCTTGGTTGGGGTTTACCGTAGCCGGCGATCCACTTGCCCCGCGGGGATTGGTGCCATCGGCATCGCCGGAGGCGTTGGCGGTCGACAGTCGCAATGCGATCGACGTCGCGGAGCGGGGTGGGGTGGCGAGTCTTGGACTCGACCTCGGCTACGATATCTCCGACCAGTGGTGGTACTCGATTCGCCCGCACATCGACCTGGTGTTGATGCCAGGTTTGGCCCGTGGATTTCATCTCGGGGTCGATGCCTGGTTTTCGATGGGTCGAAGGCGGCAGGTCCGGCTGGGCGCGATTGGAGAGTTGACCTACGGCGACGCCAACTACGATCCGGGTTATTTCGATGTGTTTTACACTCAGCAGCGTGTACATGCACAGTTTATCGACACTCCGACCGGTCTGCCGGCAGATTTTGCCTCCCTCGCCGCACCCAAGGCTGAGTTTGTGCAGCTGCAAGATCTCCACGGTACCGGAGGCTACGGCGGACTTCGATTTGAACATCGGGACGGAGTATTTGCCGAAACAGGCTATCGCTACCGGCCGGGAGCCCTCGGGCATACCTGGGAGACGCGTGTCGGGATCGACCTCTCGGAGGTACGACTCGGACTGTTGCACGCCCACCGCGGTGCGTTGGGGTTTGACATCATCGAGCCGCGGGGGACACTCGCCGAGTTCAACCTCGACATCCCGATCGGCGCCTATGTATCGGTCAACGCCCGTCTCGGCTACCTCTACCTCACACGTCGGCAACTCGGCGCAACTGCCCGGGCGGGGGCCATCAGCTCGGGATTTGTCGGCGGTGGGGGGATTGTGTTAGTTGGCGTTCGCGGACATCTTGGATTCTAGCAGCCGACGCGCGAGAAAAACCACGGGTTGCTAGCCGTGGATGCTATTTTAAAATGTATTTACAAATGTATGCGCGAGATTCTTGTTGGCCACTCGGAAGAGTTTGACGATGCACGCATCTGAGTTCTCCCAACTTGTGCGGGACTGTGGCGGGACCGAGGCAGCGCGTGCGCGGCTGTTGCCGTATGTCAGCGAAGCCCGTCGCCAGCGGATCCGCGAGGTGCTCGACGCCCGGGTCGCGTCTATCGAGGTGGCGATCGAGCAACCGGCCGACCCGCATAACGCGGCTGCGATCGTGCGGACGGCCGAGGCGCTCGGCGCGGGTATGGTGCATGCGGTGACCGACGAGCCCGGGATTCTGCGCGCCCGCAAGGTCACCCGTGGGACGTACTACTGGATGGACACCCGGCACCATCGCGATTTCGCCACTTTTGAGGCCCATGTACGCGACGCGGGAATGTTGCTGGCCGGTGCGTGCGTCGATGAAGCGAGCAGCGTGGAACTTTGTGAACTACCCGTGACACGTCCATTGTGCGTGTTGTTTGGCAACGAGAAGGAGGGGCTGTCCACCTACGCGCGGACGCGCTGTGACATCCTGTTCCATGTGGCGATGTCCGGGATGTGCGAGAGCCTCAACCTCTCGGTGAGTGCGGCGATCAGTTTGCACAACCTCCTGGCTAGGCGGCGACAGGCGATCGGCAAGGCCGGAGATCTCGACCCGCGGCGGAGGGCATGGCTCGAGGTGAAGTGGTATGCCAAGGCCCTCGATGAACGCCTCATTCGCCGGGCACTGACGGAGGAACGTTGTGGCTGAGCAAAACTCGACAGGGCCAAACGCGGGTGCGGACAAGCCAAAAGCCGTAACAAAACCCAAAGTTCCTGTACAAACGGACATCAAAAAAGCTCCGTCGATCGCTGCGGGGAGCAGCGGACGTCGCTTCAATTGGCGCCTCGTACGCAAGATTTTGATCGTCTGTGGGATCTTGGGGTTCCTCGGCATGCTCGCTGGGGTTTCAACGATCGTCGGTGTGTTTTGGTACTACGGCCGTGGGATCGAGGGAATCGATGTCGCCGCGATCCGCGACTATCGCCCCAAACAGGTCACCCGGATTGTCGCCCGCGATGGCACCGTGCTCGGTGAGCTCTACAGCGAACGCCGCACATTGATCGCGTTTGAGGAGCTTCCGACACACGTTGTACATGCATTTTTAGCCGCCGAAGATGCCGATTTTTATCATCATAAGGGGATGGACTACGTCGGCATGGTGCGGGCGATGATCAGCAACATCGAGGCTGGCGAGATCCGTCAAGGTGCATCTACAATTACCCAGCAGGTCGTCAAAAACTTTCTCCTCAGCCCCGAGCGCACGTTTGAACGCAAGATTCAGGAGCTTTTGCTCGCGCGCCGACTCGAACAGGCACTTTCCAAGGAAGAGATCCTAGAGCTCTACCTCAACGAGATTTACTTTGGCCACGGTCGTTACGGGGTCGAAGAAGCGTCGCTGTTTTACTTTGGTGTCAGCGTCCGCGAGATCAGTATCGGTCAGGCCGCGATGTTGGCTTCGCTGCCGAAGGCTCCGAGCAAGGGGTCTCCGTACAAAGACCGTGAGCGGGCCAAGGGGCGTCAGGTCTATGTGCTCCGGCAGATGGCGCGACACGGGTTTGCCACGCCACAGGCTGCCGACGAAGCGATTCAAGCCGATCTCGATGTACTTGACGATCCACCCCAAGCTGTCAGTGTCGAGGGGGCCCAAGAATTCGTCGATGCTGCCCGGCGGACCCTCGAGGAGGTCTACGGCCAAGAAAAACTCGACCGGCTCGGGGCCACCGTGACGACGACGGTTGACTTGCAGCTACAACAAAAAGCCCGCGAGGCTGTGCGCAGTGGGCTGATCGCCCTCGATATGCGCCAGGGATTTGGCCACAAGGTCAAACCCGTGTCCGAGAAACGGCAAAAAAAGGTGCTCGAGCAGGTGAAGGGGAGCTTGGCGATCGGTGGGAACTATCTCGGTGTTGTGCTCCCGCGCGACGGTCTCGAGCCTCCTGAGCCGGATGTGGTGCCGATGCAGGTCGGTAAACATCGGGTCTGGGTTTCGGTGCCGGAGGGCTCGCGCTACGACGAGCCTGACACGAGTCTCGAGGAACAGTTTCCCTCCGGGGGACTGACCCGGGTTACCGTGACGCAGGCGGGCAAAGACGACGATCCATGGTTTCGCGGTGCGATCGGCTCGGGGCCCCAGGCTGCGGTGACGTTGGCCGATGTCGAGACGGGTGAAGTCTTGGCCCTCATCGGCGGCCTCACCTACGGTCGCGGTGAGTTCAATCGGGTGCTCGACGCCCGTCGGCAACCGGGCTCTTCGTTTAAACCGTTTGTCTATGGGGCTGCGCTGGCGAGCGAGACGTTTACGCCTGCGACCCTGGTCTCGGACTCCCCCGAGATCTACGAGAAGTGGCGTCCGACCAACTACGAAGTCGACGTCTACCGCGGGGACATTCGCCTGCGAACGGCATTGACCCACTCCGTCAACACAGTTGCGATCAAGCTGGTGGACGCCGTCGGTGTTGAAGCGGTCCATGCATTTGCAAGAGCTGCGGGGATCGAGGCCGAGTTGGTCGACAACCTCGCTCTCGCGCTCGGGGTCAGCGAGCTGACACCCTTTGATCTGCTCGCCGGTTACCTGACTCTGGCCCGCGGTGGCAAGCGGATCCCACCCACAATGATCCGGAGCATCGAAGTCCCCGGGCAGGAGGCCTGGACCCCTGACCGGCCCGAAGAGCAGAGTTTGCGCGAGGATGTTGTGTTTGTACTGACAAGTATCATGACCTCGGTCGTGGAGGAAGGCACCGGACGGGGGGCCAAAAAGCTCGAACGTCCAGCGGCCGGAAAGACAGGTACCTCGTCGGATATCCGCGACGCGTGGTTTGCCGGATTCACACCCCGCCACGTGGCAATTGCCTGGGTTGGATTTGATGTGCCCAAACGCCTCGGAAGCAGGGAGTCGGGGGGGAAGACAGCACTGCCGATTTGGCTCGGGGCGATGCAGGCAGCCGAGGCGGACAAGCCACCACTGTCGTTCACCCCGCCCGCCTCAGTACTTGTACGTACAATCGATCGTGAATCCGGTCTGTTGGCCCCGGGCTTGGTCGAAGGGCCCGACGGGACCATGGTCCCACCGGGTGCCGAGACCATTTTAGAGGAGTACTTTGTCGCGGGGACCGAACCCGTCGATGTCGCCGAGCCAGCGGCAAAAGCCCCTGGCGATGCTCTGCTCGATTTGTACGGCGACGAAGAAGATGCTCCGGGCCTGGACCGCGCTCCGGGGCTGGTCGAAACCGATGACGATGATGTGCCGCCACCGATTCCGAGTGACGACGATGGTGACGACGAGCTGCCGCCACCGCTTCCCGGTGTGCTCGACGAGCCCGGCTAACCCGGAGCTCTTCACGTTGGTGTGTCAGTCGCGGTTGGAGGCACCGAGGAGGCGAGCGCCGGCGGCAAGCAAAGCTGCCCATCCGGCCATCAGGCACGTCCCACCGATCGGAGCGACGGCACCCAACCACCGGGGACCACCGAGGACGAGTGTGTAGAGCGAACCGGAAAACAGGATGATACCGACGGTCACGAGGATGAGAACAGCTCGTAACTGGCGGGTCGTGAGCATGCGTGAAAGGCCGGCAGTCGCGACGAGAACGACGGCGTGAACCTGCTGGTAGTGGGCCGCGGTCGCCCAGATTTCGAGGTTTCTTGCAGATACAGTTTCCCGCAGTCCGTGAGCTCCAAAGGCTCCCGCTGCGACGCCGAGCAGGCCAAACAAACCGCCGAGGAGAAGCGCGAGGGAGGCGGATGTTTGTTGGTTGCTCACACCCAGAGGGTAGACGAGATTGCAAATTCCCGCACAGACGGATCGTCGCAGGAGCGGGCTTGCGATCTGTCGGTCGTTTCGTATAGCTGGGAGTTATCGGCGTTGGTTTCACGGACAGCCGGTCGGACAGCGCGATGCATTAGGCCGATGCGTCGAGCGGTCGCAACGCGCGTGGTTTGAGAAAGACCAGACAAGATCCGGGGCCTGCGTAGAGTCGTGAGGGTTCAGGGATGGGCGGACGGGGCTACGAGTCAGATCGCTGTGACGGATTTCTGATTCGTACGCGAGGTCGACTTCGAGATGTTCAAGGCTGTGCCGGTTTCCTGTTGTTCGGGTAACTCGTAATTGGTTGACTGTACATCTGTTGCGGGCTGTGCCTCTGGACGTGTCCTGATATGTTCCCGAGATGCGGTTACCCCTCCGTCACGCTCCTTCAGGCCGGGATGCACAGTTGCGGCGTTGCGTGCATTTGGAGATGTTGGCCGAGGCTGCGACCGGCTTGCCGTTGGGTCCGGCGATGGAGCTCGTCACAGCCCGGCGTTCCCGCGGTCGCTACGGAAACGCGTTGCAGTGGCATTTTGGGCTTGAACCCCACGACGGTTTGGCGGCGCTCGATTGGGAAGACCGCATCGAAATTAAAATGTTGACCGTGTGGCGGCAAAAGGCGGGGAAGTTGCGCTGCGACAAACTCAAGGTCTGCGACCAACAACTCGATCCGTGGCACAAGCTGTCCAACGTACTGTGGGTGTTGGTCGACCGCGTGACGCGGGTCGTGGTCGGTTCGCGTCTGACCTGTCTCGCCGGACCGATGCGTGAGCGTCTCGAAGCCTGTTGGCAGCTCGATCCACATTTTGACAATCCGGTGATGTTTGTCGAAGCGCGGGAGCAGGACGGGCGTCAGGCTCCCGCGTACTACGTGGCTGCCCGGTGGTTTCGCGACGAGGGAATTTTGCCGGAAAATCTTCCGGGCGTGTACCGCTACGACGCCAAGTGGTTTCGCGAGATGCGGAGCCTCCACGGCCGCAAACTCGATCCGCTGATCACCCTGTGGCGTGCGCCTGCCCGCGAGTTGCCGTGTCCACGGTGTCGGGGACGGATCATTGTCGATCCGGCATGTGTCACCAAAGACGGTTGGGCTCCGGCCCAACACACGATGCCGCTAGGTGAGCGCTGTGCGTTGCGCGGACACTTGGTCGTCGATGCAAGTCAATTGCCGTTGTCGCCGATCCATCCCTACCGCGAGGAGCTCGAGGCAGGGATTGAGCGTCGGGTCGCCCCCGAGCATGTCTGGCGTCTTTCGGATCGGGTGATCGAACCCGAAGATCACTTGCATTAGCAAATACTTGGCTGTTGTATCATCGCGGTGCGAGTGTGCCGACTCGCTCGAGCGCACTCGTACGCAACCAAACGGAAACCCGGGCTGCTGACCAAGCGCGCCCGGGTCCCCCCCCAGTTAAGTTTTCGTTCGCAGTACCGGCGTGATGCCCACGGGTTCTTGCGGTTTTAGTTCAAGCTAAGTGAGCTAAGTCGATAAGTTTAGGTCAGGCTAGGAAACGGACAGGTCAAGCAAGACCAAGATAAGGAAGGTAATGAAAAGCTCCACCGCGGTGGATGCCCGATATAGGAGCATGATGCGTGCCGAAAATATAAATATTTGAAATTTTTTACTTTTAGTTATCTTCATCTGTGATCAAGTTGGAGACATCCTAGGAACTATGACGGGAATGTCCGGGCGGATGTGGGGCCGTTTTTGTAACCCTGACAGGCTTGTCATGCGGGCACTCGGCATGGCGGCGTGGTCGCGCTCGAGGAACAATCCGCCGGTGACTGTCTCCAACTCTCCCAAACAAATTCGCGCTGTCGTGGCTGGCGGTACCGGGTACGGAGGTGCCGAACTGATCCGTCTGCTCCTCGCCCATCCGCGGGTTGAGCTGTGTCGGGTGACGAGCATCGACCATGTCGATGAGCCGCTCGAGGCGGTCCACCGCAACCTCTCGGCCACGGGGTTGACCTACGAAAAAATGTCGCTGACCGCCGCTGCCGAGGGGATGGACGTGGTGTTTTTGGCCTTGCCTCACAAGGTCAGCGCCACGTTTGCCCCGGAGATTCAGAAGATCGACGCCCGCGTGGTCGACCTGTCGGGCGATTTTCGTCTTCGCGACGCCGGTGCGTATGCACAGTTTTACGGTGTTGAACATCCGCATCCGGATCTACTGGGGACATTTGTCTACGGTCTGCCCGAGCTCCATCGCGCGGCGATTGCCGGTGCTCGATGGGTCGCCTCGCCAGGGTGCTTTGCCACCACCATCGCCCTCGGGATGTTGCCGCTGGCCTGTGCGGGCGTTTTGCGGGGCCCGATCCATACGGTTGCATGTACAGGTTCTTCGGGGTCGGGCGCCTATGCCAAGGAGGGGACACACCATCCGCTCCGGGCCAACAACCTCAAAATCTACAAACCTCTGATGCATCAACACACCCCTGAGATCGAGCAGACGCTGCGCGATGCGGCGACAAAAAACGGGCACGAGCCGGCGTTTTCGCTGCAGTTTGTGCCCGTGTCGGCGCCCCTGGTCCGCGGGATTTTGGCCAATAGCATGGTCGAGATTGATGCTGCGATCACGCGGGAGCAGGTCGCGGAGTGGATGCAGGCGTTTTACCGCGAGGCGGCGTTTGTCCGTGTGCTCGGCGAGGGCGGGCAGGCAGAAGTTGTGGATATCAAAGGCAGTATGTTTGCCGAGCTGTCATGGACGTTTGGCACGGTCGACCCGACGACAAAAAAACGCCAGCTCGTGGTGACGACCGCCCTCGACAACCTCGTCAAGGGTGGGGCAGGGCAGGCGGTGTCTTCGATGAACTTGATGTTTGGGTTGCCCGAGCAGACCGGCATCGATCAACCTGCGTTGTGGCCGTAAGCCTGGGCGAACCACTTGACGCTACATTGATGGAGGCGAACATGAACCGAGAGCCTACGCGGACAATTGTTGTCAAATTCGGCGGAGAGGTGGTTGCGGATAGAACCGCGTTGGGCGAGGTGCTCGCGGCGATCCGTGGGCAAGTCGAAGCCGGCGCCCATGTGGTGGTGTGTCACGGAGGTGGCCCCCAGGGCAGCGCCCTGTCCAAACGCCTGGGGTTGACGCCCAACCTGGTCGGCGGGCGTCGGGTGACCGATGCGGCGACCTTGCAGGTGATGAAGTACGTACTGGCGGGCGAGGTCAATGTCGATGTCGTGGCGGCGTGTCGACGAGCGGGCATCACCCGTGCCGTGGGTATCTCGGGGGTGAGCGATGGATTGGTAACGGCGGTCCGACGCCCGCCTTCGGTTGTCTCGGGCAGCGAGGGAAAACCGGTCGATTTCGGCTTTGTCGGCAAGGTCGTTGAGATCCGCACCGCCTTGCTGCGCCACCTCCTCGCCGGCGGGTTGCTGCCGGTGGTCAATACCCTCGGTGTCGGGACCGACGGTCAGGTGTATAATATCAATGCAGATACAATTTCTACAGCGATCGCGGGGGCCCTGCAAGCCGATGACCTGTATCTGCTCACCGGAGTGGTCGGTGTCCTGCGAAACAAGGACGATCCGTCGACGCGGATCGAACGTCTGACAGCTCAGGAGGCGAGGCAGGCAATCGCCGGGGGGGTGATCGTCGGCGGGATGATTCCCAAGGTCGAGGAGGCCCTCAAACATCTTAAGCGAGGCCTTCGTGCGGTGCATATTCTCGGGGCCGCGGGGTTTGTCGCCCACCTGGCAGACCCCGGGAGTACGGGGACAACGCTAGTCGCCGACTAAATGCGTGCACACTGCAGTTTGCTCGGTGCGTTGACCCGGTGAAGTTGTGGGTCCGTCGCGTGTGAAGCGGTTCCGCGGCGTGAAGTCGGCGAAGTGTTCGCCTGCGTGACGAACCGGCCTAGCTCGGTGCGAAGTGGCAACGACGAAGTGTCGTTCGAAGCCATCGAGAGGTTCAATCACTTTGGCCGGAGCGCAAAAGCTACCCGTGATACACCCTTTTGTATGCAGGCACAGTTGTTCGCAGTGGTTGACGAAGCCTTCGAGCGCGAGCAGGTTCCGTGGTTTCGGCGTCTCGTCGAACAACCGAGCCATACCTACGCGCGGGAGGATGTGGAAGCGGCGGCTGTGTTAATTGACTCCAAGGCGGCTGCGCTCGGGCTTGCGTGTACAAAGATTCCCGACGCACACGGCAAGTTTGCTGATCACCGCGTCTACGCCACACCGCCGGCAGCAGCAGGTGCGAAGTCGCTGGCCCTAGTCGGTCATGTCGATACCGTTTTTCCGCGTTCACTCGGGTTTTTACACTACAGCCGCGACACCGATGCCGCGGGCAATCCCGGGGACATCGTGCGCGGTCCGGGCGTGCTCGATATGAAGTCGGGGTTGAGTGCGATGTTTTTTGCCCTGCAAGCGCTCGAGAAGGTGTTTCCGGGGACATTGGCGCGGCTGCCATTGCGTTTGATCGTGGTCTCGGACGAAGAGGTCGGATCACCTAGTAGCCGTCGCCTCTACCAGGAATTGGCCCCGAGCCTTGTGGGTGCGTTGGTGTTTGAGGCCGGTCGCGATGAGGACAAGATCGTCGTCGCCCGCAAGGGTGGTGGGATGTTTACGGTCAAGGCTACGGGACGGGCTGCCCACGCAGGCAACGATCATGCCGCGGGGGTCAACGCGATTCATGCACTTACATATTTAGTCCACAAGGTCGAGGCGCTCACCGATTACGCGGGCGGGGTGACGGCAAATGTCGGTCTGATCAGCGGTGGGACGGCGAAAAACACGGTGCCCGAACAGGCCCAAATGACGATCGATACCCGGTTTGTCACCACGGCCTCGGCCGACGAAGTGGTCGCGAAGATCGAGGCCATGCTCGCCGATCCGTTCGCCGGATGTTCGGGGTTTCCCGAGCGCTTGCGCCGGACCAAGTTTGTCCTCGAGGGCGGCGTGACACGACCTCCGATGGAGCCGACGCCGGGGAACGAGGCGCTGCGCAAGGCCTACGAGGCGCACGCGCTGGCGACCGGTCTCAAGGGAGGAGCCGCCCCGCTTCAAGGAGGTGGGTCCGATGCCAACATCCTCGCCGGCTTGGGAGTCCCGTGTATCGACGGTCTCGGCCCGTACGGAAAATTCTTCCACCGTGTGCAGGAATGGAGCAGCCTCACAAGCTTGCGACAGCGAACCCAAGCGCTGGCGAGCTTTTTGGCGCAACAGGCGGGGCGAGCGAGCAGCAGCTAACCCGAACTTCTCACCAAGCTTTCTCCCGCGGGCTGTAAATGTGTTCCGCTCACGCGACAACGCCGCCAGTGCGTCGGACTTGTTCATTTGATTGCGCGCCCAATAGTTACGCACCTTTGCAGCCCGCAGCTGAGAAATCCGAGCGAGCAGCCTCGAAGCCAAAACAACCCAAGCACCACCCTCGACAGTCGGTCGGGCCCCAACCCTTCGCCGTGCGAGTGCCTACGCCGCGATCATAAAGAGCGGTCCGCTTGCGCGCCGGACGAACTGGTGAGACAACCACCGGACCGACATGGACGATACCGACACCCTCGAGGTGCTAATCGTGCTCCTTTGCCTGATCGGGAGTATGTTTTTTTCCGGCTCCGAGACCGTTGTGACGAGCCTCGATGATCGCCGAGCCCGACGGATTGTCGAAGCTGGGGGGCGCGGTTCCACCCTGATGGGGATGTGGGTCCATCATCCGGTTCGCGTGTTGTCGACGATCTTAGTCGGCAACAACATCACCAACACGCTGATGGGTGCGCTCGTCACCGCCTTGGCGATCCGTCACTTCGGCGGTGGTCCGTACGGCGAGTACGCGGTCGCAACCGCAGTGTTTATCACCACCGTGTTGTTGCTGATCTTCGGCGAGATTACACCCAAGGCGGTCGGCCGAGCCCACTCCGAAAAGATCGCGTTACCGGCGTTGGCGGTGCTGCAGGTGATCAGCAAAATCATGGCGCCGGTTCTGTGGTTGCTGACCAAGATCACCAACTTTATCGTCCGGAGGTTGGTCGGCGATCAGAACCTGAGCCCGCTCAATCGGGTCACGACCGACGAAATTGGCTACCTGGTCAAGGTCGGACGCCGCGAGGGATCGATCGCTGCCGAACAGGCCGCGCTACTTCAGGGAATCGTACGGTTCGAAGACAAGATCGTGCGCGACATCCTGATTCCGGTCGACAAGGTGACCGCGGTCGACCTCAGCTGGGGTGTCAAGCGCGTCAGTCAGGTCGCCGGCCGCTCGGGTCACAGCCGCCTCCCGGTGTACGAGGGCAACATCGACAACATCAAGGGGATCTTGCATATCAAACAACTCGTCGGTCTCGGCCCCGAGGAAAGTATTGCCCGGATCCTTCGGCCGCCGGTGTTCATCAGCGAATCGTTGCGTCTACATGATCTCTTGCAGCGGTTCAAAGAACAGCGGGTGCACCTCGGGATCGTGGTCGACGATGCCGGCGATACGGTCGGGGTGGTGACGCTCGAGGATGTGCTCGAGCAGATTGTCGGCCAGATCTTCGACGAAACCGACCGCGCACCTCTTCCGTCCGCCAATGCCCAAAGCGGCCTCTTTTACTTCGATGGCCAAGACAGTTTGACGCGGGTCGAAGAGGAACTCGTGACCGACGAGGTCGCCGAAGAGATGGAGGGGGTCGACAGCGTCGGTGACTTGCTGACCCGTCTGGCCGGTCAAATCCCAGTCGCCGGTTCGGTGTTCGTCTGGGAGCGTCTGCGGTTTAAGGTGCTGGCCGCCGACGCACGCCACGTGATCCGCGTGAGCGTTGAGAAGATCGAGCCGATGGTCGACAGCGAAGATTCGAACGATTCGGAGTTGTAGGTCCGGTCGACCGCCCAACGTCGACGTGCTGCGACCGCGAGTCTGCGTGAAGCCAGAGCTCGGCGAGCACGGGTGTAGGTTTCAGGTGGCCAGGTGGGCGCGAGCACGTGCCAGGGCCCAGGTCGGGAAAATTTGTCGATACAAGCGATAGTCGAGGACTGCCGTATTGAAAAATACGCCACTTGCCGGTTCTTCGGGCCAGGTTCCATCGGCCTGTTGGCGCGAGAGCAGGAATTGAAGTCCCTGTTCGACCGCTTGGGCTACGGCCGGTTGTTCTGGACGCAGGTCGAGCAGGGTCAGCAGCGCCCAGGATGTCTGGACGACCAGGCTCGGTTCGCCCGGGGGTAAGGGAACAGGCTCGCCGTTGTGGAGTCCGCGAAAACTCTCCCCCCATCCGCCGTCGGGGCGTTGATTGGACAGCAGCCACCGGGTCGCCCGCTCAAACGCATGATGCTGGACAGGCAAGCCGCTGGCCCGCAATCCGCGGACGACAAAGAAGGTCCCGTAGGTGAAGTGGATGCCCCAAAACCCCGCCCAGGCGCCGTTTTTGTGTTGGCTGCGGAGCAATGTCCGGGTCCCGCGGGCGATCGCCTGTTCGATCCGTGTGTGCAGGCGGGCGGGCAGTTTGGCTCCGAGGTGTTTGCGTGCCGTTGCAAGGCCGCGCAAGCAACTTCCGGTGCACTCGACGTAGCTGCCTTCGATCATGCAACTTCCGTAGAGCTCGGAGGGGTTGAAATGACGCAGCAACGTGGTGCCGCGGCGGGGTTCGTAGGAACCAAAACCGCCGTCGGGATTTTGTCGGTGGAGGATGAACTCCACGGCCCACACGATGCGCTCACTGGCCACCGGATGCCGGGTCTCGAGCAGAGCTTCAAGGGCTTCGGCCGTGCAGTCGCTGACCGGCCATGGGTGCCGCTCGTCGGCAAATCCCCAACCTCCACGGGCCGGCGCCCGATGGTAGGAAGCACCGTTTGGAATATCTCGCCGCAGTTGGGCGGCGGCCAGCCACGGACGTGCACGCAGCTTAATTGCATCTGCATGTGGATGTGGCGGCACGTCGGCGAGGGCCTGCAACAAGAAACTCGTGTCCCAAATATCACTGCGAGCCCCGGCGATCCGCATGCCTTCGTGCTCGTCTTCCCACATCCAATATTCGAGGCCTGCGACAGCCCGATCGAGTTCGGGGTGCGTGGGGTTGTGATGGTGAAGCGCGAGGCAAAACAACATCCCGTTGACCGGGCTCAGGCACACGTAGTCGGTGCTGCGCAGTTCAAACAGCATGTGGTCGATCGCGGTTTGCAGGGCGTGCCGGCGCACGCGTTTGGGTATCAGGCGATCGGCGGCGTCGAGCAGACCAAATGCACCGCGCAGGAGGGGACCTGGATCTTCGAACAGGTCGGTGGATGCCACTCGACCGGGATCGAAGCTTCGCGGGTCATAGCCCCCGGGAAACAACTCGTCGCGCAGTGCCTCGGTCACCGCGGTCGCGGGGGCAGTCAAACGGGCACCGTGGAGGTACGAGAGCCCGAGATAGATCAATCGCATGTGGCAGTACAGGCGTCGCGGGTGCGCGGGAGCCGACTTGGGGAGTCGCCACAACTCGGGCGCGATGGCGTGGATCGCTTCCCACGGGTGAAGGCCGAGCAGGGCCATCCACACCCGTCCCCAGGCGGGCAGCTTTTGCACCCCGCCGTGGCCGAGGAGCCAGCACCGCGCACGGCTGGCCATCGGGTCCTGGTTGTCGACACCGAGCAATCGAATGGATGTATAGGCAAGAGTTGTGTGAAACAGATAACTCCCGCTGTGGGGGTGCATGGCAAACCCACCGTCGGGCTGCTGCTGGCGGCGAAAACTGGTCAGCAGTCGCTGTGTGCGCTGCGGGTCGATCGCGCGGCCCAAAAGAAATTGCATGATCACGTATTGCGAGATCAGCATGGTGTTCCACACCACTTCGCCACCAAACGATCCTCGCGGAGCTTGGACGTCGGCGAGGTGGCGAAGCGAACGCGTGAGCGCGTCGTCGAGCGCGGTGGTGGAAATGTGAAGGGAGAGGGGGCGGGCAGTCGCAGTCGCGGTTGCAGTCATTAACGTGTCAGCTTCAGGATCAGGAAGTACTGGTAGGGGAGGAAGGTTTCCTCCCGCTCCAGCTCGAAGCCTGCCTGACGTAACTCGCTGAGCGCAGTGGCCTTGGGCACACGGTACTTGGTCTCGGGAGCAATCTCGGGGGGCGCATCGCTCTCGGGCTTAAAGCTGATCAAGATCAGTGTCCCACCGGGTTTGAGGGCCGAACGCAATTTTTCGAGGTAGCTGACACGGTCGCGAATGTACGAGTAGGTGTTGGACATGAAAATCATGTCGAGGGCCTGCTCGGGGAGCGCGGGGTCGTCGAAAAACGCGAGGTGGGGCTCGATGTTGGGGGTGCCCCAGGCTTCGCGGTTTGTTTCGATGTGCTCGCGAAAAGTGTCGTCGATGTCGACCGCGTAGACTTTGCCGCCCGGAACTTCCCGCGCAAGTCGCCATGAGAAGTAACCAGAACCGGCACCGATGTCGGCCACGACCGCGTCGGGGTTGTCGATCTGGAGGGCGCGAATCACTTGGTCGGGTTTGGTCCACGCATCGCGCTCGGCATCGTCGAAGACCTCGATCATATGCTTGGGATCTTCGTAGTGGCGCGGTGGTCCCGAAGTCTGTGTGCACGCAATCTCACCGATCGAGGCAAACGCGAGCAGGGCACAGGTCAGCCAAAAGGTGGGGCGAGCGGGGAGGAGACGAACAACCACGGATCGAAGGGTAGGCCGACCGCGGAGGGTTTGTGAACCCCCCCGCTTGCGATCACATCGAAGGTGTCGGGGATGTCACAGTTGGAGTCGAGAACGACGTCACAACTCCACGGCCAGCCCAGCCTGCTACGGAATGAAGTACTTCGACCCCAGGTGCGGCGCCCATCCGGGAAAGTCGGCCAGCAGCAAATAGCCGCGTGCGAACGTCAGGCCGGCGACAACCACCACCGGCACCAGCGAGACAAACACACACCGCAGCAGCGAAATGTTGTGGGTACCGGCGAGTGCGTAGGACAGTTGACGGATGTAGATCAGGGCCAACATCGCCAGCCCGTAGAAATAAAATGTCGAATGCAGGGGGAAGATATCGGTGTAGAGAATCAGATCGAGCACCGAGACGATCAGCAGCGGCAGTGCCATCGCATACCCGGTCGCCCGCATACTCGCCGCGATCGACCGCGGTGCGCCTCCGGTCAAAGTGAGCGCGACGTGGGTCGTCAGACCGCTAGCGAAGTAGAGCGCTGGCAGCCCGACTGGGATCATCAACAGCAGCCACAGCGACAGCGCGGAAACCAGTTGTGGATCGAGGATGTCGTGGACGGGGCGCAACACAAACGGGTCGGGATCCGCCCCGAGCGTCGGCGCGAGGATGCCGACGGTGACCAACCACAGCGGCAGTCGCAGCCCGACGAGCAGTTTGAGCACCGCACCGTGGGAGACAGGTTCGTGGACGTGGTCAAAGCTCCTCCGCGGATTTTTGAGCAGTTGCAAGATCGTGTACACAAACCGCCAACCGGTCCCCGGAAGTTGTGTGATCTCGCGGTCGCCCGCAGCTTCGGCGAGGCGGTCGGCCTCGGTCGCGGTCGGCCATTCTATCGGCAGGGCACTCCACAGTTTTCCCGGCTCCGCCAACAACTTGTGCCCGACAGCTCGGCGCGCAGCCGGAGATGCGGACACACCTGCAGAGGTCTCGGGCGGATTTGCCGGCTCGGGCATCCGGCGCAGTGTACCGGGATGTGGTGGGGAGTCGAGCCGTCGCGACAAAAACCGAGTAAGCGTTGGTCGAAATACGTGGTCCTGATCGAGGACGACACCTTGTATTGCGAGATCAGGCGAAGGATGCACTCGGTCGACCCTGAAGAGCTCGACGAACTGTGAGCCGCAGGTCGCAACCAACGAAAAACCGGAGCCCGCAAGCCCCGGTTTGTGTGTGAAACGATCGACGTTTAGCCGGTCTTCTCAGCCGGAGCAGCTCCTCCGAGCACGCCCTCGATCGCCTTGTGCAGTTCGGCCAGATCGCTGGGGGCGACCGCCGAGTACTTCACCGCATTTTTGCCGTCGGCGAACATCAGCGTCCGGCTCTTGGTGATGTTGTAGTAGTCGTCGAACGCCGCGTTCGGCTGATCGCCCTCGGCTGCCGGGATCACCACGGGGATCGAGACATTGAGCTCGGTCCGCAGGGCCTTGGCCTTGGCTTGGAGGTCATCTTTGTTGGCGATTGGGGTGACGGCCTTGCCGTCTTGGATGTCGGTGACCACCGCGAACGCCTTGACCTTGTCCTCGCCGTACTTCTTGACCAGGGCATCGATGTTTTGGATGTCGTTTTTGAACTCGGGGTCATCGATGGTGCCGACGGCCATGATCTTGGGACTGCCGCCGAACTTGCAGACCTGGCAGTACTTGTCGCCCGAGTCGCAGTTGACGATATCGAACGCCTTGAACTTGCCTCCGATGCCGAGGCCGCTGTCGGCCAGCACGCGGTCATCGGGTTTTTCGGTGGCGGGTTTTTCAGCCGGTTTTTCGGCGGGTTTTTCGGCGGGCTTCTCGGCCTTCGCGGTCTTGTCCGCCGCAGCCTTGTCCGCGGACTTGTCGTCGCAGGCGGTCGTCGCGGTGGCAAGCAGGGCAGCCATCAACAGCAGGGATGTTTTGCGCATGTGGAACTCACTTGTTGGAAGTTGGTGGGGGGCACAAGCCGCCAGCAAAATCGCTCCCGATTTCGGGCTCGTGCTCGGGCGGAGTGTGGACGCATTCGCGTGTGAACGCCAGTTATGTAAGTAAATGTACGAGTCGTCGGGAGTGAATCATCGATCGCAGTCGGTACCGCGAAACGACCGAGGTTATGCCGAACTGAGCAAGTTTGTTGAAACGGGCATTTGCGAGCGAACATTGGGCAAAGTCAATGTATGAGCAAATTTTTGCGAACGTTCTCGCCCGCAGCTCGAGGTTGACGGATCGTTCAACGCCAGCCGGGCGCGTTAGTTACTCGTTTTGGGACTCAGGTTGCAACGACGCCGGCGCCTCCATCCGGTCGCCGACGGAAAACCACGGTCTGTCGCGTTGACAAACTGGCGCGGATTTTCCGGTATCATCCGCGCACATGCAAAGCTCTCGGCGCAAGTTCATGGCTGTCTCTGGCCTCGCGTCGGCGGGGCTCCTGTTACCGGGGCGTCTGTGGGCGGCCCCCCAGGGGAGTCGAAAGCCGGCACCCGCAACCGCGGCGAGCGACCCCAAAGCAGCCGCCATCATTGCGGCGAGCACCATCGTCAAGGATGAACCGCTCGCCCAACTCGCGCTCGACACCGCCACGAAGTCGGGTGCCAGCTATGCCGATTGTCGACTCGTATTGTGGAAGCGCGAGCGGGTGAGTGTGCGTGACGATCACATCGCCGGTACCGACTTCAGCGACGAGTACGGGCTCGGGATCCGGGTCATCGCCGAGGGTGCCTGGGGATTCGCCGCAACCTCGAGGCTCGACAAAAAATCGATCGTCCGGATCGCCAAACAGGCGGTAGCGATCGCCAAGCGCAACGCGATGTTGATGCCCCAGCCCGTCGAACTCGCGCCCACCCCCGCGATTCAGGGCACCTGGGTGTCGCCGTTTGAGATCGACCCGTTCACCGTCCCGCTGCAGGACAAGGCCAGTTACCTCATCGACGCCGCCCAAACCTGTCTCAAAGTTCCGGGGGTCCGGCACATCCGCGCCCAGTCGCTGGCTGTGCGTGAGGAAAAGTTGCTGCTCACAAGCGAAGGTTCGCGGATCCATCAGGTGTTCCTCCGCGTCATGCCCGGGTTTTCGGCCACTGCAGTCGATCGTCGGCGGGGCCGATTCACCTCGCGCGACCACGAAGTGCAGCCGATGCTCGCCGGTTGGGAGCACGCTACCGCGGCCGACTTCATTGGAGCTGCCCGCGAAATCGGCACCCAGGCCGTGCAAAAACTCCACGCCAAATCGGTCGAGCCCGGCAAACGCACCGTGGTCCTGGCCCCGACCAACCTGTGGCTGACGATTCACGAGAGCATCGGCCACCCCACCGAACTCGACCGCGCCCGCGGACTCGAGGCGAACTATGCAGGTACAAGTTTTCTCAAACCCGAAATGACAGGTCGCTTTCGCATCGGCTCCGACATCGTGCAGCTGGTAGCCGACCGCACCCAGACCGGCGGCCTGGCCACCACGGGATGGGACGACGAGGCTGTCCCTGCGGGCAAGTGGCCGATCGTCAAAGACGGGATGTTGGTCGGGTGGCAGACGACCCGCGACCAGGCCAGTTGGATCGGTGAAAAACGAAGTCGCGGATGTTCCTACGCCGACAGTTACGCGAGTGTGCCGTTTCAACGCATGCCCAACATCAGTCTCCAGCCCGGTAGCGAGGGCTACACAACCGAAGATCTGATCGCCGCCACCGACGACGGAATTTTGATCACCGGGCGCGGAAGCTGGTCGATCGACCATCAGCGCTACAACTTCCAATTCGGCGGCCAGTTCTTTTGGGAAATCAAAAATGGACGCCTGACCCGGCCGCTGCGGGATGTGGCCTACCAGTCCAATACGGCCGAGTTCTGGCAGTCCTGCGACATGTTGGGCGGGGAGGGGACCTACCGGTTGGGCGGCAGCTTTTCCGATGGCAAGGGCGAACCGCCTCAGTCCAACGCCGTCAGCCACGGATGCCCGCCCGCGCGGTTTACCGTCAACATCCTCAACACCGGGGGAGACCGATGAAGATGCACTTGCAACAACTGAACGTTTTCACGGCCCGGCTTTTGGAGGTGCTCGGTGGCTAAGCCTGCCCGTCAACGCCTCAAGTCGATCACCGATGCGGTCCTCAAGGCAGCGACCATGCCCGAGGTACTCGTGCATGTACATGAACAGCGCGAGGGCAACCTGCGATTTGCCAACAACCACGCGACGACCGCGGGGGAGGTCGAGAGTCTGGGGGTCTCGATCAGCGTAAGCGAGGGCGGTCGCACAGCAACGGTGAGCGGCAATGATGTGAGTTCCAGTGGCCTGGCCAAGCTGGTTTCCCGCGCCGAAGAACTGTGCCGACTGTCCCCGGTCGATCCTGAGTACATGCCCCCGTTAGGCCCCCAGACCTACACAAAAAGTGAATCGGCCTACGATGCCAAAACCGCCAAACTCGATGCTGAAGGCAGGGCCAACCTCGCCGCCAAGTTGATCCGCGGGGCCAACCTGCGCAAGTTGACGACGGCTGGCCTCGTGATGGCGACGCAGAGTGCCGAGGCCGTTGCGAGCTCCGCCGGTTTGTTTGCCTTTCACCAGCAGACCCAAGTCGAGATCACACAAACCTGCCGCACCAAGGATGGGACCGGCAGCGGCTGGGCAGGTGATTGTCACCACGCAGTGGCCGGACTCGACCCTGACGCGGTGGCCACAGCTGCGGCCGACAAAGCCGAGATGTCGAGCAAGCCGACCGAGCTCAAGCCAGGCCGTCACGTCGTATTGCTCGAGCCCCAGGCAGTCGGCGACCTGTTGGGCTTTCTCAGTTGGTCGCTGGCGAGCCGGAGCGCCGACGAGGGCCGTAGTTACTTCTCCAAACCTGGCGGTGGCAATCGGGTCGGCGAGACATTGTTTCACCCGAGCATCACGATCCGCAGCGATCCGTTCCACCGGCTTCACCCTTCGCGCCCGTTTGCCGGAGATGGCCAGCCGCTCGAGCGCGTCACGTGGATCAAACGGGGCAAACTAGAGACCCTGGCAACCTCGCGCTACTGGGCCAAGAAGCAGGGGATCAAGCCGCTTCCGCAACCGAATTCAATGCATATGCAGGGGACCACCAAGACCCTACTCGACCTCATGCGGGGGATCGAGTCCGGTGTGTTGGTCACGCGATTTTTCTACAACCGCATGCTCGACCCGCGGACGATCCTCGCCACCGGGCTGACACGCGACGGGACGTTTGAGATCAAAAACGGCAAGATTACGCGCTCGCTCAAGAACATGCGCTACAACGACAGCCCGGTGACACTGCTCAAAAACACCTTGGCGGTGGGGCTGCCCAAGCGGGTTGTGTCGCGCTACGGAGGCGTCGCCGTGGTGCCGCCGATGGTGGTGGAGGGCTTCAACTTCGCCAGTGTGAGCGACGCTGTCTGACTGCGACCTCGCCGTGCGCTCGCCTCGGTGATGTGTGACGCCGAGCTGTCGCCCACTCGATCGCACGACGGGGCGCCCGGAACTCGGGATTCAATGCATATGCAAATTAGTCAGGGCCGAGGTAAGGGGTGCTGGCTCGACGAGTCGGTCGCGTCAGTCACGCTTCCGCGCCTTGGTCGAGTCAAGACGAATGCGCGTTTTCACTTTGGCCGAGTTTGACCCAATTTTTTGCGGCCATTCGAAGGACCGACATAAGATTACCTGTGCCTACATCGGAGCCAATGATGATCGAACGACGGACCGAGCGGAGCTCCATTCCTTGGGAAGCTGCCAGCCTCTATCTCAAAAGCATGGTTGCGCGGAAACAGCTCGACCATATGGTGCTCGCCAGCCGCGAGGGGATGTTTGTCCTCGGGTCGGAGGGCAGTGAGCGGGACAGTCGACTGGCTGCGTTGGCACCACTCGTCGCCGAACATCCTTCTGCGCTCAGTCCCAGAGTCGTCGCCCGCGTGACCCGTGGTCGCCCGATTCAGACCTGGCGTGTCCGTGTCCGCGGGCAACCTTGCTTCCTCGCTGCGGTCGGTCGCTCGACCCAGCTGACGACCGACGTCCAACACACTCTCGACCGGATTTTTTCAACGGGACGGACCCCGGGTCCGAGTCGGCCGATGTTGCCCAACTGAGTTTCCATCCATCGTTTTATTTGAACTTACAACTTATTTCGGCATCCGTGCCAGGGATCCGCCCGATGGGTGGGTGCCTGGTCCGGGTGCCGAATGTTTGTTGGGTCTGTGAAATCCAACTCAAATATTGTCGAGGCGCCAGTCGATCGTCGGGTGACCAAACTCCTCGAGTTTTTCGTTGATCGCGGAGTAGGGGCGGCTGCCGAAAAACCCGTTGCGGGCCGAGAGTGGCGAGGGGTGGGTGCCCTGGATGATCGCGTTTTGCTCGCTGTCGATCAGTTTGGTTTTTTTCTTTGCGTAGCCGCCCCACAGGACAAACACGATCGGACGCGGATCGGCACTCAGTGTGCGGATCACGGCATCGGTGAACTTCTCCCAGCCCTTACCCTTGTGTGAGTTGGCCTTGTGTGCCCGCACGGTGAGGACGGCGTTGAGCATCAGGATTCCCTGCTTGGCCCAGTCGACCAGATAGCCGTGGTTGGGCCGCGGGTGGCCGAGATCGGACTCTAGCTCTTTGTACATGTTGACCAGGGAAGGTGGGACTTTGATCCCCGGGCGAACCGAAAAACACAACCCGTGGGCCTGGCCGTTGTCGTGGTAGGGATCTTGGCCGAGTAACACCACCGAGACCTTGTCGTACGGCACCAACTCAAATGCCTGAAACACGTCCTCGGGAGGCGGAAAAATCTCCTGTTGTTTGCGTTCGTCGGCCACGAATTGTTTGAGCCGTTGAAAGTACGGTTTTTCGAGTTCGGGGCCGAGGGCCACAGCCCAGTCGTCGGGTAGGTTGTATTCGGCTACGGATTTCACGCAGAGCAGGGTAGCGGAAAATCGACGGTTGCCGAAGGACGACCCGCCTGTTCTCGCACGCGGTTGTGGGTCGGTTGCAGGTTTCGCGCGCACATTCTCCGGGCGGTCGATATGCACCGGGTTGTCACGCTCGCGCTTGCGAAGTCCTCACAGGATGCGCACGGGGGAGTGGAGGCAAACGGGGAGTCCGTTTGTGAGCTGCCGAGTCGTGGGCGCAAACAACTTGCTACTACAAATCATGCAGATACAAAAACGGCCCCAGATCCGGATCCGGGGCCGTTGTTGTCAGCGACAACCGTTTGGTCACAGATTGCGAATCGCTTCGGAGATCAGGGCCACACCATACCCGGTCGCCCGCATCTTGGGGAATGCCGGGCCTGCGAGGTCGATGTGACACCACTGGGCGTCGGTGCCCTCCATTTGCGAATACACGAACTGTGCGGCACAGGCCGATTGCGCATTCATCCGGTTGCGGACCGAGTTGCACATGTCTGCGACTTCGCTGTGGAACTCGCTCTTGAAAAACTCGGGGGCAAACGGCAGCGGGTGGGCGAGGTCGCCGGAGATGGTGCCGGCCTCGACCACGGTTTTTTCGAGATCGCCGTCATTGCAGACGATCGCCGCGTGCAGGACACCTGTCGAGATCATCTGCGCTCCGGTGAGGGTCGCCGCGTCGAACACGATATCGGCCTTGAGGTCGCGCGACGCATAGCTGACGCCGTCGGCGAGCAACAGTCGACCTTCGGCGTCGGTGTTGTTGATCTCGACCGTCTTGCCGGAGTGCATCAGCAAGATATCGTCGGGTTTGTACGATGCCGGGCCGATCGCATTTTCAGCTAGGCACATCAGCAGGCTCAGGCGGTGCGGGCTGTTGTTGCTGGCGAGCACGCGAAACGCTCCGAGGACAGCAGCGGAGCCACCCATGTCGCACTTCATCCGCGACATGTTGCCGCTGATCTTGAGGTTGAGTCCGCCCGTGTCGTAGGTGACGCCCTTGCCGACGAGCGCGATGTGCTTGCCACTACCTTTGCCGCGGGGAGGGGTGTAGGTCGCCAGCACAAGTCGCGGCGCAGACACGGCCGCACGTCCGACCGAGTGGATCCCCATCATCCCCTGCTTGACGAGGGCTTCGCCGACGATCGACTTGATCTTGACCCGGCGCAATGGCTTGAGGAGTTCGCGGATGCGTTTTTCGTAGCTCGCTGGATCGAGGTCGGTCGGCGGTGTATCGACCAACTCTTGCGAATCGCGGGTCGCCTCGACCGTGCTGCGGACGACATTGGTCACCGGCACAACAACCCCGTCGGCATCGACGGCGATCACCTGGATCTTGCGACCTTTGGAGTCCGAGTGTTTGCGGTTGTAGTGGGGGAAGGCGCGCCCGACCGCATTGCAAGCCGACAACACGTGGGACTCGTCTTCGAGGATCAAGATGACCCCGACCTTGCCCTCGGACGCGTGGCTGGCTCCGGCGGTGACCCTGCGGATCGCTTCGGCTCGGGCGGCGCTGTTGTAGCGGGAGCCGGTATCGGGCAGGACGCCGATACAAATTTTCTTGGGCGGCGAAGGGTTGAGCGAGCTGGCTGTCGCTCCCATGTCACCCGGCGAGGTGTCCTTGGCGAGGGCAATCACCGTGTCGCTGGCGGCTTCGGGCAGGATGTCGGGAAACTTACGGCTGTCAAACCGGCCCTTGGACGCAATGACGAGGACGCTTCGGCATCCTTTGAGGAGAGATCGGACGTTCTTCGCAAAACTCAATTCCGGCACGGGCGGATTATGCACACATCTCCGCCGGCCGGTGAACCCCCCAGTCCGGATTTCTCACCGAGCTTTGGCATCGCGGTGAATGCGTGGTTTCTCGACAAAGCGGGTGCAGCACAACCGTGGCCTGCGCCAGTGATTGTAGGGTCACGCGATATTGGGGGTGGATGACAACGGTTGCACAAACCGATGTCGCCGACCGTTGTACGCACGGAGACGGCAACCGATCTGGCTCGGGTCTTCCGGCTGCGGGCGAAGCCTTGCAAGTGCACGCAACCATTGAACGTGCTCTCGCTGCGCGTGCGCGACCCATCGAATGGTTGCGCGCCTTTGCCATGGGGTCGCAACCTGCGTGAGGCTTCCGGCCTAGGGCGATTGTACGCATGGCTGACATGCGCCGAAGATCGGCCGTGCGGGCCGGGGTTGTGTTAGCGTCTAGGGCGACGCGTCATGAGCAAACCCAATAATCCAAGGCATAACGATCCACTGATTGGGACCACGTTCGCCGGCCGCTACAGCATCGAACGTCGACTCGGTCGTGGGGGGATGGGCGTTGTCTACCGGGCGTTGCAACTCGATGTTCGCCGCAAGGTGGTCATCAAGATCCTCGCACCCGACTGGGTCGGTGACACCGAAGCACTCGCGCGGTTCGAACGCGAGGCCTCCGGTCTCAGCAGTTTGCAACATCCAAATATCGTCACGATCCTCGACTTCGGCAACGTCGAGGGCAGGGCCTTCATCGTGATGGAGCTGGTCGAAGGGGAAACCCTCGGGCAACACGTCAAACGCAAGGAGAGGCTCGAACTCAACGAGTTTGTACCGATCGCCGCGCAGGTGCTCAAAGGCCTCGGCGAGGCCCACTCCCGTGGGATCATTCACCGCGACATCAAGCCGTCCAACATCATGTTGTGCGAGCGTCAGGGGCGGGCCAACTACGTCAAGATCCTCGACTTCGGTTTGGCGAAGTTGGTGTCTGGCTCTTCGGACATCACCAAACAAAACGTGCTCGGTACCCCGCAGTGTCTCTCGCCCGAGCAGATCCAGGGCGAGCGAGCAGATCAGCGTGTCGATGTATATGCAGTAGGCATTCTGTTCTACTACATGCTTTCGGGGGTGATGCCGTTCGCTTCCGAGTCCGATATGTCGGTCTTGTACAAGCACGTCAACGAAAAGCCGAAGCCGTTGTCGGGTCTGTTGCCCGAGGGCCACAAGGTTCCCCAGGGCGTGGTCGAACTGATCGGGCGCTGCCTCGAGAAAAAACGCGACGATCGGCCGACCGATGCCAATGAAGTTGTCGAAGGTCTGATCGACCAGGTCCCGTTTTCGATGTTTCGGTTGCCCCGCGCGCTGCCGAAGTCCCAGCGGGCCGAGCCCGAGATCGAGGAGCTCGACTCCGAAGCACTCGAAGAAGACGTGCCGAGCCCCGACGACATCCAGGTCGGCAGTTTTCCCCGCCAGCCGCGGGCTCCGTCGTCGACCCCGTCGGCCCGCGTCCCCGTCGGTGTGCCGCCGATTCCGACCCAACAACCACCTCCACCCGGGCTGACCGAATCACAACGCCGCGAACTCGAGTCCCAGGGACATTCGGTCACCTCGAGTGTCATCGACCCAGAGGGCAATCGCGTCGTCCATGTGCGCAGCAAAAACGAGACGCCGATCATGGTCGGTCTCGCGATCGTCGCCGTCGTGCTCGCCCTGTTCATCATCCTCGACGACAAGGACAAGGGCACCGAGGGGGTTGTGCAGCCGGTTGCGACCGCCGGGCCCGCACCCGTCGCCGACGGTTCCGATGGTCAGGTCGATGTCCAGGCCAAACTCGACGAGGTGCGCGGGCTTATCGACCGCGGCCAAGTCAGCCAAGCCAAGGAGATCCTCGATACCAACGAGGCCGCGTTCGCCGGTGCGGGGATGACCAAAGCCATCGGCGAACAACGCACGCGGATCGTCGTGTTTGAAACCATGGCCCGCGCCCGCGAGTTCGAACAAAGTGGTGATACAACGAAAGCGCTCGCCCAGTACCAGGCGGCGTACGGGCTCGATCCGACCAACCAAGATGCGCTCGCCAAGATCCGCGAGTTCTTCGGGGGTCGCACTCCACCCGCGGGCAAGTATGGGTTTATCACCGTCAACACCGTCCCCTCAGGGGCTTCGGTGTGGATCGATGGGAAAGTTGTCGGCAACGCACCGATGTTCTACCCCCTGTCGGTCGGGACCTACGAGCTCGAAATCACTGCCGCAGGCTTCGAGTCGAAGACCTCTCAGGTGACGGTCGGTGATAGCCAAGATGTTCCGGTCGAGGTCTCGCTCGAGAAAAAGGCCGGTGGTGTGGTCGCCACGTCTCCACCACAGACGCCGTCGAATCCGTCTGGCACCAACACCAAAAAGAAGAAGAAAAAGGCTACGAGCACCAACAACACGTCGACCGTCAAGAAGACACCTCCGACGACGACGAAGAAGAAAAAGAAAAAATCCACCGGCCTGTTGCCGACATAACTCGATATCCCAGCCCCTTGAAACCCCCAGTTACGGGAAATCAATGAGTATGCAAAAACATCTTCTCACGCTCCTGAGCGCGTCCGTGTTCATGGCGGGCGTTCAAGTCCAACCCGCAGCAGCCGCTACTCTCCCGGCGATGGCTGTTGTTGACGAGGAGGACGACGCCTACGACCAGCTGACAGAAAAGGCCGGCGAGCAGTACGAAAAAGAGGAGTACGCCTCGGCCATCGCCCTGTTTGAACGCGCCTTCGAGATCCGACCCGAACCAAATATCCTGTTCAACATCGGCCGGATCTACGAGGAGTGGGGCAAGAACGAAGAAGCGGTCAAGTACTACGAACGCTTCATCGCCGACACCTCGGCCGACTACGACGCCCGCCAAGCCGCACTCAAGCGCCTCGCCCTGCTGCGCGAGCTCATCAAACTCAACGAAGAAAAAAATAAGCCGCCCGAAGACAAGCAGCCCGACAACCCCAACACCAATCCGCAGACCGATCCCAACCAGACCGATCCCAACCAAAACAACCTCAACGGGACCGGTACCAACCCCAACCAAAACCCGAACCAAATCGGGCCCCAGGTTCCGCCCGAGGTCGACCCCGATCCAAATGCCGATCGCCGTAAAAAATTGCGTCCGGCTGGTTATGCGCTGTTGGGTGTCGGGGTCGCTGGCGGGATCGTCGGCGCGATCATGGGGGGATTGGCCCGCAACATCCACGGTTCACTCGACGAGACGGCGCCAGATATCAACGAGCGCCGGATCATCGAGGCCCGCGGACGCAACTTCTCCACTGGCGCCGATGTGATGTTTGGAATCGGTGGTGTGCTCGCAGTGACGGGCATCATCCTGATCGCGATTCCACAGGAAAAGGCAGGCCAAACCCAACGGGCATCGGTACGCCCACAAGTATCGCCGACGGGCTTCGGTCTGACCGGCCGCTTCTAACCCGACCGTATCGACGACGAACGCACAAGGTTTTTCCAAGGTTTTTTCGATGCACGAAGCGACTCCAAAACTCGCGGCACCACGCTGGGCGAAGGCCGCATTGTTCCTCCTCACCTTTGGCGCAGGCGCATGCTCTGCCGTTCTAGACTTTACCGAGTGCCGCTCCGACGAAGATTGTGCGATCTACTTTGTCGACAACCGGCCGATGTACTGCAACCAGACGGAATTTCGTTGTAAGGTCAAAAATCCCGGATGTGAAGGTCGGGCAGACTGCGCAAACCACAGCGAAAACTCGATTTGCGGTCTGTCCAACGAGTGCTTCGAGCTCGAGGTCGGCGATGGTGCCCCGTGCGACGAGCCTGTCTATCCCAGCGGTGATGGAGAGGTCGTCTACATCGGCTCCATCATTCATTCCGGGGCGGACTACGCCAACGGGGTCGAAGATGCGATCGCACTGGCGATCCAGGACTTCAATGAATCTGCATCGATTTCAGATCGGAAGGTCGCCTGGATCCGCTGTGACTCCGGGGGAAGCCTGTCCCAAGCCGAGGCCGCCGCCAGCTACCTCGCGGGCAAAGAAGTCGATGGCGACATTGTCGGAGTCGGCGTCGCCGGGATCATCGGACCTATCGAGGACAGTGCATTCAAGCGGGTCGCCGGTGTCTCGGTCGCCGGTGGGGTCAATGCATTTACAATCTCACCCGGTGCGGTCGGTCCCGTCGGTGGCGACAACTTCGGTGTCGTGTGGCGGGGCAGCGCGGGCGCAGAGCGTCGCGCCGCGGCGATCAAAGCCCGCGCCCAAGGTCTTGGCGTCAATAAGGCCCTTGTGCTCTACGGCAACGAGAGCCAGGGAGACTACGCAGAATCGGTGTTCGGAGCATTTGACGGCAATATCGCCCCCGCTCAAGAGAACCTGCTGTACAACTCGCAGTTGTCCGCGGCCGATATCGTCAGCCTGCTCCCCAAGCAAGATCTCCCAGACCTCTACTTGATGATCGGCGGCGACGAGATCGCCGATATCTTGGTTGAGTTTGTCACCCAACAGGCCCCGATACCGCAGCGGATCATGGTGACCGAGCGAGGCGCCAACGCGGTGCTCAAGGCCGTCACCATGCTCGGCTCCAGCGCCCAGGACCTGATCGATAGCCTCGAAATCGTTGCGCCCAACATTCCGAGTAACCCGGTCGCATCGAGTGACTTCCGCACCCGGCTAACGAGCGAGTTCCCGGGTAGCACGGCGGGCGACTTTGTCGAACTCGCATACGACAGCACGCTGATGACTCTGCTCGCGGCGTCCTCGAGGTCATCGACTTCGGGCCCCAACGTGGCCGCTGGTCTCCAACAACTAGTCGACGTCAACGGCATTGAGGTCGCAATCGGCACCTCGCCCGGTGTTCAAGAAGCTGCGCAGCGACTCGCAGGAGCGGCGATCAACCTCACCGGTGTCTCGAGCAACTTGTCTCTCAACTTCGCAACCCGCGACACGTGCCACGACTTCGTCGCCTACAAGGTGAGTGCAGTGGTCAATCCGACGTTGTCGACGATCTCAACCATGCCGGTTTCTTGCCCAGACGGTTTCGTCGGGACTTGGAGCGAGTAGGTCTGCGCAGACTCGAGTGCGCAGACTCGAGTGCGACGGCTTCGCAGTTGAAGTCGTCGCACTGTTGTATTTACACTCGTTGACGTACTCGCCGATTCTACCGCCGTCGGGCCCCGCGAATCTTGCAGTGCAGTCGCACGCGAAAGCACCATCTGCGCTTCGTTCTGGCGACGCTCGAGGCAACCACCGACTGTTCTTCAGACTTGGAACAGCGATGGGTCGAGGCAGGATGTATCGCCGGACTGGATCGACTTCGCCAGCGCGATCGCTTGCGGCAAAACCGACTTGACGTAGAAGTCGAGTCCGAGAATTTTGGCCTGTAGCTCCGGAGAGTCTCCCCGAGATTCGATCAACTGTTTGGCGACCACTGCCTGGTCGACCGCCTCGATCGCCAATAATACGTAGCCAAACATCCGCAAAAACGGGCAGGCTTGGACAAACGCAGGTTCGATTTGGCGGGTGCGGCCGAGGTTGGCGAGGTGCATGGAGGTCGCTGCGAGGGCTTGGACCGCCTTCCCGATCGAGGCGGTTTGCTCGATAAACCCGGCCTTGGCCGCGTCGCGCAAGAACGCCTCGGCCTCCTGCATCCAGTCGATAAAAAGCGCTCCGCTGCCGATCCGCATCTTGCGACCGAGGAGGTCGAGGGCCTGGATGCCGTTGGTCCCCTCGTAGATCGACGTGATCTTGCTATCGCGTACCAGTTGCTCGACCGGGAATTCTTGGATGAACCCGTACCCCCCGTACACTTGGACTGCGAGCGTTGCGACCTCGTACCCGAGGTCGGTACACATCGCTTTTTGAATCGGGACCAACAGGTCGACCCGCCCTTTGAGGCGCTTGCGTTCCTCGGGATCGTCGCTGTGTTCAGCGAGATCTGCGTAGAGCGCGAGTTTGTAGCACAGCGAGCGCATGGTTTCGCTGAGCACTTTTTGTTGCATCAGCATCCTTCGCACATCCGGGTGTTGGACGATCGGGACCCGCTGGGCATCGGGGTTTCTCGCATCGCGCAGCGGGGTGCCTTGAATGCGCTCGTTGGCGTAGTGAAGAGAGTAGCGGTAGGCGGCCGTCGCCAGTGCCATCCCCTGTGTACCCACACCGATCCGGGCCTCGTTCATCATCAGGAACATCAGCTCGATACCTTGGTTTTCCTCGCCGACGATCCATCCCAAACACCGCCCGCGCGAGCCAAATCCCACCGTACAGGTCGCAGAGCCGTTGATCCCCATTTTGTGCTCGATGCCCAACACGTGGGCGCCGTTGCGATCGCCGAGGTTACAATCGGCGTCGACTAGGAATTTGGGCACCATAAACAGGCTGAGGCCTTTGGTCCCCTTGCCGGCATTCGGTGTACGTGCAAGCACCAGATGGACGATGTTTTCGGCGAGGTCGTGGTCTCCCCCGCTGATGAAAATCTTTTCACCCTCGATGACGTAGCAGCCCTCTTCTTCGGTCGGGGTTGCCTTGGCCCGGTTGTCGCCGACCGAGCTTCCCGCGCCCGACTCGGTGAGGCACATGGTGCCGCCCCATTGACCGGTGAACATGCGGCTCGCCCATGCCTCGCGCTTGTCCTCGGGGCCGTGTTGGGCAATCACTCGGGCCGCAGCAGCACCGAGGCCCGGGTACATCATGAAGGCCATGGCAGCGCCGATGAACATGTTGTTGAGCGCCATCGACATGGTGAATGGCATCCCGGAACCACCGAGTTCGGGAGGGGCTGTCACAGCGATCCAGCCGCCCTCGGCCAGGGTTTGCCAGGCTTCCTGGTAGCCCTCAGGCGTCGTGACATTGCCGTCGTCGTCGAGCGTACAACCTTGGCGGTCGCCCGGACCGTTGATCGGGGCAAGTTTTTCTTCGGCGATCCGTTTGCCTTCTGCGAGCGTCGCTTCGTAGACTTCGCGGTCAAAGTCGGCAAACGCCTCAATCGACGCGAGCTTGCGGTCCATGCCGAGTTGGTCGAACAGGACGAAGTGAATATCGCTGAGGTTGACGGTAAAACTGGTGCTACTCACGTTTGCGGATCCTACTCGACCCCCCGGGCCGATCGCTCGCAGGGTAGCGAAAAATTAATGGCCACGCCGCTCGCGCCTCGTCGCTGCGTCACTGCGTCAGTGTGGCGCGCGTGCACACCGTGCACGTGCGTACGTTACGGACGAACGGCCCAATGATTCCGCGGGGTTGACGTTCGAATCGTGAGCTCGGCGAGACATGTCTCTGCGGGTGCGCCGCAACGTCCGCAGTCGCTCGTGCGAAGTTGGCCAAACCCGGACCTCTCGCTTCGAAGTCTCGCTCGGGCGGGTGAGGGTTCACAGCTTTATCCCGAACCGGTCGCGTGTTAGCGTCGTAACATCGACCCACGCGGGTCCAAGCGGCCATGGTTTCAGGTACCGACGAGCGGGCAAATGCCAGCCCTAGCCACGGCGGACTCGAGTCATTCGATATCGATCTCGACGCACCAGAGGTTTATGAACCTCGGGACAGACCCAATGTCGACCAGCTCGAATCGGACGAGAACCTCGATTTTGAAGGCGAGATAGACGAGGACCCCGACGACGACGATGAGGTCGACGACGATGAGGTCGACGACGATGAAGTCGACGGCACGCCACAGGCGCGCAACCGAGATTCCGATGTCATTGTCGGGGCTGTTTTAGCCGACCGCTACCGCGTACTCGACATCATTGGCAAAGGTGGCATGGGCAAGGTCTACCTCGCCGAGCATGTCGCGATCCGAAAGAAGGTCGCGATCAAAGTTCTGAGCCAGTCCTACTGCCACAGGCCCGACCAGGTCAAACGCTTCCTGCGAGAGGCCCAGGCCGCCTCCACCATCGAACACGACAATGTCATCGACATTTTCGACTACGGCGAGACCGACAACGGCTCGGTGTTTTTTGCCATGGAGTTACTCGAAGGGCTCGACCTCGGTGGCGTGCTGCACGAGGAGTTGCGGATCCCCTGGGCACGTGCGCGTCACATCTTTCTCCAGATCGTGCGGGCGTTGGAGGCAGCCCATGCGCACGGTGTGATTCACCGCGACATCAAGCCTGAAAACTGCTTTGTCATCCAGCGCGGTGACAAGGTCGATTTTGTTAAGGTCCTCGATTTTGGCATCGCCAAAGTCGTCGATGAGGAACGGAAAAATGCACATACACTGACCCAGGCGGGGGCCCTGATCGGCACGCCCGAATACATGGCACCCGAGCAGGTTCAGGGGGGGGCAGCCGACCCACGTATGGACATCTACTCGGTCGGCTGCATCATGTACCAAGCCCTGACCGGCGAGCTTCCGTTCGAGGATTCGACCATGTTCGGGGTCCTCACCAAGCAGGTCAGCGAGGATCCCCTACCCATGCGGACGATCGCCCCCGACGCCGAGATACCCCGGGTCGTCGAGGCTGTCGTCTTCAAGGCGATGGAAAAAAACCGCGAGGATCGCTACCAGACGATGACCGAGCTCGCGGAGGCGCTCGAGGCCATTGATGCGTTGGTCGTCGAGGATTCGATGCCGATCACCCGGTCGAGTGAGTCGTCGCAGTCGCTCGAATCCCAGATCATTCCCGTCGAACAAAAAAACCTTCAGCGAATCGTCCTCGGGCTCGCGGCCGCGGTCGTGATCCTGTGCTGTCTGCTGGCCTACTTTGCCCTGCGCGGCGACGCAACCCAGCCCGAGGCCACAGTCGGGGCGACCTCGGATACCGCGGCGGCTGTTGCCGCGTCTACGGACGCAACCTCCGAATCGTCCTCGACCGGAGATATTGCTGATACAACGGATGTGGACGGCCCCTCAGCAACGACAGCCGTCGCAGACTCGGACACAGACGATGCGACGACCGAAGGCGACGATGATTCCGACTCCGACTCAGATACCGATTCCGACGGGGAGCTCGGCGCTGGCGAGCCTCCCACGAAGAAAAAGGTGAAGAAGGGCAAAAAGAAGTCGACACCACCCGATCCAAACCTGCCCAAGGAGCTCGACCTGTTTAAACGCAACACGGGCATTCGGACGGTGAGCGACGCTGTGAAAAAGTGTCGCGCCAGCACCGGTGTTGCACCTGGTACCCAGGTCAAGGTCACGATCAAGGTCTCTGGGCGCACGGGCAAAGTCTTGTCGGCCGTCCCCTCAACCTCCAATGCCGCCGGCAAATGCGTCGCCAAAGCCGTCAAAAAGGCCAAGTTTCCAAAGTTTCAAAAGGCGACCCAAAAGTTCACCCAAGCGTTTCGCCTGTAATCCCACGACAGGCTCTGCTCGTGCGTGGGCAACGGCTCGATGCTTGGCAAGTCCGGCTGCGATGCTGATAGGCGCACTCCAAGCTCGGCAACGGGTCGGTACCCGGGAGCGCGACCGACTCGTTGGGCGACACATCGCGTTCGGGCCCGCGAAACGGCTACTAGGACGGCGCTGCTGGACAACCAGTGTGCGTTCACGAGCTTCCTCGAAGCATCGTACGGACGTCTGTGGCTCCCTATCAACACAGGTTGCGGGGAGAAAACAACCGCGGCTTGTGTGCTACACCCGGCCTCCGTGCGGATCGCCTTTACAACTCTCGGCTGCCGGCTCAACCAGTTTGAGACCGATGCCATGGCCCGTGCCGTGCGCGAGGCTGGACACGAACCGGTTGGGTTTGACGAGACGGCCGATGTCGTCGTGATCAACAGTTGTACAATCACCCATGCTGCCGACGCCGACACCCGTCAGCGCGTGCGTCAGGCTGTGCGTCGCAACCCCGGCGCCCGCATCGCGGTGACCGGTTGCTACGCCAACGCAGCTCCAGATGAGGTCGCATCTCTACCGGGTGTCTCACTCGTATTCGGCAACCGCGAAAAGGACCAGTTACCGCGGTGGCTCGCCCACAGTCAGCCCCGCGCTCCGGTTTTGGTACCGGCCGCCGACCTGACGCGTCGGATTCGTTTGGCGGCATTGCGGCCCGAAACGGTGCCTGGACGCAGCCGCGCCTATCTCAAGATCCAAGATGGTTGTAACTACAGGTGTAGCTTCTGCATCGTACCGCGGGTCCGTGGTCGGAGTACGAGCCTTCCAACATCCGTCGTTCTCGAGCAGCTTGCCGAGCTGGTCGCGGCTGGTCTACCCGAAGTTGTTCTGACCGGTGTTCACCTCGGCACCTACGGCTGGGATCTGTCTCCACGGACATCTTTGTGGCAGCTCCTCACTGGCATGGTGGCCCAGCTGCGCGAGGAGGGGTCAACCACTCGCCTTCGCTTGGGTTCGTTGGACCCGCACGAAGTCGACGACCAACTCATCGCGCTGTTGCGTGAGCATGCCGATCGAATCAGTCGCTACCTGCATCTACCGCTCCAAAGCGGCGATGACGAGGTGTTGAAGCGGATGCGTCGTGCACATCGCGTCGCCGACCTGCGGGATGTGGTGCCCACACTGGTCCGAGAAATCCCGGGCATTGCCCTCGGGACAGACATCATCGCCGGTTTCCCGGGGGAGTCGGATGCTGCGTTCGAGCGAACCTACGAGCTCCTCGAGAGTCTGCCGCTCGCCTATTTCCACGTGTTTTCCTATTCACGACGCGAGCAGACTGAAGCCGCGACGATGCCCGGGCAGGTCCCCGCGGCAACAAAAAAGATGCGTGTACAACGTCTTCGTGATCTCTCTCGCCACAAGCAGCGCGTGTTTTACCGTTCGCAACAGGGCAGCGCCCTCCAGGGCGTTGTCTACCGCAGTCGTGAGCGCAAAACTGGAAAGCTAGTCGTTTTGACGGACAACTACATCAAGGTGCTCGTTGACGGTCCGGACGCGCTTCTCGGTCGGGCTGTGAACGTTGTTGTCGAAATGACCTCCGACGAGCGGGCGACCGGTCGTTTGGTCGACGTACGCCAAGCTTTGGCACAGCCGAATCGCAACCGCGTCGAATAGGTCTGTGCGAGATAGCGTAGCGAGTCACACGCCCACGCCCGAAAAGGACGGGCAGGCGGGTGCACACTACCGGATTCTCATCAAGCGTTCGGTATCTACTTGTAGATTCATGTAGCCGTGCGGGTGCCTGTTCACCCGTCATTGCAGCCTCGTTCAACTGGCGGATGCGTCCAGGTTTGCAACGCTACAGCGCTCACGACAACACGGGGTTACGTTCAAACCCGGATGCCGTCGCGGGTTCGCGTGAACCTGTCAGAGCCGGACCGTCATACCGTCGCGGGCGGCGATCGTATTCGGAAACAGCTGCTGGGCCGCCTGTTCGATCTCGCGTAGCGTCACATCGTCATGGGTCGGGTCGTGCGAGTACAGAACGAGTTTCTTTGCCCCGGAGACCTCGGCGAGACGAACGGCTTCTGAAAACGTGCTGTGTCCCCAGCCGCGTTTTTTCTCATACTCCTCGAGCGTGTACTGGGCGTCGTAGATCAAAAGATCTGTCCCCTTCGCCAGGTTTGCTAACTGTTCGTTGACGCCGTTTGTGCTGTGTTCGGTGTCGGTCGCGAACACCAGCGAGACCCCGTGTTCCTTCACACGGAAAGCCGTCGACTCCTGCGGGTGGGGGAGAGGAATGTTGTTGATACAAGCATCTCCGATGTTGACCTGGCCACTGCCGTCGAGCAGGTGAAAGCGTTTGGTCGACCCCATCGCGTCGAGGCCCACCGGGAAAAACGGTGGCGACATTTGGCGGTTGAGGATGTCCTTGGCGTCCTTCGAGCAGTAGATATCGATCGAGAAGCTCGGTACGAATGCGGGAACGAAGAACGGGAACCCTTGGATGTGGTCCCAGTGGGCGTGGGTCAAAAACAGGTGCAGGTTGCACGAGTGTTCCCCGATCGTCCGCATCAGATCCAAACCCAGTTCACGGATGCCGGAGCCCGAGTCGAGGACGACGATGTCATGGGTACTCGCCAGCTTGACCGACAGGCACGGCGTGTTGCCACCGAACTCGGTGTAACGAGGTCCAGAAACCGGGATACTTCCCCGGGTGCCCCAAAAGGTTATCTCCACGGGGCGGTCTCCTGCGGCGTGTACATGCTCAGATGAGGATAATTTATATCGAATTGGCGTGGCAAGGTGCCCTCGGGACAGCTCGGATGGTACACCGACTACGGGTCAAAGTTCGGGATAAGTCAGGTCGCTTGCGAAGACGCCACAACAGTTTCGCAGAGCAACGACCCCGGCGCGACCCCAATGCCTGTGAGTTGTCTACAAGCGCGCATCTGAAAAAACGCCGAGTTCTCGCGGTGATTCGGCGAGTTGTTGTTGGCACGCGCACGAGGACCACGTTCTTGTGCGCGAGAAAGCCTCGATGAGCACCGCGTTTGTGGCGCGTTGCCGGTCCCACGCAAACATCGCGGGCACAGATCGCTTTGTTCAAAATTGAGCTTCACGAGTGTTCTGAAACCGTGGTGCATGTACGGATGGACAGGTCGGGAGAAGATGATCTCCCGATACGTTCGTGCGCTGTCACGCGCGCCGCCCCGACATGGGCAAGCCGTGCGCCACCACAGAGCCCGCGATTTTGATCAGAAAACACGTGTGTGCGAACGACAAAAAACAATGCTTATACATTGGTGGCGGTGTCACGACTGCAAACTAAATGTGGATACATCAGAAGGCGATATCTATGGGGTGAGAGCGAGTGGCCCATTCCCGCACAACTGCGCGATTGGAAAGAGAGCGAGAAGAAACTGTCAGGATACGCGCTTGTCGATCGTTGTCGAAAATAGACAGTTCAATACTGTCCAGCTGGCCACGAAAAAGCATGTCATGACTCTCCATCCACGGGTGAATTCGTGGGTTTAAGGCCGAACAAGCGCGTTTCTAGTGATTGACAGGACAGGCGCTGCAGCGCTATACCTCAATTGCGTTGGAATGGTTTCGGCCAGTCTGATGCAGTCCTTTTTAATATCGCTTGGTAGCGAGTGTACGGTCAGAACTGGCCACATTCATCATCTGTTGGCTGCATTTGAGTTTCGTGGAGGAACCTGTCTGATGCGACACCTTCGTGCCGCCCTCATCGCACGAGAGAGCGAGCGTTCGCTCGCCGTGGGGGTGCGTCGGTGAACTACCAGTTGTTTGCTCGCATCGTACTCGCGGATGAGTACCACGAGGATGGCCGCTGCCTCCACGTTTCACTCGTTCCGACGTCGGCCTGTCGTCGTCTCCTCAAACAGTTGAAGCTCTCCTTTAAAAAGGATGTCGCAGGGGCCAGCTTGATCGCCGAGGTTTCCGACGTCGACACTCCGGTGGTTGCGACACCACCTGGCCTTGAGCTCACGTTTTATCTGCGGGTCGACGACCTCGACTTCGTACAGATCACCGACCACGGAGCTGCGGGCGAACTCGGGCCGGCGATTTTTTCCAACGCTGGCCTCGACCCCGATGTCCGCGAGCTCGCGCTGGTTGAGGGGTCGCTGCGCGCCACCGACGGGTGCTACGGATTGGTGGTCCTCACCGAGCTGTCCGCGGCTTGGCTCACCGATCCACCTGTCTTTCGTATCAGCTTCAAAAGCCGTGCGCCGCGGTGGGTCTACTATCTCATCACCGACGTTGGTGAGCACCGCGGGGCGATCGACATCGTCGACGCCGACGTCGACGCGACTCCCGTCGTGTTTGGCGAAGCGGGCCGGCGCGAACTCAACCTCGAAGAAGACCCAAACGACAGACTCGCTGTGATTCTGCGCGACCAGTACCCGGATCACCGTCGGCTGCGGTTTATCTCCGACGACCACGTCGCGCACACCCATCGTGCGCGCACCAACATCGAACTTCGGCTCGCTGGTGACATGGTTGCCGGCCCCCTCCCAAACCCTTCTCTCAGTAATTTCTCAACAGTCGAGGTTACTGCCAACTCAGAAACACAGCGAGAGGCTTCACTGTTTCAAATCATCAAGCATCTGACCCATTCGCTGTAGAAGATCGGACAAGCAAACATGGCCACATACAGGACTCCAGGCGTTTACGTGGAAGAAATCTCAACCTTACCGCCCTCTGTCGCGGAGGTGTCGACGGCGGTACCAGCATTTTTCGGTTACACCGAAAAAGGGTCTGGTGTCGCGCGTATCAGCACACTTCTCGAGTTTGAGGAATTGTTTGGGAAGGCGAAGCCGAGTGAATTCACAGTTACCACTCGGCCCGAGGATCCCGGCAAACCTGATGGCAACCGCGTCATTGACTCGATTGTGCAAAAGGGCAACCCCGCGGCCAACCCTCAGCTCGCCTATGCGGTGAGTCTGTACTTCAAAAACGGTGGCGGCAGCTGCTACATCGTGTCGGTCGGCAACTACGACACACAGCCAGACGTCGGCCACTTCACGGCCGGTCTCGCATCCCTCGAGCGGGAGGACGAGCCGACGCTCATTGTCCTGACCGATGCCGTACTGCTCAACTCCGCCGACTACTACGCGACGTGCCAAGCCGCCTTGGCGCAGTGCAACAAGCTCGGTGATCGCTTCACGATCCTCGACGTCAAAGACGGTGACGTCGACACCTTCCGCGGATCCTCGGGCATCGGTGCCAACAACCTGATGTACGGGGCTGCGTACCACCCGTACCTTCAGTCCTCGCTCGCCTACCACTACGACGAGGCGGGTGTCACGGTCGAGGCTGGTGGGGTGATCCAGGCGCCACAGGAGCAGACCTGGACCGTCTCGCTGGGTAGCGGAAGTGCAACTGCAAGTTTCACGGGCGCAGCCGGGTTGACGCCGAACGTGCAGGTCGTCGCCGGCGATTCCCAGGCAGACGTTGTATTTACAGTCAACAAAGAGATTCGCGAACTCACGATCACCAACTCTGACGGACGCACCGGCACAGACATAGCGAGTGCGTGGGCGACCTGGGCCGCCAACAATGACGCGGGCGGATACAACATTCAAGTTGACGGAGAGGGGTCGGCAGCTGTCGACACGCTCGGCGGAAACGTCACCCCCTTGGCTGCCGAGCAGGTGGTCGAGAATAACGACGTCACGCTCGCATCCCTCGTCGCCGGTGCCACGCCGGAGACCCAGCTCTACAACCAGATCAAGGTTGCCCTTGCGGCCCAGCGTGTCGTTCTCCCGCCGAGTGCAGCAATCGCCGGTGTGTATGCACAGACTGACCGCGACCGCGGCGTCTGGAAAGCCCCGGCCAATGTCGGTGTTTCGTCCATCATCGGACCTGTCTCAAAGATCACCCACACCGAGCAGGAAGGCCTCAACGTCGACCCGAACGCGGGCAAGTCGATCAATGCCATCCGGGCATTTGCCGGCAAGGGCACGCTCGTATGGGGTGCTCGGACGCTCGCGGGCAACGACAACGAGTGGCGGTACGTCTCGGTTCGTCGTCTCTTCATCACCATTGAGGAGTCGACTCAAAAGGCCACCGCCTTCGCAGTTTTTGAGCCCAACGACACGACGACATGGCTCAAGGTCAAGGGCATGATCGAAAGCTATCTCTATGGTCTGTGGGAGCGCGGTGCGCTCGCGGGCTCGACCCCCGACGCGGCCTACTTCGTCAACGTTGGCCTCGGAAAAACCATGACCACACAGGATGTGTTGGAGGGGCGCATGATCGTCGAGATCGGCGTGGCCGCGGTTCGCCCGGCCGAGTTCATCATCCTTCGTTTCACCCACAAGCTTCAGGAAGCCTAGTCCGTAATCGACATCGGATTCGCACCTGCACACAGGAGTTCCCAAAATGGCATTATCGACCTCAGAGATCAAAGCGGCGTACCCATTACCGGTCTACAACTTTCGGGTTGAGATCGCCGGCACAGCAGTCTCCTTCTCGGAAGTTTCCGGATTGAGCATTTCGGTGGAGACCACGACCTATAAAGAGAGCCCAACAGAAAGTGGCAAATTGGGTCCCGTGGTCATGCACATGCCGGCCCAAGCCGCCGCGGTTAATGTGTCCCTCAAAAAGGGACTTGTTCGCAAAACCAGCGTCGCCACGCTGTACGCTTGGCTCAAGTCGACGCAGATCAACCAAGTCGAGAAAAAGGACATTTACGTGCGCCTGCTCGACGAGACAGGTACAACATCGATCAGTTGGAAGATCGTCAATGCATTTCCGACCAAACTCGATGTCCCCAGCTTTGACGCGACCTCGAACGAAGTTGCGATCGAGAGCATGGACCTGATGGCCGATCGTATCCTCATCGAAGAGGCCTGATCGCGTGTGAACGCACCCGTCGCATCGCCGCACCCGTGTGTCCCTCGGGAGTGGACTCCGACGAACCTGTTTCGTCGGTCATACCACGCCAGACCGCGGGGAGGTCCGATGCGGCGGGTTATCAGCAATCTACAGTCGGGGTGACCGATGGCGGAAACAGTCGAGGAGCAGCGCAAGCGCTATCCGTTGATGACCTACAACTTTCGCGTGGACGTCGGGTCCGCGACGATGAGTTTTTCCGAAGTATCGGGCCTCAAGCGCGAGTACGAACACGTGACCTACCGCCACGGATTGAGCTACACCGAGGGCGAGCAAATCACCACCTATTACATCGACAAGTACAGCGCGATCACGATGAAGCGCGGAACGATCAAAGGGGCCGCTGGCCTGCAGTCGTGGCTCGACAGCAAAGACGAAAAACCGCTCAGCGTGCATCTGTGCGACGACCAAGGGATCCCCGTGGTGACCTGGAAAATCGCCAAGGCCGTACCTGTGAAGTTCGAGGGCCCTTCGTTCAGCGCTTCGGGCAACGAAGTTGCCGTCGATACCCTCGAAGTCATGGCGGCCGGAATCAAGGTCAATTACAGCTAACAGGGAGTCGGTAAGTGTTTGTACATGAAAGTCGAATCGACCGCACTGCGCGAGAAAGGGTAGGGTAGGCGAGGATGTTGTACGACGACCTCGTGCTCGGCTTCCGTTTTGGGGTGTTTTTCTTCGCCGGCGGACTGATCCCCAACCCTTTGGACATTCGGTTCCAAAAAGTATCGGGCCTCAGCAGCACGGTGACCACCCGGGATATCCAGGAGGGTGGACAAAATTTGTACACACAAAAAGTGCCCGAGCGGATCAGCTACGACAACCTTGTGCTCGAGCGCGGGATGGTCGTCGGCTCACCGCTCAACATCGAGTTTAACGTGGCGATGTCGATGTTTACATTTGCCCCGTCCAACGTATTGGTCACCCTCCTCAGTGGATCTTCGATTCCCCTCGGTGCGTGGTTGTTTATCAAGGCCTATCCCGTGCGCTGGTCGACCTCCGACCTCGACGCCAGTCAGTCCAGTGTTGTGATCGACACGATGGAACTGGCCTACACGAGAATGCAGATCCTACGGATTTAGTGATGCCCATCGAAATTACAGAGCTCATCATTCGCGCCGTCTCCGATCGTCCGTCGAGCGGGTGTGCGGGTGAGAACGACGGCAAGGGGAAGCCCGAGTCCGGCGGTGGCGGTGCGTGTGAGTCTGATGCGGTGGTCCGCGAGTGTGTGCGCCAAGTGATGCACATCCTGCGCCGGAGTCAGGAGCGGTAACCATGGGATTGTTGAGCCGCTTCAAACTGCAAAAACTCAAGATCAGTGTCTACGACACGCGCAAGCGTTCGGGCTTCTCGTTTAACAGCTTTGAGGTCATGTTCAATCCGACCTCGCTGTCGATGAGCCATGAAAATGTGTACGAAAAATGTCAGGGCTTCAACTCCAGCGGGAGCGAGGCTCGCTATGCCCACAGTCGCTCCGAGGAGCTCTCGCTCGACATCGTGATCGACGGAACCGGCGTCGACCAAATGGGCTTGATGAAGTTGCTCAAACCGACGCCGGATGTCACCACCCAAGTCGACGACTTCCTCGAAAAGTGCTTTCACATGGACGGTGAGTACCACGAGCCGAAGTTCTTGCGGATCTCGTGGGGAGACGGTGTCCTGCAGAGTTTTGATTGTAGGCTCAAGAAAGTCGATATCAAATACACCGCATTCGAACGTTCGGGTGCCCCGATGCGGGCCGAGCTCACCGCCGTGTTCGTCGAGGATATTGAGCAGAGCAAACGCCAAAAATTAGAAGGCAAAAGCTCACCGGACCTCAGCCACTCACGGATCGTTCGCAACGGTGACAGCTTGCCACAAATGTGTAAGGCCATCTATGGGTCGGCCGAGCACTATCTCCGAGTTGCTCGCGCAAACGGCCTCGACAACTTCCGAGCACTGGTGCCGGGGCAGGAAATTGTATTTCCACCGATTCCCAAGGGGGCAGTGAAAAAATGAGTGTCCCCACCGTCAACGTACTCAGCGGAGGCACTGACCTCGGTGCGACCTATGAGTTGTTGTCGGTCGACATTGTCCACGAAGTCAATCGGATCCCCTACGCCAGCGTCCGGTTGATTGACGGAAGTATCGCCGACCAAGGATTTCCGGCGACCGACGACGCCCTCGCCGAGCCAGGGACCGAAATTGAGATCGCCCTAGGCTACGAAGGCGAGGGGAGCGAGACCGTCTTCAGCGGAATCGTTGTACGTCAAACTTTAGAGGCCGGCTCGCAGGGAGCCGTGTTGGCGATCGAGATCAAAGACCCCGCGTTTAAGCTGACCCGTGGGCGGAAGAACCTTGTCTTCCCAGAGTCGACCGACAGCGATGCAATTGCAAAGATCTTGAAAAATGCCGGCGCCAAGGCGGGCACCGCCGCGACGACGAAGGCCAAGTATCACGAGCTTGTGCAGTACCAAGCGACCGACTGGGATTTCATCGTTTCGCGTGCTCAGGCAAATGGGCTCGCCGTGGTGGTGGACGCCGGCGAGGTCTCCACGGTCGAACTCAAGCCGGCGAGCAAAGGCCCGCTCACGATCACCTACGGTCTCGACGAGATCTACGATGTCGAGCTTGAACTCGATACCGAACATCAATTTGGCGAGGTTTCGAGTTCAGCCTGGGATCCAAAAAAACTTGCACTTACAACCGCAACCAAAGCGGCACCGGTCACGCTCGGGCAGGGGGATGTCGATGGCAAAACAGTCGCCGGCAAGGTCGGTGGCGCCACCTGTGACCTGCAATATCCCGCAGTCATGGATCCCAAAGAGCAGCAGGCGTGGGCCGACGCTGAATTGGCGCGCACCCGCTTGGCCATGATCCGCGGGCGGATTTCGGTCAAGGGCACCGCCGAGGCGAAACTACTCGACGGCCTCGACCTACAGGGCGTGGGTGCGCGATTTACCGGCATGTCCCTGATTTCGGGTGTGCGTCACCGTGTCGACCGTGACGGTTGGCGTACCGACATTGCGCTTGGTCTTTCGCCACAAAAGTTCTCCACGCATCGCGAGTTTGCCGGCCCCCAGGCCTCTGGCCTGTTGCCTCCTGTGCAGGGGTTACAGATCGGGATTGTCGACAAGTTTGCCGAGGATCCCGAGGGCGAGTTGCGGGTCAAAGTCATATTACCCGCCATCGACCCTGCGAAAGGGGCGGTTTGGGCACGACTTGCGGCACCGGATGCCGGTGATGCCCATGGTTACTTGTTTCGCCCCGAGAAAGGCGATGAAGTCGTCGTCGGGTTTTTCGACAACGACCCGCGACAACCCGTGATTTTGGGGGCGATGTTCGGATCGAAAAACAAGCCTCCACCTGAGCTAATGGACATCACCGAAGACAACATCGTCAAGGCGATTTTTAGCAAGTTGGGGACCACATTGGCATTTGTCGACGATAAGAAAGCATCTTTCTTTATCGAAACACCCAATATGAACACGATTGTGTTCGATGACGATGCCCAATCGATCCTGATCAGTGATGAGCACGGCAACGCCATCACGATGGACAAAAATGGGATCACCATCAAATCGTCGAAAGACCTGACCCTTGACGGTGCCTCGGGCAATGTCGTCATCAAGGGCAAAAAGGTGGATGTCAAATGAAACGCCAGGGGCAGCCGCGGTCATTTCTCGGAACGGGGTGGGCCTTTCCACCACAGTTCGCCGCCCAAGGAAGCGAAGTTCGCCTCGTTAGCGGTGTCGAGGATATCCATCAGAGTCTCCAAATTCTGCTGTCGACCTCCCTCGGAGAGCGTATCCTGCAGGAGGACTTTGGCTGCGACCTCAGCAGTCTCCAGTTTGAGGAGGCAGACCAGGCGCTAGTCAATGCAATTACTTCTCTGGTCACCGATGCGATCGTGTACCACGAAACCCGGGTCAAACTGCAAAAAATCGATGTTTCACAGGATAGTGAGAATCCGGGAATCATCTATATTCGCCTCGACTATACTGTAAAAACCACCAACTCTCGGTACAATATGGTGTATCCATTCTACCTCAACGAGGCAGTCGCAGGAGTTTAATATGGCGGACTTTATCCTTGTAGATGGCGATACCGTGACGTTCTTGCCGGCATTTCCTCCGGCGCTGGTCACCGTGCAACCGGGCAAGATCGAGGGCAGCGGGCCGGCGACGATCGGTGGGAAAAAGATCTGTATCGACGGCGATGAGGCCAGTGTTGAGGTGGCGAACTGCCCGTATGTTGCCCCTCCCTATGTAATTCCCGGAACCGGGACCCTCAAAATTGACTCGTTGGCGGGCAACCAAAAGGCGAAAAAAACCAAGACCGGTGGGACCGTGGTATTGCTGAAAGGAATACAATTCAACGCAGTATTCGAAGTCGATAGCCCTGCGAAACAACCTCCACCCGGGCCCGGGGCGCCACAGCCCGACTCGACGTCGAGTTACAGCGGATGTGGCTCATTCACCAATTCGAATGTGAAGTTTAAAGGGGCGTAACACGCGTGCCACTGCCTTCGAAACCTCCGAAAAGCCGCCGCGATGGCACGAGCCAGGCCGCGCGGGCAATCGCGGCACTCGATCCGGCCCACGTACCTGTCGACGGCCGGACCACACGTGATTGGCTGGCATACCTCCAGGGATTGGCGAAGAAACTTCGCTTTTACGACATCAATCACCCCGGTTTACAGCTCGATTGGTCGGGGTTATTCGACGGCACGACACTCGATGAGCTCGCGGCCCTTGCGGACGCCGACATTTCCACTGGTGAGCCGAGTGGAGCCTTGGCACAGCGCCCACACCTCGCGCTGATCCTCGCATTTTTACGCCTGCTCAAGACAACCCAAAGTCACCTAAACGGTTTCTCCCGGCGGCACCTCGAGTATTACTATCGCGAGGTCTTGCAGATGCGCGAGCAGGACCCCGTGCACGACCGTGTCAACGTGATGTTCCGGCCGACAGCGGAGTCGACGGGTGTCCTCGTGCCGGCAGGGACGCGGGTCCGCGCCGGCAAAGATGCCGATGGGCATGAACGCGTATATCGGACCACCCACAATCTTGTCGTCAATCAGGCCCAGATTGCCCAGCTTCGGACGATATTTACCGATCAGCAGGTGACGGGGATCCGCGAAGCTCGCGAGCGCCGCGATCCGGGGACCGATGCCGCAGATCGTTTCGTGCGGATGTTTGCCTATGCACTTGGTGAACCGGGGCCCGGTGGGCCTCTGCCCGAGTACGAGAATACAGTCGTCGATCTCGAGCTCCTTCAGCGACTCGGAGCCTGGGTCGATGCCGCCGGGACACAACTGTATTTGGAGCTCTACGAGTTACGCGTGATTTGGCAGCTCCGGGCCCGCAGGGTCGGTGCCGATGCGGAATGGGCTGAGATCAATACGTTGCTCGAGAATGCCGGCAAAACCCGGACGCAAACCGATAGTTGGCAACTCAATCCGAGTGAGCCGAGAAATTTCGACAAGAACCTCGAAGCGGCGATCGGTGCAACACCCGACGAAACCTATTTCGCCGGGCTCGCCGAGGTTAAGAATATCGACCAGCTCTATGCTCTACGCGCCCGCGCCGTGCGGGACGGAAACACGGTTGCAGCCGAGGAGGCAAACAACTTTATTCACGATCAGCTGTACTTTACGAACCTCGAGCAGTTCGACAGGATGATGTCGCTCAAGTCGCGCAGCGATCAGGAGTGGCGAGATATCAACCACGCGCTTGAACTTGCGGGGCAGCGGGCGCGGGATGATCGAGGGTTCCGTTTGTCGGGTACCGACCCGACTGCATTCGACCAGAACCTCGCGGATGCCGTGACGGGCCTCAATGGGTTTAGTTGGCCCGAAGGTTGCGCTGGCTTTGATGCCTATTATCATGAGATTGAGAAGATCGAGACATATTTTCGGATGGCGGCGGAAAAGTATGCCTATATCCTGTCGGCTGCCCCAGGGGTCGAACCCCCGCCACCAGACCGCAAGTGGCAACGTATTTACGATATTCTCGCCGAAGCCTATCGTACCAAAGTCTATCAAACACGGCGGGCTGCACTCGCAGATGTTCGACAGCTTCACGGCGTGGATGCCATGTACTACACCGTGTTGGGGGAGCCAATCGGTGATGGCAGCGATGTACCGCTCAACCGTGTTGTGACATACGTCAAGCGACCTGCGGATGCGAGTGTTCTTCAGGAGGTTTCAAGTAAAATCGCGAATGATGGGATTGAGTCGATTGACGCCACCACGTGGAAGCATGTGTACCAAATTTCCGAGCTCGCACAACGTGTGCGTGAGCAACTGCCACTACCGGTCGCAGAGGTTGTCGAATGGCGAAACATTTACCCGCTTACCGATGCGACCACAGCCCTTGTCTCACTCGACCTCGAAGGGGATAACACGCCAAGGTGGCGTACATTTGGCGCGAAGCCGGAAGTGCTAGCAGCATCCCCGCCAAGTCAACCGACGCTGGGATGGGCCATCGCCTCGCCCCTGTTGGCAATGGCCGAGGGTCGACGAGTCGTGACGTTGACCCTCGGGTTTACGCCGAGCTCTTGGCACGCTGAAACGATACAACAATTGCTCGCTGATGATGCACTCCAGATCCAGCTCAGCGGTGAAAAGGATTGGCTTGATCCAAGCTCGCTCGAAGTGACGTTGGGGACCTACGGTTCATTGAGTGGTGTCGCAGAGCCGCCAGACCCCGACATCCCCGGACTCCAGCTCACGATGACATTTTCCGTCGATGTCGATCCAATCGTTCGGCTCGATCCGGGGATTTCCGGTATATCGTCGGACCAGCCGGTGATTCGCATTCTCTTGCGTCAACGCTGGCGCGAGGAACTCTCGACCTATGTCATTCGGTACGCGGACGTGCGGGACCTGTTCCTCGCGGCAGTGCATGTGCGCACCGACGTCAGCGAGCTCGCCAACCTCGCGATTTCCAACGATGAGGTTACGCTCGATCCCAAGAAGCCATTTGAGCCGTTTGGACAGCGGCCGCTTGTGGGGAGTCGATTTTATGTGAGTCATCCGGAGATTGTTGATCGCCAAGTCGATCGTATTCGCTGCGACGTGACATGGTTGGGGATGGCATCCAACCTACAAAGCCATTATGTGAATTACCCGATCACCGAGGGCGACAGCCCGGCAACCAACTCGAGTTTTAAAATTGATGCAAAGTTGATAGAGTCGCGGGTGACGACTGCGACCCTCATGGGTGCCAGTGTATTTACATCAACGACTGTTGGGGTGGAGCTGTCTGATTTAGCGTCTGTGACCAAAAATACCGCAGTCGTCGATCCAAATGCCGAAGTGACGACGTGGAATCGCTATCTCCAGTGGGAACTGACGCCACTCGATTTTCAGCACGATACCTACCCCGAGGTAGCGAAAGAAAAAGCTCTCGAGCTGACCGCTGCAATCGCCAATAACCAACAGGTGACGGCATCCGACTATCAAGTTCGTGCTCCGTACACACCCAAGGTTCGCAGTCTCACACTGATGTACTCATCGTCGGCGGAGGTCATTTTGGGACAGGCAAAACCCGCACTCCAGGCGGAGCAGGTCTACCATATTCGCCCATTCGGGAGTCACCTCATTGAGGCGGAAGTCGGCGAAAGCCTACCTCGATTTCTGCCACTTTATCAGAACGCAGGCGAGCTCTATATCGGTATCCAGGGCGTCGTTGCTCCGCAACAGCTTACAATTCTGTTCCAGATGGCCGAGGGAAGTGCCGATCCAAACCTCCCGGTACAGCCAGTCGCATGGAGCTATCTCAGCGGCGATCGCTGGTACAGCTTGCACAACGGAAACATTCTGAGTGACACCACGCGAGGGCTGATCAACTCCGGTATTATCGAGTTCAAGCTCGACAAAGTGGCTGCAAGTACACAGATGCCAAGCGGGCTGTATTGGCTCCGCGCCGAGATGCCGGCCAATACCCGAAGTGTGTGTGATACGGTTGCGATTCACACGCAGGCTGTCTCGGCGACATTCGTCGATCAGAACAATTCACCGAGTCACTACGAGCGACCACTTCCCCCCGACTCGGTCGCCGGTTTAGAAGAACCGATCGCTCAGATTTCCGAAGTGCTTCAACCATACACCTCGTTTGGCGGACGCCCGCGGGAAGCGGCGCAGAGCTTCTACACGCGGGTAAGTGAACGTTTGCGCCACAAAGGGCGAGCCCTGACCGGGTGGGACTACGAGCGATTGATCCTCCAGCAATTCCCCGAGGTTTACAAGGCCAAAGCGTTGCCGGCGGATTTGGAGCGTCATCCGGACCGCCCTGGGTTGGTGGAAATTGTCATCATCCCGGATATGCGGGGAATGTTTCCATTCGATCCATTTGAACCCAAAGCTCCGGCCGATCTGCTCACCTCGATTCAAGAGTTCGTGGGCAACAAGTCGCCCGCGTTCGCCGAGGTTGAAGTACGAAATCCACATTACGTGTATGTCAAAGCTCGCTTCGGCGTCCGGTTTATGCCCGGCCACGACATCGGGTACTACCAGGCGCGACTCAACGATGAGCTCAATCGATTTTTGTCACCCTGGGGATACGATGAGGGCGCAGACATCGTGTTTGGCAACCGGATCTACGCAACGAGCATCCTGAACTTTGTCGATCGTCTTCCCTATGTCGATTACGTCGCATCTATTCGTCTGTTTCAAAGTACAGATGGAATGGATTTTAAACTCGTGTTGCCCACCCAAGTCGGGGATAGCCAAGGCTACTACGTCTCGAGCGATCGTCCGGATACGGTGCTCGTCGCCGCACGGCAACACGACATCGACATCATTTCCGAACTCTCCTATGAGGAGCAACTTCACACCGGGGTCAACCACATGAAAATCGAGCTCGACTTCGTCGTCGGTTGAGCGCTGCATGGACTCCGTTTTTAGCGAGGTAAGGCCGTGGAAATCAACAAACGCAATCGTACAGAACTCAAGGGATACTTCGTCAAGAACGCGATCCCGACCGAAAACAATTTCTCAGACCTCGTCGATGCTGCACTCGTGCAAAAAGATGACGGGATTGTCAAACTCGCGGGCACGCCCCTCAGTGTCGAGGCGACCGGCGATGACGCGAGTCAGAAGGATGTCCTCGCCCTATACCGCAGTTTTTCCGAGTCGAATGCAGCGTGGCGTGTGAGTCTGAATCCCCGCAGTGACCCCAATAATCCCCAGACCGCAAAGTCGGGGTTTGGCATCAGTGACGCCGGAGGAAATAATCGACTGTTTATTGATGCGTCGACCGGGTACGTCGGTATTGGCACCAATTCTCCTACTGCGCGACTGCACACACTCGCCGATTCGACAGTCGGGGTGCTGGAGTCGACAACGACCGCGGCATGGTTGCGGGTCCAGACCTCAGAAGGTGCAAGCAATCGGGTCGAGCTGTGCAATCGATCAGGTGGGAATCTCGCGCTGTGGGTCGGTGGCGGAGGTGATTCGCTTCGTATCCGTCGCGACGGACGCGTCGGTATCGGGATGGATGCTGATCGCACGCTGAGCGTCGGCCGCGATGGGACGGTCTCACTGCTCGGGAACGTGGGCCTCAACTCGTCCGCAGGGTTGTACTGGGCCAATACTGAGTCCTATTCGATTCGCCGAGGTTCCGGTGCTTGGAATGCCCCCGACTATCAACAACTGATTCTGAAGTGGCATACGGGAATCGTGATGGAGCCGGGAACGGGTAACAACGCTGGCTATGGGCGGAGCTTTGTTGAAGTTCGTGGGGGCAAGGGGCTGCGTGTGAGTGAGGGGACTGTCGCAATTGGACCGACCGACCCGGGGACAGCCAAGTTGCGAATCTCCAACTCCAGCAGCGACTTTGCCGACTTCTATTTTGCGGCCGGCGGGTCTGGTCACCTTCAAATCGTTGGGTGGGCATCCGGGTGGAACATCAACACAATGGTCGATGGCAAACACCTTTATATCAACCGCGACTCGGGATCCTCCACTGACACGCTGATTGGGAAGGCCGGCCGCGAAACGATTATAAAAGGTTCGAATGGGAGGGTCGGTATCCTCGGACAGCCAGGCACACATTTTCATGTGCATGGGAACGCTTGGTGCGGGCACATGCGAGCTGACGATGGTGTAACGATCGGCCACGGGAACCTCTCTTCACACATTGACGTCGATGGCGCGTTTTACCGCTATAGTGGACAGGCGTACTTTGTGGTCGATGACAATCTCTACATTCGCGATATGGGTGGTGATATCAAGTTCCACTTTGACACCAATTTAGGGGTCATTCGCCAGGATGGATGGACGAACGCCTCATTTCAAAATGGTTGGGTCAACTACGGTGGTTCCTACAACTCCGCGGGATTTTACCGCGATCGTCAGGGCGTCGTCCATCTTCGCGGACTTGTCAGATCAGGTGCCACCGGCAACAATGCGACCATATTCAACCTTCCAGCGGGCTACCGACCTCCGGGCCGAGAACTACGCGTGGTCCAGACGGCAGACGCCGTCGGACGTGTGGATATCGAAACAAATGGCCGTGTCATACCGTACAGTGTCAACAACGGCTGGGTCTCCCTCGACGGCATTTCCTTTAGGTCCGTATGAGCACATCATCGACACCCCTGACCCTCGATACATCTGCGCCGGAACACCCGTCGCTCGACTACAGCTTTCTGCGCAAAGAGGGTCTTCGCCATATCGCCCGCCTCGCGGGTCATCTGTGGACCGATTACAATACCCATGACCCCGGGGTGACCATCCTCGAGCAGCTGTGTTACGCACTCACAGATCTCGCCTATCGCGTCTCACATCCAATCGCCGATCATTTGGTGGAGGATGGAGAAGACGCCTATCCCAGTTTGTATCGCCCGCGGGCGATCCTCAGCTGTGAACCGGTCACGCTTCAGGACCTGCGCAAACTCGTGCTCGATGTCGATGGTGTACGTAATGCCTGGGTGCAACAGGTGCGTGAGCAACAACCTGCGATCTATTACGACGAAGCCCGCAAGCAACTCGACCTGCGGGCCGACAATCCGAGTGGCGAGCAGGTTCGCCTCAAAGGCCTTTACCGCGTCATTATCGAAAAATCGGAGGTGTCGTGGCACTTTGGTTCGACGGTCGAGCGGGCAGTTGCCGAGCGCTTGCACGCCCATCGCGGACTATGTGAGGACTTTGAAGAGGTCACAGTACTCGACCCCGTCGATGTTCGGGTGCATGCGGCACTCGAGGTTGGCGATATCGATGATGCAGATACAACATTATTTTTGGTCTACCGAGCGATCTCCGAGTATTTGTCGCCGACGGTTGAGTTCTCGACGCTGCAACAGATGCTCGAAGCCGGGTATCGGCTCGAGGAAATTTTGGATGGTCCACAGCTCGAGCATGGGTTTATCCGCGATGACGAACTCGCCGAACTCGCCCGTCGCCAGCAACTTCACGCGTCCGATCTGATTCATGTGATCCTCGATGTCCCGGGTGTCCGGGCGGTACGGCATATTTCGATTTCGATGGGGGATGGCACGCCCGAGCCCTGGTCCCTCGATATCGGTGCAGGACGGGTCGCGCGGTTGGTTTTGACCAAACACGGGTCGAGTGAGCTGACGATCGAGGCGGCGCGGGACCGGATTGCGTTGGGGTTACACGAACAAAAAGTGCAGGAGACCTATACGGCTTGGCTCACCAATCGGGCGCGGAAGCAGCCTCTTCATGCAGAGCATCTCGACCTCGAACCCACACGTGGGCGAACACGGGATGTTGCCAATTACCATGCTGTGCAGCTACAACTACCCGCATGCTATGGGATCGGGGAGTTGGGGCTTGCGCCTTCGGCCTCGCCCAAACGCAAGCTCCAGGCCAAACAACTCCAGGGGTACTTGACTTTCTACGATCAGCTCCTTGCCGATTACTTTGCCCAGCTCGCCCATGTCAAAGACTTGTACTCCTATCACCAAGCGAGCGAACAAACGTACTTTTGTCAGGGATTGTGTCCCAAGACACTTGGGATTGAGGACCTTTGGCGCGATGGTCCCGTGACCGAAGAACAACTGCACGAGCTGCTCGTCGCGGCAACGTCTCCAGGGCAGTTGGCGGAGCGCAAGGGAAGATTTCTCAATCACCTCCTCGCGCGTTTTGGCGAGGAATTCACCGAGTACTCCCTCGTGCTCTACGGTGCTCTCAAGGTCGGGGGGGAGCAACCGGACTCAGGTCAAGTGCGCAGTCGTCTCAACCGCGACAAACTCGCATTTTTACGTGCATATCCACAGATTAGCAGCCGTCGGGGTTGTGGGTTTAACTACCTCCAATCCCGCAGTGAATTGAATTGCTCGGGGCTTGAACAGCGCGTCGCACTCCGCCTAGGGTTTGAACGCGAGGCCCAAGAAGAATGCCTTGTTGTTGAGCACCTCTTGCTCCGCCCGATGACAGAAGATCGTTACCAACTCTCGGAGGATGAGTTTGGACGCTTGCCACTGCTCGCGGCGACGGAACGCAAAGACCCATACTCTCTCCAATTAAGCGTTGTATTACCGGCCTGGCCCCAGCGGTTTCAAGCACCCGCGTTTCGCGAGCTCACGGAGCAAACGATTCGCGCCGAAACCCCGGCACATCTCGCTGTTTATGTCCACTGGCTCGCACAACCGGATTGGGATGCGTTTGTTGCCGCCCATGAACGTTGGCTAACCATTCGCAGAATGAGTTGGCAGGGCTGACGAGGAGTCGTACCAATGGATAAACCCACACACCTCGATATCCGCGATGCTCGCGACCGCATGATCGACCTGCTCGGTCTCGGTGAGACCTATCCCCTGCGCGATGTCGGGGCCAGTCACGAGGTTAAGGTGGCGTTTAACAAACCGGCTCAGCTGAGTATTGTGCCGGCGCAACGTGGGGTCGAATATCAACTTCGTGACGCAAATGCAACCGGGCCAGAAAGCAATCCAGATGGCCCGTTGACGCGTACGGTCGATGGCGAGGCTGTGCCGATCGCAGGTGTCGGTGACGGCGGGCAGCTCGACTTTCTATCCTTTGACGTGACTGAAGATGGGGCATACCGGTTTGTCGCCAGTAAGCACCATCCATTACCCGGGGGAGAGACGTCGATTCGCTCCGTCGCCCTGCGCCAAATCACCCAGATTAAAGTCGGGCTCGATGTGGCGATCCCAGCGAGAATTGTGGTCGCCGGGGGGACTGTCCTGCTCTCAGAGGCAAAAAATGCCAACTCGGATGCTCGGTTGATCGACTATGGACAAACCGTTACGGTTGATGTGGTCGGTGGCCAAGAGGGGGTCGACTACCAGTTAGTCGTATTCGACGGGGATGTCGAGTCTGTTGTTTCAGTCGAGGATGTTCGCGGAAAAGGTGAGGGGATCGAGGTTCAACTCGTTTCGCAGGTGATATACGAGGATGTCGAGCTGCGCATTCGGGCGACCAAAAAATACACCCTCTCCGAGGGTCGTGCCACCGAAACAGAAATTCTCGACATTATCATGCCCTTGTGTGTGCGGGCGAACCGGGCATTGGTGGTCGAACCTGTACCCGGCCCAGTCCTCGAGTACGGGAGCACGGTGACTGTCCGTGTGTCGGGTTCGCAACAAAGTGCGATATATCAGTTGTATGCACATCAGATTAGCGATGCAGAGATTTTCCCGCCTGGGCTGCGTCCGACCCATGCGATCGATGTCGAAGTCGACGACGGTAAGTCCGTCGCGGTTCAGCGGCCGGAGCCGACAGAACTGTGGACAACACCCCCGGACTACGTCACGCTCGGTGAGCCGATTGCGGGCAGCGGGGGGACCATTACATTCACGCTGGCGGATCAAGTATTCGGCCACACACTGATCGTCAAGGCGACCAAAGTGCACACCGGGGGGGTGCGCTCAGATGTCGCCCTCGGGCAGATGTGCGCGACCCTTGTGCGTCCCGACGCGAACCGCCAACTGGCATTCTCAGTGACTCTGTACGCCCACGAAACTGACGGAACAGTACGGATCAGCGGCGGCCAGCCGGGGGTTTACTACCAGTTACGCGTCGGTGAACAACCCCTCGGCCTCCCGGTTTACTTTCACAAGCGAGACCAACAACAGACGAACTTCAACAAGGGCCTCGGCCAACTGACGATCGGGGAGGATTTTGCGGTCGCGCGCGCCCCCCGGGTTGGGGACGACCTCCACAACGACCTCGCTGCACGGGAACCGGCGTCTCCAGAGGTGGTGACAGGGCCGATCGCAGCCGGAACGACAATACATGTAGATGCACTAGACTCGATCACAGGTTTGCGGGCGAGTGTTGTACACACGGCTGTGCTCGGGGCACAAGCAGAGATTCGCTTGGCAACTGCGGGGGTCGATGCCGGCTCGGTCGCGCAGCTCGAAATCGCCAATAGCCAGTCGGGCGATCGCTATCAACTCGTCCATCACAGTGTCAAGATTGGCGATGCCGTCAATGGCGATCAATCGACAATTGTCCTCACGAGCCTCGCTATTACGCAAGATGATCAGGTTGAAATTCATGTCGATCCGATCGACCTAGCTGGGATTCCTGTGTATCGAATTGTCCCTGTCGTCGTCCCGCTCAATCCGCGAAGCGATCTTGCGATCCGTATTCTCGGGCCACGGCTCGAGCCGGAACTCGGGCAGTTTGGTGACCTCGAGCCCAAGCTCATCGATTTTGGCGGTACAGTCGAGATCGAGGTCGATGGTTCCGAGAAGGATGTTGTATATACTATTGTATTTGACGCTCATGGCGAGGTCGTTGAACTTTCGGCCGCCAAGCAGGGCATTGGCCATACCCTCACACTCACATCACTGCCCGTGTACGAGGACCGGGACATTCGCGTGGTTGCCAAGCGGCTGTTTTTCGAGGAGTCGTCTGGGAAGGCACAGCCAACCAAAAGGATCGAGTCGGTTCTACCGTTGAAAGTTCGTGCAAACCGGACGGTCAGTGTGAGTCACACCGACTCGCCGGCGGTGGTGTTTGGTCAACCGACCTCTCTCACGGTCGCGTCGAGTCAAGCCTCGGTATTCTATCGCGTACATGCGAGGTTCTTGCAGGATTCGGAGTTCCTATACGGTGATGAGATCGCCGGGAAAGGGCCCCTGCTGACCGTGGCGGGCGAAGGCTGGAACCCTGTGCAGATACAAAGACCCCCCGAGTATGTGCTGTGGAAGGACCTTGATGGGTTTGCGCCCTTGGGAGAGACAGTACCCGGAAATGACGGAGAGCTAGTTGTTTCGCTCCCCGAGATGACGGGAGATATTGTGGTTGTGCTCGAGGCGTACAAGGAACACCAGGTGGAGAATCGCGTGGTGATTTCGGCAGTGCAGCTGGCGCAGTCCCACATGTTACTTGTGTATCCAAACCATGCACCAGAGCTGGTGCTACGGACAGCTCTCGTGAATGGTGCGACCGACGGCAAGGTTGCATTCTCCAATGGTGAGCCCGGAATCTTTTACCAGTTGCAGCACGGCGAAACACCCCTGGGCCAACCGGCATACTTCCACCAACGCCAAGCCGATGACCCGTCTCAGAACAAGGGGATCGATTTTTTGCGGGTGGGTCTCGATCTCGTTGTCGCCCGAGATCCGGAGGTCGCTTTGGTCGACGCCGAGGCGCGGCGGACCACGCCACCACCCCATCCTCTGGTCGACACCGGAGTTTTGGAACCCCCCGTCAACTTGAATGTACTCGCAGTTCGGGCGCGTACAGGAGTCGGCAACGACCTCGAGCACCCCGCCATCATTCGGGATGTACCCGAGATTCGCCAAAAGGGTGAACCGAAGGTGGGTGATACGTGTCATATCGAGGTCGTCGGGAGTCGGGAGAACGAGCGGTATGTGGTCTACAGGTCAGGTGAGGCCGTTGCCGGCCCGGTCATCGGAACAGGGGATATCCTCGCACTCGATGTTGGTACATTGAATGAGACGACTACATTCGAGGTTGTGGTTGTTGATACAAACGATCCTCTGGTCGTCGAGCGTGTGGTTGGAGTCACGATCGTACTCACCTAGCCCGAACGTTCTGG
>CAZUPD010000011.1:0-78986 GCA_964621785.1 uncultured Nannocystaceae bacterium
TGCGCCGAGCCCGTGACGAGGCCTTGCGGGTGAGCCAGGCGAAAAGCGATTTCCTCGCCAGTATGAGCCACGAGTTGCGGACGCCCCTCAACTCAATCATCGGCTACACCGAGCTCATCCAAGAAGAAGTCGCCGACAGTTCCGAGTCCCCCGAGTCTCTGACAGATATCGGGCATATACATCAGTCGGCCTGCCACCTGTTGGCTGTCATCAACGACATCCTCGACCTTTCGCGGGTCGAGGCCGGGCGGGTCGAGCTCGCGTTTGAAGTCGTTGGGCTCGACGAACTTGTGGCCGAGGTCTGCGGGACGGTGGCACCTTTGGTGTTCGGTCGCGACAACCGTCTGACAACCAAGGGGGCCGCACGCGGTTTGTCGCTCATCAGCGACCGCCTGAAGCTGCGACAGATCTTCTATAACTTGGTCAGCAACGCGGCGAAATTTACCGAGCACGGGGAAATTCGCGTGGATGTGCGATGGCATCCAGGCGCTGTCGAAATGTCGGTCGGCGACACTGGGATAGGGATTGCACCGGAGTTTTTCGACCGTCTGTTCAATGCCTACAGCCAAGTCGATCCCACCACCGGCCAGCGATTTGGCGGGACCGGGCTCGGGTTGACGCTCACCCACAAGTTTTGCGTGTTGTTGGGCGGTGACATCTCGGTCGAGAGCTCGCCCGGGAAGGGCACAACGTTTTCGGTGTTCTTGCCCCACTGTCCGCCGAAGTGTCTGCCGGTCCACGGTATGACGGGAAAACGCAGTGTACCGGCCAAATCGACGGGGGAGCGTAAATATCGAGTGTTGGTGATCGACGACGATCCGCGCACCCATGCTGCATTTTCAAACATGCTCGAAAGAGAAGGTTATTTGGTGGAGGGGGCGGCTTCGATGGACGAGGGATTTGCCCGCGCGACCCATCATCCCCCCGATTTGATCGTGCTCGATGTTCTCAGCGGCGAAGCCTTGGCCGGTCGCGAGGCACATGCAGCAACCCGCGGCTGGGCGACCTTAGAGCGGTTGGTGGCGACTTTTGAGACCACGCCAGTGGTGGTCCTGACCATGCTTCGCGCGCGCGAGCGGGCAATGCAGCGCGGAGCTGCAACGTTCCTGAGCAAGCCCTGTGACCCGCAGACGCTCTTGTCCACGGTCCGCTGTTGGATCGACCCATCCTAGCGACTGTTGTGACATCGCCTGTTGGTTTGCAAATGCACCGACCGCGCCTGAGCGATTGCGACGCGGATGTGCGGACGTAGCCCTTGCAGCCCGCACGACGGCATGCTGTCGTATAGTTGACGAGTAGATTGCTCGCCGGGTGTCGATGATCACGCAGGCCAGGTTTCCCTACGCACTTCGATTTTGTTTGCGTGTGCCATTGGAGCGCTCCGAGGCCGATCCGGGGGAGGCAGCGATCGATCACTACCTCGTCGAGCTGTTGCATTTAGGCAGTGATGGCGACGAAGAGTTGGTCGCCCGGGCCATCGTCTACCGCGTGCGTCGCTGCGAAGTCGAGGATGTCTTGTTGGTCGCGGATGCCGATGGCTACACCGCCCTCCTCGAACATGTATGTGCAGAAGCCCTCGAACCCGATGGCACCCCGTTACCGGAAATTTGCCGTGCGTTAGAGGAAGTGTGTTGCGACCCGATTGTGCTCGACAGCATCGACTTCATCGAACCGTTGCACGACGCACCCGTGGTCCGGGGACTTGTCGGAAGGGCCATCTTGGAAACCCTCGGTCGTGGTATGGAAGTCATGTTCCTCCCCGGTGGAGCACGGGAATTTCCGATGTGGGAGCGGGCCTTGGGGGCTGTCCGTGTGAGTGGGTTTACGGTCGCGTCGGCAGCGTTGGAGCCCCCGGACTTTCCCCCGACGGGCATCATGGGCGACTGCAACTAACCCAACCTGACGTTTGGTACACGTGGGGGATAGCGACGACACTTGCGTGGCGCCTGCGAGCAGGTTCTACTCGCTACGCTAGCCTTGAAGATTGGAGTTGCCATGACCCGTGTGTACCTGAAACGACGAACCCCTCTGCGCCGACTGTTGACCTCGTTGGTCATCCTGGCTGTGACTGCAACCCTGGGAGCTTGTGGTGGCGAGGGGATGAGTGAAAGCGATTCGAATGCCTCGGGGACGGGCGAAACGGGGGAAGAAAGTGGGTCCGGTGACCCCGAACCTGGCTGTGGGGCCATCTTCGATATGTGTATCGCCGGGGCCGACTCCGAAGAGGAGGTCAACGCCTGCTACGCGGAGTTTGAAGACTGCAACGGCGGCGAGCCAGAGCCCGGCCCCGACTGTGGTTCCCAGTTCGATCTGTGCCTGTCCCAGGCCGCGACTGACGAGCAGGCCCAGGCCTGCGAAGAAGAATTTCACGAGTGTGTCGACCCCGAGCCCGATCCGGAGTGTCCTGAGTTGCTCGAACAGTGCCTGCAAGAGGCCGAAAGCGACGAGCAAGCGCAGGCGTGCTACGAGCTGTACGGCAACGGCAACTGTGGGCCCGAACCCGGTTGCGAGGAGCAGTACGAGTGGTGTCTCGATCAGGCCGACTCCGAGGAGGATGCCCTGTGGTGCCACCAAGAGTACGACGAGTGTACCGAACCCCCGCAACCGGGTTGTGAACAGGAGCTTGAGTGGTGTCTCGCCGAGGCCCAAACCGAAGAAGAAGACCTCGCCTGCCACGAGGCCTTCGAGCAGTGCACCGAGCCGGGCAACTGTGAGCAGGCATTCGAGTGGTGCCTCGCCGAGGCCGAAACCGAAGACCAGGTGCATGCCTGTGAGCAGGAATTTTTCGAGTGCACCGACCCCGATCCGCCGCCACTGATGTGCGAGCACGAGTACGCGATGTGTATCGACAACGCGGAGACCGAGGAGGATCTGATCGCGTGCGAATGGCAGTTACAAGAATGCCTTGAGCCGATGCCCGGCGAGTGTGAGGAGCACCTCGAAGCCTGTTTGAGCGAAGCCGAGACCGAAGAAGAGGTCCACGCTTGCCACGTCGAGTTTGAGATGTGCATCGGCCAACCCGATCCCGAATGCGAGGAGCAGCTCGCGTGGTGCCTCGAGGAAGCCCAGACCGATGAACAGATCCACTGGTGCCACGAGGATTTCAATGCTTGCATCGGCAACGATCCCGACTGCGAGCTCATGTTTGGGGAGTGCCTCGACAATGCACAAACCGATGAGGATGTGTGGGTGTGCGAGCAGGAGTTTCAGGAGTGCCAAGGCGACCCGCCGCCCTGCGAGCAGGAGTTTGCGATGTGCCTCGAGCAGGCGCAGACCGACGAAGAATTCGAGCTTTGCCACCTGATTTTTGAGGAATGCATGGGGCCACCCGATCCGCATCCGTGTGAAGACGAGTTTGCGATGTGTCTCGAGCAGGCACAGACCGACTCCGAGGTACAGGAGTGCCACGTTGTGTTCGAGCAGTGCATCGGCGAGCCGAACCCGTGTGAGCAGGAATTCGAGATGTGCCTCGAGCAGGCGCAGACCGACGAGGAGGAGCTCGAGTGCCACCTTGTGTTCCAAGAGTGCATCCAACCTCCACCCGACCCGTGCGAGCAAGAACTAGGAATGTGCCTCGAGCAGGCACAGACCGACGAGGAGGTGCTCGAGTGCCACCTCGTGTTCGAGCAGTGCATCGGCGAGCCACCGCCGATGTGCGAGCAGGAGTTCGAGCAGTGCATGGAGCAGGCCGAGACCGACGAACAAGCGTGGGAGTGCCAGCTCCAGCTCGACGAGTGCCTCGGACCGCCGGAGCCGAGCCCGTGCGAGGAGGAGTTGGGGATGTGCCTCGAGCAGGCCGAGACCGACGAGGAGGCGGCACAGTGCCAAGCGCAGTACGAACAGTGCGTCGGCGAGCCGGATCCGGGTGTGTGTGAGCAGGAGTTTGCTGCGTGCATCGAACAGGCCGAAACCGATGAAGAGGCGGCCCTGTGCGGGCAGCAGTTCGAGGCGTGCCTCGGCGGGTAGCTCCTGCAACGGACGGGCCCCGCGTGGGGCCCGTGCCCGTCGACGGCAGGATTGTTGTAGGCTCAATGATTACGCGAGGCGTCCGAGCGCTCCGCAACGCATCCCAGTTTGAGGAGTGGTGCTCGCTCCCATCTTCACACCTTCAAATCTGGTAGAGTCCGAGCCCATCCCAGCAGGTACCCCATGCAAGTCACGAGCACATTTGATTCAGGCAATATCGAAGTCGTCAGCTGTCAACATCCGGGTGATGTCCAGCTCAAGATTCAGATCGACCACGCCAGCGATTTTTTTCAGTGGTTCCACTACCGCGTGTGTGGGGCGCGTGGGCAGGAGCTCTCGATGCGACTGCTCAACGCCGGCGCGGCCAGCTATCCCAAGGGCTGGGAGAACTACCGTGCTGTTGCTTCATACGATCGCCAACGCTGGTTTCGTGTGCCTACATCATTCGATGGCAAGGCCCTGACGATCTCCCACACGCCCACCTGTGATGCGGTATATTACGCCTACTTCGCACCGTATTCGTTGCAGCGTCACGCAGATCTCGTCGCGCAGTCGCTGCAGTCACCGCTGGCTAGTCACGAGCTGTTGGGCCAAACCCTCGATGGCCGCGACCTCGACATGCTGCGGATCGGAAGTCCAGACAAAGGCAAGAAGGTGTGTTGGGTCATCGCGCGTCAGCACCCGGGCGAGTCGATGGCCGAGTGGCTGATGGAAGGTCTCCTCGCCCGTTTGCTCGACGACGAAGATCCTGTCGCCCGTGGGCTGCTTCGTCGAGCGGTGTTCTACACGGTTCCCAACATGAATCCCGACGGTAGTTTTCGCGGGCATCTGCGGACCAACGCGGCGGGTGCCAACCTCAACCGTGAATGGCTCGAACCGACGATGGCCCGCAGTCCCGAAGTCTTCTTGGTGCGGGAAAAAATGCGTGAGACCGGCGTCGATTTCTGTCTCGATGTTCACGGTGACGAGGGCCTGCCCTACAATTTCATCGCCGGGCCCGACGGGGTGACCTCGGTGCGGCCCGAGACGACGCAGCTGCAAAAGGCCTACGAGACGATGCTGATGACCGTCAATCCGGATTTTCAGATGAAGTACGGCTATCCGCCTTCGGCTCCCGGCGAGGCAAACATGACGATGGCGACCAATTATATTGCAGATGCATTTGATTGTTTGGCCATGACGCTCGAGCAGCCCTTCAAAGACACGGCCGATACGCCCCACGAAGCCCTTGGATGGTCGCCAGAGCGCTGTCGTAAGCTCGGCCGCAGCAACCTCGACGCACTCGCGCACGTGGTCGACAAGCTCTAGCCTGCGAGCTTCATTCGAAGAAGCGAAGCGCCTCCATCCGTACGTTGCGGGCCCGCAGCGATTCTCGGAGGCGCAACTCGGCCGACTTCACCAGGAAAGTGTGCGCCGCGTATTCGGGTTGGTCGGTTCGAAGCTCGGATAGGTGATTTCGGAAAGTCGGGTCTCGACACACTCGCGAAACGCTGCGAGCTCGGGGACGTCGGGATTGACTTCGATCAGCCGGATCTGACCTGCTGGGGCGTCGACTTTGATGGTGACCTTGGGGTTTGCATGTGTGGCCGGTACCGGGCAGTTCGCGTGGAGGTTGAGTCGGGCTCGGCGAACGACATCACCGACATTGCGCGGGTTCACGGGCAGGGTGAGCCCGCGGTGCAGCGTCTGCAAAAGGGAGAGCTTCTCGTTTTGGCGGCGCAGTTTGAGGACCAACTTCCGCGCTTTGATCTTGGTCGAACCTGACTGTTCGATCCGGTAGAGCCGGTAGCGGGTGAGGGCCTCGAGCACCTGTGGGAGCGCGTGCGGGGGGTCTCCGTACAGGGGCACGATCCGGGCGAGTATCCCCTCGAGAAACGGCACCTCGACGCTCGCTGGATTGCGCCACAGGTCGGCCGCATCGGCGAGAAGCTGGACCAACGGTTGATCTTCGATCGGCGCGGGCGACTCTCCGCGCAAAATTGATGCATACACAACGAGACGGGCACGTTGGGCCGCCAACTCCGGTGGCAATCGAAGGTCGCCGATGGCAGCGATCAGGCTCAAGGCCCGCAGGGTATCGTCTGTGACCCGCGCTCGACTGGTTGCGACGGTTTCTTTGATCCGCACACTGCGTTCAAATTCGATGATGAGGGCCCGGGTGAGCAATAACTCGGCCTCGGTCAACTGGAGCTCGGCACGCAGGGTCGGATGGATGTTTTCGGGTCGAAACAGATGGGCGACGAGCTCGCTGACTGCGAGGTTGATCGCACCAGGATCGAGGGTTTGCAGGGCGTCGCGGGCTGTTGTCAGCGTCTTGGCATAGGCTTCGGGCATCGGCGGAGCAGGGCCCGGATCGGGTTGTGGCGTTTTTGTATCTACAACCTTCCCCTCGTCAGCCTCGGGGGTCTCCGACTCGCCGGGATGCTTTGTGCTCGAGGGGTCAGGTTGCTGCGGAACGTCCGAAGCTTCGACCAACTCGTTGGGTACTCGGGAGGCTTGTGGCTGGTTGCGGCCGAACAACAACACGCCGGCGACGACGACCGAGACAACTGCGAGCAACAACCAGATACCGGTGTTGTTTGGCCCCGGGTCTTCGATCGGAGCGTAGCTGGCCTCAGGTGCAGGTGCCGGCGTGGGTGCTGGCGGAGGTGTGGGGCGATCGGCTGCTCGCAGGGCCGCTTTGGCCTGTGCGAGTGCTTGTTCGAGGCCTTCAAACGCATGCTCCGCGCGGGCAACTTCTGACAACAGCTCGTAGGCACGTCGGTAGTCGCCGAGTCGCATGGCCGCCAGTCCACCCTCGTAGCCTTCGTTGAGGTCGTGGAGGCGGACGAGTCGATCATGTTCGGAGCGCCAATCGTCGCGCGTGTCGGGAAACCGCTCGGCCAACGCGTCGAGTTTGGCGAGGGCGGAGGCGAAGTCACGTGCGCGCTCGAGGGTGGCGACCTCGGCGAGTTCGCGGGCGACTTCGGTCTCGCGTGCCTGCAGTTGCACCCGTTCGATCTCGTCGTTGAGCCCAGCCTGTGTATACGCATGAATCGCTTCGGGCGTGTCGCCGGCCTCCTCGGCTGCCGCCCCGCGCTCGCGCCAGGTGGACACGACGACCTGGCGGGCTTCACGGTGGTTGGGTGCGTACTCGAGGATCTGCTCGTGGAGCTCGAGCCGTTGATCGGGGTCGGATTGGGCCTGAGCCCGATTGAGCAGCAGTTCGACCAACTGCGGACGCGCGGCGGTCGGCTGGATTTCGTACAAGCGTTCGAGTAACTCGAGGGCCTCGTCATCGCGGTCGCGTCGCGCATAGATGTCGGCCAACAGGGCGATGGAGCCGGCGTGGTTGGGATTGAGTTCGAGAGCTTGGGTGAGGTGCTCAACGACTTCGTCGACCGGGTGTTGTTCCAAGTCGTGGGTGAGGTCGAGGGCCGCACGGTAATGGGTCTCGGCTTCAGGTTCGGTGTGGTCGAGCTCGGCCCGGACCTGATCGAGGGGATAGTGATGGGCGAGGAGACGGGCGAGCAGCGGGTACTGAAAGCGAAAACTCGCCCCCTCGAGCAGTTCGAGCACACCCCACTGCGCCAGCGCTCCGGGGAGGTCGTCGAGTTGGTGCCCAAGCTCGCGGACTCCTTCGTCACGAAGTTGCTGATACAATGTTTCGAGGGCAACGCCGCCAGAGAGGGCCTGCTGCTGGGCGAGTGCCGACAAAAATACCCGGCCGAGGGGCGGGAGGGTTGCCCACATCTCCGCGGCCAACTGGCGGCCCGCCGCGACCGTCTTTTCGAGCGCGGCGTTGACGTCGGTGTCCGTCGCCTCGGGGGTCGAGGCCGGATCGTAGTAGTGCAGTTCCTCCCACACGTCCGAACACAGGCGCTGGGTCAGCGCCGGGTTCCCGCGGGTCAGTGCCCAGACCGTGGCCGCAGCCCGTGGCTTCCACCGCAGGGTGCCGCTTTTGTGCGAGGTGCGTATGAGGTTGTAGGCCTCTTCGGCATCGAGAGGGGTGAGTGTGAGCGTGTGGCTGCCATGAAGTGCGGCCCGCGGATCACCGGTCGCATCGAGAAGATCGTTGGTTGTAATGGCCAACAATCGCGGCGTTTGATCGATGAGCTCGTGGAGATAGGTTGCAAATGCACGGATATTTGCAACCTGTTGGGCATCCTGGACCGGGCCAAAGTTGTCGATCAGAAGCACGAGCGTGGTCCCGACACCACCGGAGCTCAAACTGCTGAGGGTGGCGGGCAACCACGTGTCGCGAAAAACGAGATCCGAAGGACCCGGCAGCAGGGGTTTGGCGAGCCCTAGGGTCCGGGCAATGGTTGCCGCCATGCTGCGTACAGCACCTACAAGCGGCGAGTTGGCCCACCGCGAGAGGTCGAGGTAGACGCCCGAAAACGGACCGTGGGCCGGAAGCTCGTCTCGAAGCACGCGCAACAGTGATGTTTTGCCGATGCCCGGGTGACCGGAAATCGTCAGGATTCCGTGTTCGCGCGCCTGCAGGAGGTCGACGATCGCTTGAACCACAGCCTGCCGGCCGGTAAACGCAGGCCGGCGAGCGACCGGTTTTCCGGCAGCAAACGGGTTCTCGGCGAGTTTCATCGGGTATCCAGAGACCGGAGTATGCCACTTTCTCGTGTCCCCGTTGGGACAATCGGGGGAGTGGCTGTGGCCGATCGGGCAGGTCCGCGCCGGCACAATCCACGGCGTGACATCGCCGATCGGAATCGAAAACCGAGGTCCGAACAAGTGGACTTCGGCGGTCGAGTTGAGCAATCCGGGGGCTGCTCGAGGTACCGCCTCCTTCGTCCGGCACCTTCGTAAAACGTGCGGCACCGAGGAAGTTGCGTTTCACGAAACGCCACCGCCGAAACATCCAGCACGGGCGACGCAAGAAACCACGGTTGCGATGCGATCGGCGATCGAGATCTGAACTCTATGACAGGGGTGTCGTGGCGACAGGGCGAGGGTCATGGCCCCCTGTCGTGGTGGTGAGATCGTCACATCGGCCCGATCTCAAAAAGACCAATAATTTGTATTGGTGCGCGGTGTGCATAAAAACGGGGCACACCTTCCGCGGAGGGTCTTGGCATGACACTGATTTGTATTGTTACGTTGCTCGCTCCTTTTTGCATCTATTTGCAGCTTCCTCGCCACATGCGTTTGGGTCGCTAGATCCTCACGTAGATGGTCGGTCGACGGCTGGTCCGGCGGCGCGTACTTCGGGGGGAGTACGCGTCGCCGGAGATTTTTAAGCGGCGTCACATGGTTGCCTCGACGCGGAATGCGGCGCGGTTTTGGGGTACGTTCACCCCATGGCTGACGGGCAAGTAGTCTCCGACGACAAGCTCTCGGGCGGAGGCTCGGACTTCGCACACCTCCATCTCCACACCCAATACAGCCTCCTCGACGGTGCGATCCGGACCCGCGACCTGTGCAAAGTCGTCAAGTCCCGGGGCATGAACGCGGTCGCCGTGACCGATCACGGCAACATGTTCGGCGCGGTTCAGTTCTATCAGGAGGCCAAAGATCAGGGGGTAAAACCGATTTTTGGCTGCGAGGTCTATGTCTCCGATGGTGAGATGGGGGCGCGAGCAGACCGCAAGAACTATCACCTCGTACTGCTCGCCCGCAACGAAGTCGGCTACAAGAACCTCCAGCGTTTGGTTTCATTCGGGCATCTACGCGGGTTTTATTACAACCCACGGATCGACCGGAAGGTTTTACGTGAACACAGCGAGGGCTTGATCGGACTTTCCGCCTGTCTGAGTGGACATATTTCTCGGTTGTGCAAGGCCGGCGAGATGGATGCCGCGCGTGAGACCGTCAAGTAGTATCGAGACATCATTGAGCCGGGGAAATACTTCCTCGAGCTGCAGCCAAATGGGATGGCCGACCAAGAGCGCGTCAATCCGTTGTTGGCCCAACTCGGAGCCGATCTCGATGTCCCGATCGTGGCGACCAACGACTGCCACTACGTCAACCGCGACGAGGCCCATGCCCACGAAGTGTTGATGTGCATGGGGCAGGGGCGCACGCTCGACGATCCCAAACGCATGCGCCACGACTGCGACGCGTACTACATCAAGCGGCCCGACGAGATGCAGCCGTATTTTCGTCAGTACCCCGGCGCATTTGAGAACGCCTGCGAAATCGCGAAGATGTGCAACGTGGAGCTGCGGTTGGGCAACCCCGAGTTGCCCGACTTTCAGCTACCGCCCGAGGTCGAAGGCGATTTGCCGGGGTATCTGCGCAAGGTCGCAAACGACGGGTTGACGATGCGTCTCAACGAGATGCGGGCCCTCGGTCTGCGGCCCGAGGAGGACATCTACCGGGCACGCCTCAGCCACGAGCTCGACATCATCATCAGTATGAAGTTCCCCGGTTACTTTTTGATCGTCTGGGATTTCATTCGCCACGCCAAGCAGATCGGTGTGCCGGTGGGTCCTGGGCGCGGTTCGGGGGCAGGTAGTCTGGTCGCCTATTCCCTGCAGATCACCGACCTCGACCCACTGCAGTTCAACTTGCTGTTCGAGCGCTTCCTCAATCCCGAGCGCGTCAGCATGCCCGACTTCGACATCGACTTTTGTATGGACCGACGCGAGGAGGTGATCCGCTACGTCACCGACCGCTACGGTCATGATCGCGTCGGCCAGATCGCCACCTTCCACAGTCTCAAGGCCCGCGGACTCGTGCGAGATGTATGTAGAGTCAAGGGTCTCAGTGTCGCCGAGGCCAACGACCTGGCCAAGTCCGTACCGGAGGGTCCCAAGGTGACGCTTTCGAAGGCGATGGCCGATCCGGTCGCACTCAAAAAGCAGGCCAAAAAAGACCCGAGCAAGGCCGGAAAACTCAAGGAAACCATCGATATCGCCGAGGCGGCGGCGAAGTTGCGGCTCAAGGCCCAGGCCGATCAACGGGTCGCCGAGGTCCTCGAGATCGGCATGAAGTTAGAGGGTCTCAACCGCCATGCAGGTATGCACGCCGCTGGGATTGTCATCGGCAACCGCGACCTCTGGGAACACGTTCCGTGCTTTCAAGCCGACGGTAGGATCGTCACCCAGTACACGATGACTGACGTCGAGCGGGCAGGGTTGGTCAAGTTCGACTTTTTGGGCCTCAAAACCCTCACGGTGCTGTCGACGGCTGTCGCGTTGATCAACGAGGCGCGGCCCGAGGCCGATCCATTTGTATTATCACGGATTGCGATGGACGACGCCGGGGTCTACGAGATGATCTCGCGCGGCGATACGACCGGGGTGTTTCAATTAGAGTCCAGTGGGTTTAAGGAACTACTCAAAAAACTCAAGCCCGACCGCTTTGAAGACATCATCGCCGCGGTCGCCCTGTACCGACCGGGTCCGCTCGAGGGCGGGATGGTCGATCAGTTCATCGACTGTAAGCACGGTCGACGCGAGGTCGAATATCCGCATCCGCTGCTCGAGAACGTGTTGAGCGAAACCTACGGGGTGTTTGTCTACCAGGAACAGGTCATGCAGGCGGCCCAGGTGCTCGCCGGTTTTAGCCTCGGCTCCGCAGACATGATGCGCCGGGCGATGGGCAAAAAGAAGAAGGCCGAGATGGATCGGCAGCGCGCCCTGTTCGTCGAAGGTTGTAAGAGCAAAGAAAATATCTCGGCCGAAAAAGCCAACGAGATTTTCGACTTGATCGACAAGTTCGCGGGCTACGGTTTCAACAAGTCGCACTCGGCGGCCTACGGACTCATCACCTATCAGACAGCCTTTTTAAAACATCACTACCCGGTGGCGTTCATGGCTGCGTTGATGACTTGCGACAAGAACAACAACGACAATGTCGTCAAGTTCATCGCCGAGGCTCGGGCCATGGGCATCACGGTGTTGCAGCCCGATGTCAATGAGTCCGGTCGGGACTTCTCGGTGGTCCGCCGGCCGAAGGAAGAAAATGGCGAGCTCGAAGAACTGATCCGGTTTGGCCTGGGCGCGGTGCGCAACGTCGGCTCGACCGCCGTCGATGCGATTTTAGCCAGCCGCAAAGAGGACGGGCCGTTTGAGTCCCTGTTCGATCTGTGTCGCCGCGCCGATCTCAAACGTGTCAACAAGCGAACCCTCGAGGGCCTTGTATATGCAGGTGGTTTTGACGGGGTCTCGGCTGGGAACCACCGCGCGGCCGTGATGGGTGCGGTCGAGTCGGCTGTCGACCAGGGTCAGTCGGCCCAGCGCGACAAGGCCTCGGGTCAAAACAGCCTCTTTAGCCTGCTGGCCGAGCCACAGTCCGAGTACGTCGAGGAGTACCCCAAGGTCGAGGCCTGGACTCCACGGGAAAAACTCAACTTCGAACGCGACGCCCTCGGATTTTATCTCACCGGCCATCCCCTCGACCGCTACCAACAGGATATCGCTGCACATGCAACGTGTTCGATCGGCGAGGTGCACCCGCGACTCAATGGCAAAGAGGTGACGATCGGCGGGGTGATTTGTGACTTGCGTGAGGTCCAAACCCGCAGCGGGAAAGGGCCGATGGCGTTTTTCCAGTTAGAAGATCAGTTCGGCCGGATCGAGGGGATCGTGTTCCCCAAAACCTATGCACGTACAAGTGAAGAAGGAGCTCCGACCTTCGGTGACCGGCTTTCTGTCCTCGGCGATGAGCCGCTGTTTGTCCGCGGGAAACTAGAGGTCGATACCGACGATGACGGCGAGGTTTCGCGGGTCAAGATCCTCGTCGAAGATGTGCGAGAGATCGCCACTGTGCGCAAGGAGTCGACCAAGCGCGTGCTCCTGACGCTTCCGGTCGAAGAGCTCACGAGTGCCCGGATCCTCCGACTCAAACAGATTGTGGCGACATACAACGGTCCCTGTCCGATGGAGCTCAAGGTTGTGTCGACCGGACGCTACGCGTCGACGGTCGTGTTTGGCGATCGCTTTGGCGTGACCCCCAACGACAACTTGCTTCTCGCGCTCGAGCGTCTGTTCGGCGGAAAGTGTGCGCGCCTAGTCGGTGCCGGCGGCAAGTAGCCCAACCCGACGGTACCCGATGCCCGTGGGGGAACATGTATTTGCAAGCGGTTAGGAATGCATCCGCTTGCGCCGACGGCGGCGAGACTTGGGCTCCTCGTCCACCGGCTCAGCCGGTAGTGCTTCGTCGGATATCAGCGGGGCGAGGCCGAGGGCTTCTCGACGTTCATTGTCGAGTTCAAAAAATGCGGCGAGCTCCTCCAACACTGCGAGGTGGAGCTCTTCGTGAAATTGTTCGGGCGAGCGGCAAACCCTAGCTAGGCTGCGGCGGTAAACGGCAATGCCGGTGAGTTCGGGCCGAACGTCGCTGTCGACCTGGAGTGGTGGTGTCGATGCGAGGGCCAGCACGGGCGTGCGAGGATCGACCCCCTCGAGTAATAACTCGAGACCCGGAACTTCATGTATCAGCACAATTAATGCGACGCGACGCTTGCTGAGTTCACGCAGGGCATTGTCCTGACAACTTCCGAGGATCTCGACGACCTTGCGATGGACCTGTGCAGCACTCGGTACCCAGTTTGGAACCTGAAGTTGGGCATCGAGTCGGTACACCCGCAGGGCCGCATGACAGGCGATCCGTGGACGACCGGCGAGATGTTCGGCCTCCGAGAGCAGGTACCAACTGTCGGCATGCTGCGGGGAGTGACGGACAAGGGCTCGCAACAGCGGCAGGGCAACTTGTTCGCGCGAGAGATCGAGCCACAGTCTGCACAGCCGTTGGACGAGGAGGACCAAACGTCCGTGGACGGCTCGTCGATCGTCTTCGTCGAGTGGCGCACCGTCTTCGTCGAGGTCGAGGGCGTCGATCCCGGTGGGCGGCAGCGGTGCAACTTCGCCGGACTCGGTCAGCAGCCAGGTGTCATCTTCCGTCCCCTCGGGTGCTTGCGCGAGGAAACGGACTTCGGGGTATTGACCGATCCGCTCGAGCCGGGCCGCGACGGCCTCGACGCGTTGGAGTTCGACCTCGGCCTCAGCTGCGAGGAGTTCGAGTTCGAGGAGATCGAGAGGACCATCGTGTTCAATCTCGAGCCCGTCGTCGCAGAACTGCAGGGCACGGGCAGGATCTCCGAGATCAAAAAGGGCGATTTGCGAGGCCGCGACGTAGGGCTCGAAGTAGTCCGGGTCGAGGTCGATCGCTGTTTCGTACCAGCGCAGGCTCTCGAGAGGTTCTTCCTCGGCCAGTGAGATCGCCCCGAGGAGGACCGCTGCGTCAGGCGCGTCGGGACGAAGACGACGGGCGTGATTGGCCGAATGACGGGCTGCTTCGTGCTCGGCCCGCTCGAGTAGGGACCACCCGCGATCGAGATGCGCGGCATAGCGACTGGTCTCGCCAAACCCGATATCTTCAAAGTCTTCGGCGCCCTCGTGACTCATGGCCGGAGGAGGGTATAGCACGGTGACTCACGCAGATTCGACGGGATTGGCTCCGGAATTCTCACCACCGCCGCTGTCCGGACGCGCACAAGGTTTCGAGTCGAGGTTTACAAATGTGCGTAACCATTGGGTATGCGGAGCAAGATGCTGACGAAGGCGCGTTTGCGGTCCGAGGAGAGAACGCGTACGTGCAACGGTTGTGTGCAGCTGCAAACCCGTAGCCGAAAATCTTGGTGAGATGTCCTGGGAAGCAAATTTGGAGATTGCTCGTCGAGACGGGGTTCGGCGAAGTATCGTGGGTCTCCCATGTTAAAGCAGACGGGATTGCAGCTTGCGTTGATGGTGGGCTTGGCGATGAGTGCCGGCTGCCGCAACCAAACCGGGCCGCGGCGGGATACGCCGGTGACTCCCGGCGTGCTGTCACCCGAGCGTGTCGATCCACAGTTTGCCGCCGACTGGGATGAGGTGCGTCGAGCGCAACAGAGGGATCCCGGGGGAGAAGATGTCCGCGAGGCCGCTGAGCGACTGCTCGCACGCGATCCCCCCCTCAATCTCCGCGTAGCTGCTGTCCAGGCTACCGCCGGCTATGCCTACAGCCACGGTCAAGACCCCGAAGTGGTTCGACTCGCGGACTCGATGTTGGCGGCCGTCGAGAGCGCAGGTGGGCTCGATCCGGCAGATCAACATCTCTCCAGCAACTTGCAACGACTTCGGGCGCTCGCCCTTGCGCGCAGCGGTGACCCCGATCGCGCGCTCGGTGAACTCAACGAACTCGCGCTTGCACAGGAAATCCCCGAAACCGAGCTCGTCATTGCCCAGGCGACAGCCTATGACCGGGCGGGCAAGCTTTCGGAGGCGACACTCGCGTACGTTCGCTGGCGGGAGTTGGCCGCCGAGGGTTCTTCGGATGCCGCATTTGCCCACCACCGCTTGGCCAACCTGGCTCCGCGACTGACGATTGCTGAGCTCGAGATGCTGGCCCGCCAAGTTTCGGGAACGAAGGCGGCGAGCTGTCTACTCGCGTTTGCCGGGCAGCCGGTCGCCGAAACCGGAAATGACTGGGTCAAGCGCGAGTGTGTTCGCTCCGGAAGCGGACGTCACATCGGGATCTTATTGCCGCGCTCAGGCAAGTACGCCGGGCTCTCTGACACCCAGTATGCCGCGTCGCTGGCGGCGGTACGTGTGCTCGAAGCATCCCATAGCAACGGCAACGGTTTGTCGGTGATCTGGGCCGATAGCGGGTCAACCCCGGAACAGGCGCAAGAGGCCGCGAATTCGCTGATGAAAAAGGGGGCGCAGGTGTTAGTCGGTCCAGTCGGATCGAAAAACGTGCAGGCTGTGGCGACCCACGTGAAGGGTCAGGCTTCTGTACTCATCCCCGGTGAAGGGCGCGCGACGGCGATCGGTGTGGCCCCGAGTCTCGAGGCCCGCGGCGAGGTGATGGTCGCATTTGCCAAAGCTCGCAACTACAACGAACTGATTGTGTTGGGACCGCCTTCGGGCTACACGCGCCGCGTTGTCGCAGGCGTCCAGCGCCGGGCCGCCGAAATCGGCGTCAAGGTGACCTCGCTCGAGTACCCCGCCAGCGAAACCAGTTTTCGCAAGACGCTCGCACCTCTGCTCAAGAGTTTGCGCAACCGGGTCGGGCTGATGATCGTCGACCGGATCGGACGGGCGGAGCTCGTGGTCCGGCAACTCGCCCGGGACGGAGTGAGCCCGAAACAGGCGCTGGTGCTGACAACCGGTGAGGGCGTCGGTGGCGAAGCGCTTCGGCGGGGGAAAGGCCTGTTCGAGGGGGTCGTCTTGGCCCCGGTCGCCTGGCCGGATCCGGAGGGTCAGGCGTTCGCCGACTTTTACCGCCAACAGGAGGGCGTGGAGCCCGACGACCAGGCGTGGTTGGTGTGGAGAGCCCTCTCACAGGCATGGCGAGCTCAGACAGAAGATTCACCACCTGCTGCCCGGATCGTCAGGGTAGAAAGCGGTCGCCTTGTCCTCGACCCGTTTCAAGAACAACTCACGGTCCGGCCGCCGGAAACGAACTAGCTCCCGACCGCGGCAATTCGCGGGCGTCAGCCTTCCGGACGAGCCCTATTGGATCCCTGGCGAGCGCGCCGTGACGGAGTTGCTCCGCGGAGATCCGCGGCGCGTGCACCATGTGTTTCTGCGCGCGGGCAAAAAAGTCGAATCGCTCGAGCGTCTCGCCACCGACGTGAAGATCACGAGCTATCGCCGCGAGCAACTCGAAGGAGTCGTCGAACCTGCGCTCGCGCGCGGAGTCCTCGCGCTCGCCGATCCCCCGAAAATGTGGTCGTGCGAGGACTTCGTCGCGGACACCGGTGAGGCGCGTTCGCTGCTGCTCGCCCTCGACGGGGTCCAGGACCCACAAAACCTTGGTGCGCTGCTGCGGTCGGCTGAATTTTTTGGCTGTCGAGGTGTGTTTTGGCCCCGCGATCGGGCGGCGAAGCTCGGGCCTACGGTTGTGCGCGCCTCGGCGGGCGCGAGCGAGCGCGTTCGCATGTGCGAGACGGTCAACCTCGCGCGCGCACTTGAGGTGTGCAAACAGGCGGGCTTTTGGGTCGTTGGCACGGTCGCCGATCCGACTGCGCCGAGCCTCTACGAAGTGATCGCCCGCGGTCTGCCGGACAATTTGGTGGTGGTGATGGGCTCGGAAGAGCGAGGGTTGCGACGACTGACCCGCGAGCGTTGCGATTTTCTCGCCACGATCCCGCGACATGGTGAGGTCGCATCCCTGAACGTATCGGCAGCAGCAGCGGTTGTGTTGTCAGCGATCGCCTGTCGCCCGGAGTGAGGTCTCTCGGCCAGCATGTGCGGGGTATTCGCAATTCCCGGGTATTCAAGATTGCGAAAATAGCGCTTCGCGGTTGAGCGTATCCACGTCGCTGCGTAGCGCGACCCCGCAATTGACGCACCCAAACTGGTGTGCGACGTGCGTGGATGGACCGTCACACCCGCATGACAATTTTTGCCCGATGAGGCACGTAAACACCTGGATTCAAGCCACGACTTTGGCGACCATGTGGGACCCAGGCCAGCGGATGCCGGCGGGGAGTGCTGGCTTGGCTTCGCTTCGCGGCTCCCCGAAGTTCCTATGTCTGAACTCTCCTCCGCTCTCACACAGTATTTGCGTTCTCTCGATGACTCGGAGAGCCGCGCGGCTTTTGAAGCTGCTCTTGGCGACATCGACGTCGTCGCGGCTCGTGCCGAGTCGAAAAAAAACCCTGCGTCACTCGATGCAGCAGCTTCGCTGCTGGGCCGGTTGATCCTCGACGGCGAAGACGCTGCCGAGGTGATCAAAGCCGCCAAGCTCATCGCTCAACGGGCGCCGCGCAACAACGACGGTAACGAGGTGGCGCTGCTGGCCGGCACCGTCGTGTGGAAGGTTGGTGGCGAGACAAAAATCGCCGAGCCGTACTTCCGTCGTGTGCGTCGCAAAAACCCGGCGAGTGCAGCTCTGCTCGAGTTCTACCGCGAGGTCTACAACGAGCCGAAGGACGCCAGCCAGTTGATGCAGGTGTTGGTCTCGGCGCGTCGAGCCGTCAAAGACGATCCGGCCCGCAGGTTTGCCCTCGCCGAAGAGATGGCCAGTCTGGCCGAAGAGAAGCTGGGAAGTGTCGACCGCGCCATCGAAGTGTGGCGCAGCGTCCTGCGGGAAGACGGCTACGACGAACGTGCCGCCCAGGCGTTGATGCGTCTGTACCGTGCCGGCGAGAAGTGGACCGCCCTGGTCGAGCTCCTCAAAGACGAGTTCGAACGCATCGACGACACACCCGAAAACCGCGAAGACCGGATCGGGCGTTTGCTCGAAATAGCCGAGTTGTACCGCGATCAGCTCAACCTCGACGCGATGGCGTTGTCGACGTTGCAGCGGATCTTAGACATCGATCCGCGGCACGACGGCAGCCTCAAAGCGCTGGCCGAAACCTACGGCAACGCCGGTCGTTGGAACGATCTGTTGGCGGTCTACAACCGACTCGTTGATGCTGCACGGAACGACAACGACGAGCCGCGTCAGATCGATATGTTGCTGCGGATCGCCCGGATCCACCTCGACGAGCTCCGCGACCCCAAGCAGGGGCTGGTCCCGCTCGAAGAAGTCCTCAAGATCGATCCCAAGCAAAAACAGGCCCGTGGACTCATCGCTCAGGCCTACGAGTTGCGCGGCGATTGGGATGCTTTGGTCGAGCTGTACCGCGAGCAGCTCAAGGGCAGCGACGAGCAAGAAGCCTGTGAAATTCGCTGCAAGGTCGCCCGTTTGTATCAAGAACGGTTCAAGGACGAAGAACAGGCGATTGTCGCCTGGAACGCGGTGCTCGAGTTCCACGGAGATGTCGATGAGGCGCTTGCAGCCTTAGCCAACCTGTACGAAGGGTCATCTCGTTGGGCCGAAGCCGCCGAGGTTTTGCATCGCCAGATCCACGGCACCCCGGACACCAACCGCGCCATCGAGCTGCTGACCCATCTCGCCGCACTGTACCTCGATCGCCTCGACGATCGTCCTCAGTCGTTGCGGATGTGGGAAGAGGTTGCTCGCCTCGCACCGGGACACGCCCAAGCGGTCTCCATCCTACAGGACGCGTATATCGCCGATGCCCGCTGGCAGGACCTCGAGCGCATGTACGAACGGATGGAGCGACTCGTCGACGTGCTCGACATTCTGATGAGTGCAGCTGCAACCATCGAATTGGCCGAAGAACGGGTAAAGGTGTACCTGCAAGTATCGAGCATTTGCCGCGAGAAACTCAGCGATGCGTCCCGCGGGACCGAAGCCCTCGAGAAGATCCTCGAGTTGGAGCCCGACAACCAAGATGTCGCCCACCGACTGCTCCCGATTTACCACGCAGAAAATCGTTGGGATCGACTCATCAGCACACTCGAGGGCATGTTGGCCCATGCCGGTAACGACGACGATCGGCTCGACCTGATCGCCCGGATCCGCGATGTCGCCTCGCAAAAGCTCAACGACCCCGCGCTCGCCATGGCCTGGGCGGGGCGTGCGTACACCCTGCGTCCCGACGACGAAGTGCTGCGTGCTGGCCTCGAAAGTGCCGCCGAGCGCAGCAACGATTGGGGCAAGCTGACCGAGCTGTTCGAAGAGCGGCTCGGCAGCGATGACTGCGGAGAGACCGAGCGCCTCGAGTTGCTCGACAAGCTCGCCGAGATCGCCCGCGATCGTCAGGGTGACTTGGATCGGGCCCAGGTGTATCTGCAACGGATTATCGAGCTCGATCCGACCAACGAATCGGCGCTGACTTCCCTCGAGGACATCTACTCGATCACCGACAACTGGGTCATGCTCGCAGGGATCTACGGACGTCGGCTCGAGCACGCTGGTGGGTACACGACCCGTGTCATGTTGCTGCGCCAGCTCGCCCGCATCAACGAGGAAAAACTCGGGGAACTCGACGCGGCGGTCGAGCGCTACGAAGAGGTACTCGAGCTGATTCCCGGCGACGCCGAGGCGCTCGATAGTTTGTCGCGTTTGCACCGCAATCGCCAGGCGTGGTCGTCCCTGACCGACGTACTCGAGCGCCGTCTGCAGCTGCTCGATGACACAGGTGACCAAGTTTCGCTGTTGTTCGAGCGATCCAAAGTTTTCGCCGAGCGACTGCACGATTCCCAAAAGGCGCTCGACGGGTTCTTAAAGGTTCTGGAGATCGAGCCCGACCACCTGCCGACGATCGATGCACTCGAACATCTGCGGCGCGCGGACCCTTCGGTTGCCCTCACCATCATGCGTTCGTTGCTGCCGTACTACCGCAGCATTCAAGACCGCGTGCGCGAGGCCCAGGCGATGGAAGTGATCGCCGCACACGAGGCTGACCTCGGCGTCCGACGGTTGCAGCTCAACGAACTGTTGACGATCTACAGCCGCCTCGGTGGCCGCGAAGTCGACATGCTGCGCGTGCGAATGTTGTTGTTCGAGACCGATCCGCCGGACACCGAAGTGCGTGCGGGGATTCGCCAGCAAGCGGCGGAGCTCGAGAGCCTCGAGATCCTTGCAAGTACATACGAAAGTGCACTCAAGCATATCGCGGAGCGGATCAACAAGGCCGAGCTCGCGGGTCGCAAGCCCGCCGAGGTCGACATCAATCTGCGCCGGGAGCTGCGACTCGAGCTCGCCGAACTGCTGCGCGACAGCCTCGACCGACCCGAGGCCGCGGAGAAGGTCTACCAGGCGATCCTCAACGTCGAAGAGACCCACCAGGATGCGTTTGAGTGCCTCGACGAGCTGCTGCGTGCCCGCAGTGCCCACGAGGACCTGGTCAAACTCTACCGCCGTCGTGTGGACGCGATTTTTGAGCCCACACAACAGCGCGACCTCCTCAACAAGATCATTAAACTCGCCCGCTACGCCCTCGACGACAACACGATGGCGACACGGACGGCGGAGGAACTTCTCGACCTAGAGCCCGACGACTTGGCGACGATCGAACTTCTCGCCGGGATGTACGAAGACAGTGCATCGTCTGAAGATCATTACGCGCTCGAGGAGCTGCTCGGACGCTGGAGCGAGCTGGTCGAAGATGAGACCACGCGCAATCAGATCGCCTGTCGACGGGCTGGGCTGCGTAAGAACAAGCTCGGAGATGCATTTGGTGCGATTGAACTGTTGGCTCCGATCGTCGACGGAAACCCGAGCCATACCCAGGCACTCAACCTGCTCGAGGAGTTGCTGGCCGTCGAAGATGTGCAGCTACAAGTAGCGACGCTGCTCGAGCCCATTTATGTCGAGCTCGGCGACCACGAAGCCCGTGTCCGTGTGCTCCGCGTGCGCCGGACCCAGGCCGAGCGTCTGGGCTCGATCGACGAGGCAACTTCGTTCCTCATCCAGATCGCACAGATCGAAGAAACCCAGTTGGGGCGGCCCGAAGAGGCATTTGAAGCCCTCTGCGAGGCATATTTGGTCGATCCACGACGGCTCGACACGCGCACCGAGGTCCAGCGTCTCGGCCTCGAGTTGGGCAAATTGCGAGACTTGGTCGATGTGTGGCGGGCAGCGATCGACAAGGTCAATGACCGTCTGATCAAGATCGATCTTTTGAGCCGGACCGCCACGCTGCTCGACGATCACCTCGAGGATATCGATGGTGCCCGAGCGGCCTATTCGGAATTGTTCGAGCTCGATCCACCGGATACGGCCCTCGCAAAGAAGGTTGCATCTGCACTTGTTCGCCTGCACCGGGCAGCCGAGGACCCGGCGGCTTTGGTCGAAGCACTGCGCGCCCTCAGTCGGCATACGGTCGACATCGACGAGCAAGTAAAGATCGCCCTCGAAACCGCTCAGATCCTCGAGATCCAGCTCGAAGACCAATCCGGGGCAGCCGCGGCCTACTACGAGGTCCTCGACCTCGACCCCGAAAACTTCACCGCACTCGATGCCTTGGAGCGACTGTTTGTCGCCCTCGAAGATTGGGATCAACTGTGCGACGTGTTGCGCCAGCGGATCGAAGTCGTCGAGGATGATGCCGAAAAGGCCAGGTTGTGGCGCAAGGTCGGTGAAGTCCAACGCGACCACGCCCTCAACCCCCACGCCGCGATCGAGGCGTTCCAATGGATCATCGACCTCGACGTGGGCGAGGCCTATACGGTCGCAGCCCTGTCGGCGATGGTCGGGATCAACAGCGAGCGCGAACAGTGGGGCGATGTCGAGGAGGGCCTGCGGCGTCTGACCGACTTGGCACAGTCGTCGGAAGAGCAGGCAAACCTGATGGTTCGCACCGCCGAGGTCGTCAGCGACAAGCTCGGGCGCTACCAAGATGCGGTCGAGATTCTGGTTCAAGTTTTGGGTCTCGATCCGATGCATGAGCAAGCACGTCGCCAGTTGGTCGCGTTGCTCGACTACGATCAGACGCGCGAGCGCGTCATCGAAATTCTGCGACCGCTATACGAGGCTGAGCAAAACTGGGAAGCACTCCTTGATTTAGAGGAACGGAGGGCGAGTCATCTCCCAGCTGGATCCGAACGGATTGCAGCCCTGATGCGGGTGGCACAAACCCACGAACACCGCCTCGGCGATCCGCAACGCGCATTCCAAGTAATGTGTCAGCTGATGGCGTCGGCGGGAGACCAGCCCGACCTTCCCCAGGTTGTCGCCGAGGTCGAGCGCCTCGGTGCCGCCCCGGAACGCGCCGAGGAGTTGCTCAAGGCGTATCGCGATGCCGTCGACAACATCCTCGACTCAGAGGTGATGCTGCATGTGCTGCGCAACATGGGTGGGGTGGCGCTCGGACGACTCGAGCGACTCGAAGAAGCGCGCCAGGCCTACGAACGGGTGTTGGAGCTCGCACCGACCGACGGGCGAGCACTCGATGCACTCGAGCTTATTTACGTCAGCGAAAGCGACGATGAGGCTCTTGCCGACCTCCTGTGTCGTCGGGCTGAAACGGCCGACGACGACAACAAGCGCGACGAATACTGGATCCGTGCAGCGGAGATTTTCGCCGGTCAACTCGGACGTCCCGAGGATGCAGTCGACCTCTACGAGCGCCTGTCCCCAGAGGCACAATCACGGCCCCGCGTGCGCAATGCACTCGAACCGTTGTATGAGCAAACAGAGCGTTTCCTCGACTTGGCGACCTTCTTCGAGCGCAAGTTAGAGGAGAACCTCGATCTCGACGAGCAGGTCAATCTGCGGCTGCGACTGTCCGAGTTGTACGCGCTCAAGCTCGAGAACTCGGAAGATGGCCTGCGCCACTTCGCTGAGGGTCTGCGCCTCGATCCCGAGCGGGCGATCGCCCAGGGGGACCTCGACCGCTACCTCGGCGACGAGAATTTGCGCCGGCAAGTCGTCGAACGTCTGGTGCCCGTATTCACCGAAATCGCCGACTGGCAGCGCCTGATCCAAATTCACGAGTTGCGACTCGAAGGCGCCGACTCGCCGGATGATCGGGTCGAGTTGTTGACCGAAATCGCAACCATCCTCGAGACCCAAGTCGAGGATCTCGAGCGGGCGTACACGACGTACAAGCGCGTGTTCAAAGCCAAGCCGGAACACCTCAAGGGGAGGGGACAGCTCAGTCGATTGGCGGCGGTGCTCGGCACGACCGAGGACTTTGCCAACCTGTTGACCGAATACGTCAGTCACGATGCGCCCGACGACAACCGCGAGGAAATCCTCGAGATCGTGCGGGAGGCTGCCGACCTGTGGGCCGTGCACCTCGACAATCCCCGGGCCGGAGTGCCGCTGCTGCAGCGATTGCTGTCCGCACGGCCAGAAGACACCGCCGTGTTCGCCTCACTCGAGGCGGCGATGAAGCAGGCGGAGATGTGGCACGAGCTGGCCAATGCCTACTGGCACGAAGCCGACACGAGCTACGACGAGACCCATCAGGTCAGTGTCTTGCTGCGCTTGGCCGAGTTGGCGAGTACGGTGTTGGTCGACGACGACATGCTCGCCCGTGCCTTCCGCCGGGTCCTCGAGCTCGAGCCAAATCATGCACGTGCAAGGATCGAGCTCGAAGCCCTGCTCGAACGCAATGAGCAATGGGACGGCTTGGTCGAGTTGTTGCGCGACCGCCAGCAGCAGACCGAGTCGGCTGGCGAGCGCGAAGAGGTGCAGTTGCGGATCGCGGAGATCCAAAACTCCCACCTCGCCCAGCCTGATGCCGCGATCGATACCCTCGAGACCGTGTTCCTCGACCATCCGGCGAGTCCGGGCGCGGTCGATGCCCTCGAACGCATCGCCGAACAGCGCGAGGAGCAGCGCCCACGGGTGTTTGCCATCCTCCGCCCAATTTACGAGGAAACCCAAAACCATCAGCGGATCGTCGATGTCGACGAGTGGCAATTGACGGTCACCGAAGATCCGATCCGTCGTCACGAGTTGTATCGCGAGATGGCGTCGCTGATGGAGGCATCCGGCGGAGATGGGCCGCTTTATGCCTTCCAGACACTGATTCGCGGGTTGTCCGAGCCTGGGCCCGATGAGGTTCTCGAAGCGCTCGATAGCGAGGTCCGGCGTTTGGTCAAACATCTCGGAGCCTTCGAGGTGCTGACCAGCGCCATGATCAACGCTGCCGAGGCCGAAGCGCTGACCGACGAACCCAAACGTCGAGTTTCGTTGCTGATGCAAGCAGCTGAATTGCAACTCGGTTCGGGTGACAATAACTTGGCTGTACAACTGTTGCAGCAATCGCTCGTCATCATCGAGGATCACCGTGGAGCCCTGACTATGCTCGACGAGTCGTTGATCCGCGTGGGTCGTTACGAGGAGCTCCGGTCTGTGCTGGAGCGTCGCATTGCGATCTGCGAGGACGAGCGTGATCGCGAGGAGCTCCTTCGGCGTCTCGCGCGATTGCTTGAGGATACATTGATGCTGGGCGACGAAGCTGTCTCAGCCTGGCGTCGCCTCCTCGAGATCGAACCCAACGACACCGAGGCCCTGACCCGACTGCGCAAGGCCTACCAAGCCTCTGGGGCGACCGAGGAACTCATCGATGTGATGGATCGGCAGGTCGAAAACGCCGAACAGCCCGACGACCGCCGGCGCTTGCGGATGGAGTTGGCCCGGATTCACCGCGACGCAGCCAACGACCGAGCTGCCGAAATTGACGTGTTGCAAGCATTGCTGGCCGAGGACCCCAGCGATGACGAGGGCATGTCCCAACTCGCCGATGCACTGGTGGCCGAAGAACGCTTTTCCGAGGCGGCAGGCGTCATGCTCGACCGCGCCGGAAGTGCCGAGCTTTCGGCCCAGCGGGCCGAAATCTTACTTGCAGTTGCACGTTTGTACGTCGGTCCGATCGGCGATGTCGTCGGTTCGCTGGCCCACTACGAGGGGGTGTTGCAGGTCGATGACGGCCAAGAAGGTGCGATCACCGATCTGGTGGAGCTGGCCGAGAAGCCAGAACACTCAGAATCAGCCGCGACCTTGGTGTTGCCGTACCTCGACCGACGCGGACGCTACAAGGAGCTCGACCGCGTGCTCGATGCCCGGGCGCGTTTGGCTGACGACCCGGTCGAGAAGGCCGAAGCGCTGCGCCGGTTGGTTCGCGTCCGGTTTGAACGCCTCCACGATCCGGCTGCGAGCCTCGACGCGGCCAACCGCCTGATCGAAGTTGTCTCGGTCGATGAGCTGCAACCGGTGCTCGAGCAAGCCGCGAGGTTGTCGGTGCACTTAGGGCAGGCCGAGGCCCATATCGATGCCCTCGCACAGCGCTCGCAAAATCCTGATCGCGAACCGCAAGCACGTGTCCTGATGGCGATGTCGGCCGCAGACTTGGCCGAAGAGATCATGGGCGACAAGGCCCGTGCTCTGACCCTGTTGGCACCGCTGGTCGAGCACGAACTCGCCGACCTCAACCTGTGTCGGGGTGTCGAACGTCTGGCCCGCAGCTTGGGTGACAAGAAAATGTTGGCCCTCGCCCTGCGTGAGTCGGCCAGGTTGAGCCTGGGCGAATCGGGGCAGGCGGATATTCTCGTGCGTCTCGGCGACGCGGAAATGGCCGCGGGCAACGTCATCGAGTCGACCAAGGCCTACCGCGAAGCACTCGATGCACATGCAGGTTTCGCCGGTGCGGTCGCAGGGTTGGAGCGGATCCTCGACGCCGCCCAAAGCAATTCCGAACCGCCGGCGCGCGAGGTCTTGGACGCACTCGAACGGGCCTATCAAGACGCCGGCAACAAACCGGGTCTGGCACGTCTGGCCAAGATCCGGCTCGAGAACGCCGAGGGCGACGAGTTGCTGATCCAGCTCGACAACCTCGGACGCCTGCTCGATGACGGTGGCGGCCGGCCCCGTGAAGCACTCGAGGTCTGGGGCAACTTGCTGATGCGGGATGCCGAGTCGGAGAACGCCCTGCGCCGGGTGGTGGAACTGTCCGAAGAGCGGGCCCTGTTGTCGGATGCAATCCACTTTATGGCCGCAGCGATCGATGCGGCCCGCGACGGCCAGCGCCCGTGTCTAAACCTGTGTGTCGAGACCACCAAGATCCTGTTGTCGAAGATCGGTGACTCGCGCACGGCCCTGCGTGCACTTGCACCTGCACTGGCCGAGAACCCCGAACACCGCGAGGCGCTCAAGTTGCAAGTGATTGCCAGTCGCGCGGCAGGGGATGCCGAGGCGTTGCACGACGCGCTTGTGCGCCTGGCCCGAGGGGCAGATGCTCCGGACGAGGCGATCACGTTGTGGCGCGAGGCGAGCGAAGTCGCCGAGCATCAACAAAATGCCGACCGCATGCGTGAAGACCTCGAGCAACTGCTCGAGCTCGACGAAGGCGACGAGACGGCGTGGCACAAATGGCTCGAGGTGCTCGCCAGCTTGGGGCGCTACGAGGAACTTGCAGACGGCCTCGGGCGTCGGTCGATGATCACGTCCAACGACGAAGAGCGCCACATCCTGCGTCACCACCTCGCGCGCTTGTTGGTCGAGCCACTCGACCGCGTCGACGATGCGATCAACACCTACCACGACATGTTGGGGGCAAAACCCGACGACGCGGTTGCCCTGGGTGAACTAGAGGAGCTCCTCAAACGCTACGAGCGGTGGTCGGATGTCCGGGATGTACTCGAACGCAAGGCCGAGTTGATCACCGGCGACGATCGGGTCGCAGTGCTTGAAGAACTCGCACAACTGGTGGCCGGACCGCTCGAGGATCCAACTGCAGCAATCGAGATCCATCACCGTATCCTGTCCGAAAGCCCAGGTCACTCGCACAGCTTCGAGGCCCTCGAGGGGCTGCTCGGTCAGGCTGAGCAGTGGTACGAGTTGTCAGAGCTCATCGACAATCGCCTGCGCCAGTTGGTCGACGCCGCCGGTGAGTCGGAGGCGGCGGCCACCGAATACCAAGCCCGCACGCTCCAGCTGGCCGAGTTGTATGCCAAGCGTCTCGGAGAGGCGGAGCGGGCCCGTGAGTTGCTGACGACAGCACTCGCCAACGAACCGGAAAACGTCGCGGTGTTGTTGTCGATGGCACGTGTCCAGGACCTGACCGGCGATACTGAAGCGATGGAGGAGACCCTCCATCGGGCCGCTGCACTCGATCCACAAGGTGAGCTCGGGGCAGAACTCCAAGTCCGTCTCGCCAGGTTGGCAGACGCTCCCGAGCGACGACGTGAACATCTCGAGGCTGCATTGCATCTACATCCATCCCACCTCGAAGCGGCACAGGCCCTGCTCGATCTGAGCCGCGAAGAGGAGTACTGGGAGCAGGTGGCCTACCTCCTCGCATTGGTCTCGTCGTTTGAAGAGGATCCGGAAAAACGCCGGAAACTCGATCTCGAACGCGCCGATATGTTGGTCAATCGCCTCGGCGAACTCGACCAGGCCCTCGAGGTTCTGGCTCCTATCTACGAGGAGGTCCAGGACGATCCGGCGGTCAATCGGCGAATCGCGGATGCATTGTTTGCCAGCCAACGTTACGAGGAGGCCGCCGGGATGTACGAGTGGCTCGCCGAGGTCACCGAGGGGGCATCCAAACGCGACAAGACGCTGGGCCACTACCTCACGCGTCTCGCCCGGATCGACCTCGATCGCGAGGAGCCCAACCTCGAGGAGAGTCTCGACAAACTCAAGAAGGCCTATCGGATCGATACGACCAATGCCGAGACGCTGGTTGTGTTGGCGGACCTCCACGCCTCCCAGAACAACTGGAAGGACGCGCTCAAGCTCTCGCGGGCGATGCTGCTGCAAAACGTTGACCAGTCGGGCATGTTGCGCCGCGGAGATATCTACATCCGCTTGGCAAACGCCCACATCGCGCTCGACGAGAACAACAAGGCCAAGTCGATGTTGCGGCGAGGCAAGCAAGAGGATCCGGAGCATCCGGAGATCAGCGCGATGCTTGAACAGCTCAACTAGCGAGATTTTCGAGATTTCGCTTCGAACGGGGGTGGAGCCACGCTTCATCCCCGTTTTGTGTTCAGACGGAGTGGCACCGGATCGGCAACGACGTTGCCATCGAGTGACCAGACGCCACTCCCTCGCGCCTCTTCGTTTCGGACAGATCGGCGGGGCTGGCAGCGATCTCGTGTGAGCCGAAGTCGGTGACCGTGCACAAAATATGTATCAACATCTATTTTTACGTTTTGCGATCATCAAAGCCGGGCCTGTGGACCCGGCTTTGACCGAAAGCAGAATCTCGTCAGCTACTGCTTCAACGGCTGGCTCGTGGTGCTGCCACCACCGTGACCTGTGCCACCACCCTGCTTTTGCTGGGCCTTGAGCTTGGCCGCTTCGTCGGCGGTGAGGCAGTTGTTGTCGACCTTGCCGTCGCAGTCGTCGTCGCGCTGGTTGCAGACCTCGATATCGGGCTGGAAGTTTTGGACACACTGGACTCGTCCGCCCGTACAGCGCATCACACCCGGGCCGCAGACGCCGGGCATACCAGTCGAACAGGCTTGGCCGGTGTTGGTGGTGATGTTGTCGTCGATCTGGCCGTTGCAGTCGTTGTCGATGCCGTCGCAAATCTCGGGCTTGCGCGGCGGGGCTGGGGCGTCGCATTGCGCCTTGGTGCCATCTTGCGCGCAGTGCCAGACCCCCTGCGTCTTGCAGCTACCGGTGCCGATAAAGCAGATGGCTCCATCGCGCTCGAAACCGTTGTCGACGATGCCATCGCAGTCATCATCTTTGCGGTTACAAGTTTCCGCGCGCGGGACAGACATATTGTTGCAGCTGCCCCACTGGGCCTGCTCATCGCACACATGGGTGCCAGTCCTGCACTCGCCGCGACCCTGGGTACCTTCGGGGCCCTCGTAACACGGTGCCTCTGCCCCGGGCTTGCACTCGGCCTTGGGACCACCTCCCGCACTGTTGAGCTCGTCGAGCAGTTTTTGCCGTTTGAGGTTTGGATCGGTGTTGCTGCAAGCTCCGAGGATGCCGCCACCCGCAAACGCGAGAACGAGGGCGACCAACAGACCCGATGGGCCGCGCCTCACTCGAGGCGGATGTTGGGGTGCATTTGTCACGGGATTTCCCATGGCCCAAGCATACACCTGTTGTTATATTCCGCGAACTGCGTGTCGGTTCTGGGCAAAGCTTACTTGTTCGTGAGCCTGAGCCTCGTGGTGTTGGGCCTGCTGTGGATGTCCATGACACTGCAGGAAAATGCCGCATGGGTAGAAGTTGTCCTCTGGACCCCGCGCCTGGACTTTTTAGAGCCCTTTATCCGCCGCCGCTACGCCGTCAATGTCTCGGGCCTGCTCGTCGGGTGGGGGCTTGCCATCGGCATCACAGCCTACTTTGCGATCCGCGCACCTTTTCGGATCCGGGACGTCGCCCGCACCCAACGCAGACTCCGCGAGCTCGAACGCGAGGTCCTCACCCTACGCACGTTGCCTTTGCGGCAACAAGAAGAAGACGAAATCCTCGCCGCCCAGGCCCATCTCGATCGCGGACCCAAAAAGGTCATGACGGAGAAGATGCAGCTCGACGCCCGACGAAAGTTGGCCGCTCAGAAAGCACGTGATCCGCAATGACCACGGTGGTCGTGGCCCTCCTCTGTCTCGCCCTCGGGTTTGCGGTCGCCTACTGGTACTACGCGCCACGTAAACAGGTGATCGAGGGGATCAAGCGGCGCAGTCATGTGTTGTATGAGATTGCCGAGGGAGATCTCGACAATGTCGCCCGTGATCTCGAGCGCATCGCCGAGGCCGAACCCGGTGACTCGACCGTGTTTTTGGCGCTCGCAGCCCTCGATCGCCGACGAGGTCGGATCGAACGCGCGAAGGCGATCCACCGCACGATCCTCGCATCTGCCGATCTTCCGGTCGAACAGGAGGTCGCCGGTTGGGTCGGACTCGGACGTGACTTACTCGCGCAGGGCAACGAAGAAGCGGCCGTCGGTGCACTCACCCGCGCCCAGGGGTTGGCCCCGCGGTCGGTCGCTACCCTCGAATCACTCGCGCGGGCGCTCGAGCAGGCCGGTGCGTGGGAGCGTGCTGCTGTCGCTTGGGAGCGGCACGAGAAGTTGGTCGAAGGTCGACGTCGGCGCGAGAGTCGGGTCGGGCGCGGGCATGCCGTCGCCGGTCAAGCACTGTCCGCGCTGAGCGATGGCGACGGCAAAAAAGCCCGGCGGCTGATCGAACGCGCCATCGAACTCGCGCCCGACAGTGGTCATGTGTGGACGATTAAAGCGCGGGTCGACTCGAGTGTGGGCCAACCGCAGGATGCCCTCGAAGCCTGGCAACGCGCCTGGGAACTCGCACCAGCAGGTGCGGATATCATCGTCCGCGACGCGTGGGATTGGGCCGTCGGCGAGTCGGCGATCGACGATGTACTCGAGCGGATGCTCGCCAGTTTACGGATCGCCCGGGATCCTGCACTCGTGCTCGCATTGGCCTCGCGGGTCGCCCGGCAACATCCAGACCAAGCGGCGTCTGCCCTCGAACGCGTCGGCGAAGTTGCACCCGAAGCTGTCATGGCGCTCGTGCGTTTGCGGCTCGGTCGGGGGCAAAGGGACCTCGCGCGCGAAGCAGCCATGCAAGACGTCCGCGCGTCACCGGTGTTTTGCCAGGCCTGCGCCACACCGATGCTGCGGTTTCAATTCCGTTGTCACAGCTGCGGGTCGTGGGACACTGCTGTGACGCTCGGTTCGCTGCTGGTCGACGAGTCTGGGCGGAATACGGAGCGCTGAGATGTCACGCCGAACAGACACAGGTCGCCGAAGCGACGGGTTATTTACCAGCCTTCGCCGATTTTCCCGTCTGTGGGGATTTGCCGCGTTTTTGCTGTTCACCATCCTTCTGTTCCGCCAGGTGGTGGTGCCGTTTATCTTTGCATTTGCACTCGCCTACATCCTACAGCCGCTGATCAAGCGCATGGAGGGTGTCATCGGTCGGGTGTCATCCGTCATCGTTGTCTACGTCGGTGTCCTCGGGGCCATCGCGGCATTCATCATGTTGTTTTTGCCGGCCCTGATCGACGACTTCACCCGATTGCGCGACGCGGCGCCAAAAATGATCGAGTACGCCGACCAGGAGTTGCTGCCCCGGGCTACCAAGTGGCTATCGGAGTCGTTTGGTAGCCTCGAGCCCCACTCCGAGGTCGCTGGCGAGGCGACCAAAGCCGCGGCGGAGACAGCATCCGGTCCAGCATCCCAGGTCGTCGCCCGCCCACTGCCCGACGGGAGTTGGCAACTCGACCTCGAAGGTGTGCATCTACAAGCAGATCAGACCGGCAACGGCCACTGGACGATCGTCGGGCCCGACCCGGATGCACCCACTTCATCTGGCCTCGAAGACACCCTACGCAAACTCGTTCAGACCAAAGGAGCCGAGTACACCGGGATGATCTACGACATCCTGCGCTCCCTCATCGGCGGCGTCTCGGCGTTTTTAACCAAGTTTGTCATCACCCTGATGTTGGCCGCGTTCATCCTGATCGACCCCGAGCGGATCTGGAATTTTGTTCGCTCGCTGATCCCTCAGATCTACCGCGAAGACTTCGACAAGATCATGAAGGAGATGGACGTCGGGCTGTCCGGGGTCATTCGCGGGCAACTTCTGATCTGCCTCGTCAACGGCGTCCTCACCTACATCGGCCTCATCATCATCGGCATCAAGTACAGCTTTCTGCTCGCGTTGATCGCCGGTGCGTTTAGCCTGATCCCGATCTTTGGCACGATTATCTCGTCGATCCCGATCATGGTTGTGGCCTTGGTTTCAACCGATGACGGTACGATCTCCCTCGGGCCGCCGCTGTTGATGCTCGCCTGGATCTCGGGGATTCACCTGCTCGAGGCCAACGTTCTCAACCCCAAGATCATCGGCGATGCGGCGCATATGCATCCGATCATCGTGGTGTTTGCGTTACTCGCGGGGGAGCAGGTGTTTGGCCTGACCGGTGCGCTGTTGGCTGTGCCGGCGGCCAGTCTTGTGCAGACGCTGTTTCTCTATGCCCTTCGGACCTCGGCGTTGCGTCGGCAGGTCGACCCCAGCATGAGCCTGCACGACAACAGCCTGTCCGATGCTGAGCTGGTGAGTCTGGCAAAGGCGACCGATGTCGGCGAGGACGATCCGGGGACCCAGGCATAGCGGGTCACGTTTTCGTTGGTAATACATGAAATATGACCAAATCAGTTGAATACACAACGATTTAAGGGTCAACATGAGGTCTGCAATGGTGACAGGCGCGCCGCTAGTCGGTTGTCGGCGGCCGTGGTAAAACGCGACCCGTGAGCAAATCCGCGCGACCTCAAGGTGGTCCTGGCAGCATCTTCCTGATCGATGCCAGCAACTTTATCTACCGGGCATTTCACGCCTTGCCGATGTTGACCTCGCCCGAGGGCACACCCGTCAACGCCGTCCACGGCTATGTCCGCATGATCTCGTCGATGCGCAAGGAGTTTACGCCCGAGTACATCGCCGCAGTGTTCGACGTCGGAGGGCCCAACTTTCGCACCCGGCTGTTCGACCAGTACAAGGCTCAGCGACCGCCGCCTCCCGACGACCTCGTCCCGCAGTTTGAGCTTGTGCGCAAGGCCACCGATGCCCTCGGTATCCCGCGTCTCGAAGTACCCGATGTCGAGGCCGACGATGTGATCGCCTCGGTCACCGAACTCGCGCGCAAGGACGGCAAGCGGGTCGTGATCGCCTCGACCGACAAGGACCTCATGCAACTGATCGACCCCGGCGACAAACTCCCGCCGGTGGTCATGTGGGACAGCATGAAAAACCGTCTGATCGGGCCCGACAAGGTCGAGCAAAAATTCGGTGTCACCCCGACCAAGCTGGGTGACCTGCTCGCGCTGATGGGCGACAGCTCCGACAACGTGCCCGGTGTGCCAGGGATCGGTGCCAAGACAGCGGCGATGTTGCTCGACGAGCACGGTGATCTCGAGGGCGTGTTGGCTGCCGCCTCCTCGATCAAACAGAAAAAGCGCCGCGAAAACCTGACTAAATTCGCCGATCAAGCTCGGCTTAGCCGCAAGTTGGTCGATCTCAAGCGGGACGTCAAACTGCCGGTCCCGTTTGCCAAACTCAAGGATCCGGGGAGCGACCAGGCGACGATGGAGGCCTTTTTTGGCCCGCTCGGGTTTAAGACCCTCCTGGGCGGGAGAGGTGTAAGTACAAGTTCTCGCATGCGCGGGCGCTCGGCCGGTGGTGCGGTGACCGGGGCAGGGGCCGAGCTCGCCCTCAAACCCGCCGCCAAACCGCCAACGATCGAGGTCAAGGGCGAGGCGCGGATGGCCAGCGACCTCGACAAACTCACGGCTGAACTCGCTGCGTTCGCCACATGTGCCCGGGTCTCCGTTCAAATCGCAGCCGACCATCCCGATCCGATGCTCGCCAACGTCGTCGGGGTGGCCCTCGCATCGCTCGACGCCGGTGCCCCGGGCCCGATCTACATCCCGTTGCGCCACTCGGGCTCGCTCTCGGCGACGGGCCAGCTCAACCTCGACAAGATTCGGGACCTCCTCAAGCCCGTGCTCGAGGGAGCCACTCCGAAAAAAGTTGTTCATGCACATAAATTTCAGGCACTCGTGTTGCAACGCGCCGGGATCGACCTCGGCTGGGTCGAGCTCGATCCCCAGCTGTGCTCGTACACCCTCGACCCTGCGCGGGCCAGTCACGCACTCGATACGCTCGCCAGCGACCTACTGGCTCACAAGTGCCAAAAGCCCGAAAAAGTCATGGGGAAGGGCAAAAAGGCGGTCTCGTTTGACCTGGTGGCGATCGACACCGCGACTGCCTACGCGTGTGAGCGAGCCCTTGTATGTGCATATCTCGATGCCCACTTTACGACGGAGTTGACGCGTTTTGGTAAGGGCGCACAGCAGTTGTTCGCCGACATCGAAATGCCGCTCGCCCGCGTGATCCAACGGATCGAAGCCCGCGGTATCTCCCTCGACCCGGCGGTCCTCAAGGCCCAAGGGGATGAGATCGGGGCGAGGATCAACGTCCTCAAAAAGCAGATCGCCGGACACGCGGGCTATCCCGTCAACCCGGATTCGCCCAAACAGCTGCAAAAACTGTTGTTCGAAGATTTGGGCTTAGAGGCGAGCAAGAAGACCAAGACGGGCTACTCGACCGACGCCGCGACCCTGGAGGAACTCAGCCTCTACCACCCGGTGGTCAACCTGATCCTGGAGTGCCGCAGTCTGACCAAGCTCAAAGGCACCTATCTCGACACCTTGCCCAAGGCCGTCAACCCCACAACCAAGCGCCTACACACCAGCTTTCGCCAGGCCGTGGCCCAGACGGGTCGGTTGTCGAGTAAAGATCCAAACCTACAAAACATTCCGATCCGAACCGAGCTCGGACGACGGATCCGCGATGCCTTTGTCGCGCCGAAGGGAAGGGTGCTGGTGACACTTGACTATTCACAGATCGAGTTGCGTGTCCTGGCCCATCTATCGGGCTCAAAAAACCTCCTGGGTGCCTTCCGAGACGGCGTCGATGTCCACCGCCGAACCGCCTCCGAGGTGTTTGAGGTCCCCGAAAAAAATGTCACCGCCGAGCAGCGCCGGGTGGCCAAGGCAGTCAACTTTGGCGTGATCTACGGGCAGACAGCTTTCGGACTCGGACGCCAACTCGGGATCCCGCGGGGAAAAGCTGGTAGCTACATCAAAAAATACTTCGCCAAAATTCCCGGGGTCTCGACCTATATGGAGGAGCTCGTCGAACAGGCCAAACGCCAAGGCTATGCAGAGACGATTCTCGGTCGCAAACGCCGGATCCCCGAGCTCGCGCGACGAGGGGCCGCCCGTGCCTACGGTGAACGAATCGCCCGCAATACACCGATCCAAGGTAGTTCGGCCGATATCCTCAAAAAGGCGATGATCGATGTTGAACGCGAGCTCCATGCCAAGGGGTTCGACCGCTACGCAATGATGTTGCTGACCGTCCACGATGAACTGATTTTCGAATGCGACGAGGACCGTGTCGACGAGCTCGTGGCGATCGCCAAGCCAGCGATGGAAGGTGCGGTCGAGCTCAAAGTTCCCCTACGGGTCGATGGCGGGCATGGCCGAAGCTGGGGCGATTGTAAGGGCTGATGATTCTCGGTGCATCTACAACCGCGAGTGTTGCCGCCTCGTGTTACGGGGCTGTATCACAGGCGTAATAAGTGTGCTTGCAAGTATCTAGGTATGCCGCAAGGCACCAGCATTCAAATGCTGATACACCTAAATAAACATGCAACCACGACGAGCGCCATCCATTCAGGTACACAAGCGCCCGTGCCCCGCGGCACGATCCGTGATATCGTGCCGCCCTTGTCCGCGTAGAGAGTGGTGATGGTCGCGATATCGAAACAACTGGCAGCACAGAAACTGGCTCAGACGGAGATTCCACAGGCTTTGGTCCGCGTGGCGCAGACCCTCGAGCGCGCGGGGTTTGAAGCTGTATTGGTAGGCGGGGCCGTACGCGATGCGTTGCTCGGACGGGTGCCGGGCGACTGGGACCTGGCGACGTCGGCCACACCTCCCGAAGTTCAGGAGTTGTTCCCACGGACGATCCCCACCGGTATCGAGCACGGGACGGTGACGGTGATCGAGGGCAAGGGTAAACATAGACTCACCACCGAAGTCACGACCTACCGCGGTGAGGGGGAATACCTCGACGGCCGACGTCCCTCCGAAGTTCAGTTCCTACGCGACTTAGCCGGCGATCTGGCGCGGCGAGATTTCACTGTCAATGCATTTGCATACAACCCGATCCGCGGCGAGTTCACCGACTGCTTCGATGGTCTCGCCGATCTCGAGGCAGAGGTGATCCGGGCGGTGGGGGATGCGAATGAGCGGTTTTCAGAGGATGGCCTTCGGGCCATGCGAGCAACCCGGTTCTGCGCGACGTTAGGCTTTGCACTCGAGCCGACAACCGAAGCCGCGATCGCCGGGGCACTGCCGATCCTCGCCAAGGTCAGCCGTGAGCGCGTGCGTGTTGAATTGATCAAAATGCTCGGCGCACCGCAACCCTCGCGCGGGCTCCAGCCGATGGTGCGAACGGGAATGTGGCCACTGGTCCTGTGCCCGTTGCCACAAGAGGCCTACGAGCCGACGTTTGCAGCCGTCGACGCGATGCCGCAAGCAGCCGTCGCGCGTTTGGCCCGGGTGCTGTGGCCGCGCCGCGACGATCGGGCGCTGCTCGAGCAGGTTCTCGACAATCTCAAGCCGAGCCGAGACGAGCGTACCCGGGTGTTGGCGTTGACGAGCCCGTCGGTCGATACAATTGCAGGTACACAAAACCCGGTTGAGATTCGCCGAGCCGTGGCGACCCTCAAACGCATGTATTTGCAAGATGCACTCGAGGTGGTGGCCGCATCACCCGAACACCGAGGACGGGTTCTCCACGCGTGCGACGGGGCAGCGCTGACCATCGGCGAGCTCGCCCTCGGCGGTAAAGAATTGATCGCCAAGGGGCTCGCCAAGCCGGGGAAGGCGTTGGGAGTGCTGTTGCGGAAGTTGCTCGACTGGGTGCTCGAGGATCCCCAGAGAAATACGGCCGCGGCGCTCGAGGGACGTGCGCGGGAGATTGGGTCCAACGATTCCTAGGGCGTTGGCATGCACGGAAGCCTCATGTAGCTACAATTTATGCATCCCCTGGTAGCACACGGGCGAGCCACGCGAGGAGGTCTGCGGTGACCTCTTCTCGGTTTTCCTCGTTGAACATCTCGTGGCGTCCACCCGGGTAGAGATGCTCGGTGACTGCGGTTAAACCCTGTGCTCGGAGGTTGGCGACTAGTTTCTTGATGCCCTTGCCGTACTCGCCGACGGGGTCCTGATCTCCGGACATCACATAGATCGGGAGGTCGGATGGAATCTTGGCACGCAGGCTCGGACGCAGTTGGGCCACCGCATCGAGGAGGTCGATCCACAGTTGATTGGTCGCCGTAAATCCGCACAGGGGATCGGCAATGTATTTGTCGACTTCGTCGGTGTCGCGGGTCAGCCAGTCGAACGGTGTGCGCGGGTTTTTGATCTTGCGGTTGTAGGTACCGAAGGTCAGCGCAAACAGAATTTTGCTGTGACCTTTGGCCCCTTGGCGCAGGCGTTCGGCGCGTGCGATCAGACGACCACCTGCCTCGAGGGGCAGGGGCGGACGGTCGCTCGAACCCGACAGGACGACAGCGTGATAGCTCCCTGGATTGCGCGCCATCAGGTGCTGGGCCGCGAATGAACCCATGCTGTGGCCGAGCAGCATGACAGGCGTTCGCGGGTGACGCTCGACGATCCACTCGGTCACGGTATCGATGTCGTTGAGCAGGCGTTCCCAACCATTTGCATAACCAAAGAAACCGAGCTGATCCTCCGACGTTGCCGTCTTGCCGTGGCCGCGGTGGTCGTGGGCGTACGCGACATAGCCCGAGGCCTGCAGCGCTTGGCCGAGTCGCGCGTAGCGGGCCCCGTGTTCGGCGAGACCGTGACAAATGTGGACAACCGCGCGGGCAGCCGAGGTGTCTCCCCAGCGGTGAACGTGCAGGTCGATGCCGTCGGACGACTTCACAGTTGTTTGTTCGGAATCTGGCGTGTCGGTCATGGTGTTCGGCTACAGCCCTTCGAGATGGGGTTTTTGTGTGATCCTGACATCGAGCGTCACATACGGCCGCTGGGTTGTCGCGGGGTCTGTGGCATCGAGCAGGCGAAGTGGGTTGAGATCGATTCGCAGGATACGGCCGTCGGTTGCACGCAGCAGCGCGTCGAGACGGAGGAAAACTTCGGCGAGGGTCACAGGCTGAGGGTCACCTCGCCGGCGCGAAGGCGTCGGGATGCGCTCGAGTGCTGCACCTGCGAGGAGGATGGCCATCGGCCAATCGAGGGGGGACAGTGCGAGCGCCGGTTCGGGGTGGGCACGGATGTCCCCGAGCGGGCTGGCATAATATGCATACACATTGTTTTCGAGGGCCACCGCCCCACATCGCAACTCGGTTCCGTCGGCGATCTGTTCACACACCGCAACCCCATCGAGCCGGACGTGTGGCGCCTGCTCCTCGATGTTCCGGACGATGGTTGCATAGCCACGTCTCACGCTGGCCGCGGTTTGGAGGTCGAGTTGGAGGGCTCCGAGTTCACGTTTTCGCCGAAGATCGGGGCTGATGGCCTTGAGCACCACCGGGTATCCGATTTTGTCGGCGAACGCCACGGCACCACTGGCCGATGCCGCGATCGCTTGGCGCGTGATCTCGACACCGAAGCCACGTAACACCACCTTACTCTCGTGGTCGGAGAGGATTTCGCCGGCCGACCGCAGAACCTCTAACGAACGCTCACGTAGGTTTTCGTCGGGCCAGGTGAGGTCGGGTTCGGGGAGGGCGAGCAGTTCTTGGGCCCGATGGGTGCGGGCGCGGGCACGGGCGGCAAGCAGCCCGAGCAACGGCGGACCGTGTGGATGCTTTGGAGCTGGGGGGAGGTCGGGCAGCGGGAGCGCACGCCGGGTCTGTCGCCAACGCGCCGGATCGTGGTCGTTCTCGGGCGCCCGCTTCGGCTCGATGAGGTGCGCGAGGAGTGCAGCCGACGGGACCAGTGGGCCGGTTAAAATTTCTAGTGTATGTACACAGGACTGTGCGAGCAGGCTGCGGCGGTCGGGTGGATCGAGTTGCGGGGGTGGTGGGCCCAAGGGAATGAGCACAGGCGGTTGGTCGCGCTCGATCTGCCTGCGAAACCAGTGTGCCCAGCTATGATCGAGGGCCTCGATATCGACCATGCCCACCGCGGTTATCGACTCGAGGACAGGATCGTCGAGCCAGGTCGGGAGCCATGGCGGGGCGGGGGCCACGGCCAATCGGATTTTCTCGCGTGGGAGGCAGGCGAGAAGTTCTCCGAGATTTGTCCGGGAGTCGGACAACACGGTCAGTTGCTCGCCGTCGCCAACCACGAGCGTTGCCGAAGGTCCGAGGACGGGGCAGGGGACATCTTCCGGAGCGCGCGGGCCCGTGATGATCAGAAGCTTTGGGGGGGTTCGGCGAAGTAGGCGGACGAGTTTTGGCGGGCAATCCTCGACAGCAATAACACAGGCTGGGCTGTGCTCGTGTTGGCGGACAAGGTCGGGGATGTCGAGCCAGGTCGCCGATTTGCAGGCCAGCGCTTCAGATGTATGCACACACTTTTGCGCAAGGATGGAGCGCGCGGAGTCGTTGTCGCGTAGCAGCGCGTGCAGGGCCGAGTTCACGCCAGGGCGGGTTTCCAAAGCTCGCTGTGGAGATTGTTGACTGCGTCTTGCCACGGGCCGGGCAGCACCCAATCTGCCAAGATCCACGAGTCGTGAAACCGGGCAACTTCGCCGGGAAAGAAAATGACACGTGCCCCGGGAGACCGCTTGGCCAGCGTATCTGGCAGTTTTTCCCCCGAGGAATCGAGCACCAAGAGGGTCCCGCTGTTGTGTTCGTACCCTTCGGGCGCCGGTCGAGCACCGAGGGATGCCAGCATCGCTTTGGTTCTTGGATCGAGATCGGACGGGGCGAGGTATTGCAGTTGGCGACTGTCGCGGCTGCTGTCACCCTGGCCGAGCCAATTGGCGAGCGTATATTCAGCCGCATCACCGGTGACTTCTGGGTCGAGCACCGTCGGCAGATCGTACCAGGTCAATGTACCGGCAATCACCGCTGTAATCGGGTCGGCACTTCCCCAACCGTGGTCGGATTCGCTGAGCCACCGGGGAACGGCTTTGTCCTCGGGGAACATCTCGGCGATCTCGAGTCCCTCTTTGGTGTAGGGCACTAAAACAGAGATCGGTTGGAGACGCTCGTAGAGCGTGGCGAGACCATCGTGACCGGAAAAATAGAGTGTATCTGCACCAAATCGTCCCGCCGCAGCGCAGACGCGGTCGTTGTGGTTCTGGTGATCGCCCAGGGCGACAGCCGTGATCGTCGCACCGCGCTCGCTACCGATATCGCGGGCGAGACACAGACTGATCATGCTCCCGGGGTGGATCCCTTGAGGTGAGCGTTGTAGATACACTAAGATATGCGCCATTAATTCAACCCGTGCTTTCGGCGAATGCGTTCGAGTTGTTTCTGATACTCGATCTCGAAGGTTGCAGTGCCCTTTTCGAGGTGCTTGAGGTGACGTTCCACCTCGCGGTTGAGGTCGCTGTCGACCTGCATGTGTCGGCGGAGGAGTTCGCGGAGCTTCCGGCGAATCTCAGGATCGTCGATGTAGATTTCCTCGACAAATTGCGACTGCATGAACAGCTCGATGAGTTGGTTGGCGATCCACGCCACGCTCTCGTCGCCGATCCCGAAATCTTCACTCTCGGCGACTTGCCGCTTGATCCGGTAGAGGTCCGAGTAGGGGAGTCCACGGTGTTCGAGGATATCCTTTGCCCGCTCGGTTATCTCCCGATCCTTGCGCCGGAATTCCTTCAAGATCGACTCGACATCCGCTTTGAATTCTGAGCGGTTGCTAACTTCGAGGTCGCCGGTGTCGACCAAGTTGCGGACGACGGCGTCGACGATGGTCGATATCTTGCTTACGTACAATCGCATGGCGTGGGCGCGAGCATAGGCGTTGATGGTCCGCGGTGAAAGCCCTGTATCGCCGGTGGAATCGTTTGTCCGCACACGCACGTGCTGTGGGAGCCCGGCAATCTCACCGGAAATACCCGTCGCGGGGTGAGGGAACTATCGCGCATCGCAGGCAGATTCGCGGTACGTGCCCCCTGTGAGTCCACGAACCTCCGCTCCCCGGTTGTTGGTCGTCGCCGGGTTGGTGTGGCTGAGCGACGACGAGCTGTTGTTTCAGCGACGCGGGGCCCGGGCTGCACACGGTCCTCGGGCACTCGAATTGCCGGGCGGCAAAGTTGAGCGCGGGGAGTCGCCGCGGGCTGCACTTGTCCGCGAGCTCACAGAGGAGTGGGGGGCTGGTGCGGATGCTTGTCGCGTTGGAGCGATCGCCGAAGTGCTGCACCACGTGTATCCCGCACCCGGCCCCGAGGTTGTCTTGCTCGTCTATCACGTCGAGGCTTCGAGCCTCGCGCATGTATGGGAGCGAGCTCTGACGCCGATCGACGGCGCGAGCGTATGCGCGTTTCACCGATCCGAGATCCCCGTCGACGAGTTTCTGGCTGCGGATCGCCCCTTCTTGTGTGCCGTGGCCGGCGGTGACGTCCGCCGGCACCCGTATTCATGATTGTTGTATCGTCAAGATTTGCGGCCCGGATTAGGTCGCAAGCCCCGGGTAGCGAGCAATCTCGACATATGTGTCCCCATCTCGACGGTACAGCACAGACCCGTGGACCCCGTCTTCTTGGGCGTCGATCACCAAGTAGTCGACGGGCCACCCGGCAGCGTTGGCTGCCGCGACATCTTCGTCGGAGAAGTAGGCGCCAACGCGCGGGTGCGAGTGGTAGATCACCTTCGCTGGAAACTCCGATTCGAAGCTGTGCGAAAGTTTCAGCAGGTCCTTACTCTGGATCGTGTAGGCCCGTTCGCTGGTGCGTGGGTAGGTTTCAGGATCCATTGCGTGCATCCTGTCCTGATAATTTGTGCATGCAACGACGACAAGCCCCTCTGAGCTACCTTGGATGTATCCGCAACATTCCTTGGGAAACTCTGCCCGTGCCTGGGCGTACATCTTCCGCAGATGTTCTTCGCTGAGCGTGTACCCGGGGTTACCAGACATAGTGTTTCTCCCATTTGAGTGGGCTGAAGTAGCGATCTCCGCGGTCGCACAAAATCGTCACAACCACCCCAGCTTGCCCGGCATCTGCGAGATCTCGGGCGACCTTGAGGGCTCCGGCGACGTTGCCCCCCGAGGAGTGACCGACAAACAGCCCTTCTTCTTCGGCGAGGCGTTCGGCCATATCCCAGCCGTCTTCTGTCGTCATCCAGATCGTGTCGTCGAGCACGGATTCATCGTAGATTTCGGGGACAATGCTCGAGGGCAGGTGCTTCATCCCCTCGAGCCCGTGCAGCGCGTCGTCGGGTTGAATGCCGATGCAACGAACATTCGTTGAGTAGTCATGGAGTCGACGGGAGGTACCGACAACGGTACCACTGGTGCCGATGCCGGTGACAAAGTGTGTCACGCGGCCACCGGTTTGCTCCCAGATCTCGACGCCGGTGCCGTGGTAGTGGGCCAGCGGGTTGTTGGGGTTGGAGTATTGGTCGGGGTAGAAGTAGCGATCGGGGTGATCGGCGACCAACTTCCGGGCCAGGCGGATCGCTCCGTCGCTGCCTTCAAACGGACTCGAGTAGATGATTTCGACCCCGTAGGCGGTTGTGACTTGTTTGCGCGGCGCACTGACATTTTCCGGCATCACCAGGGTGACCGGGATTCCGAATGCGGCCCCGACCATTGCATAAGCAACTCCGGTGTTTCCGCTTGTGCTGTCGATCAGACGCATCCCCGGTTTGATTTGTCCGCGGGCGACGGCATCTTCGATGATCCGCAGGGCTGCCCGGTCTTTGACCGAGCCTCCCGGGTTGCAGTACTCGGCCTTGGCCCACAGCTCGACACCTGGACAATCTCGTTCGATTCGGAGCAACCGGAGCAGGGGTGTATTGCCGATCAGATCGGTGATCCGGTCGACCCGACGGGGACGCGACATCGAGGTGGGGTCGGGCATGGAAGTGGGCGAGCCGTCCATTTTGTTCCTGACGTGCCCCCGCCGCGGTTGGGCGGGGAGATTGAGGTGATGTCGGATGGCTCAGCCGCCGGCGATCGCCGGGATGATGCTGACTTTGTCCGCGTCTTGGACGGAGGTCTCGAGGTTTTGCAAAAACCGGATGTCTTCTTCGCCGACAAAGATATTGACGAACCGCCGCACTTTGCCTTTGTCGTCACAGATCCGGGCACCGATGCCGGGGAACTCGGACTCTAGGTTTTTGAGCAGTTCACCGACATTGCCACCGGCGATGCTGACTGCCTCGGCGCCTTTGGTGAACTTTCGCAGGGGGGTAGGGATGAGGATTTGTGCCATGATGTTCGACTCTGGACGTGGTGGCGCATTGTTGATCACGCCGTGGAAGGTTGTGAATCTTGGTGTACTTACAATTTTTTGGTCGACGCCGGGTCACGCTTTTAGATTGCCGGCATCGTCGAAGTAGCCGTCGAGGCTGAAATAGCGCTCACCGGTATCACACAGGATCGTGACGATATGTTTGCCGGGCCCGAGTTCGGCCGCGAGTTTGGCTGCCGCGACCACGCCTGCACCGGCCGAAATCCCGACGAACAGCCCTTCTTCGCGCGCGAGCCGGGTCTTCATGCGGTAGGCATCGGCGTCGTGAACCGGCACGACCTCGTTGTAGACCTCGGTGTTGAGGACGGCGGGAATAAACCCTGCTCCGATCCCTTGGATTTTGTGGGGACCCGGGTCGCCACCGCTGAGGACCGGGCTTCGCTGGGGCTCGACCGCGACGATTTTGATATCCGGATTGTGTTTGCGCAGAACTTCGCCGACGCCGGTGATCGTGCCTCCTGTGCCGACCGGCGAGACAAAGCCGTCGATACTCAGACCTGCCATTTGGTCGATGATTTCTGGGGCGGTGGTCCGTCGGTGGATCTCCGGGTTCGCCGGATTTTCAAACTGTTGTAGCATCACATGATCGGGTTGCTGACACAGCTCGACGGCTTTTGTCACCGCACCCTCCATGGTTCGATCTTCCGGGGTGAGGACCAGCTCAGCCCCGTAGGACTGCAACAGCTTGCGGCGTTCGAGACTCATGCTCTCGGGCATGGTGAGTTTGAGCCGGTAGCCCTTGACCGATGCTACCAGGGCCAGGCCGATACCCGTGTTGCCACTGGTCGGTTCGACCAACACGCTCTTGCCCGGCGTCAAGCGCCCGGCCTTTTCCGCAGCTTCGATCATGGCGAGCGCGATGCGGTCCTTGACCGAACCACCGGGGTTTTGCATCTCGCACTTGCCCCACACAGTCGCGTGTGTAGTGGGCGAGCCGACGACACTGCCGAGCTTGACCAACGGGGTGTTGCCGATCAGCTGCAGGATGTTGGAGACCAAACTGGGGCGCATGAGTCGTCCTACTACTATTAAGGAGTCCGGGTTAGATGACGTAGTCCGCGGCGCGTCGACGGTTGTGCGCCCGGGCTTCGCCCAGCAGTTGTTCGAGGTTGAGGTGGCCCAAGGCCTGTTCAAACCGGGCGTCGATCGAGCGTTCGATATGGCGGGTAATCTCGTCGCGCGGTTTTTCGGCGGTTGAGTTTGCTTGCGTCGACAGTGTGTTGAGGACGTCGGACACCGCGATTTCGGCAGCGGGTCGGGCGAGCTTGTAGCCGCCACGCGGCCCGCGTTTACCGATGACAAACCCGGCCCGTCGCAGCTCGCCAATGATCTCCTCGAGGTAGCGCGAGGGAATCGACTGCTGTTCCGCAATGACATGTGCCGATGCGTACCCGCGGTGGGCGACATGGCACAGGGCGCGCAAGCCGTAGCGAGCTTTGGTCGTCAACTGCATTTTCCTGTGTGTTCCTGTATAAATGTTGCCGTAAGGATACGCTTGTATCGACTCCAAACGGTTGTTCCGAGGATATTTGTGTCGCACGTTTCCCGGGATTGCAAGAGGAAATCACCCAGATCCCCGTAAAAATCGTCGCAGCCTCTTTGGGGTTCTCACAGCGAACCAGCTGGCCAGGTGCATTGGGTGTGAGAGGTGAGCGACCGATGTCTCACGCGCCGGCCTCGGGCGGAGGTTGACAGCGAGCGCTCAGGATCATAGGCACGCAGCCGGTACACCCACTTTCGGGCCCGACCGTGAGGACTTGATGGACGTCTCAGATCTGCGCAAGAACGCCAAGCTTCAAATCGACGGACACCCCTGGATCGTCACCGACTTCCAGTTCGTCAAACCCGGGAAGGGCCAGGGCTTGTACAAGTGCAAGCTCAAAAACATGATCACCGGGTCAACCGTCGACCGGACCTGGCGTTCGGGCGAGAAACTCATCGCTGCCGATGTCGAGTCGCGCAAGATGCAGTTTTTGTACGCCACCGGAGAAGCATTTTGTTTTATGGATTCCGCGACCTACGAGCAGGTCGAGGTTCCGGCCGACCTCATCGGAACCGACAGCGACTTCCTCCTCGACCAGCTCGATGTCGATGTCCTCTTCTATAATTCGCGACCGGTCGGAGTCACGCTTCCCAGCCACGTGGTGATGGAAGTTACCGAATGCGAGCCAGGGGTCAAAGGCGACACGGCCACGGGCGCGACCAAAAAAGCCACGGTCAGCACGGGCTACACCCTGCAGGTTCCGCTGTTCATCAAGGTCGGCGAGAAACTCAAGATCGACACCCGCAATGGCAGCTACGTCGAACGCGTGAACTGACGCGTTCACACCTCCACGCTCGAGAGCTCATCTCTGTATAAAACAACTTAGTAGCTCTCAATCTTGATGTAGGTACAACCGTTCGTGGAGACCGACCGAAGTTTACCCTGGCGGGCGCGGGTACAGGTCTGGGACCGGGCGCTCGCGGCTACCCGCAGGGTTCTGCGCGGGCAGGGGATGTCCGAGGTCAGTACGCCGGTGCGGGTCGATGCTCCAGCGGTTGAACCCTACATCGAGCCGATTTCTGCGCCGCCGAAGTTCTTGGCGACTAGCCCCGAGTTGGCGATGAAGCGACTGTTGTGTCGCGGCAGTGGTTCGATCTTTCAGATCAGTCACGTGTTTCGCAAGGCCGAGGTCGGGACCCAGCACAGCGAAGAGTTTCACCTAGTCGAGTGGTACCGCGTCGATGAAGCAACCCTCGCACCAGTACAGACAGATGTCGAACGACTCGTGGCCGCAGTGTTCGAGGCCGTCGGAGGGCAGCCGCCACAGAGTTGGATGCATGTACAGTTTTTAAATCTACTCGCCGAACGTACCGGTCTGAGTTTGCGGGGCGATGAACATACACCGGAATTGTTGGCGGCCTGCGAACGTACAAACCTCGATTGCGCCAAGTACCTGCCGGGAACCCTGGCGATGTTTGGCGACCCCAGCCAATACCCGCAGGAGCGCTCGCAACAGGTCGCAACCCTCTACGCCTGGACGGAGCTGTTCAGTTCGTTTTGCGACTTCGACCTCGATCCGTGGCTCCAGCGACGCGGGCAAGTCGGGGTGCATATCAGTGGTTTTCCCGCGGCTCTGGCAGCCCTTTCCCAGTGTTCCGAAGTCGGCGGACGGGTGCTCGCGCAGCGGTTTGAGAGTCATGTATATGGAGTCGAGTTGGCCAACGGATACGTCGAGCTTCGCGACGCGGGGATCCAGGCCAACCGGTTTGCTGTCGTCAATGGACTGCGACGGCACCTTGGTCAGGTGCCATTGCCGATCGACAAACCCTTCATAAGTGATCTTACTTCTCCCGGATTACCGGCCTGTGCGGGAGTTGCGCTAGGTCTTGATAGACTGATCATGCTTGCAGCAGGTCGTACCCGTCTTGCAGACATCTGCCTCGATGTCGCGGGCGCCGCACCGGAGAATTTCGAAGTTACCTAACCTGCGAAATACATGGTCACACAAGCTGTTTACGGCCAAATTCGAAATTTTGAAAACGGCGAAAATTCTTCTGTCAGAAGTCGCGATGGCACCGACAATGGGGCCTCCTATGGGGATGTATCCAACCCGAGAAGTGGCCTGGAAGCTACGTGCGGAACGTCTTGATATCTCCCCTGTTCTCTGTACACTGGCGCTCTCCATGCGTTCGATTCTCGCCGCCGTCGCTGTTGCCGTTGGCCTCACGGGCTGCACCAAGATGCAAGCGCGCGACCTCATCCGGGAGGGCAACTCCCATTACGGAAACGGTCAATACGTAGAAGCTATCGAGGCCTACACCCAAGCCGTCGAGCTCGAGCCCGACGGCGTCACTGTTTTTTGGAACCGCGCCTGCGCGGCTGAGAGCCTAGTTCTCAAGATCAAAGATCCCAAACGACTCGAGGAGCGACGCAAGTTCGCCGACCAGTCGCTCAAGGATTTTAAGACTTGGCTCGACCGCCTCGAGGCCCCGGAAGACAGGGATCGGGAGGAATACGAAAAACACCGACTCGTGCTGCTCAAGGCAGACGAACGGTGTGATGACCTCCTGACCTATTGGCTGGGCCAACACAACGAAAACCCCAACGAAGAAGCGCTCTACACCCGGATTGCCAAGCAATACGAAGAGTGTGGGCGCACCAAAGACGCCGACGAGTGGTTCGTCAAGCGCACCGAGGACTTCCCCGACAGTCCGCGTGCATTTGTCAGCCTCGCGATTCGCACGTTCGACCCACTGTGGCCGGACCCCGAAAGCGGCGAGCAGTACAACATGGCCTTGGATTCAGGTGAGCGGCTAGAGATCGCCAACAAAGTGATCCGGACCCTCGACCGCGCGACCCGGCTCGACCCCAAATTCCGCGAGGCCTACACCTGGCGGGCCATGGCCTACAACCAGCGCTCGCTGGCCCATCCGTTTAGCGACGTGCCCGAGACTCAGACCTTAGAAGAGAAGCTCAACGTCATTTTGACGCGCGAAGACAGCTTAGAGGCCTGGAAGCAGCAAAAGGCCCTGTGTGACATCGACCAGATCCCCGAGTGCGATATGACCAAGAGCCTCGAGGAGCAGACGCAGTGCTGCATGTTGCCACCGCGGCCGATTTCGATCGAAGAGCAGGCCGCCGACGCCGAGCAAAAGACCCTCATCCTCCAACAGATCCAAGACGCCAAGGAAGATGCTGTGGTGGAGGAGAACAACAAGAAAAAGAAACGCAAGGGACGTTAGGCATATCGGGCAATCTCTGCGTTCTCATCGGCAACCCACAAAAAGGACGGAACCATGTTCGAACACTACATGCACTACCAACAAGGTGACCCCCGGCGTCAGCGTCGGTTGATGATCGCTTCGGTGGTCTCCGGTGTGTCGACCCTGTCGATGCTTGTATTTGTCTGGGCGGCCAACAAGATGGAGATTACGAAGGTCGATGCACCGACCGTGGACTACATCATGGTCCAGATGACGGCCGATGAGCCGCCTCCGCCTCCGCCTCCGCCTCCGCCTCCGGCAGGGTCTGACGCCGAGCCCGAACCTGAAGAAGAAGACATCCCCGAAGAGGAAGTCCCAGAGGAAGAGATCGTCCAGCCCAAAGAGACGCCCGACAAGGTCCCCGACCAAAAGAAGGGGTCGAGCAAAGGACCGAAAGTTCCCGGAGTCCCCGGAGGTATCCCCGGGGGCGTGCCAGGCGGTGTCGTCGGAGGTGTGCTCGGAGGCCAACTCGGGGGCCAACTCGGTGGTGTTGCAACCAAACGCGATACCAAAGCCCCGGCGGCAATGAAGCCGATCTCCGTGGTCAAACAAAACGCGATCTACACACCCAATCCCGATCAAGCCAAGCTGGCAAGCACCAAGGCGGGTATGTTCGACAAACGCGGTGGTGTCGGCAAGGTTGGGTTCTGCGTCGACGCCAACGGGAAAACCGTGGATGTCCGCACGAAAAAGAAGTTCCCCGGCGACCCCAAAGTCGACGCAATTTTGCGTGACACCATCAAAAAATGGCGGTTTAAACCGTTCGTCGTCGGCGGCAAGAAAACCAAGACGTGTAGCGTCGCGGAGTTCAACATCAAGTTCAAAAAGTGAACGAGCGCGGCCACGAGCCCTCTCCAAATTTGTACAGGCAACAACTCTGACTCCGGTCAGGGCCTCAAACCACAGAAGACAGGCACCACCCCATGGAATTTGCGGAAATCACGACTCTGTTGGCCAATGCCGGCACCGACTTCAGCCTCGAGGGTATGTGGGCCCAGATGGGCATCCTGGCCAAGATCGTCATGATCTTGTTGCTTCTCATGTTCCTCCTCGCACTCGCCCTCATGTTTGAGCGCGTACGGGCCTACGGCCGGGCAAAACGCCAGTCGATCCAATACATCATGCAGCTGCGCAACTTCCTGCAGGAGCGCAAACTCGAAGAAGCCGTCGCTGCTGTACAGCACCACGGCGATAGCCCGCTGGCGAAAATCGTCGGTGCTGGGCTCAAGGAGTACCTCCAGGGGATGGAGGCGCTGCAAGAAGAAGGTCCCGAAGATGTCGGTGACTTCGACTTGGTCGACGCGGTCAACCGCCGACTCGAGCGGGCCAAAGAGCGCGAGACCCATAACCTCAAGCGCGGTCTGACAACCCTCGCCACCATCGGCTCCACCGCGGTGTTCGTCGGTCTGTTCGGTACTGTCGTCGGCGTCATCAACTCGTTCCAGGGCCTGTCCTCGGACGGCGGTGGCGGTCTGTCCTCGGTCGCCGGTGGTATCTCCGAAGCGCTGGTCGCAACCGCGGTTGGTCTCTCGGTCGCCATCCCGGCGGTGGTCGCCTTCAATGCCTTCAACGCGAAGATCGAAGACTTCCAGATCGACATGAACGATGTCGCCTCTGAAATCATCGACTTCGTGCTCAAGGAAGGTCGCTACTAATGTCTTCAGGCCGCCTCGGGAAGCGGACGCGGCGGATCCCGTACAAGTCAGATCACGGGATCAACCACTCCTCGCCCCAAGCCGACATCAACGTCACCCCGCTGGTCGACGTATGTCTCGTGCTCCTGATCATCTTCATGGTGGTCACGCCGATGCTCGGTCGCGGCAAAGACGTCAAACTACCTGTGCTCGCCGAAGCCACCCAGTGGAAAGAGGGCGAGCAGGTGTTTGTCTCAGTGACCAACGAAGGTGTCTGGATCGACCAAGATCCCTACATCGAGAAAAAAGCCTTCTTGGGTGTCCTCGAGGACAAACTCAAAGAAGCTGCCGGCAAAGCCACTGCCGTCGACTACAAAGGTCCGCTGTTGTTCATCAAGGGCGACGAAGAGACCGATTGGCGCAACCTTCGAATCGTGATGGACTGGATCAGCAACTCTGATTCCCAGCTCACAGACATCGCCCTAGTCGTCGACTTGGAGGAGGCTGCAGGCTAGCAGCAGCTCTGTCACCACCATGCATGCGCACGCTCAGGGAATGCTGAGTCCCGAGGCTCCCTCGGTTCGACTTGTTCGCATCAGGCGTTGTCGGCGCGGTGAGGTTTTTTCTGTTCTGACCCCGGGCTTGTGGCGTATGCTTGCGCGCACAAGGCCCCAAAACGCGGAGGGTAAGCCCCTATGGGCATGAGTGTTGGCAATTCTGGTGGTGGAGCAAACAGCGAAATCAACGTCACGCCTCTGGTCGACGTCTGTCTCGTCCTGCTGATCATCTTCATGGTCATGGTGCCCAAAACGGTGCCCGAGCTCTCGGTCCGCGTTCCTCCCGAAAGCAAGAACAGGCATGTCAAGAAGGAAAACAACGATACGCTTGTAATCGGCTTGACCAAGGACGGAGGCGTGTTGCTCAACCGCCAGCCGATCGAGCGGACGGATCTCGCGAAACAACTCGAGAAGCAGCTCGAGTACCGCGACAAAAAGGTTATCTTCGTCAACTTCGACGACGATGCCAGCTACGGGCAGGCCGTCGAGGTTCTCGACATTGCCAAGCGCTCCGGCGCCGAGGTACTCGGGATCATGAAGGACAAGGAAAAAGAAGTTCCCGACAAGTTGCGCGGTTGAGCGCCGACTGAAAGTTTTCTCCCTGCTCGGGCCAAGAGCAATGTTAGACCGTAACTTCGGATAGGTACTGAGGACTGATCACCATGCAAACAAACGATCTGCGAAGCCAGACCCCGAGCACCCGTTTGGTGCGAAATGCTGTGATCTCGGCGGCTGTTGTGGCCGCCGTTGCTGCGCTCCAAGGCTGTATCACAGACCCAGACTGCGGTGTGTGTGACCCCGACAACCTCGTGCTCGAAACGATCTCTGCGGTCAACTACGCCGGTAAAGCGATCAACGTGCTGTCGCCAAAATGCGAGGGCGACAACTGCCCTGAGCCATTTACCGAGGGCGAAGTGTTCGTCACCGATATCGGCCTGTGCCAAGAGACAGATGATGCACTCGATTCCCCGCGTGGCGTCGACGAGTGGTGCAAGATTTCGCCGATGATCGTCGATGACGGCATCAACTTTATTTTCAACAACCTCTTGGAGCCGACCTCGGTCGAGTTGGTTCGCAAGCAGCCTGACAACCCACAGCTGTACGAGGTCTACGACTGGCGGACCAAAATCCTGAGCATCGAGGGGCCGGTCACCCGGTTCAACGGGGACTATCTACTCGGCACTGGCGACGATCCCGACCTCATGCTCAAGTCGGTCAACCTGAGTTGTATCGAAAACCTCGCGGCCCTCGGGGTCCCCTTTAACCACGAGAGCCCGGCCGAAATTTGCGACGCTGCTGGGTTCCAAAACGGAAACCTGTTTCCGTTGCGTATGCAAGTAGATGGGGAGATCAAAACCTACGGCGGTGAGACCGATACGCGGAGCTCGGCCAACTCCTGCGACACCCCGGACTCTGGCCCTGACACCTGCTGTACCGCCTGCGATTACGATATGTCGGTCAACGTCGCCAAGTACGGGCTCGACGAGGGCGGCGTCCCGCGGACGCCCAACGGCAATGGCCCCGCGGCGATCCAGTGCGATCCGCAGGGTGATAAGTTGGTCGACTGCGCGGGGTTCATCCCCTACGTCAACCGCGAAGACGAGGTTCGGACCTACCGCTACACATGGGCGGGCGAGGGGCCCGGCGAGTACAAGCTGCCGTGGCAAGACCGTCTGCGCGAGACCCATCCGAACTTCCGCCCAAATGCGGCGGACTTCGCCGGACAGCCCGGGCTCGTCGGCTTTGAGCAGGCGACCGTTCCCTGTGGAACCACTGCCGACTGTTCGAAGGTTCCAGGTCTCACAGGCACCGAGTGTGTCGGTCACTACGAGGGGAGTTCGACGTCGTGTTCAGTCGACTCGATGGACACCGCCTGCGTCGAGCGCGTCTGTCGCCAACCGTGGTTTGTCCGTTGTGCAGTCAACAGCAATACCCTGGGCAACGTCGGCTACTGCGTGGACACACGTTTCTCCGACAAGGGGGCGATGTCGTGTTTCCAAGCACCGCCCAATATGATCGCCTACCTGCCCGAAGATGAAGGTGGTGCACCGATCGCGGTTTCCGGGCGTTTGGCCAACGCCGATACCGATGAGTCCGGAGCCCTGACGGCGACCGAGGCTTGCCCCCGCGATGGTGGTGGGGTGCCGATCAACTGCGACCCGCTATTCCTCGACGGCACCGGTCGTGTGACCCGCTACGACCGCAACGCGACCTTGCCCGACGAAACCCGTGGATGCATCTGCCGCTCGGTTGCCGATGACGACCCGTGCGCAGCCATCATCGCTGAGACGTGTACCGACGAAAACGGCAATGTCCGTCCCGAGCGAGAAGGTGAATATGCACTGAAGTTCGTGAGCCGTGCGGGCGGTGTGATCTACGACCCGGCGATCAAGGGCGTCCAGTTCCGTCCCGCCGACCGCGGGGGCGTGGTGCGTGCCCGCGTCGAAGCCTGTGCCGAAGCCCGAACCTCCGACACGGTCGACGTCGACGACTTCAACATCGAAGACGGTTGGCGAGCCAACGATGCTTTCGCCGAAGTGTTCGACAACTTCGACCGCGCCCTGTGCTCGAGCTCGGAGTACACCGTCAAGTTCGCCACCTCGGGGGATTCCCAGTTCATCCAAGATAAGGTCGGCAACACCCTCGACGGCAAAGACACCTACAAGTTCGAGACGCCGGACTTCCATATTCTCCCCGGCAGCGGGTTCCCGACCGACAACCTCCGGATCGGTGCCTGCGACGAGTTTGAGCTGCGATTCTCCAACAAGTTCGACCTCTCGAAGCAAAACCTGAAGAAGGTCGAGATCGTCGAGCTGGTGGCCGTCGGTGAAGACGACGAAGGGATCATCTACGACGTTGCCCAGAATATGTCCGGTGGCGAAAAGGTCGTTGCTGGCGGTGTGAACTGTGCCGAGATCAACGATGACGTGAGCGTCGACAATGGCGCGCCGCCGTGTTTGACGGTCGACGTCGCCAACCAGCGAAACGGCCAGGTCCGGGTCTATGTCGATTACAGCGTGTACGACAAGGTGACGTTGTCCACCGGGACGCGCTACCGCATGCGCGTTCCAGGTCTCAACAACCTCGCTGATGCCCAAGACCCGGCGCTCTACAACTACGCGTTCTGGGATGCCTGCGGGATGCCGCTGATCCTGGGAGGGCACGAAGGTGCTCCGGATTACCACTACGACTTCACCGTCGATGAGCCGAAGCGCAAAGAGGACCCGGACAACGACAAGATCCCGCTGTCCTGCGACAACGCCAACGACTACTACAACCCCAATCAAGAAGATACTGATGGCGACGGTATCGGCGATGTCTACGACCTGTGTCTGACCATCCCAAGCTCGTCCGATGACTCGGCAGACTCCGACCGCGACGGTATCGGCAACAATTGCGATACATGTACACGCACGGCCAAGAACTACAACAGCGGGTTCGAGGGCGACTACTACATGCGGGTCCGCAATATCCCGGATCAGACCGATAGCGACGGCGACGGAATCGGCGATGTCTGCGACAACTGCAGCGTCCGGGCAAACTGTGCAAACTACAACGAGGTGACTCCGTGGAAGGTCGGCGACCCGATCGACGTTCTCGATGTCAACTCGTGCCAGACCGATAACGACGCTTTCCCGAGCATCGGTGACTCCTGCAACGAAGACGGCGTACTCGTCCAAGACCCCGGGGCCGCTGGTCCTGTCGGGCTCGGCGAAGAAGACGACTTCGACCAGGATGGTATCGCCAACATTCGCGACTACTGCCCACGGCAAAAGCCAGAGTTCCAAGAGACCTGTGCCAACGACTCGGAGTGCACAAGCGGCATCTGTTCCGCAGATGGCGTGTGCAACCACCTCGATTCCGATGGCGATACCGTCGGAGATAAGTGCGATACCTGCCCGCAGGATGCGAATCCGATGCAGATCCTCGAAGGGTCTGACGAGGAGGACGATTCGGACGGCGACTTCGTCGGCAAGATCTGCGAGACCAATGCAGAGTGCACAACTCGCCGCGATCCAAAGCCCTACGCACTCTACGACGTGTCGGTCAATGGCCAGTGCTGCGTGATTCAGTTCGATCCCGAGGTCAACCGCCTAGACCCGGACTGCAACGTACTGCGAGCTGATTGTACAGACACAGAAATGTGCCGTGAGCTGCCCGATGTGGTCAAAGAGCGCGAGGGCATGATCTCGCTGCCCACAGGTTGTGAACAGGCACTACTCGATGCGGGCTACGAGCCCGGCCAGCAAGCCTCCCGGATCGAGATCCCCGATGATCCGACAGCAGAAGATCTTGCAGATGCATGGAGCTACCTGTGCTTCCTGCCCCAGCGCGACCAAGACTTCGACGGCATCGGTGACGCCTGCGACAAGTGCAGGTTCGCCCACGACCCGAACAATGAGCCGTTCCTCGATGAAAACGGCAAGCTCTGGCCCGATCTCGGGAAGTACTGCTACGGCGACTACGATCCCGAAAAGAACTCCTGCGGTGACGACGAGGAAGACACCGACGGGGGAACCGATACAGAGGGTGATACCGATACGGACACCGACACAGGCACAACCGGCTAGCGTTCAGCTCTTCGGTACCCAGAGGCCCCGGACTTCGTTCCGGGGTTTTCTTTTGAGCTTCGTGTCGTCAACTCGTCGGTGCGCGAAATGGTTTCGCATTGTCCGAGAAGCTGTGACCTGCAGCCCTTCGAATCGTGAACGTGGTGACCAAAGCCCGAGTGCACGGTATGCTCCACCCGTGAGACTGGTTCGCACTGCGCTGTTGTTGACGACCTTGGCCCTCGCCACAACAAGTTGTGCCCACGACACGACGCTTGTAGCTGTCGACGGAAGCCATCGTATGGTCGCACGCGACCCCGCCTCGGGCATCTCTGTTGTCCTGACGACGGGTGCGTGGGATGGCGATCCTCCCATGCTCGAGCAGGAGATCACGGTTTTTCACGTCGTCGTCGCCAACATGGGCAAGCAACCGGTTCGCCTCGCTCCGGGCGACCTCGATCTCGTCGACCGACGGGGCTTTCGCTATCGCCTGCTCGACGCCGGGGGAAGCTTTCAAGTGTCCGGGAGCCGGGTCGAACAAGGGACGTACCCGCAAGGCTGGTCCAATGCGTTTGATGCGATCACAATCCCGGATTCCGATATCGCCGCTTCAGCACTGCCGTGGGGCTACCTCCAGCCAGGCACCCAGATGCGCGGATTTTTGTATTTCCACCGAAGCGAGGGAACGGCAAATGGGGTGAAGCTGACCTGGCATTTTGCCAACGCAGATGATGCGCCGTTGGTGAACTTGGCGTTTGATCTCTACGCAGTCGCCCAGTAGTCACGTTGTACGGTTACGTGTGTCTACACCATTTCGCTCGCGCTAGAGCTCGTGGATCACGAGGTTGTCGAAGTGCACCCGGGACTCCCAATTGTTGAAGGAGAAGTACCTGTGGCTGCTACCTCGAAGGGGTTTGGGATCGTCGAACATCAGTAACTCGCGGCCGTCGACGTCCCAACGGATCTGGTGTCCATCGCGTGTCACTTTCATGTGGTAGCGCCTGCGCGGTTCAACCTGGGGAGTGTCGATCGTCTTGCGGTCCTTGCCGTGCTCGTCTTGACGAGCGATTACATTGAGCTGGTTGTTCCAGCCGCCGAAGATCAAAACATACCCGCTGGCGCGGTAGTTGACCGAGGTCGCGTAGCTCTTGCCGTCTCCGGCGATCTCGAACTTGATGTCGCCCTCGTCACCTTCGGTCCACACATCAAACTCGATGATCACGTTGTCGGGCAGTGGTGTTGTGAGCCAGACCGGATGGTTGTGTAGGCCTTCGACGGTGAGGTGGCCGTCGACAACTTGCGCCCCTTCGCCCGTCGTTTTCCAGGCAGATCCGAGGGTGGGTGATGTGAAGTCGTCGGCGAACAGCGGGGGCAGTTGGTCGAGTCCGCTGCTGTAGGTGCGTGGAAGTTCCTCGCAAGCAATCCCCAACAAACAGGCACACACGAGGCCCAAATAAACCGATGTTCGAGATGAGGTTTTTGTGTTTATCATTTTGAAATAAAATAATTTTTATCGATCGATTCGGAGGGTTGGATCGCGTGCAAGCAGGCCTCGGAGGGTCGTGGACCAGTGGTCCGGAAGATTGTCTGGAACCCTTTGACTGGCATCAAAATCCTCGAGTTTGTCGAACACATCGGGCAATGGTTGCGGATACAACGCGAGCTCGAGCAGGACAACTCCAGCACTAAATCGATCGGTTTCGGGCGATGGTTTTGCCCGGCCGAGGCGGAGCTCTGGGGCCATGTACCGCAGGGTTCCGACCTGACCTGTTGAACCGGTCGATTTGTGGAGGGCGAGGCCGAAGTCGGCAAGCGCGATGGCAGAGCCCGGCTTGGCTTGGCGCACCAGGATGTTGACCGGTTTGATATCGCGGTGGATCGCTCGGACCGCATGGACAGCGCGCAAGGCGGAGAGCAATTGGTAACCGATGCGCGGGAGGTCGGCGGCAGTGAGAAGTTGTCGACGCAGCGCGAGTCGAAGGTTCCCGCCGCGGCACAGGCTCAAGACGATAAACCGCTGTTGAGGAACGGCGTCGAGCAGGGCAATGACATAGGGGCTCCGCACACCGGCGAGGGTCCGGGCCTCGGTGAAAAATCGGGCTTCAATGACGCGGCTCGACCGACCTCGACCGTCTCCGAGCAGACGCTTGATAGCGACATCCCGCCCGGTTCGGCGATCGTGGGCTTGGTAGACCACGGCATGGCGCCCACGTCCGAGTGGGCGGCCGAGGTCGTAGCGTTCGAGGTCGAAGTCGCGGGAGAGCTCGACGTCGGCAAGTCCATCGAGGACGACGAGGCCGCGGTTATTCGAATGGGTCGAAAGCCCCCGCTGCTCCAACTCGCGGATGCATGCCCGCCACCCGCGAAGCGCCCGGCGGTTGTCGATATCGACGGCGAGCACAGCTTCGTAGTGTCGGAGCGCATCGGTTTGTTCCCCGCGCTCGTGCAGGACATCGGCGAGCAACATATGGATTTGTGTGTATGTACTACCGATCTGGAGACGGGTTTGCTCAACCTCGGGCAGGGTGAGCAAGGCCCTGGCGATCTCGATGCCGAGTGGTGCATCGAGGGCGTCGAGGAGTTCCCGCGCGAGCAACATGGCCCGATCGGCATGCGGCCGCTGGCGCAGATCGGCGGCCAGTGTCACCAGGGCTCCGCGCAAAAATCCCGCGTGACTGAGGCTCCGGAACTGACGCTCGAGCAAGTGGTGGGGCAGCCCGCGGGCGAGGTTGCGGGCAAAGTCCGCCAGTCCCGGGTGCTCGCGCGGGAGGGTTGCACCGGGCGTGAAGCGCTGCAGGACCAGGTCGAGGGCCTGATCGAGGGGAGCTGCGTCGCCTCGGATCGGTGCCGGTCGCGGATCGATAATCAGATCAGTCATGCCGAGGTCTCGAGGAGCGTTTATACCTCGACTTGGATCGAGGGGGTTGTCGGGTCGTGCAGTCGCTCGAGAGCAGCAAGCGCGAGCGGGACAACTAAAGAAAGGCGCGGATCTTCTGTTTGCTCGTGAAAGGCTCCGATACAGCGGGTTTGTGACGCTACGCGAGGACCTCGATCCCGATCGGAGTGCCCTCGGCGGTGCGCAACTCGAGGCGATCGCCGATCAAAAGTTGCAGCCCCGAACCTTGACCGAGCGTGCGCGAGCCGAGGCGAACCCGTGTATCTGCATTGGCTTCGAGGTAGACAAATGGCGGGTCGAGCCCGAGGCGTGCACCGACTCGGGTATCGGGGGCCAGCACCAGCGGTCCACCGCGGGGCAAAAACAGCGACCAGCGCGAGGCTCCCGTCGGTCGCACCAACGCTCCAATGTGGCTCTCGCTGTCGTCGTGACCATCTCCATCGATGTCGCCGAGACGCACCGGCACAACTTCGACCGCAGCCGAAAACCCGAGCCCGAGCTCACCCGGCCGATCGATCCGAAGGGGCTCGCCGGGGAGTAGGGGCTCGCCATCCCAAAAGCTTCCCGCCTTCGAGCCGAGGTCGGTGACACACAGTGAAAGTCCGGGTCCGGTTTCGGGAAGTCCCAAGCTCGAGCTGGCGACGACGTCAAACACGACATGCTCGCGCGACAGGGCGGCACCATTGACTGTGAGCCCGGCATCCGGTGCTCGGCCGACGGTGAATTGTTCGCGAAAGTGAATTCGCGTGATCGTGCCGGGACCCCAGCGAAGTTCGAGGTAGGGACGTCGGGGCAGGGCTGCTTCGAGGTTGGTCAGGCGGCGGGACAGCGCGTTACGAGCTGACTCTTCAGACACATCGACTTGGGTATGCTCGAGCAACAACGACCGCGCGAGTCGGCGATGACCGTTGCGCATCGCCTCGTCGATTTCAGCGGTGGCTTCGGACAGGCGAGTCGCGAGTTGTTCTTTTCGCTCGATCAGGCCGAGCGCATACTCGAGTGCCGATATATCACCCGCGCGCTCGTAGGCTTTTGCCGCTTGGTGCAGCAATCCCAGGCCCTGGTAGATTTCGCCGGCCCGCGATCCGTCGCCACCGGTTTCAAACGCCCGCGCGGCTTCCATCAACAAACCGCGGCGAGGGGCGCTGTCCTCCATCATCGAAGCCTGCTGCAACAGTGCCCGTGCGAGTGCGATGTGGAGGGCCCGTCCCTCTTCGGTCTCACCACCGTTGCGGGCACATCCCTCGCGCAGCATCGCCAATCGCTGGGTCGAGCCGGTGAGGGAAAACGCGTACTCGATACGAATCACTGCTGCGTGGGCACGTGCACCTGTGTGTTCGAGGACCTGCGCCGCCTCTCCGAGGGCACCGCGGTTGGCCAGCACCAAGGCGGCAGCCACCCGGGGATCTGATGTCGGACCAGGTCGCGGGATTGGCTGGCGCGGAGGTTCATTCAGCGGTGACCGAACCGTGCGGGGCGCGGGGATCGGAGGCAACCGAGCAGGCTGACTCGGGGCGGGAGCCGCGGAAGAGAGAGACTGCGGATGGATCTTCGACCGCGGTTTCGGAGGGGGTGGAGGTCCGGATTTTGGCGACTCCGATGCGGTTTTTACCTCGGGAGTCTCGGGCGGGGGCGTGCGCGGAGGGTCGGCCACAGGCGCCGTGATGGTAACATGACGCACCCGCCGTCCCGGTGTGATCCACAGCAGTCGCACCCCCCGCGAAACGTCCGGATTCGTCTCGAAGGTACGAGAACCGACGCCCGATTCTAAAGGTCACTTCGAAGCCGGGAGAACAGCCAGTCGCGGTCCGGGTCCGTTGCCCTGAGAGTAAAATCCGCCGCGATTATAAAAAGAACGGGACCGTGCTGTTAGACTCCCGCCGTGGTCGACACCTTGCTCGAGCCAGTCGCCGCCGGTCAGACGCGGTTTCGGATGCCGGGGCTCGCACCCGATGCCCGTGGAATCGCCGTCGGCCGGGAGACCCTGATCGTCCTGCCCTCCCTTGACCGTTTAGTCGGATTTCTAGGTGCCTACAGCCAAGAGTGCAGCCTCGACGAGTTGTTGCCGACCATGACTTTGGAACGCGGTCGTCGGGTCGATGGCGGCCACGCGCTGCTCGTGCGGTGCAATGGCGGAGACAGCTATGCACTCGATCGATTGTCGCGCATTGTCTTGGCCGTTCGCGGTCAGCTCTACACCGGCAGTGGGTCCACGTTTATCCGTACCCGTGAGCGCGCTGCCCCGTTTGGCTACGACCTCGCGGCCGCCGTCCATGCCGGTTCCGAGGACATCGTCGCCATCGAAGTCGACTACGCGGCTCGCTATCGGGCTGTCGAGCGCCTCGACCCGGTCGAGTTGATTCAGCGGCTATCCCTGCGACCGATCCCTTTGCCCTTGTCGGGGATCGCCGAAGATCCCGACCTGTGCGGCCTGTCCGAGCTCGCGCTGGTCCTCGTTGCCCCCGGGATCAGCGAACGTGTCATCTCCTATTTGTGGAATGCCCAGGTCGCGATGGCGGGGGTTCGTGTCGCGCTCGAGGGGGAGCGTCGGGCGAGTTTACTGTTGCGCCTTCGCCAGCCTCCGGGCGGGATCCTCGATGTCCTGTTCGGGATTCCCGGCGTGGAGTTATTGGCCCCGGTGTCCGAACGGGCCGCGGTCGAGTTGGGCTATGTCCATCCGATTCACCTCGCATCGGCGAGTTCGTGTCTGCCCGGCGAAGAGATGTACCTGTTTCGCGGACGCGTCGGCAGGGTCGAACGCCTCGACGGAGCGCCGCGGTTTATGGACGGCCGCTACCTCATCAAGTCCGAGGTTGCCGATCGCGTGATTTCACCGGGGGACACCCGCGTGGCCAAAATGCAGCCGCTCAAGGTCAACCTTCGGCTGCGGCCTTCGACCTCGTTGCGAGAGCCTCGCGGGGCGTTGGTGCCGTGGGAACAGGCCGAGATGTTGCGGCGGATGATCTACACCATCCCACCGACCGCGCTGTCTGCCGCCCGTCTCGCGGCCATGCAGACCGGGTTGTTGGTGTTGACCGGGTCGAGTCTCGGTGGGCTCGGAGCCGGGGTCGGTGCAGGTGCATTGATTCCGTTGGGCTCGCGCCTATGCGAGGTCGCCCCCGGTGTATTGGTGCCCGACGGCTACGAGTTGTGGCCGCGTGTACGTCCGGCGTTGATCCGCGAACTTCTCGGGCTCGAGGCCAGCGACCACGCCCTGTTTACAGGCCCCGAATTGCCGCCTGTCCGCCTCAAGCCCGAGCATCTCACGCCCCTCGACTCGGCCATGACCGGCCACCTGACCCTGCTCGACGGTGGTGAGCTCATCCAGGATGCGCTGCCCGGGTTGAGCGGTGGCCAGATCGACAATACCCGCCTCGGACGATTTGCCCTGTGGGGCTATGGCGGGACCATGGAACGCGGAAGCTGACACGGACGGATGGATCTGCGTTGAACAGCGTCAGTCATTGTCGATACAATGAAAATGGAGGCGGGGGGTGACGAGCCTGCTGCCCCAACTCGTGCACGAGTTTGTCACGCCGTTGCTGAGCGGTGGCGTGCTGCATGTGCGTCGTCCCTTTCGTGTCCGCGAGTACCGGGCGATGGTCGACGACCTCGGGCAGTTGCACTCGGGGGACTTCACCGACCTATTGCTCCTTCGGATCCGCCGCGCCCAGGACATCGTTGCCAATCCCGGGCTGCCCGAGCCAGATCCCGAGGAACTCGCGCTTTGGGTCGGACTGCACAACATCCTCGCCCTCGACCATCCCGACCGTGCACGCGTATGGACGCGGTCGATCACATGGGAGCGCGTCGAATCGGTGACGCGAAGCTTGCTCACCCTCAGTCAAGCCGAGAACTTTGAGAGTGCACTGGTCCGCCATGTCTCGATGGGTCCATTTTTGGCGCTCGGGCGCACGGATCGCGTATTGGCCACGCCTGACGGCGAGGAGCGCTACCGCGGTCAAGACGTGCCGCGTCGCAAATTGCGACGAGCGCAGTTGTTGCAACTCGGCGGACGCGAAGAGCGGGTGCACTGGATGGATGTCCCCCACGCGCCCGAGGTTGCGGGATTGATCCACGACGCGTTGTGGACCAGTCCGCTGTCGTGCATCCTCTCGCCGCTTCGTGCTCCGTCCTCGTGGAATCCGCTGATCGCCGCTCCGTTTTTGAGTCAACGCGCGTTTGTTCGCCGGGTGTGTTACGGCTGGGCACGATCGCAGCGCTGGATCGAGATCGGTGGAGCCGTGACGGGCCAGTTGATGGCGCTGTTTCGCAATCAGCCGCCCCCGGAAGCTCCCACAGATGCGATCGCACTGCCCGGCGTCCAAGTTCGACGCGGTCCCCGAGAAGTCGGGGCGATCGTCGGTGCCCTGATTCACACCCATTTTCTCAAGGTTCTCGAACTCGGTGCGCGGCTCGGATTGTCGACCAACTCGCGCGACCCCTCGGTCCAGATGTTTTTGGCGCTTCCCCGGTTGTTGCCGCAACTCACACCTGTGCTCGGCCAACCGCTTTCGTTCGCCTCGGAGTTGTCGAACTTTGATACGCAAGTCGCCCGACGCTGGGCGGAGTACACCGAACACCTCGGCGAATTGATCCCGCAGGCTATCGTCGAAAATCTTGTGGCCACCCTCCTGCCCGCCATCGTAAAAGGACCTCCGGCATGACCGTGATTCCCAAGCCCCCGCACGACTCGGCCCGCAGCGCGCCCCTCGGGCAAACGCTCACCGAGCTCGCGCGCCGTCTTCAAGATGGGGCCCGACTGTTAGAACAACAATTTCTCGGCAAAGAAGAAGTCATTCGGCTGCTGTTTATCAGTGCGTTGGCGGGTGAGCACTTGGTGATGGTCGGACCGCCCGGGACCGCCAAAAGTGCCCTGGTCCGCGCATTTTCCAAGACCATCGACGCCGCCTACTTCGACTACTTGCTCACCCGCTTCACCGAGCCCAACGAGATCTTTGGCCCGGTCGACATTCAAGCGTTCCGCCAGGGCGTCTATCGCCGACGGGTCGAAGGCATGTTGCCGCAGGCCGAGGTGGTGTTTCTCGACGAGATTTTTAAGGCCAACAGCGCCATCCTCAACAGCCTGCTGACGGTGCTCAACGCCCGGGTCTACACCCACGGCACCGAAACCGTTCGCGTCCCGTTGATCTCACTGTTTGCTGCCAGCAACGAAGTTCCCAGCGACGACGCGCTCTCGGCCGTGTTCGACCGGTTCTTGCTGCGGGTCCGCTGCGACTACCTCGACTCCTACCACTTCCGCGGGCTGCTGCAAAAGGGCATGACCTTAGAGACACAGCGGATGGCCCAGGTCGAACACACCGGGAAGAAGATCGCCAAGGCCTCCGAACTCCTCACCGTCCAGCGACGGTTTGGCGAGCTCAGCCACATGAGCGAGGAGTTTTTAGCCACCTTCAAAGGGCTCGTGTTCCAGATCCGTTCCGAGGGCATCGGCCTGTCCGACCGCCGCGTAGTCAAGTTGCTCAAGATGTTTGTTGCATCTGCAGTGTTTGATGGGCGCACCGCGGTCAACGACTCCGATTTCTTTGTTCTGCGCCACGTGTGGAACACACCCGAACAGGAGGAACTCCTGCAGGAAATCGTCGGTCCCGTGCTCGACCGCTGGTACGAGCAACACCCCGATCAAGGCCGGATCGGCGCGACCCCGACGAGCCTCCAGGACCTCCTCACCGAGCTCAAAGTCATCCGCGAAACCCTGACCGGCAGCGAGGTGTTGTCGGATATGCAACTATTTTCCCAGCTGCGCAATCTCGGCGACATCAAGGCGGCTCTCCAGCGGATGCACGACAACCCGGCCGCCCAGCGGATGATCGGCGAGGTCGACAAGCTGCTCGAAGCGATGTTTGCCTCGAGTCGGTTCGTGTAGCCGGACATGGTCGACGGGCACGAACGCGGCGGGCAGGGGGTCAACCTCGCCGAGGTCGAACGCCAAGTCGGCTCGCTGGCCCTGTCCCAGATCGAAGGGGCAGGGGCCCTGGCACTGATGCGTGCGGTTGTCTGGCAATCGACCCTCGCGCGTCTCGGTGTCGCCGTCCCCCTCGTGGTCACCCACGACCTCGGCTGCCTGATCGCCGGCCTCGGGAACCCGGCATCGCGCACCCGCGGACTGGCCGAAAAGCGTCTGTGCGAGGCCTGGAGACAGTTGCTTGTGCAACTTGCTGCGGCCGACATGATCCGGGCACAGGCGGCCTGGAAACACCGCGATCCGATGATCGGGGTCGTCCTCGCCCAGATCGTCAGCACCATCGTCCCACAGTTGCCCGAGATGGTCCGGGTCTTGCGGGCGATCGAGTTGCCGGTCGATGCCGTCTACTACGCGCACATCGAACCAAACTCTGCATATACACGCTATGCCCAAGACCAGGCGCTCGCCTGGCTGGCGACCCTGACCCAACACCGGTTGTTGCCACTGCTGGCCGTCGAACAGATCGACGTCGATGCCCTGAGACTGCTCGGGTTGTTTCGCGGAGGGCCGGGAGAGGCCGCCGCCGGGGTCGACTTGGCCGACCTTTACAACGTGATGGTAAGTCCCGCGCTGTCGGACGTCATCGACTTCTCGATGGAACTGTTGCCCTCGATCCTCGAGGTTAAGCGCGACGCCGGGCAACAGACTTTTTCGATCGATGGCTATGCATCGGTCGAGCGCCGCGGCAATCTCGACGACCTGGTCCTCAGCCAGCTAGCCCTCGACGAAGATCTGTTTGAGCAGCGCCTCGTCGACAACGAGCTATTTTATTTCACCCACGAAAAACAGGTCGAGAACGAACAGCGGACCCATTACGTGTTGGTCGATGGTAGTGCATCGATGCGCGGGGTTCGCGAGGTGTTCGCTCGCGGGCTGGCATTGGCCCTGTGCAAACGCTTAGCCCTGTTGGGAGAGAGCGTGATGCTACGGTTTTTCGACAGTCGGCTGTACGACGGCGTGCGCGTGGGAGCTTCGGGCAGCGGCGAGGTTCCCTATGTACTGCAGTTCCGGGCCGAGCGAGGACGCAACTACGCCAGGGTGTTGCGTCAACTCAACGCCGAGCTGGCATCGCCGAGGCGCTCCGGCAAGGCACTTGTCTACTTGTTGACCCACGGAGAGTGTCAACTACCGCCCGACGAAGTTGCCATCCTCGCGGCCCGTGCTCCGGTCTACGGCGTGTTTATTCTGCCCAGCGGTCCGCTCGATCTCGGTTACCTCGAGCACCTGTACCGCGTCCACGTGATCGACAACGAGGCGCTGAGTCATCATCGACGTGTCCAAAAGGCCCGCCAGATCATCGCCGATGTCGAGTCGATCCACACGCGCCGTAGCAACCGCAGTCGACGGACCGTGCGGCCGCGTCGTGGCAAACGGAGGCCAGTATGATCGACGCAACCGTCGTCTCGATAGCCGGCTCAAATTCGCAGCGTCGATGCGCCAACCGGAACACACGGAGGGCAGTGAATTCGCAGCGTCGATGCGCCAACCGGAACACACGGAGGCGGGCATGATCGACGCGGAAATCCGGTGGGTACGGGCCTCGACCGCGATGCGTGCCGGCCACTTTGCCGATGCGGTCGTGTTGTTGCGCCAGCTGCTCGAGACCGTCGACCGCATCGAATACGAGTACGACGAATGGCTCAAAGCGTTGATGAGTTGCTACCGCCAGCTCGGACGCTGGCGCGAGGCGATGGCCTGCAGCGCCTACCTCGGCCGTGGTGAGCAACCCCGGGGTGAGCAGCTGCAACGCGAAGTCAGCCAGTACCGCGCCGGCGATGTGAAGGCGCGACGGGGCATCGCGCTGTACGGGATCTATCTCTCGCGGGCCAAGCAACACGCGGCTGCGGCCAAATGGTTTGCGGTTGCCGATATGCCCGTTCACCAGGCGATCGAGCTGGAGAAGGCGAGCCAGGACGAGGCCGCGATTACCCTGTGGATGCACCTGCTCGCAGGTGAAATGTTGCGCGAGTACCCCTACGAACGCGCCCTCGCCCGAATCAACTACGGTTTGTGTCTGTTGCGTCTACAACGGGAGCAGGCGCGGCAGGCCCTCGCCGAGGCGACCACCGCGGTCGAGGAGGTTGCAGACGGGTTCGAGAGCGACGGCCTGCGCGAGCGGGCATTTGACTGCTATCAGCTCCTCGCACGCTTGGGTGCCGATGCGGGAGCGTTTGAGAATATTGCCGAGGGCTACCTCAACAGCATTCGCATTCTCAAGGACGACGGACTCAAGCTCGATGCCCTGCGCCTGTACGAAACATTTGTTGCTCTTGCACGTAAATTTGGTGAATACCATGCAGTTGCAACCATTTTGCGGGAGGCCTCAGACTACTGCACTCGCGCCGGGTTGCCCTATACCGACGACTTGCGCCTGCGGTGTGGAGAAGCGTGGTTGCGGGCGGCCGCGGAGGCACAAACAGCTGGTCATCCGCTTCAAATCGTCGAAAATGCTTACCTCGCCGCAGCCGATGTATTTGCATCGATTCGCGCCTACACCCAGGTCGCCAACGTCTATCGGCGGATGCTCAGCCTCGAGCTGCCGCCCAAAAGCCGCGAACGTTGCCAGCGGTTGTTGCAACATCTCAACCAGCCCCAAGGCGATGCTCCGCGGCCGATCCCCGTGCCGGAGTTTCTCAAACAGATCCCTGATTACGAGGAGGTCTGGTATGTCGACTTGGCCGAGTGGGAGCTTGCCGGCGATCCGACGATGACAGCCGCAGGGGTGATGGCCGACCGACGGTTTCCCGACTACGTCCGACGCCACGCATTGTTGCTGGTCCTCGACCTCGAGCAGCCGGGGGCCCGCGTACCTCCGGGCGCGCTGATCGAGCGGCTCAGCAAAATCCGTGCATATCCAGTGATCGCCGCGCTCGAGCATCAACACCAACTCGGCCACGATCCGCAGTGGGAGGGAGCTTCGCTCGTGCGCGAGGCGGTGGCCAAGGCGATGGGGGAGTTGCGATTCAAACGCAGCTTCTCGCTGTTGATCCGAGCCCTTCGCGATCCGAGTCAAGGTGTTCGTCTCGCCGCCGCCAGCTCGGTGGCCAAACTCATTTTCCCGCACGCCTTTGAACCTCTGCGGCGGATTTATGAGTCCCGCGACTTGCCCGATCCAACTGAAGCCCGGGTCGCGGCCCTGCGTGCGATCGGCAAGATCGGGACCGTGGAGGCACTCGATTTTTTGTGTGACCGCCTACGCGAGGGCGAGCAACCCTATGTCGAACTTGCACGCGCAGCGATCAGTGAGCTCAACTCACCGGAGTTGTTGCCGTACATCCGCCGCCAGGTCGAGTACGTCCCGTCCGAGTTCCGGGCGACGTTAGAGGACGCGGTGTTGATCTTGAGTCAGCGCGGGCGCTGAACTCGTAGCTCTTGAGCGGCGCGTAGTGTATCCGATCGCGTTGAGCTAGATGTAGATACATGATATCCGTCGACCGTTCCGAAACGAATGGCATGGATTAATCGTAGAGTTCGTCGGCTTCGACGATACATTGTCCGTTTTCACAAAATGGATCAGCATGGGTCGCACAGTCGTACAGACACTCGCTGCCCTGTTGTTTATGGAACTTCTCGATCTTCTTCTCGATGGCCCCGACCTCGGCCGTGTTGACCGCCGCGTAGCACCCGAGTGGGCAGCCTGGATAGATCACGACGCACTCGCTCGACTCGGTGCAATACCCGGCGTCTTCGATCGCCGCCTCGACATCCTCTTCGCTGAGGCATCCGAGCGCGAGGCCGATGGTTGCGAAGAGGATGGTTGCGAGGGCCCGTTTCATGGGATCGAGTGTATCGCTGGCAGCGGTCGGCGGCCACTGACAAGCATGTCACCGTCAGCGATCACCGGACGATCACCGGCAACAGTGTCGCGGTCAGCACGGGCTCGGTTTGCAATTGAAGCGTCGTGGCGAACACATCGGCGACCGCCCCGGCCTCCAGCGGCCCCATGGTTTGGGCGACATCGGCGAGAAGTGCCGACCAGCCGATCGGCAGCCCAGATGAGACTTCGATGCTCTGGACAAAATCGCGGAGGGTCGGCTCGGGCGGATAAACCTCGAGGCCGATGTCCTCACCGACGTTCCCCAACGTGCGGGCCTCGGCGAGTGCATCTTCGAGGCTGCCGAGCTCATCGACGAGTCCGTGTTTCAGTGCATCTGCACCGGTCCATACTCGACCCTGGGCGACGGTGTGGACATCGTCGTAGGACTTCCCACGGCCATCACTCACCCGGGTGACAAACACCTTGTAGGTGTGCTCCATCATCTGCTTGACGGTCGCCCGTTCGTCGTCAGACCACACGTCGTACGGGGCCCACATCAACGCCTGCTTGCCCTTGCCCATGGCGTAGGTATTGATCCCGAGCTTGTCGAGCCCTTCGCCGAACGCCAGTTTGCCGCCGATCACACCGATCGATCCGGTCATGGTGTCGGGCAGGGCAAAGATTTTGTTGGCGTTACACGAAATGTAGTAGCCACCGGACCCGGCGACGCGGCCCATCGATACGACCACCGGTTTGTGCTTTTTGGCCTCTTCGACAGCCGCCCAGATCTGTTCGGACGCGTTGGCGCTGCCACCCGGCGAGTTGACGCGCAACACGATCGCCGCAACCTTTTCATCCCGTGCCATTGCCCGGATAGCCGACGAGAGGGTGCGTCCACCGATGCTTTGACTCGCGCCCAAGGACCCGCCGGCGTCGCCCTCGACGATCGGACCGATAGCGTAGATCAGTCCCACGTGTGGCTCACTCGGACGCTCGGGGGGGAGGGCGCCCAAGAATCGTTGTAGTGCCATCAAATCGAAACCCGAGGATGACTTTTTCGCCAGCTTGATAATTTTCCATTTATCCCCGGTCGCCTGTTTTCGGTAGTCGACATAGGGCTTGACGTCGTCGACGAGTTTTGAGGCGGTCGCCTGGTCGCCGTAGAATAGTGCCTGGTCGATGAGCGAAGTGACTGTGTCTTTGGACAGATCGCGGCCGTCGGCAATTCCGGCCACCAGGGTGTCGTAGCCCTGGTCGAGGATCGCCTGTAGGGTCGTCCGCATCTCCGGCGAGGGTTCGGCTCGTGTGAGCGGCTCGGCGGCCCCTTTGTAGGCACCCATCTGCAGGAAATCGGCCTTGATTCCGAGTTTGTCGAGTGCGTTTTTGAGGTGGATGGGGACGGCACCTGTCCCCGGAATCATGACCATCCCGAGGGTTTCGATCGCGACTTTGTCGCAGCCTGTCATCATGTGATAGGTCGCTCCGATGGCGTTGTCTCCGTGGCACAACACAGCCCCCGACGGCCCGGCCTTGTCGCCTTTGCGCTGGCCAAACGCCACCAGCAAACGACGAACTTCGTCGGCCGTAGCGAGGTCGGTTGTGACTTCACCAAACCGCAACAGCACACCTTGGATGTTGTCGTCGGCCGCGAGTTTGTGCAGGCGTTTGGTCAGTGTACGCAGCTCGATCGTCTTCTCGCCGCCGAACATACTCAAGGCGGTTTTTTCGGTGATGAGCCCATCGAGTTCGAGGACCGCGTAGTGGGGTGCGGACGGGTCGAATTTGGGCGACTCCTGAAGGTCGGCATAGGGCCCGGGTTTATCGAGGTTACCCAGCATACTCAGGGCACCAAACCCGCCGAGGCTCGCCAATGGATTGCTCGCGGAGGATGTCTCAGTCTCGACTGGTTGCTCGTTCGCGGCCGAATCTCTGGATTTCGCCGGACTGCACGCGAGGAAAAGTGTAGAAGCAACGATTGTCAACGGGAGACGTGGGTTCATGGGTTCCTTTGCTGGTTCTAGCCAAACTGGCCGGTTCAGAGATGTTCGCAGTCAGCGGGGTGAGCAGCATGGCGAAAACACGGTGTCAAATGACGTCGCGTCATCGCGTCATCGCGTTGCCCGTTAAACAGATAATTCACGGACCGCTGACCACGGCAGTCGTCTGTTTGGTACCACGGGCAGCCAGTTGCGTTTCACGTCGAGCGTGTGGCGTTTCTCGCATGCAACTCGCTACGAGGCCTGTCAGCTCGCGGTCCCGGAGTTTGACGAACCCATCTCGTTTGAAATTGGGATCGGCAAAACACCGAAGAGCACGGCGGAGAAGCCATAGAACACTGTCACTTCGGTTGCGGTACGATGCCCGGTCGCGCTTGCCTTTCCCTATCGTGTCGGTATGCTGCCCGGATGAATTCGCGCCCCGAGCCGATCCATGTCGATACACTTGCTGCGGTTGGCCCCGATCCGTCCCGACTCGCAACGGCGTTCGCGTGTCTCAGCGACTTGCGCCGCGGGACAACCCGTGCCGGCCGTCCGTTTGTCGACCTCACCCTGCGCGACTGTTCCGGGACCCTGGCCGGAAAGGTGTGGGATGACGCGCAAGCTGCGATGGGAACGATATCGAGCTTGCATCGGGGACAGGTCGTAAAAGTCTTGTTTCGCGCCGACACCTACCAGGGGGCTGTCCAGCTCAATGTCCGCGGACTTCGACCCGTCCGCGATGACGAACCGCTTTACGACGCCAAAAAGATTCTCGGTGCCGGTTTTGAAATTGTCCGGGAGCACCTGTGCAACACCCTTGTCTTCGATATCGAAACCGTCCCCGGTGTGTACCTCGACGAGGTCCCGGCCACGGTGCTCAAGGCCATCGAAGAGCGGGCGTCTCGCAACGAAGGCGACACCGAGATGGTCATGGGTCTGTCGCCACTGTTGGGCAAGGTCGTGTCTCTCGCGTTCGGCGAGGGCGAGCCGGCAGCCGACACCGAGCCCGATGTCTGTGCCTTGGTGGTCCCACCCGAAGGCCATGACGACATCCGCACACGCGAGTATCCCGGCTGGATGATCCCGGTGAGCGAGTGTCAACTGCTGCAGGCGTTTTGGTGTTTGGCCGAGCACGCCGAAGTTGTCGTCAGTTACAACGGCCGTGCGTTTGATGTCCCGTTTTTAGTCGGCCGAAGTTTGGTCCACGGGATCCCGGCGAGGGTTGACCTTCTCGGCAATCCCTACGCGTTGCGTCCCCACCTCGACCTCTATCGCGTGGTCACCAACGGGCGCAGCCTCGGTCCATCGACCCTCGATATGGTCTGTTGGGCCCTCGGGATCGAGAGCCCCAAGGGGGTGATGGATGGATCGATGGTGGCCCCGACCTACCGAGACGGAGGGATCGAGACCATCGCCGAGTACAACCGCGGAGATGTGGTGGCCACAACCGCGGTCTACCACCGGATCCGCGACAACATCCTCCGCTACCGCGCCGATTGGTGACATCGGTGCATGTACAAAATCTTGGCTCAACGCGCAGTCATCCCCGTACAGGAACTTGTAATTTCAATGGTCCGTGTGTTGGCGCTGACAGACGCACTCGAGATCCCGTTTTGGCTGTCGTCGACGATCCAGATCATGTCGCCGGGCTTCATACTTTTGGAGGTACTCGAGTTGGAGCTCATCGAGCTGTAGGTCCCGCTCCCAAACTTGGGTTTGTCGCCAAAGAAGATCTTCACCGTGTTGGGGCAGGTGTTGCGAAGCGTGACGGATACGACCGACGGCGCAGCTGGGGCGGAAGGAGCCGACGATGTGGGAGATGAGCTCGGAGGCGCGCTTGCGGAACTCGGGGGAGCCGTGTCTGCCGAGGCTGTCGACGTGGATGGTGCCGGTTGCTGGATTTCGCTCGGCAGCTGGGCGACGCACATCCCGAACATGTTGCAGCGTCCGATGTAGGTCTCTTGACGATCACAACCGGCAGCCGCGTAGCGTCCACTCATCGCACCGGTGGCTTCTCGCTCAACAGTAACCTGGTCTTCTGGACAGCTAAAATCTTTTACCGCCCTGTCGCGGACTGTCGTCTCGAGCTTCCCCGCACATCCGGCGAGCAACGCAGTCATCAAAACAGCGGTGAGCTTCGCGGAAGGGGAGTGATGAAAACGCGTGAACCGTCTCGGCATGTGCACCATGCGGCGAGCTGTAGCACGACCGGTCGCCGAATCCGCGGGGCCACCTGCGAGAACCTAGTGGATGCGAGTGAGGATTGTCTTGTAGATGCACAGACGCGTTCGGCTACGAATTGCAAATGCACGAATCGTTTGCGTCAGCCTGTTCTGACGCACTCACATCGGGCCTCGGGGTCTTAAAACGCGGTTTTTGACGCGCCGCGCTGGTGGTGCGCCGAGGATTCGGCACACAGCACTCGATGATTGCATTTGCAATCGGAGAACTCACCAGGAGGACCAGCGCCCCTATCTGGTTCCGACGTTACGGACACTGTCCGCCGCAATCGTTGACGACCTCGCCGACGCAGATACTGTCCCAAAAGTTGTTGCAGCAATACGAATCGAGGCCGCATACACAGCTTAGGATCCCCGCGTCTGAGCAGGAACCTGGATTGCCTGTTTGGCAACAGTCGCCGTGGCTGCACTGGGCGGTGTTGTAGCCTTGGCAGTTCGAGTTGCACGTCAGGGGCCCGGCGAGGAATCCCTGCGAAATGCATGTTTGCCCATTGAGGTTGCTGCCGTCGCAAATTTCGCCCGCGTCGATCACGTTGTTGCCGCAGGTGATGCACTGGGAGGTGTTGAAGGCGGCGCAGTTGTTTTGGCAGGTCAGGGTACCGCCGACGAACCCCTGTGACTGGCAGCTGTGGCCATTGAGATTGTTGCCGTCACAGGTTTCGGGCCCGTTGACGATGCCGTCGCCGCACTGGTAGCAGTCGTTCGTCGAAAATTGGCAGGTACTGCTGTTACACGCGAGGTTGCCTCCTTCGAACCCCTCGTCGGCACAGGTTGCACCCATGACATCGTTGCCCTCGCAATCCTCGCCCGGTTGGACAACCGAGTCGCCACACGATGCCGAGGCACATGCGTTGGAGCAGCTATCGTCGTCGACATCGTTGCCGTCGTCGCAGCCTTCCGGGCCGTTGACCGTTCCATCGCCGCAGTAGGGTCCTTGGGAACAGTCCGGGTTACACCCGTCGTAGCTTCCGTCGTTGATCCCGTCGTCACAGGTCTCGTTGCCGTTGACCGTCCCGTCGCCACACCCAGGTCCGAGGGCTGTGCAATCGGGCATACACCCGCCGTATGAACCATCGTTGACCCCGTCGTCACAAACCTCGGGTCCGTTGAGCGCACCATCGCCGCAAAAGGCCGCTTGCGCGCTGCAATCGGGCATACATCCCCCATATGCCCCGTCGTTGACGCCGTCGTCACAGACTTCGAATTCATCGACGACGCCATCACCACAAATGGGTCCGCCCGTGGTCGCTTCGCTATCTTCCTCAGTATCCTCATGGAACCACTGGATTCGCCAGTCTCCTCGGTATCGGTTTCGGGGCCGGTCGGATTCGAGGTTGGACCAACCGTCGGGTTTGTCGTTGTCGGCGTCAGTGTCGAAAACGTGTCATTGGTCTGCTCGCCGGATGCACAGCCGAGCAGTCCGCTCAACACAAGTGCGAAGCACGGCCAACCAGCGACGGTTCGAAGGTGGGGAGGGTCGATTCGATGGGGCATGGGCGGTCCGCGGTAGGTATGGAAGGAGACCATGGTATCTCACTTCCTGTGAAGCCGCACAGTCCTGCGCATGGGGAACAGAGTAAACGTGGATAGGCTCGACGGCCGGTTCGGAGATTCGAAAATAAACCGCTCGAATGCAGAGTGAGAGCGAGTTTCCCGCGAGCGCGGGAGCAAGCGAAGCGATGCGTCGACAAAAACCACAGCCTGCTAAACTAGCTTCCGGTGTCGATGGTTCTCAGCGATACGGAGGCAGTTGCTGGCACCTGCCTCGAAGGATTTCGCAGCTACCTACTCGGGCTCGACGTGACGTCCGAAATCCTCCGCAACGATCCGACCGGGCGCACGTGGCTCGAACCAGAGTTCTACGCGTTGACCCAACGCGACGCTGCGTGCCGGGAGGTTCTCGAGGAGTTTGTCGAGGAAGAACTCGAATTGTTTGGCAGCGTCCGCGAGCGCGGCGATCCACTGTTCACCAAACGTGTACTCGAAGCGACAGCACCGACACAGGTCGCGGGTTCAGGGCTCGACCCGCGATTGCGAAGTCCGCTGATCACCGTCGCCTACGCGGCCGGGATTCTCCTGACGCTACTGGTCCTCATCCCGCTGATCCGGGGCTGGTTGCGGGGCGACAGCTTGTTCGAAGCAGCGCTGCGGTTGACCCGCTGAGCACGATTTTGTAGTCGTACCTCGGGTCACGAGTTTGTAGATACATAAACCACCGACGATGGCACCCGAAATACGGGTCGCTACTCGGGTTCGTGTCATCGACGGGTACGTTTGTGCTCGCTCCCAGGACGGATCACTCCCGCCGCAGAGCATGACGCACAACCACAACGCGTTTACGTCGTCTGCGCGAGTGTGTCCGATTTGTCCGAAGCAGCACAGCGGTCGAATCGAGATTGAAGAAGATGCATGAAGCCGCCGATGCCGGTTGACGGATTACAGGCCCGGGCGCGAAGCAGGGGCGACAATTTGGTCGAAGCAGCGCCGCGGTCGACCGCGGAGTTCAATATTGTAGATGCATGGAGTCGCCCAAGACGGCATGTTGCCGATTCGCGAATCGGCACGTGAGATACCGCCTCGCGTTCCCGGGAGTGGAGCACAAAGCCGGGATCGAGGATCAGCCTCGTCGCTTTCCCGCCTAAGTCGCAGCTTCTTCGAGGATCAGCCGGTAGCGCTTTTTCCCCGCCTTGAGGCGAATGCCGCACCCACTGTTGTCGGCTGCGGTGACGAGGTAGTACGGGTCGTCGACCGGCGAATCATTGATTTTGACGGCGCCGCTTTCGACCCGTTGGCGCGTCGCTCGTTTGGACTTGAACGCCTGGATCTGGGGATGGACGAGTAGGTCGACGAGTTTGATCTGCGCTTGATCGAGGGTGACCTTTGGGACAGCACTCCAGTCGTCGCCACCACCGTAGGCCTGTTCGCTCGCTTTTTGCGCCTGATGTGCAGCTTCTTCGCCGTGGAGCATCCGGGTTGCCTCGTAGGCGAGGGTGCGGGTTGCCCCACGCATGGCTGCACCCTCCTTCGCGGTCAGTGCATCGATTTGTTCGCTCGGCAGTTCGGTGAAGATCCGGAGCAGCCGCGGGACATCACGATCGTCGCGGTTGATCCAAAACTGGTAGTAGTCGAACGGCGATAGCTGCTCCTTGCTCAGCCACACCGCACCGCGTTCGCTCTTCCCCATCTTGCGGCCATCGGCGGTGGTGAGCAGCGGAAACGTGAGGCAGTACGACTGTCCCGAATCCGCTTCTTCCTCAGTCGCTTGGATCCTGCGGATGAGCTCGACCCCGGCGATCATGTTGCCCCATTGGTCGGCACCTCCCATCTGCAGTTGGCATCCGTATTTTTGATGTAGGTGCAAGAAGTCGTAGGCCTGAAACAGCTGGTAGTTGAACTCGAGAAAACTCAGCGGGATTTCGGCGTCGAGGCGATCGCGGTAGGTCTTGACCGCGACCATGCGGTTGACCGTGAAGTGACGGCCGATATCGCGGAGAAAATCGATGTAGTGGATCGGGAGCAGCCACTCGGCGTTGTTGAGCAACAGGGCGTCGTTGGGAACACCGCGGTCGAAGTGGATGAAGCGCGAGAACTGCTCGCGAAAGCGCTGGCTGTTGGCCTCGATCTCCTCGCGCGTCAGCATCTTGCGCATCTCGGTCTTCCCCGAAGGATCGCCGATCATCGCCGTTGCCCCGCCGACCACACAGATCGGCCGGTGTCCGTGGGTTTGCAGGCAACGCATCGCCATGATCGTCAGCAAATTGCCGACGTGGAGCGATGAAGCGGTTGGGTCGTAGCCGAGATAAAACGTCACTGGACCGCTGCCGAGGGCACGGTCAATCGCTTGAAGATCCGAGGCCTGCTCCAACAACCCGCGCGACATGAGTGCTTGAAGCGCGGGGGACTGGGGCGTGAAGTCGGAGGACGAAGACGCCATGTCGCGCAGGATAGCTGAGCTGGTCGCGGACATCGAAATTGGGAAGCCTGTGGAGTGCACCTGTGGCGTGAGGATTACGGCATCGTCACCGATCGCGAGACGTTCTCGGACATGGATCAGCGGAACACGTAGGTGCCGTCACTTTGACTGTCGATCCGCGGGAGGGTGTGATCGGCTTCAAACAGGTCGTGGCCCCGCTTGAGATTGCGCCAAAAGCTCGCCAGCTCGGGTGTCTTGGCCTTGGCGATAAATCCGTCGAGCCCGTGCCCGGGGAATAAATGCACATGCACTTTCCCATTTTTTAGACCCGTCGCCATCACCCACAACTCCTCGATGCGTTCATCACTCATAGCGAGGCAGCCGATCGACACGCAATCGCCGTGGATCATGATGGCACTGCCGGTGTAACGCAGTTTGCGATCGCGGCTGTTGGGGTAGCTAATCCGCATCGAGAGGTGATAACTGCTTGCGCGATTAAACAGGTTGAGGGTGTAAAACCCCTCGGGGACTTGAAAGTCGCCCTCGGCTTTTTTGGGCCCTGGAACCCCGGAGAGCGCACAAATTTTGTAGGTGGTGACATGCGTCAGCGGGCCGGACGTTTGGTCGGCGGCCCAGACTTCGAGTTCGTATTCCTGTTTGAACGCCCGCAGCAGCAGTTGCTTGGGTGGAAACTTGAGCCCGGCCTCGGTGAACAACTCGCGGACGACCGCATCTTTTGCCTCGTGTGCACCGCGGACGCGATCGCGTGCACGCAGGGAAGTCGGACGGTCGAGTCGGGTCGGCTTGCGCAGCTCGACCGTTGGCTCGGTTGGGGTCGGATCGGTTGGGGGCGTCGCTTGGCCACGTGAACCCGTGGGGTCGGGCTCGACGGGAGCATCGACTGGAAGCTGTGACAAAGAGGTTGTAGAAGCAACTTTTACAGGGGCGGCGGTATCTACTTGCGACGACGAGTGCACCGGCGCAGAAGAAGTCGGTGCAGGGGAGGGTGTTGCCGCGCGAGGGGGGTCACAACCGATCAAACACAGTACACTCCACGCAAGTCCGGCCCGTACCCGATGCTTCAACCCCATTTCCACACGGTCATCTCACCACGAATTCCGGGCTCCCGCCAATCCAGGTTCGGCGTGCTCACATCGGTTCAGCCCTCGACCAAGTCGACGTCGTCGACCTCTAACACCTCTTCGTCCTCTTCGTCGTCAAACACATTGTCGATGGCCGTGATCGGCCGCTGCAGGGGTGACTTTGTCTTTGGCGGTGCGGCGGCCTTCGGTGCGGCGGCCTTTTTTGGTGCGATGGCCTTCGGTGCGGCGGCGGTTTTTTTGGGGCGCAGGTGCAACGGAGATGTGACCTGGCGCGGAGCCACGCCCGTCACTCGGTCGTCCATCGTCCCCACCAGCTGGTCGCACAGCTCGCGGTTGAGGCTCCACAGCAGTTTGACCGCAAGCCGCGGGTCATGCTCGATCAGGCCAAAGAAGGTTTCCCGGGAGAGGACGAGGAGACGACCCGCGGTTGTTGCCGTTACACCGAGTTGGCGTTTGCCGGTCCCGAGCAGGTCGACTTCGCCGAAGTAGTCGCCGGGGTTCAAAAGTTTGAGTGTGCGTCCGCGGCGGGTCAGCCGGGCACTTCCCTCGAGCACAACCGCCAACTCGCCGCCGTCTTCACCCTCGGACGCGAGAACCTCACTGTCGATGAAATCACGCAGTTGGCAACGCGCCCGCAGGTTGCTGAGTTGCTGAAAACTCAGCTGGCGAAATACCGGCACCCGACGGACGATATCGGCGGTCGAACTGTGGCGGGGGAGGCCCCCGGCACGTCCGGTATTTTCACCGACCGCTTGGATGACCAGAGCCGTGATGTTGTCCTTGCCCCCACGCGAGTTAGCGATGTCGATCAGGCGCCCGGGAATTTCCTCGATATCGGTCAGCGAGAGGTTGGTGGCGATGTCCGATTCGTCGAGATACTCGTACAGGCCGTCGGAACACAGCAAAAACGAATCACCGGGTGCGATTTCAAAGTCGAGTACATCGACCTCGACATTTTCATATACACCGACTGCCCGGGTCATAGCGTTTTTGAATCGGGCGTAGGGGCTGCTGGCGATTTCTTCTTTTTGTAACTTGCCGCTGCGGATCAGCTCGTTCATCAAGCTGTGGTCTTCGGTCAGCGGGTAGATGGTCTCTTCGCGCAGGAGGTAGATCCGGCTGTCGCCGACGTAGGCGATAAACCCATGGTCACCGATGAGGAGCAGCGAGACCACGGTCGTGCCCATCCCGCGTTTTTCAGGCTCCATCTGGGCCTTGTGCCAGACCCGCGAGCAGGCCTCGTGGACCGCGTACTCGAGCAGGGTCGAGACCTCCATCTGATCCTCGGGGTTGCTCGGATCGAAGGTGTCAAACAGGCCGCGCTCGCGGTGGATAACCTCGCGGATCGTGTGGACAGCAATTGCACTTGCAACTTCCCCAGAGGCATGCCCACCCATGCCGTCGGCGACGATGAAGAGGTTGACGTTCTCGTCGATGAGGAAGTTATCTTCGTTATCGGCGCGCTTGCGGCCGACGTCCGTCGCTGCCCAGTATTTGATCTGCATTGAACCTACCTGTGTGGACGATCAGATTTCTGGTTGGGGGAGCAGCGAGAATACGGCATCCGACGGGCTGGTTGCGCGCTCGATTTCCGCTATCCGAGTCGCGATATGTTCCAAGTCTGTGGTCTGGCCGATGATCCCCCCGTCGAGCCACACGCCGTCGGGCAAGTTGCCCTCGCCCTCGAGCTGGACTTCATCCAACGAACACGGTTTTGCTGGTTCGTGGGTGTCGATCAGCTTCTCGAGATCGTCGGCGTCGCGGGCCTTGGTCGACCACTGCGTCCGCCCCGCAGCGAGCATGTAGACGTACTCAACTTCGAGCCCGAGATCGGTTGCGTGACACATTCGGCGGCGGAGATCCTGACTGTCCGGAGAGGATCCGCGGACCAACAACTGGATCGCCAGCTTCCCCGGATGGTTGCGGTGATACTCCAAAACAGGCGAGAGCTGCGTGAGTCGAGGTCGTGGATCGGGTCGCAAAAACACCACCAGGCGATGCTCCGATCCGACATCTCCGATCATCAGCCCGGCGTTTGCAGGAGGCCGACGGACTCGGGGACTCACGCCACGTCGCCGACGTCTCGCCGGTGGATCCACGACCATCGGATCGCGGCGAAGGGAACGTTCTTTTTCGACTGCGCCGGGGAGAAACGACAACTTCTCAAACGCTGATTGATCGCCGATCGTGAATACAGGAGGTCGCGGCAGCGCTCCGTTGGAGCGCCGTGCATCTCGCATGTACCGGGTTGTGTTTTCCTGGAGACGAGCGAGCAGACATGTATCGGTCAGCAGGTTTTCAAACCCGTCGTCGGCGATACCGAGTTCCCGCGCGAGCGTTTTCCGGGAGCTCTTGGTGCGCAGGCGGACGAGCAGACGCTCCTGGCCCTCGCGGTCGAGCAGGCGCAGGCCCGCTTCGAGACGACCCAGCCTTTGGGCCCGCATCAACCACAACGT
>CAZUPD010000011.1:78996-105242 GCA_964621785.1 uncultured Nannocystaceae bacterium
TCCCGCCCGTTTGCGATGACGCTGGAGCTCTGGACGATCGCAACTTCGGCCCGCGCCTGCCCCCGCATCGCCGCGATCTGTCCCCGGAGTTCCAACCAGGTCATCAGGTTGGAACCGGTCAAAGGATCGAGAAAGAAGGTCACGACGACCGGAGCACTGGCGACGCCGAGGCCCGGTAGCTCGCGCGGGCACACGTCGGTCGCGGGTTGTGAAACCAACGCCAGAGCCGTGACAAATCCCGCAAGCCCGTGCACAGGGGTAGAGTGGCCGGTCGCGGCGACGCGGGCAAGCAGTGGTTTTGAGCGCGAAAAGGTGGGCGACTTCTCAGGTGTTTCACGGTAGATTCCCGCCGGCCATGAGCTGGCATCACGCATCGCGCCTGGTTACGTGTGGGATGGTCGCGACCTCCCTCATATCCGCCAACGCCTACGCCCAAGTTCCGCAACCGGCGACCTCGCGCCCGGCCGACCAGCAGCTCGAAGTTGTGTCGCCCGATTTACCGGAGGTGCAGGTGCGTCCCCAGACGCAAACGGGCGAAGCACAATCCGCGGGTATTCCGGCCGATCCCGACGAAGTTGTTATTCCGGCCGAACCAGATGACGCAGGCATTCCGCCGGAGCCCGATGATGTCGGCATCCCACCCGAGCCCGATGAGATGGGGATCCCACCCGAGCCTGACGATGATGGCGTTATCCCGCCGGAGCCCGATCCGGTCGAAGGCCCGACGGCCGACAACTACGATCCGCTGCTCGACAGTCCCGAAGCGATCCGAGCCAAGCACTGGCGGGATGCGGGGATTGTCTTGATCGTCGTCGGTAGTGTGTTGACCGGTGGAGGTATCGCGATGGCGGCCTCAGACCCATGCAATTTGATGGCAGGCAATGGTTGTCAACAATCGGCTCGCAACCGGGCCGCCGCGACCATGGCGGTTCCGGGCGCGGTCATGGTGGTCTCCGGGGTGGCGTCCCTCGCCTACGGCCTCGTGGCTCAAAAGCGCGTGCGGGCCCAGTTTCAAATTGATAAACGCAGCGTGAGTCTCGGCTTTTCGTGGGCGTTTTGATCGACTCAGCCCATCTGTGGGCGAGTGCCGTGGAGGTCTTTCGCCGGGGTGGGGCACAGGTCGTGCTCGGCGACGAGAACTACATCAAGCGCCGGGAGCCGGCCCAAGCCGACAAACTTCCCTTCGTCGTGATGGTCGAAGGGCTGCCCAACCTCTTGCACGAACTTGTGCACTACCTCTTTGCTGGTCGAGCGGATGACGATCACGGGTTTGACTACCACCAGATCCCGTACGACCTCGAACGCCAGGAGCATCGGCGCGTGCTGTTTGAAGAACTCAGTTGCTGCACGATCTCGGCCTCCTATCTGCCTCCGGCCGAGCGCGATCCGTGGTTTCGCGAGCAGGTTGAAATCCTTGGGGTGTTCTATGGTTTCGACGATGACCCCATGGGGTTTTTCGCAGCAGTCGATCGCGTTTCACAGATCTACGCGCAAGATTTGCAATCGACGCTTGAAGAGGGATTTCAAGCAGTTGTTCGGGCTCTCACATCGGCTTGGCCCAGTCCGTGCGGCCCACCTGCCAGCGTGATGCCATCGTTTCACGAGGATTGGCGGAGGTTTCGAGCTGTACGGTGATGTAGGCATCTGCCTGCAACCACACGGTACACTCCATAATGCGAGAAATGCCACGTACACGTTTCGCCAGGGAGGGCGAAACCAATGGGATACTCCTCGAGTCTTAGGTGCGGAGGTCTGTATTGGCACGAGTACGCACCAATGCATTGGTTTCGGGGTGGAGCGGGTTGATTGCCGCAGTCAGCACGTTTTTGGTCGCTCCGACGGCCTCGGCGGCACAAGGAGTCAACATGGGCGACATCTGGACCAAGGTCGATTTGTTTTCCCGCTCGTGCGGGAGCGAGAGCAGCCTGCTCAGTTCGCTGACCAACTCGTTCCAATTCGAGTTGGTCCTCGCTACTCCTTCGGGAGCCTCCTGTAACACGGGACAGCTGTTTGACCTCGCTGTCCTCGTCGTCATCATCATCGCGGTGATCGCTGTTGTCCGTGTCCGGCACGGAACGGAGCGTCGCCGTCTTGATCTTGCTCGCACATACATCGAACAGGGAATGCAACCGCCGACGCAGTTGTTCCCCTCGGCAGCGAGCACAGATCTGCGGAAGGGCATCGTCCTAGCCGCACTTGGATTCGGGATCATGTTCGCCGCCTTCGTCGGCGAAGGAATGTCGGGACAGGAAGTTGGAGCACTCGCTCCGGTCGGGTTTATCCCCCTGTTTATCGGCCTTGGGTACCTTATTTCGTTCATCGTCGCCAAGCTGAGTGCCCGCGAGGAGTAAGCACCAAACCATGGCAAGCCACACCGCCACCATCCCCCTTTCAAGCGCTGCCGCAACTTGGCTGCGCAAACGCGATCCCCACGCGTTAACTGAATTACCCGATTTGGAGCTCGTTCGGCTGTCGGCACACTACAGTGCCAAGCGGGCGTTCGCCGAACTCGTTCGTCGCCATCAGGGCAAGATCCGCGGCCTTCTGTTGCGTTTGGCCGGCGATCGAACCCTCGCTGACGACCTGGCCCAAGAAGCATTTTTGCGGGCCTATCGCGGGCTCGTCGGTTTTCAGGGCCGGGCCCGATTTTCGACCTGGCTGTATCGGATCGCCTACAACGTCTACCTCAATCACCGCACCCGGGTGAAAGAACTCGCCGCCTTGCCCGAGGGGTTTGAGTCGGGAGCTCCGGCCCCCGAAACATCGCTCAGCCAATCGCGCTCGGACCTTCGCAGAGACCTCGACGCCGCTATTTCGGCATTGCCTGAACGCTACCGTGCCGTCGTCATGCTCTACTACCTCGAGGACGTGTCGTACCCCGAGATTTCCGAGATTCTCGACCTTCCCCTTGGCACCGTCAAAACGCATCTTCACCGGGCCAAAAAACTCCTGCGCCAACACATGCGCGGGTGGGGGCATCGCCGACGGAGCTGATGTACATGCAGGAATCCCCCGAAGCCCTGCATGAGTGGTTGTGTGCGTCTGACGTCCCCCACAGCGTGTTGCGTAACGACCCTCGTGGCGACACATGGCTGCCCGAGCACTGGCGGCGATGTGTCGACTCCGACGACGCATATCGCAGAGTGTTTGAGCAGTTTGTCGACGAAGAACTCGAGTTAGGCGACAGCGTGCGAGTCGCTCGGGATGTGTGGTTTACCAATCGCGTAGTCGAAGCGGCGGGAGGCGTCCAGATCTACGGTTCCGGCCTCGATCCGCGCTACCGCAACTGGATCGTGACTGCGGGCTACGCCATCGCAATCGTCTTGTGCGGGTGTTTTGCCCTCGAGTTCCTCGGCCAGCTGCAGTGACAGCTGAGCGAGAAAGTCGCGGGTGAATGGGCCGCAGACTTGTTCCCGCGCACGGGACGTTGTAGGGCCTGTGCATGCCTTCGGCTTTGCACGGAAAGCTTCGACACCCCGTTTGGCGGGACACCCCAGATGAGCAGTGGAACAACTGGCGGTGGCAGCTTCGCAACCGCATCACAACGTTGCCCGAGCTTGAAAAACTCGTTGCACTTACAAATGAAGAACGCGAAGGGATCGTCGGACGGGCAGGTGGATTTCCGTTTGCAATCACGCCCTACTACCTCTCGTTGATGCAGGATTCTGCGTGCCCCGTGCGTCGGCAGGCGATTCCCCATCGCGACGAACTCGTGCGTACGCCGTGGGACTACGACGACCCCCTCGCCGAAGAAGAACACAGCCCCGTTCCGATCCTATCGCACCGCTATCCCGATCGCGCACTGCTCTATGTCACCCACAACTGCCCCGTGTATTGCCGTCACTGCACCCGTCAGCGGAAGGTTGGGGACGCCCGCTCGACGCCGGCCCGCGAGCAGCTGGAGGCTGCCTACGCGTATTTGCGGCGTACCCCCGAGGTCCGCGACGTCCTCGTCTCGGGCGGTGATCCCCTCAGTCTTTCGGACACCCGCCTCGAGCAAATCATGGCCGCCTTGCGGGCGATACCAAGTGTCGAAATTATCCGTCTGTGCACCCGCAACCCCGTCACGTTGCCGCAACGGATTACACCTGAACTATGTGACAGGCTAAAACCTTATCACCCAATACTTGTGAGTACACATTTTAACCATCCCCGCGAGGGTACAGTCGAAGCGGGGCGAGCCCTCGAAACCCTGGCCGATGCCGGGTTTTCGTGTGGCAATCAGATGGTCCTCCTCAACGGGATCAACGACGACAGCGAAAGCGTCGCTACTCTCGGTCGCTGGCTCTTGCGTCATCGTTGCCGTCCCTATTACATGTTCCAGTGTGATCCGGTCGCTGGCACAGCGCATCTTCGCACCCGGGTTGCGACAGGCACCGACATCCTCGATCAGTTACGCGGACAATTGTCGGGTCTCGCCCTGCCGAAATTTGTCGTCGACCTCCCGGGGGGGGGCGGTAAGGTTTCGTTGACGCCCGAACGCTTGATTCGTCGCGAAGGGGACCGCCTGGTATTCCGTGACCAACGCGGGCGCGAGTTCGGATACGTCGATCGACCACTTACACGCTAGCGTGGTTACGGGTTGCAACTGCACGCAATTCCGGGCTGGTGTTCCAGCCGCCACGTGCAACTTCGATGTGCACTGGCTCGTTTCCTCGCAACCCCTCGAAATCCTGTAGAGAACCCCTAGCGCAGCAACCGAAACAGCGAGTTCGGGTCATACGTTTGCGATCATCCTCCGTTCGCTTCGTTCCGGATGAGCGTTTTCCTGTAGGTGCGCAGTTTCGAGTTGGTTCAAAAAATCACCGCGCCAATCGTCGGTCTTCGTGAGAGAGTCGAAGCGGCCATGCGGATGCGAAACCTATCGCTAGTGCTCGCGAGCGTCGTGATTTTGTCTGGCGGTTGCGACAAACCCTCCCAGCAACCGGGAACGGCGGCACCGCCTGGGCAGGCGGCACCGGGCACGCCAGCCGCTCAACCCGGGTCCGTCGCGGCGACTCCCGGAGCGGCACCGGGCCAAGCCGCAGGTGTTGATCAACCCTCTGCGAGTGCGCCGGTTGCCGAAGCTTGCACCGTTCAACTCGATGCACTACCAACTTCTTTTTTCACCCACCGCATGATTCTCTCGCTTCCCCGCGGGCTCAAGCTAGTCGAGCAAAATCCCTACTTCGCTCGCGCCGAGTCCACCAACCAGGTTGCATCCTGCGGAGCGACCGTATCGTTTGCGGCCCTCGGCTACGTCCGTGCCGGCGGCAGCGGAGAGGAGCTTCGCAACCTGATCCTGGCGTTGCGAGGGCTTCCCGAAGGTTCGTACACCTGGGAGCAGGGGAGCAACAGCCGGCAATTTGATGGTATCTACAACGTTCCTGCCGGCGAAAAAGGCGAGCCCGCGCTCAAGGGCTGGATGCACACCGAAGATCTCGGCGGCGTATTGTTCTTTGTCTTCTATGAGACAAGCCCCGATGCGTGGGCGACCTTGGAGCCGAGCTTCCGGGCTTCGACCGCGGAGCTCAAGGTCCGGGCTGTGACCGAGTACGCCAAAGATCGCTAGTCTCGTTTCGCCGTCACAGGACCCCTCGTCGCGCGTGGGGAAAAAAATCGGGAGGCGATGGCGTCCCGTCGTTCTCTCGCGTCAAGTCGCACCCGGAACGTTGGCCCGTCGCGTTCCGTGAACGCAGTTGCCGTTTTCTGCGAGACGCAACCTGCTAGATCTCCACCGGATCAGGTGGTTTCGCCACTCTTGTATGATCGTGAACCTGTTTAGCGAACATGCCGTCTTGATGTTTCACTCCCGCTCCCGCGATGCCCCGCCGGGTCAGGGGGTTGGAGAATTGATTGCGCCACCGTTCACACACACGTTCCAGGAGCTTGCCGCGATCGCTAACTGGCGTCGGCTCCTCTCGAATTTTGCCAAATCTCCGTTCGAGCTGGGCGGGCTGCGGTGGCTATCCGTCGAGCATTGTTTTCAGGCCCACAAGTTCATCAACGTTGCCCCGAGTTACTTTCGCAGCTTCGCCCTCGACTCCGGGAGTGCACTGTCCACCTCCCTCGGGGCCCCGGTCAAACGCGCTGGAGGTCGTCGGGGGCTTCCACTCGATGCACATGCATGTTCGGCGTGGGAAAAAGTCAAACATGAGGTTCAAGAGGCGGCTCTACTGGCAAAATACCAGCAAAATTGTGAGTTCCGTCGGGTTTTGCTCGCAACCGGCGATGCGAAGCTGACCCATAAACCAGCTCGCTCAAAATACACAATCGTTGAATTCGGTTTGATGCGTGTGCGTCAGAAGCTGGCCGAGTGTTCATTCTCGGCCAGCTTATCCGGACGCCATCGTTCCTGCTAGGCGTCCTCGACACATTGAACAAGCGTCCACGGAGCCGCGAGATTGTCGCAGTGTGGGTCGTCCATCAGATTCATCGGCCCAATTTCTGTGACCACGCCGGTATCGGCATCGACGTTCAGCAAAATCCCAGGGTTTGAGCAGGCGTAAATCTGCTGGCGGCTCGGGTGGTACTCGATCCCGACCGAACCAAAATTGTGGTCGGTTTGCACGAGCTCGAACGCCTGACCTGTGTTGTGGTCGATGCGGTACAGCTTATCGTCGGTACCATTGATCGCGTAGGTGTCTTGCAGTTCATCCGACCAACTCAGGCCACCCGTACCCCAGTTGAGCCCGACAGGTCCAATCTCGGTGGCGAGACCACTATTTTCGTCGATATCGACAAAAATATCCTGGCTGGTCTCGAGGCCATACAGGCCGTTCATTTGATCTGCCGTGATACCTGGGAGAGCGTTGACCATGGTTGGCCCGACCACGGTACGTTCGCATGTACAAGGATCGATGATCTCGAGGTCCTTGGTGGTTGCGTTCGCCGCGTACAGCAGCCCGTTGCGGGAAAACGTACTCGTATTGTAGTTGTGGTTGACATCGAGGAAACACAGGTGTGTTGACATCCCTGTAATTACATCGATTTTTGCCACTGACGTCGGGTTGGTGCGGTCGTGGATCGTGATCAACCAGTGACCGATGTCGATCCCTTCGGTATCTGTCTCGCCTTCGGAATCGGAGTCGGAGTCGGTATCCGTCTCGCCCTCCGTATCCGTCGTTTCGCCCTCTGTATCGCTATCTGTCGGATCCGTGTCGGTATCGCTTGGATCCTCTGTATCGCTCGTCGAGTCGGTTGGATCGGTTGTCGGCGGGTCGACGGTGGTCGCGTCTGACTCCGAGTCTGAATCCGTCACAGTCGCTTCGGTATCCGAAGTCTCGGAGCCTGCGCTCGGATCGTCGGTGGTCTCCGTATCGGTCGAACCGGTTTCACCCTCGGTTTCGGTACCTGAGGGGGAGGTTCCTGGCCCTTGTGACTCCGAGGGATCCCCGGTCGGGGAGGTCGTGCTCGACTCGCTCTCAGACGTTGACTCCGAGGATGTCTCGCCCCCGCTATTGGATTCGCCTTCCGGATCACTTCCACAGGCGGCGATGAGAAGCAGGGAACTTAAGCTCGGTCCGAGCCACAAGCGCGTTCGAAGGATAAGACCGGTCGTCATGTCGAATTTAATATATGTCCTTTGGGACATGTTCAATGGGGCGCTCGCGGATGCTGCGCAGGCTGGTTCAATTCGCGTTTGCGGCCATCGGTTGCATTCGCCCGCGTTGCGTTGCCCCCCTAACACGTACCGAGTCGACAGTTACCCGACATCCGGCGAACCGGCTGGGGTTTGTCCCTCGGGTTTGCTATCAACTTAGGGTGAGTCTTCCTGCTGTTGTCCGAATTTTCGCTACCACTCAAGAGCGCGACTACGATGCACCTTGGCGTTCTTGCACCCCATCGACTTCAACTGGTTCGGGTGTGGTCATTGCTCCCGGGCGAGTGCTGACGGCCGCACATGTCGTCGCCAATGCGACTTTCTTGCAGGTGCAAAAAGTTTCGGAGCCGGACAAGTTGGTCGCCCGAGTTGCCGCGGTGTGCCACGACTGCGACCTCGCCCTACTTGAAGTCACCGACCCGCGTCTGATGGATGGTCTTGTACCCGCCGAGCTCGGAGAGCTACCCGATCGTCGCGAGCGTGTCTCTGTGATCGGGTATCCCGTCGGTGGCGAAGAGATATCGATCACCGAAGGGGTTGTCTCGAGGATCGAGATTCAGCACTACAGCCACTCACAACGTAACTTGCTGGCGATCACCGTTGATGCTGCGATCAACTCGGGCAACAGTGGAGGACCGGTGTACCGCGATGGCAAGGTTATTGGGATTGCCTTTCAGACACATCGAGATGGCGAGAACATCGGTGATGTTGTACCTACAATTTTTGTGAAGCGGTTTTTACAGGCAGTCGAGCAGGGTCGCAGCCCTGACGTACCCAGCCTCGGGATTCGCACACAAAACCTCGAGAATCCCCAGCTTCGCCAGCACATCGGGCTCGGCGAGCGTGAGGCCGGCGTGTTGGTCACCTCGGTTCGCCACGAAGGAACTTGTCAGGGGGTTCTTCAGGCCGGCGATGCAATCCTCGAAATCGATGGGATGCCGGTGGCAAACAACGGAACCGTCAACTATCTCGGTCGCTATCGGACGCGTTTTGATGTTGGGGTCGGGGAGCGCTATTGCGGTGATGAGGTGACATTCAAGATTCTGCGTGCCGGTGAGCGGATCGAAGTCTCAGGGTCGCTCGCCCGCGAGCCGTACCTCGTCCTCCGTGATCAGTACGACTGTTCACCGCGATACTTTGTATTTGCAGGTTTTGTGTTTCAGGTCCTTACGCGGGATTATCTCAAAACGTGGGATGAGTGGTGGAACCGGGCTCCGACGGAATTTTTGATGCTCTATCACCTCGGGACGCGCTCGCCCGACCGCCGTGAAGTTGTGTTGTTGAGCCAAGTTCTCGCCGACGAGGTCAATGTCGGCTACGCGCACCTCTATAGCGAATCCATCGTGTCGGTCAACGGACATCGCCCCCGGGATTTTGACGACTTTGTCAAACACGTCGAGCTCGCACTCGAATCCGGGACATTGAACTTGCGGACCTCACACCACGGGATGATTGTGCTCAACGCCGAACAGGCGCGTCAACGCAATCAGGAGATTCTCGCTCGTTACGACATCCCCGAGGATCGGAGCATCGACCTGCGGGTACCTGTCGCCGCCGAGTAAATGTAGCTGCACTCAAACGATCGCGCCGTCGCGGGTCTCGATGAGAAGCGTGACGGGGCCATCGTTGACGAGTTCGACTTCCATATGCGCCGCGAACTGGCCGGTTGCAACATCGACACCTTGTTCGCGTAGCTGGCCGGCGAGTGCTTCATATAGTGTACATGCAATACCTGGCTGCTCGGCCCGATCGAAGCTCGGACGTCGACCCTTGCGAACGGTGCCGGCAATCGTGAATTGGGAGACAAGTAGGCAAGCTCCGCCAACATCCTTCAACGTGAGGTCCATTGGGGTACGGTCGGGAAAGATGCGGAGATTTGCGATTTTACGGGCAGTCACCTGCACATCGGCGAGGGTATCGCCGCGTTCGACAGCGGTCAGTGCTAGTACACCCTTTGTGATTCGTCCCACAACTTTTTGATCGACGCGGACCTCGGCCCGCTGGACTCGCTGCAAAACTGTCTTCATGGGCCGGATGCTACGCCGCAATTTCTGGTGTGCCAACAGCTGGATAGCAACGTTTTGCTGAAACCGTTGCGTGTTCGCTTCGCGGCTCAGATCGCTGTACCCAAAGGTGTCTCTAAAGACACATTGTAACTGTGCGCCACGGGCATGCGGCCATTACACTTACCGCTGCATATGCGTTGGCTTGTAGGAACGGATGAGGAGTCCATGATACGGCGAGGACAGTATTGGGTCGTGTGTTTCGTCTTGACGGCCTGTGGGGGGTCGCCCGTCGAGACAGATTCGGATGCTTCAGAAACGACAGGGACGCAGACGAGTTCGACAACCGGGGTTACCCCGACAACCGTGACCGGTGAGCCGACAATCGACTCGACACAGGGCCCGACGACGGACGGGACGACGGTCGATCCGACGACCGCTGACCCCAGCGAAACACAGACGTCGGACACGACCGAGGGCGAGAGTGAAACGACTGGTACCATCGAGACAGCGTGTACCCGTGCAGGTGGTGCCGAGGGGCTCGCACAACTCAGCGCCTTGTTTCACAATCGGCTGCTCGTCGACGATCGGATCAATGCCTACTTCCTGACGACGCACTTCGACAACGCGAGGTTCACCGAGTGCATGGCGGATTTCTTTGGCCAGGCGCTCGAGTGTCCCGACATCGTCTACAACTGCAAGGATCCGCAGACGCTCCACGCCGGGTTTGGTATTTCTACGGCCGACTTCGACGATTTTCGTAGCGATATGCTGGATGCTGTCGAAGCCCACCGTGACGGGATGGCTCCGGATCTGAGCCAGGCAGATGTCGAGATACTACTCGCTGCGGTCGATGAGACCTACTCAGGAATCGTCGAGGATGAGACAGGGGAAGGGACGCTCTATCAGCGGCTCGGGCGAAAACCGGCGATCCGGGATTTCGTCGGGGGGGTAGACGACCCGACGTCGTGGCTGGGCAAAATTAGTGCAGATCCAACAATCTCGGGTTTTTTTCAGCAGTCGGACCCGCTCCGGTTTCAAACATGTCTCATCCGACAACTCGTAAGCTTGGACGGCCCCGAGATCTATGGAGACGAAGTCGATGCACCCGAGGGCGTGGATCCAGGCGTTTCGGCAAACACCCCCTGCCGGGAGATGCTTGCGGCTCACAGCGGGGTAATTAATGCTGATACAAGCTCTCCGATCAATGTCGCCGATTTCAGCGAGTTCATCTTTCACCTGATCGACGCCATGGACGCCCACCAGGTGGCACCCGCCGACCAAGAGATCCTAGTCGGTGCGTTCGAGCAGATGTGCGGGGCGATCGTTGGCGACAACCCCAACGACTGCCCCGGCTCGGTCCAGACCGTGATTGTCGAGGAGGATGAGCTCGGCCTCACAATTCCTGGTACATACAACGGTAGTCTCGACTCGATGGTCTGCATCGACCTACCGATCTACGATGACGGGTTTAACTTCGTCGAAGAAGTGGAAGTCGAGATCGGTATGAACAATACTTGGCTCAGCGATCTGACGATGAAGCTGGTCAACCCCGAAGGGATGGTCGTCACGCTGGTCAGTCGACCGGGTTTGGATGAGAGTGCGGACGACGGGGTCGAGGTCGGTGGTGAGAACACAGACCTGCTGTGGACCCACCCCATCGTGTTCGCTCAAGATGCCGAGGCGGATGCCGAGGCGATGGGGGCGATGCTCAACTCGTCTGAAGTTGTGTGCCGTGACGATAATATTTGTAGTTACAAGCCAAACAGCGGTGCAGCACTCGCGGGAGACCTTTCGAGCTTGGTCGGACAACAGGCCCCGGGAAATTGGCAGGTGTGCGTCGGCGATGCCTCGGGCACCGACGGGCCGTTGGATTACGTGGGACTCAAGGTACGCAAGGCCAAGTACTCGCCCTAACTGTCGCCTCGCGCGTCACAACCACCCGTAGATGATCGCAACCGTCACCGCGACACCGGTGAGGAAGTTGAGCATAAACAGCGGGTCTCGCAGCATTTCTTCAGTCGGACTCTCGGACTCGTGGCGCGTGGTGGCGAGGTAGATAAACCGTAGGATCCCGATGATCGGAAAAACAACTGTATAGGCAAGCTGATCGGTTCCAAATTGCTGGATGACGTGTTCGCTGCGTGTGTAGAACACGTACGAGACCACCGTCACCATCGCCAGCGCTTGGAGGATGATGTTGAGGGTGCCGGCGTCGTATTTCTCGAGTACCGCGCGTTGTTTTTTTGCCTGTTCCAAACTCGCCGCGCCGAGTTCATGGGCGCGTTTGCCAAACCCCAAAAACATCGCCAGCAGGCCACCACACACAATGAGCCAGGGCGAGGCCGGGACCTGCAAGGCCGCGACCCCGGCGAGGATCCGAAGCATGAACCCGGTGCTGATCGACAGCACATCGAGGTAGGGGATGTGCTTGACCTTAAAGCTGTAGGCGATGTTGTTGACGAAATAGATACCCAGGATGAGGGCGTAGGCCGGGGCGATCAGGTAGCCGAGGACGAGGACCGTCGGCAGACAAATGATCGCAAACGTGCGTGCCGCCGTGACCGAGAGCTGACCCGAAGGCAAGGGACGCTTGCACTTTTTGGGATGGGCGCGGTCCTTCTCGATGTCGAGAATATCGTTGAGGATGTAGACACAGCCGGAGACCAGCGAAAACAGCAGGATGGCTGCGGCCGTGATCATCACCGCGTCGGGGTCGGTGAGCTTCATGGCCGACACCAGCGGCACGGCCACGAACATGTTTTTGATCCACTGCCGGGGCCTGAGGGTTTTAATTAGGGGGATGATCATCGATTTGAGTCCAGGGACTATGGCACGGGGTTCCCTCGCGTGTCTCCCTCGCGTCGATGAGTTGCCGCGAGTTGGGGCTCCTCACCGCGTTCGGCTACCGTCAGCTCTTCCACCTCTACCATTGCGCGCGAGTCGGTTCGCTCACATCCATGACGCCATGGTGTGCGGCTGAAGTTGTCGGGAATTTTCGTCTCGGCTCAAGCGTCGACACACTTGTACCGTGCCCGACCAAACCCTCCGTGCCTCTGGGATTGTCAGCGCAGCCGTGGCGTTCTCGCGGGTGCTCGGGCTTGTCCGGATGTCTCTGTTTTCGCGGCTCGTGGGGGCGGGGGCGCTCGCGGACGCGTTTTCTGTCGCGTTTCGTATCCCGAACTTGCTGCGGGACCTCCTCGCCGAAGGTGCGTTGTCGAGTGCCTTTGTGCCGACGTTTACCGCTGCGGTGGTGGACGGGGATCACAAGGCGGCCGAACACTTGGCGAGGCTGACAACCGGCGCTGTGCTGCTCGTCAGTGGCGGCTTGACACTTTTGGGACTTGTGTACGCCGAGCAGGTTGTCTTGGCCATCACTGACGGCTGGTCGCCCGATAAAATTGCATTTACATCAAAATTGACGCGCATCATGATGCCGTTGCTGACCCTTGTCAGCTTGGGCGCCGTATGGATGGGTATGCTCAACAGCCAGCGGCGGTTTGCGATCCCGGCCTTGGCTCCGGCGCTTTTCAACGGGGTGAGTATCATTGTCGGCGTTGCACTGATCCTGCTCGGCCTTCCGGGACCCGATGCCGTGATGGCCTGGAGCGTCGGGACGTTGGTCGCCGGCGCCTGTCAGTGCGCGATCCAATTGCCGCCGCTGATGCGGATGGGATACCGTCCGTGGCCGCAATTTCGCGGACTGACGCAGCATCCAGGTGTTCGTCGGATCGTTCGTCTGATGCTGCCAGCGGTCGCAGGGGTTGCAGCGGTGCAGCTCAATATATTTGTCAATACACGTTTTGCCGCGAGCCTCGGCGATGGTCCGGTCGCCCAGATCGAATATGCTTTTCGCATTTTCTTCTTACCGATCGGGATGTTCGGAGTTGCATTGGCGACGGTCACGACAACTTCTGTGTCCGAAGAGGCTGCCAAGGGCGATCGGGTTGCGCTGATCCACCGTACGCGCGATGGTGTGCGGGCCGTGTGGCTCTTGACGGCCGCAAGCGCGACAGGTCTCGCTGTACTCGCACAACCGGTCGTCGAGCTGCTGTACGAAGGGGGCGCATTTACCCATGCAGATACACTGGCGGTCGCGGCGATCCTGATGACTTACCTCGTCGGACTGGTGCCCTACAGCATGGTCAAAGTTGTCGCGCCAGCGTTCTACAGTATCGATCGTCCGCGCCTGCCACTGATGGCATCGGTGACGGCGGTCGCGGTGAACATCGCCTTCAACGCTCTGACCTACCGCCAGCTCGGCGCCCCGGGCCTAGCCCTTGGGACATCTCTCGCCGCGATCGTCAACGCGCTGATTTTGCGGATCGCGTTTCGGAATGTAATCGGTCCGATGGGACAGTCTGGGCAACTGCGCGAGCATGTATGGTTGCTGACTTCGTGCGGTGTCATGGCCGGGATCGTCGTCGCGGGCCTCCATGGGTATCGCTATGGACTCGCACACCTCGTCGGCTGGGCGCCCGGTGTCCAAACCTACGCGACCGCGTTATTAGCCCTCGCGTTGGTACTCCTGATCGGCATCGGATTTTGGGTTTACACGGCTATTTTGCGGCGCGTGGGCTATCCCGGTGCGGAGGCGTTGGCCCGGCTACCGGGTGTTGTACTGCGCCGACTTCGACGTCGGTAGGTAGGTGACCCGAACCGACGCGACTTCATCGACGGACACGTCGGTGCGAAGAAGTCCACGGAGCGGTGACGCGACGATCGTGTTTTGCGAACGGAAAGTGCGAGCGAAGATGTAGATGACCCTATGGACAGGTGCGTTTGTGACGGATGCGTGGGCGAAATCTGACAGTCATTTGCCAACCTCATCGTGATCGGAACTCAAATTCCGTGTACCATTTGCCCATACGGGGATGAATTCCATGAAGCGATTGATGAGCCGAACTTTTGTGGCCCTTACGCTCGCCGCCGGTTGTGGTGGTGGGAGCGAGGGAGACTCTGACACGACAACAACAGGGGTTTCGACTACCCAAACGGCGACCGAAGGCACGACGGATGAAACCACCGGCGATGCGGAAACCGGGAGCGAGTCCGATGCCACAGGCAGCAACAGCATGACGGAGGGGACAGGTTCCGAATCCGAAACCGATGGTACGACCGATACAGATACCGCGGGACCGACCACCGATGGCATGACGACCGACGATCCGACCGACGCCACCACCGACGGCCCGACGACGACAACCAATACGACGAGCAACACGACCCTTCCCGATCCGACCGACGGAGTACCCTGTGAGGACTTCGATGTCATGACAAGCGTACCGGTGACGCCCAACGTCATGCTGGTTCTCGACAAGTCGGGGTCGATGTTCATCAACACCTGGGATCACGACAACGATGGCAACACTCCTCAGATTTCGCGGTGGAACAGTCTCCACAATGTCGTGACATTTATCCTGAGTAACTTCGACGACGGAATCGCCTTTGGTGCACAGTTGTATCCTTCGATATTCGCCACCAACTCCTATAGCCAGGCCGGCTGTAACACACTGGACATGCCCGAGGTCCCGGTGGCGGAAAACAACCAGGCCGCTATCTTGGCCGGGATTCCGACCGCCACAGATACCGATCAAAATGGCGGAACACCGGCTTCGCTGGGTATGATCTCGGCACTGACACACCTCGACAGCCTCGATCCAGAAATTCCCAAGGCGGTGATTCTGGTGACGGACGGTGCGGCGAACTGTACGCCGAATACCAACACTCCGGCGCTGTTTGAAGATTACGATGAGGGCCTTCACGACCTCGTTAGCGATGCGTTTATGATCGACGGTATCCCGACCTATGTCGTCGGTATCGACATCCAAAACGTGACGTCGCCGAGTGTCCAAGACGGTGCACCCGACAACACAAACCCATTCGATCGTCTCAATGAGCTTGCCGAGGATGGCGGCGTTCCCCAGATGGGCACGGAGAAGTTTTACAACTCGTCCAACGAGATCGATTTGCAAAACGCCCTCAACGAGATTGCGACCGACGTGCAAAGTTGTGTCGTTCCCCTCGGGAACGAGCCGCCTGAGCCCGACAAGGTCAAGATCTTTGTCAACGATAACGAGGTTCCCCAGGTCATGGACTGCGAGAACGAAGACGGCTGGATTTGGTCTGTCGAGTTTACCGAAGTCACGCTGTGTGGCACGTACTGCGAAGAGCTGAAGGAAACAGGCTCACTCAACGCCGAGTTCTACTGTACGCCGGGCTAAGTACCCATCGTACATGTCTCGAGAAGCAGCGGGCGTACCGACAGGTACACCCGCTCGTTTTTAATGTCTGAAAAGACATGTCTTAAAAAGGTGCAAATGGGTTTCATTGCCAACGAATGGATGTCAGGTTGGGGTACAGTGATGCTATGTCGCGCTTAACATCACTGTCCGTCCTGAGCTTGTTTTCTGTCAGCCTCGCGGCCTGTTCGGGAGGAGGTGAAGACACGACCGAGGGAGGGGTGACCACGGTCGATCCCACGATCGTCCCAACAACGACATCCGATGACACGTCGACAACCGACGATGGCACGACAGATGAACCCACAGGTGGCACCGGCACGGACAGCTCGACCGACGATCCGACCGAGGGGCCGACGACAACCGATGATCCTACAACGACTACGGAGATGGAGACCGAGTCGGATAGCGATACCACCGGCCCAGATGTGTGTACACCTGAAGACTGTATGGTGGGGCAGTTTTGCAATGTCGACTCGGGGATGTGCGAGCCTGGGTGCGACGACGATGCGGACTGCAACAACGACACGGTCTGCGATACCGATAACAATGTATGTACAGGCTGTGTGAGCGACGGCGACTGTGCCCTCGGCACCGTGTGTATGGACGGTAGCTGTGTCCCCGGTTGCAATGACCAGCAACCGTGCCAAAACGGGTTTACATGCTGCGAGGAGCTGTGCGCTGACCTCCTCAACGACCCCGAACAGTGCGGCGGCTGTGGTATGCCCTGCGATCCGATTCCCAATGCAGAGACACTGTGTGTCGAGGGAATGTGCGAAATGGGCATGTGTGAGGACGGGTTCAGCGACTGCGACCAAAACCCGAACAACGGCTGTGAAACCGAGGGCTCTTGTGCCTGTGCTCCGGGGGAGACGCAGTCCTGTTACACTGGATTCCCACCGACGGAGAATGTCGGTGTGTGCCAATCCGGGGTTCAAACCTGCAACGAGGCGGGAACCCAATTTGGCCCGTGTGAGGGCGAGGTGTTGCCGGGCGACGAAATCTGCGCAAACAACCTCGACGACAACTGCGATGGTGTGACCGACGAGGATCCCGATGACGATAACGATGGGTATTCGGTGTGCGGTGGCGACTGTTGTGACTCAGTCAGCCAGGTTTGCCAGCAGCCCGATTTGGTCAACCCCGGTGCGTTTGAGGTGTCAGGCAACGAGGTCGACGACGACTGTGATGGGCAGGTCGACAATGAGGTACCCCTGTGTGATAACGGCCTCGCGTCGAATGCCTCCAATCCCCTTGACTATGCAAGAGCGATTGACCTGTGTCAGTTCACCACCGAAAACCCACCCCAGCCGGACCGGATCTGGGGCGTGATTTCCGGAGACTTTAGCCGCGCCAATGGGTCGGGCAACGAAAGTGCAAATGCCCGCTCCATCCGCAACGGGTTCGGCAGCAACATCCCACCTGAAAATGGCCAGCGTTTGGCGGTGCTCTCGAGTGGTCACGCGGCCGATCAAAGCGACACCAATCCCAACTACTCCCCGTTTGAAACCGGTACGACCCTCGGAACGAACAGCCCGGCACCGCCGGACTGGTTGGATGCCAATGGCGGGCAGTTCCCGAACGCGCCAGGGTGCCCAGGACCCAGCAATACCAACGCCAACGACAGTATTCTGCTCAAGCTGCGGGTTCGCGTACCGACCAATGCCAACTCGTTCTCCGTCAACATGTTCTTCTTCTCAGCCGAGTATCCAGAGTGGGTGTGCACGGCCTACAACGATTTGTTTGTGACGCTGGTTAACTCGATCGACAACGACAACCCGAACGACAAGAACATCGCGGTGTATATCGATGGGAACAACGAGTGGCCCGTTGGGGTCAACCTCGTGTCTGCGGCTCCGGGTCTGTTTTCTGTGTGTGACAACGGCACGATCGGGTGTTCTGGCTTCAACTCGTCGAACTACAACGGCTGCTCACAAGGAGAAGCACAGCTCACGGGAACGGGCTTTGACCTCACGGATGCTGCCTGCAACGGCAACGATGATGTCGGTGGCGGCACGGGTTGGTTGACGATGAGCGGGAACGTCTCTCCAGGGGAAACCATGGAAATCCGGTTTGTTATTTGGGACACGGCCGACAACATCTACGATTCGCTGGTGTTGCTCGATAACTGGCAGTGGTCGGTCCAGGCGTCTGAACCAGGTGTGACGCCGGGCTAACGATTGCGGGGCGAGCTCCATAAATTGTACGTACATAAATCGAACTCGCCGGGGCCCTACAGCCTCGGCGGTTGTTTGCGTCGGTCGCTGTGGATGCTTCAGTCCTTCGGCTCTCGCTCCCACTGACGGATCAGGCCCTCTTGAGCTGTGCTGGCGACGAGCTTGCCTTCACGGGTATACACGCTACCGCGGGCAAGTCCGCGGGCCTGGCTCGCTGAGGGACTGTCGAGGGAATACAGCAGCCATTGGTCGAGTCGGAAATCGCGGTGAAACCACATCGCGTGGTCGAGGCTGGCGACCTGCATCCCCGGGCTGAGCCACGAGACACCGTGGGGACGCATCGTTGTCGACAGCAGATGAAAGTCTGATGCATAAGCAAGTAAAAAACGATGCAGGCCCGGGTCGTCCGGAAGCGAGGCCGCAGCCCGCAGCCACACAGCTTTGTGCGGAGGGCCGACCTGGGGACGCAGGGATGTCATGGGCTCGACCGGACGGATTTCGATAGGACGCTCAGAGAAGGCCCGTTTGCGAAACCGCTTCGGGACTTTGTCGCCGAGCTGAAGAGCGAGTTGCCGTTCGGACAGCAGTCCATCGGGACCGGGCACTTCGGGCATCTCTGCACTGTGCTCAAACCCCTGTTCGTCGCGTTGAAACGAGGCTGCGAGGTTGAAGATCGCCTTGCCGTTTTGGATCGCCACGACTCGCCGGGTGGTGAAGCTGCGTCCGTCGCGAATACAGTCGACGTCGTAGACGATCGGCTTGCTGGCGTCGCCCGTACGTAGAAAATACCCGTGAAGCGAATGTACGATACGGTCGTTGGGCACGGTCTGGGTCGCAGCCGACAGCGCTTGGCCGAGGACTTGACCGCCGAAAACGTTGCCCCAGCCGAGGTCTTGGCTCTGTCCGCGAAATAGGTTTTCCTCGATGCGTTCGAGGCGAAGGAGGTCGATCAGATCGGCGAGTACGTCGGTCACGCCGTCGGCTTAGCATCGATCGACGAGTTGGCCCGTAAAATCTTTGTCGACCGCGGCGCGAACGTGTCTTCACAGCCAGGACCGGTTTACGCCGCCTGTGAGCGCGGTACAGTGGCGGCGATGGACAGTGCACAGCTGCGGTGGTGGACGTTGATGGTTGTTGCGGGCGCAGTCGCCTGTGGAGACGGTATGCAGATATCGTCTGAGGGACCGGATAGCGAAACGAACGCGACAACGTCGACACCTTCGACACTGTCCGAAACGGATCCAACCACAGCTGGCCCGACGGACACAGAGGAAACAACCGAGGAGGGAACCAGCTCACAGACCGATGCGAGCGAGAGCAGCGAGAGCAGCGATGCCAGCGACACCGACGCAATGTCTCAGGCGTTGGCAGGTGGAATTTCCCTCACCGCGATCGAGGTCAATCAAGGTGTCGGCATTCCAGTTGCCTCGGCGGGTACATTTATCGCGCCGGAGGATTTTGTCGCGCCGGTGATCGGGGATCGTCCGGCCCTGGTGCGGGCGATGTACACCCTAGACCCCGAATTCGAAGCGCGTGAGATCGAGGCCCATCTCGAGGTTGTCACAGGGGGAAACCAAGAAATATATGTTGATACACGGAATGTTACAGGCCCACCGGACGAGACACAACTTGATGGTACATTTAATTGGGAAGTCGACGCCGAGACCTTCGCCGCCGGGTCCGAGATTCGGGTCGCGCTGTACGAGCCTGAGGGCGTGAGTGAATCGGTCGGAGCCGTACTCGAACCTGCGTTACCCGACCAGGGGACGGCCGATATCGGTGTCTGGGGCGATCACATGGTCATCGACATCATGCTGGTACCGTTTTCGTGTGACGGTTTTGGCAGTGTTGAGATCAATGATGCCGACCTAGAAGAGTTCGAAGCCTATCTGTTCAATACGTTCCCCGTGCAGGCGATCAACATCGAGGTGCATGAACTCGAATATTCGTCGACGTGTAGCGAGGTCGATGCCGCCGAGTTCGACCTGCCAGCACTGCGCCAAGCCGAGGATGCACCTCCTTATGTTTACTACGGCGGGCTGTTGCCGGGCGACGGCGGCGGGTACTCGGTAGCGATCGAGCCGAGCGATCAAATGACCTTCCGCCGCACCTTCGCCAACCACACGTGGCGGTGGTACGGGCTGACCTTCGACTTGTTTGCCCACGAACTCGGGCACAATCACGGTCGCAACCACACGTTCGAAGATCCCAGCTATCCCCTCGATAATTCCGGATATTGCGGGGTGCGGGAGACGTACGGCTACGGAGTCGTGCCGGGGACCATGCCGCAGTGCGGGTATTCCAACGACAAGGATATCGGCATCGACTGGATAAGTCCCAACGAACAGCTGCTTCCGCCGACGAACACCGACCCCTGTGACGGCTTGCCCGAGGCGAACCGCGGAAGTTGGAGCGACATGATGAGTTATGCCTACCCCTACTGGGTAAGTGCGTATACATACAAGGCCTACGCCGAGCGCGTGCGGTTGATCAGTTCGTGGCGTTCGGGGATGCCCCAACCCCTGGTACCGGGCCTGCGCGTGGTGTTGGACGGGGAGGGGAAGATCACCCCGCGGATTGTCGAAGTTTCGAGCTCGCGCAAGGGAATACCTGGTGTATCTGCAACATGTTTCGTCGCCGGTCGAGAACAGGCTTTGACCGCGTATCCACACACGACACATGTCGATTTCCCGCAGGCAGATGGCAGTCTGCGGCGGATCGAACATACGGTCGTCGAGATCCCGGGCGTCACCGCTGCCGCGACGAGCTGCTCGTGGGGATCGGTCGAGGTTGACTTGACCCTGTAATTGTCGATGTGAAATGATTGTTGCACGCACATGTATAAAATCATGTGCGTGCAAACGTTGATGCGCTACGGGGTGGGCGCCTCTCCGGCTTCGGCCGTTGCTTCAGTCGTCTCGGAGCTACACTCCTCGGGGCCGACGTAATCCGGGTTGCACGGGTCGTCGATCGATTGCGATTCGGCGCCTTCGGGGACGACTGGTTGCTCGACACACTCGCCGGCACCGACGTAGTCCGGGTGGCACGGATCGTCGATCGTCTGGGTCACGACGGAGGGTTGCTGCGGCTGTTTCCCGGTTTTATTCCAGATGACGGTGACGTTGGTAAACGTCGTCGAGTTGCCGGCGTCGAAGGTCCGCAGCTCGCTGTCGTTGCTGATCAAGTATCCGTCATCGGTGGCGAACATCATCACGCTCTCGCCCTGGCGGCGGACTTCATGGCTACCCGACTTGGTGGTGGTGACTTCGTTTTCTTCGGTCTTGCTCACCAGGCGAGCGACTGGCGTACCTGTGATTGCGGCTGCGTAGAGACCTTCGAATGTGGTCGCTACCGTACCCTCAATGTAGCGCCCGAGCTTGCCCTTGCGCCCGCGTTTTTTTTCGTCTTGCCACTGCTCACCGGGTTTGAGTGCGCGGTCGGGGACCGTATAAAACGCACTCTCGAGGGCATCGAGGACCTGTTGGATGACCATACCAAGTTCCTGCGACACACCGTCGGGCAGCGGCGGGATGTAGAGGAGTTTTCCTGTTGCATCTACATTGAACGAAATTTCGACGTTCTCGAGTTGTTGGCGCGCTTGGCTGACGAGGTCGGAGATGTTGACGACCGCCGCGATCTCCGGGGGGAGGGCCCAGTTGAGGTCGATGTTTTTGAGCTTGGCCATGACCTTGGTGCCGCCGTGTTCGTCGTCGGGACCGAGGACCGCTAGGTGGGCGGTGAACTTGATCGAGCGATTGACACTCCCGCCGCCGCGAGAGTTGATGGTTTCACTGCGCTCGATTTGGCCGACGTAGGTTGTTCCGGGCGCCAAGTCGTAGGCGAGGGTCACCCCGGCAGCGGGCGTTTCTAGTTTGGCGAGTTTGGGACCCGTTTCACAGCCGGATGTGAACACGGTGCTGCAGACGAGTGCGCCGGCGAGCAAACAGGCAGGGGCGACGAGACGCTTGTATACGCGACCAAACATGGGCGCGAGAGTACGTGGCTTGCCCGAGCAGCTCAAGGGCGACGCGGATAGGTCGACGGCACACAGGCGTGAGCACAATCGATGTAGGACGACACGGCCTTGCGGGACTCCCGGTTTCAGAACGCTGCCGAGATAGCCGCTTTATGGCGCCAGCGGTACGAATTTGGGGATCGATTCGACTCCGATCGGGATTTCTCCGGCCTCGGCCTCGGCTTCGGCTTCGGCGGCAGCGGTCTCGGCTCGCCGCTTCTCTGCCTCTTCGAGACGGCGCTGTTCCTCTTCGCGATCGGGCGGCCCGAGCTTGCGCTCCTGAACAAACTGCTCGCCCTCCGGCTTGCTCGAGTCACGAACATGTACAGTCACGCTTCGTTCGAGGTCCGAGGGGAGAAACCCGGTCCACCCCTCGGGCATCGGCGGCGCGACCCAGTCGAACAACCACTTGGCATCGAGCGGGGCGAGGTTGACACATCCATGGGATTTACGTCGGCCAAACCGGTTGTGCCAATAGGCTCCGTGGATCGCGTTGTGCCCTTGAAAAAGCATGACCCATGGGACATGTTCAACCATATAGGGTTTGTCTTCGTAGGCCTGGTTGGCCATGGTCATGCTGGCGACCTTGGCCCAGATCGGGTAGTTGCCGAGGGGAGTCGGGTGTCCGCGTCCGCTCGAGGTAAGGGTCGCAAATACCGGAGTTTTACCGCGGTAGGCGACGAGGACCTGTTCGCCGGTGTCGACATCGATCCACTGGTCGTTGCCGCGGATCTTTGTGCGCGTGTCCCCCAGGACACCTTCGGGAGGATCGAGAAACACAACTTCGTTGAGGCGACTGGACTGCACCCACCGATCGTTACCGATCCGACGCCAGCGGGCTGTGCCCTGCTTGCCGTTGTCCTCAAAAATCCGCACACGTTGGCGGTCCTTGAGGCTGCCTTTGCGCTCGCTGGTGGCGTCATCCTTTGCATATACAGGAGTGTTGTCGCCCAAAACCCAGGCAAACGCGGGACCCGGCGCTCCACCGGTGAGTGCGACCCCCGACATGTCGGATCCTTGACCCATCCAGCCGGTGCCCTCCTTGGGTAACAGGCGGCCTTCCATGGTTTCTAAGTATTCAACCCCCTCGAATTCTCGCGATCGGCGGACGGCGATGGTCATGCCCTTTTTTAGGGTTCGAAACGGTGTCGCCTGCTCGAGTTCCTCGATGTTTTGGTACATCGGGATGTCGTCTTTTCGCACCAAAACGTAGTCGTACGGCAATCGTCTGTCGGCCGTGAGGGGGAGGGCAAAGCCGGTGTCCGGAGGCGTTTTGGCGACCTTGACCTGCTCGGAACAGATGTAACCGTAGGGGTAGACGGCGTACCACTTTTTACCGTGGCAGCCTTTGTCATCCCGACTTTCGACTTCGCCGCGGACGACTAGATGGGTTTTTCGATGGATCGTGGCGATCCGGTGGTCGGGCACCCAGGGCCTGGCGTGAATCGATGTCTCGAGCCACGAGGCCTCGACGTAGGCGACTTCAGACGGGAGGATCTTGATCTCGTCGTCGACCGACGAGGCCGGCTCGACGGCGTCTAACCCGGCGACGAGGCCGAGTATACGTATGGCGATCAGGACCTGCACGGCGGCACGCTACCATCACCCGCGGGTGACTCGAACAAACTCGATACGCCCCGGCTTTGCCATCTGTTTCATCGCCTGTCGATCCAACGTTCGAGGACACGGAACCTCGAAAAATCGGTAAGCGAGAGCCGCGCGTTCGCGGAGGAAGGAACCCAACCTCGACAATCACGGCAATGAAGAGACCGCGCGTTCGCGGGTCCATGGCCATGGCCAGCCCAGAGTTTGCTAGGCGACAACTGGCAACCGCGGTTTTCCGGCCGCAAAGCCTCGGCGTCGCGCTCGGGTTTTTTCGTCGCCGTACCGAAGTGTCCGCGGTTGTTGCGGAGTTTGCTCAAACGCTCGAACCCAGTCGGCATAGCGCGCGCCGGCGTGGACGGCCTTCACAGCCGCGTGACCGGCTTCGGGACCCGCCTGCGCCAACAGATATTCGATGTGCGCCCACCGTGGCGACTGCGGCCGCAACTCGACTTTTCCCGCGAGCCCGGTGCGGATCTTTTTAAGTCGGCGATCGGCTTCCTTCACCCCAAAAAATGGCAAACCGTCGAGCGGGGTGTTGCGCTTGGCGACAAATGTCGAAAAGGTCAGGGTCAGTCGCTGGATGCTGGCGAGTTCCCTGGCAAACCGAATCAGTTCGTCGACATCTTCGTCGGTTTCCCCGGGTGCACCCATCATCTCGTAGACCTTCATCCGGTGGTAGTTGTGGGCGCGGATCAGTTTTGCCGCCCGCAGCAGGTGCTCTTCTTTGATCCCGCGGTTGAGGACCTTGCGCATACGTTCGCTGATCCCATCGGAGGCGACGGTGATCGTGCGGTGCCCACTTTTTTCGAGTGCCCGTAGGAGGTCGGGTGTGAGACGGTCGGCGCGGAGACTCGAGATGCCGACCCCGCGACCTGTCGAAACAATTGAAGATACAAGTTGTTCGAGCTGTGGGTGGTCGGTGACTGCCGCCCCCACCAGGCCCACACGCGGTGCATAGTCGGGGATCAATCCGAGCGGGGTGGTTTTGGGCAGTAGGCGCATCCCGCCTCCGTCGGCTCCTCGCATGACACAAAACGTGCAACGACGCGAACATCCGCGTTCGGGCTCGACCAAAAACATATTGGCGAGCTCGGTGTCGGGGCTGACAATCTGCGAATAGGCCGGGAGTAGCTCCCGGTCGGCGCGGGCGGGGTCGGGCAGCTCCGGCCAGTGCCCCGGGGCGAGTTCTCCAGTACAGGTGTGGGGCAAGGCCGCGGCCGAATCAATTGCATCGACACGGTTTGGGGCCGCTTCGATCCGGCGGATCGCCTCGGGCAACAGTGACTCTGCCTCGCCGACGATCAGCAGGTCGACAAATGGCAGGATGCAGCTCGGGTTGGAGAAGGTGAGGGGACCGCCGCCGATGATGATCGGATCCCGGGGACCGCGATCGGCTGCACGCAGCGGGATACCTGACCCTTCGAGCAGGCGAATCAACCCCGCGATTTCGAGTTCGTAGGCGACCGAGATCCCGATCACCGGATACTCCGACAGCGGCCGTTCGGCCTCGTAGCTCAGGATCGGCCGGCGAGGTTGCGGCCAGGTGAGCGCCATGCGTTCCCAGGCGTCGGGGAGAAACACGCGGTGGGTCGGGATGCCGGATGCGTTGAGTTGCCGGTAGAGCGTCTGAAATCCGAGGCTCGACATGCCCGCCCGGTAGGGGCTGGGGTAGGCCATCGCCACCCGTGCATGCTCTGTTTGCAGCGAACCTCGCTCGCGACTACGGCGTGCACGAAGTCGTGAGAGCTCATCTCCGCGAAGGCCACGCCCCATTAGGTACCTTTTGCCATACAGAAAAAATTGTAGCTACAAAATTGACAGCGCACGCTCCGGTGAGGGAGCGCGCGAGCGGGTGCACGTGGGCAGAGTGCGTGCATATACAGACTAGAAGCGCAGCGTCATGGACGCGGCAGCTCCACCGCCACGTGTCGGGCCGATCCCGAAGCCAGTGAGCTTTGCCTTCTTGTTGTCGGCGTAGTGCCCCTTGCCCTTCTTCTTGTTGCCGCGGTCGATGACGATCATCGTGACGCCACCTGCGACCATCAATCCACCGGCGATCAGGAGGATTGGGTTGACGATGTTGAGGGTCTTGAGGGTGCTTTCATCGCCGCGGATGTTGGCGTAGTACTCGTCGGCAAACGAAGTTGGACTGGGGTCGCTGGCTGCGTCGAGGCTGTCTTTTTTACCCTTGGCGACGATTGTGGTGGCGATCCCAGCACCGAGGGCGCCGACGCCGAGGACGGCGAGGACCGAACCTCCGATCAGTAGGCCCGAGGCTTTTTTCTTGGGTTTGCCGTCGGTGAGCTGGTCCTCGGGGCGCGTTTTGGCGGTCAACTCGGGGCCGTCTTCATCTTCGACTGGATCTGTGGTCGTCGTCGGGCCATCTCCCGATCCCGTTCCCGATCCGCCGGAGGTCACACACTCCGGGTTTCCGTCGGCCTGTTCCAAAATATCCTTGGCCGTCTTACGGAGGTCGGGGTGCGAATCATCCTTGATCATAAACAGTTGTAGGTACTGCTTAACCCGTGCACAGTCACGGAGTTCCCAGGCATCGATCCCGAGGTTGTACGCAAAAATGTGCTTGTCGGGTGCGTAGCGATAGGCCTCTTCGTACTTGATGAC
>CAZUPD010000012.1:0-79431 GCA_964621785.1 uncultured Nannocystaceae bacterium
CTCCCGTGGGAAGCTGGACGAGGCGCTGCGCATCCGCCAGACCGAAGAGCTGCCGATTTTGATCAAGCTAGGAAACAAACGCGATATTTTGATCGAACAAGCGAAAGTAGCGATCATTTTGTTGAAGCGTAATAAAGAGGGAGACCGCAAACAGGCCACGAGTTTGCTCAAACAGGCCCTGAAAGCTGCCGAAGAGATGAAGTTGCCGGAGGTTACGCTGATTCGCCAGATAATCAAGAACGCAGGTTTGTAGAATTTTCGTGCCCGACCTACGCTGCAGTTCCAGCAAAGATATCATCAAGGTTCGCCCGCGTGACCTTGATACTCGATAGATGTTTTCGCGCATCCGAGTCACTCCCATGGAGGTAGCGATAGGTCGTTGCAATATCTGCATGACCCATGAGGATCTGAATTTCGGTCTCTGGTACACCGCGCTTCTTAAGCAGCGTGGCAAACGTATGTCGAAGCGAGTGCACAACCGGTAGTTTTCCCGAGTCCGGTAGCGAGATTTTCAATTTTCGACAGATTTTTTGAAAATACAGGCGCAGCGACGGTCCGCTGATGCACTTCCCTTCGTGATATCGATGTGCGAAGAAAAATGCCCCGTCATTGTCGGGTCGAACTCGCTTGAGAAAAGACATCACCCACGGACTCACGGGAATAGCGAGAGTCACTCCCCCCTTGCGTGTTTTCTTGACCGTGCGAGATTTCCAATTGACCTCACTAGGTTTGAGAGTACACGTCGCCTCGGAGCGCTCGCCGGTGTTCAGGATGTACAGGAGCGCAAGGTCAGCAGACGGCAACGGGGACTTGCCGGACTTGAGGCTATCCGTGAGATACCGGATTAGCTTGGGTACATCCTTGAGATCCAAAGACTCACCCTTGTCCGTTTTCTTCTTCTGGAGCTGTGGCGACGGGACACGAGCGATGAGCTCACGTCTCTTAGCGAGCTTCAGGATGCCTTTAAACGCTTTCCAGGCATGGTCCCGCTGACCCTCGCTATGCCAGTCCTCGAGGACAGATTCATTAATCTCCGCTACCGGGGTGCTCCCCCAGACTTTGAGTACATGCTTATCGAGCGAGTAGCCGTAGGCGCGGCGAGTCTTCCGGTGCTTCTTTTTAAAGAAATCTGCCCTCAACTGTTCCACAAGCTCGCCCACAGTGAGCGACTGTTCGGCTGTGGGCGATTGCTCGGCCGCGGGCGAATGCTCGACTGTGAGTGATTGCGGTGGTCCACACCGAACAATGACCTCAGTCAAGACTGCGCGCCACTCATCGGAGCCAAGGGCAATTTTTTGCTGTGCGGATTTCAGAGCGGGCTTGTCGGCCGGTTTACTCGCGGGTGTTTCGTTGCGCAAACTTGCGAGGACCTCGCCAGCGAGCTTCCTCGCATGCTTTACGGGCATCTGCGGATAATCACCAACAGTGACGATACGTTGGCCGATACGTGCGAAGAATACAGTCTTGCCCCGCTTTGGAGTCCGGCGCACTCCGAACCCAATAAGGCGCGAGCACATCAACCGGCCACCCGGCTTTAGTGCTTTAACACTCTTTTCAGTTATAGTGATTCTGTCGCCCATGCTCGAAAACCATGACAGAAACTCAAACAAAAATATCCGTGAAAAGGATACCTCGATTTACGTGGTAAAGTCTATTTAAATAGAAGCTATAGGTGGATTCGCGCAATCGTCGCGACCGTCGCCATCACCATCGCCATCACCGTCGCCATCGCCATCGCCGTCGCCGTCGCCATCGCCGTCGCCGTCTCCATCTCCATCTCCATCTCCGTCGCCGTCGCCGTCTCCGTCCCCGTCCCCGTCGCCGTCTCCCGGATCGGACTCGGATGCACTGGCATCGGTGTCATCAACGGAACTACACCCGCTGACCGTTAACAGGCAAATGGAGAGCAGACCAACCACAGAGTATTTGAGCATGTGTTTGTAAGTCATACGCGCATCATACGTGCGTACGGGACTCCGATCCACCGATTGCCGACTGGGCCGCAAGATTCCCGCGACAAACCCATAGGGGACCAAGTCCGCAGGATTGCGGTGCCGAGACCTCACGGGATCGGCAACGCAATCGCCGCTTGCGAGCGCTGGTACAGTGCCCGGGTGAACGAACGATCCCGCCGTCACTTCGTCCGTCAACTCCTCGCAGGACTCACAGTGGCCCCCTGGCTTGCCGCATGTTCCGACCGTCGCGACAACATTAAACATGTGCATACACATAGTCGCCCATCCACCCCGATGGCGTCCTCGCACTCGGCTTCAGGGGTGACACTGTTGATCGAAGGCGGTTCGATCGTGACCGGCGATCCGAAAAATCCCCGGGTCGAGGCGCTCGCGGTCGCTGGGCAGCGGATTGTCGCAGCCGGCTCGCGGGCCGACGTCGCGCGGCTTCGCGGCCCAAACACCCGGGTCCTCGACCTCGATTCCGGCATCGCTATCGCCGGACTCACAGATGCACATGCACATTTGGTCGGCCTCGGCCAAGCCATCGAGCAGGTCGACCTGCGCGGCGCAACCTCGATCAACGAGGTTGTCTCACGCATGCGCAAGCACGCCCAAGCCCTGCCTCCGGGTGTGTGGGTGACCGGACGCGGCTGGGACCAAAACCTGTGGCGACAAAAAAAAATGCCGACCCACGAACCCCTGACGGCCGCGTTTCCCGAGCGCACGGTTTGGGTCCGTCGGATCGATGGCCACGCCGGCTGGGGCAACCAAAGATTGATCGAGGCCGCGGGCCTACGCGAAGACACGAAGGCACCCGAGGGCGGGGAGATCATCCGCGGTCGCGATGGCAAACCCACCGGGGTGTTGATCGATGCCGCGATGGCGTTGGTACCCGTGCCCGAGCCGACGAGTGCTGATTTGCGGCGCGCACTGTTGGCAGCCCAAGACAAACTTCTGAGCCTCGGCATGGTCGGCCTCCACGATATGGGTGTATCTGCACCAGTTCACCGCCTCTACGAGCAACTCACCGACAAACAAGAATTGCACCTGCGGGTCCACGGCTATGCCACCCAAGACTGGTTTGAACGCGAGCTGGTCACCAGGCCCAACGAACAGACACAGCCAGATGCACACTACACGCTCAAGGGGGTCAAGCTCTACGTCGACGGTGCGCTCGGGAGCCGTGGGGCGGCCATGTTGGCGGACTACCACGACCGCCAAGGGCACCGCGGCCTGCTTCAACAAACCCCTGAAGCCCTCGAAAATTTGTGTGTACAAGCAGTTGCGCAGGGATATCAGGTGGCGGCCCACGCGATTGGCGACCGCGGGATTCGGACCCTGTTACACGCGTATGGGCAAGCCCTCGCCAAACACCCCGAGGCGACCGACGCCCGCTTGCGGGTCGAGCATGCCCAAATTGTCGCCGTCGAAGATATCCCGACCTTTGCCCGCCTGGGGTTGATCGCAAGTATGCAACCGACGCACGCAACCAGCGATATGCCCTGGGTGCCCGACCGCATCGGTCCCGAGCGGCTCGCGGGGGCCTATGCGTGGCAACGGTTTCGCCAGGCTGGAGTTGTGTTGGCGCTGGGCAGCGATTTCCCGGTCGAACATCCCGATGTCGTGCACGGGCTGTACGCGGCACTCACCCGCCAAGACGAACACGGACAACCTCCGTCGGGGTGGCTGCCCGAACAACGGCTCACACTCGGGGAAGCAATCGCCGGATTTACCGCGAACGCGGCCTATGCCGTACATCGCGAGGCCGAGCTCGGGCGACTGATGCCCGGTTACCTCGCGGACATCAGTTGTTTTCACGGCGACTTGTGGACGATGACACCCGCGCAGATCCGAACCGCGAAGGCCCGGGCGACCGTGGTCGGCGGTCAAGTCGTATGGGAAGCATAACGTTTTTTAAAATATATGTGTAACAGCATACGTTTAAACTCGAAGAATCGATGACGTCCCGACCCGTGAAGCTCCGTGCCGCAATCGGATGTGCTACCGCGCGGTTGTGCGGCGTGTGGTGGTCCGGCGCGACGACGAGTACCGCAGTGCTACCGGTTTGACCCGTGCAAACTCCCGGTGCATCTCACCGGCATCTTCGAACCGTTCCCGGGCGTTCACGGCGAGGGCTTGGCGGACAAACGCTACCAGCGACGGCGAGTGTCGGCGCAGGCGTTCATACCCGGGGGGCGGCCAATCAAACGGCCAGTCGGGCACGGTACCCGTCAACATCCGCACCAGTACCAAACCAGCCGAAAACACGTCCGAGCGCGGCGAGGGGTGCCCCATCGCCTGCTCCGGTGCAATGTACCCCAGGGTTCCTGAGTTCGACCCGCGAATGGTCCGCAGGCCAAACTTGGCGATGCCAAAGTCGCCGAGACGCAGGCTGCCGTCGCCAAATAGGATCAGATTGTCGGGCTTGACGTCGCAGTGGACAATCCCATTTTCATGTGCATATGCAAGACCGCAGAGCATCTGCTCGGTGTACTCGAGAATGTGGGTCAATGAGATGCGTCGGGTCAGGCGTTCGTCGAGGGTGCGCTCACCCAGTGGATATGCAACGACCAGCACGCCGTCGTAGATGTCGGCGTTTTTCAGGGGCAAGATGTTGGGATGATCGAGACGCGCGGTGATCTGAATCTCGCGGCGAAAATCGGCCAAGGTCTGCTGGCTGACACCCAACGGAATTTTTACGGCGACGTTGATCCCCTCGATCGTGTCGTAGGCCTCGTAAACGTCACCAAACCCTCCTCGTGCGAGCCTGCGCCGAATTTTGTACTTGCCCAGACGCTGGCCGACGCGAACCCGCGGGTGCGGGTGCGGCTTGTAGTGTTCCTTCGGACTCGACACGACGGGAGCGAAGTGTACTCCACATCGCCTCCAATGGGTTCGCCCCGCAGATCCTTCGGTCGGCGCCATCCACAATCCAACGGGGACAGCAAACCTGAATGTGCGCGGGCGAATGCGGTCACCTGTCGAAGTCTGGCCGACCCGAATGTGTCGGCCCGGCCCGATTCAGGCGGCTGCGAGCACTGCGGTGGACCCATCTGACCCGCGATATCCGGCCACCTCAACGGTCTGATTCAGGCGGCTGCGGCCACAGTGCCGATAACTCCAATTCAATGGCGGCAAACGGTTCGAGTCGCACGACCTGATCCCCCCCGCGGGTCACGACGAGTCGATATCCGTCGCCGTCGAGCCGATAGACCTCAACCGTGCGGTCCGTCGGGTGGACGAGCCACACATGCGGAACCTGCTCACGGCTGTAGATCGGCATCTTGAGTTCACGGTCGATCCTCGCGGTACTCGGGGAAAGCACCTCGCAGGCGAAGTCTGGGGGAATCTCAAGAAATGGGGCGTTTGGGGCAAACGGCAGGCGTTCTCGCCGCCACCCAGCGAGGTCGGGGACGAGGATATCGCCTCCAAGGTGGAGTTCGGGCTCAAACAAGAGAATCCATCCTCCCGGCCCGCCGCGCCCGCGGTGGAACGCACTCCCGAGGTCCATTCCCAATACCGACGCAACCTCTGAGTGCGGCACTGCCGGCCGCGGCTGGGTGTACAACACTCCCCCGAGCACCTCGGCCACCAGATGCGCCGGCGCGTCGATCACATCCTGATAGGTCGCTCGCGCAATCGCCAACTCGCCCATCGCTCGAGGTTAGCACGAATGACGCCGCAGCGGAGCCAACCGACCCGTATCGCACGGATCGCCTTGACCACGACATCAAAAACGCCCTCGGTGGCACGCAACTCGCGGTCTCGGGCCGACCGGAACTCGACACGACTCGTCGTCGTACCGCCCGGCCTTCGACTCAGTTGTCGAGGCAGTTCGTCGACCACAACTCCCCGCGACCGGAGGTCTTGTTGATCGGGATGACACCGATCGGAACCGGAACAAACGACTCACACGCCTCCGGGAACGGCCCGAGATGGACATCGTACTCGGAGATGCTGCCTGGGTAGATGACCTCCTGCGGGGAGACAAATGCCCCCTCGACCGTATCGATCACGTTTTGAATGCAACCTTCGACCTTGTCGATCTTCTCCGGCAACGAGTCGGTGTTTTCGATCCCACAGCCACCGATGATCTCATCGACATTGTCCTGCCACGCATCGCCGATGATGATGAACTCGTTGAGGTCTGGCTCGACGTGAAAGCCCGACCCATAGGCCCAGGTGTCATAACCCTCGAGGGCATAGCCCAAACTGGAGCTGGCCTGCAAAATCTCAATCACCGGCGCACCCTGTTCGCCCGGCAAAAAGTACTCGATCGCAGATAATACGATCATTTGATTGATGATCTTGTCGAGCGCTGCCAACGGCTTGGCGTAGATCTTGGTGACGAGTTTCATCTGCAGCGACGACTGCCCAAACTGGCCCAACGTCAAGCTCAACAGGCCAAATCGAAGTTGGTACTCAGGGACACCTTGCATACCTGCTCCCAAGCCCAGGTCAGGGATCGGCGCGAACAGGCTGCTCGCCTCCTCCATCATGTGCGCGTGGGCCCAACTGGCGCTTGCATAGGCCGCCGGCACCACCCGATCGCGGATCATCTGTCCGAGTTGGTCCTGGTTGTCCATCCATCCGTGTGCAGATACATCGAGTGCCTCGTAGTCGTCGAGGCAGGCCTGTAGCCCGGCGGTCACCGCTTCGAGGGCATCGAGGTCCTCGTCCTTGGGATCCTGCGGATTGAGCCCTTCGTAGGTTACTTGCATGGTTTGCAAGGCGGCCGCGCAATCGTCGAGCACGCCCGACAGCGCGGCATCATCCGGTTTGGGGTCCATCCCGATCGCCATCAGTCCCGCGGCATTGGGGTACCCTCCGGGAACGCGCAACAGCAAATCGTCGAGCGGGGCAAACGGTTCAGGTTCGAGCATCTCCGGCGTCGCCCCGAGCTGGTTGATCGCCGCGACCATGTCGGCATCGTCGCCGTCGTGGGCTGCGAGCACGGCGTAGACACCGGCCTCGACCGCAGACAGTGCCGGGCCGGCCAAGGCGGCCTGGGGGCGCAGAGCCTCGTTGACGACCTCGACTTCGACCTCGTCGTACAGCATCTCGCCGTCGATGTCCGCTGTACACGAAACCGTCCAGGTCCCAAACTCTTCAAATGTATATACACCATCGACCTCGTCATAGCCCTCCTGCGGATCGACACTGACGGTCGCCACGAAGTCGCCGGGATAGGGCATGCCGTCCTGAAGTGCCCGGCAATCGACCATCAGCTGACTGGCGTTGTCGGCCTCTTGAACGATCAAACTCGACGCCGCGACCTCGAGCGTCACCCCATCTTGACCGCCCGTGTCCGTATCGCTGTCGCTGTCCGTGTCGGACCCGCTGTCTGTGTCGCTATCGCTGTCGGTTCCCTCGGTCGGATCCGAATCGCTGTCCGTGTCGGTTCCCTCGCTCGGATCTGAATCGCTGTCTGTGTTCGAGTCGGGACCGGTGTCGGTCGGATCGTCGGTCGTCGGCCCACTCGGATCTCCGCTCGGATCGCCGCTCGGATCGCCGCTCGGATCTCCACTCGGGTCACCGCTGGGATCTCCGCTCGGGTCGCCACTCGGGTCGCCGCCGGGACCATTGCCCGTCGGACCGGCCGTCGTCTCGCCATCTGTTGTATCTGCATCGGTATCTGCAGCCTCGGTATCCCCGTCTGTGTCAGAACCACACCCGGTCACCGTCCAAATCACCGCAGCTGCCAGCAGCCCCCATCCTCGTCCCGCTCGTCGCATCATCGCTATACCCTTATGTCTCGTTTGCCTCACCGCGTCTGTAGGACGGGCCCGATGGCGGCTTCACTATAAACATGTCTAATGGGACATATCAAACACAAACCTGGACCGGCCCGGCGACTCACTTCGGCTGCGGCCACGGACTGCGACCGATCCACACACCCACAGCAATCACAATTACCAACTTCCACGGGACATCGTTTGGTGTTTCACCTCGCTCACGCGCCTGTTGCCACGCCTGCAGTTTGTGTTTCGGCCACAGACCGACCTCGTCCGGCTCGACCGCAGGTAAACCGTAGCGCCGGCGCAAGTTGTTGGGAGCTTGGGTGCGAGGATCTGCGCGACAGTCCGCCCGCTGGAGCAGCGTTTCGGTCCCGTGGGTGCGCATGTGCTGAAGCGGGTCACTCGGTCCGTGGGTGCGGACCTCGGCAGGTGTGGGAATACGGGCGCGCAGCTGGTACAGGGACACCTCCCGGGCCCGACGACCACCGTGCTCGAGCGTCCATTTGCGACACAGATATCGCGCGTGCCACGGCTGGTACCAATCCTCGGGGCCGAGGGCCTCACCTGCGAGTCGGCGGTGGATCTTGAGAGAACGTGTATAGACAAATGTATTGGGAGGCCAGCGCGCAGCGTTGTAGACGTCGGTGTGGAGGTCGTGTGTCATGCCGTCGGCATCGGTCACCCGCACCCGCAGATCGAAGCGATACTGCGGGGCATTGGGTGCCATCATGCGCCAATACTGATCGGTCTGTGACAGTTGTATCCACAACCGAAACGGCTCCCGCACGTACGTGCGCCACGTCGAGAGGCAGGCCTTGTCGGGGAGGTTGAAGACGGCAACTCCAAAGCAGTGGTAGGCGACGAACACGGCGACTAGGAGTCTTCCACGGGGGTCGTAAACCCTGCGAAACGGTATCGACTTACGATCAGCCGCGTCCTTTTTCGCGGTCTGCATGGAACCCAGTTTTTGACGACGCGCCACCCAGCACACAACCGCGAGCCATACCACGGGCGTCACCGGCCAACCCATCCTCTCTAGCACCACCCCGGGAGGAGCCTCGATATCATGTAGATGCAAAAAGATTGTCGCTCCGGCTATCGCCGTGACACCGGCGAGGGCCACCACCCACACAAGGGTGTCCTTTGATTTCCGTTCGATTGAACCTGCGTTGCACCCGCCCACATCGCCGGCCGAACGGTCTGTCGCGGGGTCGACCGCGTCCCAGCGCCGGGGCTTTGGACACCGCCATCCACATCGCCGGGCGACCGGCCGCCAGACTTTCAACACCGCGCACTCGATCTCGTATCCGTCGAAGAACACCAGATAGACCGCGAGGTGGCAAAGACCGAACCATCCGAGGTTGCACAGGGCAAACAGGCTGAGGTGAAACAACAGTCCAAACCCGAGCCAGATCCGTCGACTCAGGCACCAGAGGTAGAGTTTCTCCGCCGTCAGACGACCCCCCCACAGGCTTCCGCCTCCCCGCAGCCGCAGGCACAACCCCACGACGATCCCGGTCACAGCGACCCACATCGCCGCCAGACGCACTTGGGCCGTGACCACATTCGCCTCGGGGGGAAGATGCACGGGGTAGGCGATCCATGCAATTGCAAGGGCTGTCATCGACAAGGCAACCCACAGCAGGCAACCTCGATGGCCTAGCAGCCGGTGACTGTTCTCGGGCGACGTCTCGCGCCCAAGATCTTGTCGAGGCTGGGCACCAAATTCGCGGGGACCAACCTCGGCGAAATCGGCAAGCGCGGCGTCGTGTCGAGAACATCCACGGGCTGCGAAGTTCGACACATCACCGAGTTTCCCACGCAGACCTTGGCGCATCACCCAACCGACGACTGCGAGCAAAAACAGGGCTTCCCAATGGCGCACCAGATAGGACAGGACGCGAAGGACAGGCGCGAGCTCAGCTATCCAATGCTGGGGTAAAAAGCGCGAGAAATGGTCGACCGAAAGTAGGTAGTAAATCGCGTCACCGGACTGCCACAAAGGCCCCGTTTTGGCACATCCATTGGCACTGTATGCGACCCCCAACTGGGCGATCATCAACACCCGCGGCCATGCAGGAATTCCCCGAAGGACCTGGTATTTGTCGTTCTTCTGGGTTTTTAACCGGCGGCACCGCAACCAATTATCGAGGCTATAGGCATGCCCACAACGCGCGAAACACAGGTAGAGAGCAAATGTTCGATAGATGTCTTCGCCTTCCCAATGCAGGTGGTTTCGCACATAAAACGAATGGAGGAGGACGAGTGTGCACAGGCCAAAAAACCGTGTGCGAAAGCCGAGCAAGAAGCAGATACATGCAATATCAAATGCTGCCAGATGACACCAATAGGCCGTCGGTGTATCGAAGAAAAACAGCAGACTAAACTTGGGACCCTGTAAAAATCGCCACCACGCCGCGGCATCGAAAAACCCTTCGGGCTCCCCGGGTCCGATCCCGTCACCCACTCCGGCGTACTGCGCCCCACCAAACAGGTGTCGGGCAACGTCGGTGGTAAAAATCCCTTCGTCGGTAAACAGATATTCCCCAACATCAGCCAGACCGTTGATGTTGAGAAGTAGGAGGCCGGCAAACGCGATTCGCAGGGCTGCGACCGGCCGCGGGTCGTCGGGCTGGAACAGCAGCGAGGCCAGCTGACGGCGGTAGTGAAATACCCCCCACACGACCCACACAACCGCGAGCAACATCAGCCAGCCGATCAGCGGGGACAGGGCGACTGCCTCGGAATTGGTGGACAGCGCCAGTTGTGTGTGAAAGCCGAGCATCGAGGTTTTTTAAAATCGCGGGGAGCTTGTGCGCAGGGCATTGGACTTGGGCCGCGACAGACGGTCGAGGTCGGTGCGACAGATGGTCGAGGTCGGTGCGACAGATGGTGGTTCGTTTACTCGCACACCTTTGGTTTCGAGAGGGTCGTTGACTGGGCACGGGACCCCGCGATCACAAAAGACTGTCTGTCGCTGCCCGGGTCCTTCGCCCTGCGACGAAGCTACCCCGCGATCACAAAAAGACCAAGGCAACCCATGCACCGACCTCGATAGTCTCTCGCGGTCCAAGTCCTTGCCCTGCGACGAAACTGTCTGTCGCGGCCCAAGCCCTCTGTCCTACGAGGAAACGACCCCGCGATCATGAAAAGACCGGTATCATGTGTGTATGAAACTCGAGGATGCACGGCGTCGGCTGCCGGTTGTCGATCAGTTGCCGAAAGCCCGCGGCCGCTTTTACCCGGCCAAGGAGGCTCGCCGTGATCTCGTCCCTCGCCTCGTGGTCTGGGAGTTGACCCTCGCATGTGACCAAAAGTGCATCCACTGTGGGCCCCGTGCTGGGCCGCGTCGACGCGACGAGTTGTCGACCGAGGAGTGCATGCAGCTGATCCGCGAAATGGCCGACATGGGCGTCGGCGAAGTAGTCCTGATCGGTGGCGAGGCCTACCTGCGCAACGACTTCATCCTCATCATCCGGGCGATCCGAGAAGCCGGGATGCACTGCACCATGACCACCGGCGGATACAATCTCAACCCCGCGCGCGTGGCCGCGATGGTCGAGGCCGGTATTTCGTCGGTCACGCTGTCGATCGACGGCATGACCGAGACCCACGACTATCTGCGCGGCATGCCGGGCAGCTGGCAGCGGGCGATCGATGCCCTGCACAACTTCAAAGCCGCCGGAGCCGGGGTCGCTTGCAACACCCAAATCAATGCCCGCACCCGCCACGAGTTGCTCCCGCTGTTGGAGCACTTGGCCCGCGCCGGGATCCATTCGTGGCAGCTGCAAAACACCGTCGCCCACGGCAATGCGGCCGACCACCACGACATCGTGTTGCAACCCTATATGATGATTGATGTATTTGCAACCATTGAGCAGGTCCTCGACCGCTGTGACGAGCTTGGGATCCGGTTTTGGCCCGGCAACAGCTTGGGTTATTTCGGGCCGCTAGAGGCGAGGATGCGCAAACATATGGGCCGATACTGGCGCGGGTGTACGGCCGGGATCAGTTCGATGGGTATCGAGAGTGACGGCGGTCTGAAAAACTGCCCGAGTCTCGGTGGTCCCAACAACATCGGCGGCGGCTGGCGAGAGCACGGTCTACGCAAGGTGTGGGAAGAGTCCTATCAGCTCAACTACATCCGCCAGCGAACCGTCGACGATCTGTGGGGTTACTGCAGCGAGTGCTACTACGCCTCGACCTGTATGGCCGGTTGTACAGCAGCTTCCGAGGCCCTGCTCGGGCGCCCGGGCAACAATCCGTTTTGCCACCACCGCGCGCTTGAGATGGACAAACAGGGCCTACGCGAGCGCATGGAGATGGTCCAAGCACCACCCGGAGGTGGGTTTGACAACGGGCTGTTTCAAATTATTTGCGAATACAAAGATCTGGACAAGCGCGCGGCCGAAGGGCCCGTGCGCGTGACCCCCCCGCGGGTCAGTCGGTCGGTCGAACCATATGGTCCGGGGCACGCTGTTGCCGGGTCGGACGAGTCCCCTTAGGGCCGCAAACCGGCTCAGAGGAGCCACAGCCCCGCCAACACCCCCAACACGGCTGCAAAACTGGTTGCCGAGAGATTGACCACATCGTTGTTCATCCACCGGTAGCCGCCGACATGTATATGCACAAACCCATCGCGGCTCGCCGCCTCGCTCCACGCCCCGGTCGCCGGTACCTGGTAGCGCGCCTGGTAGGTGGCCCCGAGGACACTGTCGACAAAGCAGGCGAGTACCGCGATGCCGACGATCGCTGCCCATAATTCCAGGCTCGCTTCGGGAACAAACGCCCATCCCAGCGCACAGGTCGTCCCCGCGCCGAGGGCGGCCCCGCAGGTCCCCAACACCGTCACACCACCCGAGCGCCCGGCCTCGACCGGCTTTCCCGTTGTGATTTCCCGCGGGCGTGTCGGTGAAAAACTCCCGATCTCCGTCGCCCAAGTGTCGGCTGTCGCCGCGCACAGGCCCGCGAGCAAGCCGATATAACACGCGTTCACACCTGTGGCGTCGAATAAAAATGCACATACAAGTGATGGGCCGGCATTGGCAAACACCTGATGCGCATCTCGGCGGTCCCCCTTCTCCGCCCGCTTGGCCACCTCGGGGCGCAGGCGCTTGGCAATTTTGGAGAGGCCGCTCGAAAGCAGGAAAAATCCCAACAGGGGCACTGCTCCGGCAGCTCCCTGGCTGGCGAATAGCAAACTTCCGAGCAGCGCCGCGGCGAGTGCCCCACTTCGCGACAACAACTTCAAGCCGTAGGACACGAGCCCGAGAGCCCAGGCCCCGAGCCCGGCGACCGTAGTCCACAGGAGCTCGCCGACGGTTGCGGCCTCGGCGTGGGTCCACAGACACCACCCCCCGGCTGCGGCTGCGGCCAGCAGACCGAGGTTGGAGTCGTGTCCGCTGCGCGGTCGTGATATAATTGTATATGCTAATATTATGACGGTCGCGCTTGTAACGGCGAGCACCCAGCACGTGACCCGACCGAGCTCGCCACCAGTCTGCCAGGTCCACAGGGGTCCAAAGGTGATGGCGAGAAGGACCGCAACCGCCGGCCACATCATCCACACCCGCACCTGGGTGCTCGCAAGCATGGCCTCGACCAGTGCGAGCGCCCACAAGGTCGCAATCGCAATCGCCTGGCTGCCGCAGATTGCATATCCCAAAAGCCAGGCGATCGCCACGAGACTCGGGATTCCCACGGTCGCCGGGCAGGTTGCCGATTGACCCACCCCCTGGATCAGACACAGTCCGAGCAGCGCCAGACACAGACACAGCCCGAGCGTGGTGAACTGCGGGAACACGACGGCCGCCGAAGCGACGAGGATCCAGGCTGAAGTCCGCACCCCCCGTTTGTAACAGATCGCGTGCGGTTCGAACGACGACCTGCAGTCTGTGGTTCTCGTGTCGTAGACAGTGTCGCGGTCCCGTGCCGAGAGACGCAGCGGTGTCGAGCGACCGCAAACAATCGCACGGGGCGTGCCCACCGATAAACGTGTTGATACAATTACGTCGGCACGAGCCATTTGCGCCCGCGTACTACCGTGCCGCCACCCTCGCGGTCTTCGATCTCGAGCTCATCCACCATCCGCGAAATGGCCCCGAGTCCGAGTCCGAGACCCCGTCGGTTTCGCGGGTCTGCGGTCTCCCGCAGGTTTGAGCCTTCGGACACTTGATCCTGCATCGCGTACTCGAGTTTGGGGATGCCATCGCCACGGTCACGGGCTTCAAAGGCGACGCAGGATTTATTTGTATGATCAACTGTAAGGACCACCTCACCACCACCGGCGTACTTGAGCATATTGGTCGCCGCCTCGCTGACTGCGATCGTCAGCTCCCATGCTCCGCGTTCGTCAAATCCGGCCTGTTTGGCGAACGCCCGTACACGCACCTGACAACGGGCGATGTCAGGATCGCGGTTGATGGGGATCACCGCGCTTGCAGGTGATGACGACACACCCTGCATCATCGTGCGACTTGGCGTGGTCGGCAAGCAACGTGGCCAAAATTGCGGCCGGCGCCTGCCCAAAGAATTTCGCGATATCAAAGCGGCTCGAAATCCCGTCGGTGTGGATGATCAAAAGGTCACCTGGTTGCACGACAAAGTCGCGAACAATTATCTTCCGCACCCGAGACCCGACGATCCCTGGAGTCGTGAGAGCCTGGACGGTCCCAGTTCCGCGGTAGCGCGTTTCGACATTGCCGATCGCGATGTGGGACAACGTACCCTGCTCGCAGTCGATGCGAATGAGTGTGATCGCAGCTCCGCGCAGTGACCTCAGCACCTGGCCACAGCCGCGGATGAGATGATCGAGCGTTTCTTGGCGATGCTCCGCGATGAAGTCGTGGGCGGCACAGGACGATCTCGCCGCTCCGGGCCCGTGGCCGAGCCCATCAATCACGGCAAACAGATGGACCGCCCCGTCCTGCCAATGGCCGATGCAATCACCGCTCACCCGCTCGCCCGGCATTGCGCGAACCTTCGTCGCGAATTCCAAGCGGATTTTCAGCGATACTTGCATGTACGAATATGGGTCCCCCGCCCCGGACTGGTGTCGACCTGAAACTCATCCATCAAGTTCTTGCACCCCCGCAGCCCGAGTCCGAGGCCGGTTTTAGAATGAAAGCGGCCGGCGAGGATCCGGTCGAGGTCGGCGATTCCGGGTCCCTGGTCGATGGCTTCGATCCGCAATCCCTGTTTGGGTTGGGTGAGGGTCTCGAGTATGATTTTTCCCGGGCCGGCGTAGTGGTAGATGTTGCGGGCGAGTTCGGAGACTGCGGTGGCGATCTTGACCTGCTCCGTGCGGGAGAATCCGAGGCCGGTAGCCATCACCCGGGCTTTTGTCCGAGCATCGACAATGTGACGCTCTTCGATGATGTCGACCTCGGCCCGCTTGGTTGCCGGCTCGTCGCGTGCGCTTGAATTTCGTTGACTCAGCAAGTTTTCGAGCTCACGCGCACACTCGACACGGGCCGACTTGGGTGCCGAGAACAGCTCCATGGCCCGCAAAAGCTCACGCAAAAGCGGCTTGTAGTTGCCCAAGCCGTCGAGTTTGCGCTCGTCGACACGACTGCGACGCAGGGCCATTCGCGCAATTGTCCGCGCCGAGCTGCCACTGTAGTGGCGGCTGAGCACATTACAAATCGCGGAGAAAGTCGTGGGCATGGTCTTCTACGATGACGCGAGTTCGTTGAGGATCATCTCAGTGATCTGGGCATCGCGGGCGCGTTCAACCTGTTGCTCGTGCTCTAATCGGTCGAGTGCACTCTCGAGATTCAGTGCTGTCTCAACCCCCATGTCGGCACCCATTTCGACCAGCGTGATCGCGACCGACGGATCGAGTCCGGCGAGTATGGTTTGGACACCCATACACCCGGCGATCTTGGCGATCTGCTGGATCGAGTTGGCGATATAGCTGTCGAGAAAATCGACTGCCGAGACTTCTAAGACAAGCCCAGAGACCTCGTGCAGCCGCACTTCGAGGGCGACATTCTCCTTGAGCTCGGCCACCAACATATCGGTGAGCTCGATCTGGATCGATACGATCAAGTTGTCACGCAACTTGATGATCGGAATGGTTCGCCCCATCACGATGACGACCCACCCGGCAACTTGAGATATTTGAGACTGTCGCGCAGACCCTCCTTGATACTCCGCAGGGTTCGAACCTCACTGAGGTCAGCACCGATCTCGACCAGGGTCTGGGAAATCGCCGCACCGAGCCCGGTGAGTACACCGCGACAACCGAGCAGACTCGCCGCCCGAATGACCTTGAGTAGGTAGTCGGCAGTCCGTGTATCAACAACTTCTACGCCGGTGACATCGATGATCACGCACCGCGCCTGGGTCGACGCAATACTCTCGAGCAGGTTGTTCATGATCTCCATGCTGCGGCGGGTATCGACGACCCCGACGATCGGCAGTAGCAGGATGTCATCCCAGATCTCCATCACCGGAGTCGACAGCTCGCTGATCGCCGCCTCCTGCTCCTCGATCACCGCGAGTTTTTGCTCGAGCTCCTGCGACAGCGAGTACTCCGTTTCGTCGAGGGCACGGATCCACGTAGCAGCCTCGTCGCCCCAATGCTTGCGCGGGCGGGCCTCGTAGCGCGTCGACTGCCCCTCATCACCGGGTACCTCAATGGCGACGACAGGCTGCCCGAGTAGGGTCGTGCACCATCCACTGATATATCCGAGGGCGACAAACTTAAATCCAGATGTATCAGCATCATCTGTGGGCTCATCGACCGCGATCTCCAAGACCCCTGCCAGATGCAACTCGCCGCCCTCACGATCGCAGCGGACGGTCTCAACGGTCGGATTTGCCAAGCCAAAGACGGTTTGCAGCTGACAGCAAAGACGCAACAGATCCTCGTCGGAGGTCCAGGTCTGTGCCGCCCGGGACGCTTCGAGATCCCCGCTCCCACAACGATAGCCAAATTGGGTCAGCATCGAACGCGTCAGAGATTCGCCTAGTTGTTGACTGAGAAGCTCCGCGAGATGGGTGAGGGCTTGCTGGCGCAGGAGCAACATCCGTCGATCCCCCAACATCACCCGCCCGCGGCCTCGGTCGATCTTTAGAATTGCCTCGAGATTCAGCTCTTCCATCGCCGCGCCCTATCGAAAAATCGGCCCATTAAACCACAAAAACCGAGACTCTGAATCCCTGTCCCACAGGCCATCTGCGGCGACATCGGTTGTATGCTCACGAAGTCGCGCGATTTGGCACCCACGCGATGGGCGGGGGTCCACGTATGCTGCGTGTGTCGTTGCCGATTCATTTTGATTCCACCAACGGGACGCGGACGGTAAAGCAACTTCCCTTGCCCAGGCTGCTTTCGACGGAGATCGAGCCCCCGAGCATGGCGCACAGTTTGTGGCAGATCGCCAACCCCAAGCCTGTCCCTCCGTACTCACGGGTTGCCGAGCTGTCGACCTGCACAAACGCGTCAAAAATCGTGCGCAGTTTATCGCGCGGGATACCGATGCCGGTATCCGACACGGCGATCTCGATCCAGCCAAAGTCGCTGGCGTCGGTCACGATTTGGCACGTCGCGCGAATGACCCCGAGATGCGTGAATTTGGTCGCGTTGCCCAAAAGGTTCATCACAACCTGGCGCAGCCGAACCGGATCGGTCCGCGTCGGCGGAATACCGGGTTCGATCTCAACTTCGACACGGTTGCCCCGGGCTTGGGCCAAGGGCTCGATGGTCGTCGCAGACTCGCGTACGAGAGCACCAACATCCACTTTTCGAAAGTGCATCTGCAAACGGCCAGCTTCAATTTTTGACAGGTCGAGCAACTCGTTGATCAATCCCAGCAACTGGTGACTGGCCACCAGGATTTTTTCGAGATCCGGCACAATCTCGAAGTCAGTCGCCTCTTCCCGCAACAGTTCCGAAAACCCGATGATGGCGTTGAGGGGTGTGCGAAGCTCGTGACTCATCGTCGCTAGAAATGCCGACTTGGCGTGGTTGGCGGCCATCGCCCGTTCCTCGGCCTCGCGTCGGATCTCGATCTCGCGTTGAAGATCACGTGTACGTTCAACGACCTTGCGCTCGAGGTGCTCATGCGCCTTGCGCAGCTCGAGTTCCACCGCCTTGCGCTCGCTGATATCGATGACATAGGTCCGGGTCGAGTTCCACTCGCTGGTGTGGTGGATGTGTTGCTCGTACCACTTGCTGTTACAATGAACTTCGCGCACCAAGGTCGCATCAGGGGCGAGTTTCAACGAAGCGACCCCTTCCACCATCTCTTCGGTGGTCTCCCGCGGCAGGTCGAGCATCGCCGGATTCATATACAACAACTCACCCTCGGTACTGATCTCGAAGACCGGTGTCGGGTTGAGCTCGGGAAACGACGCGACCCGCATCAACTCGTGTTCGACCTCCGGGGCCTCCTCGAACCGCAGGCCGATGCGCCAGGTGTGGTCGTCGGACCAGCGGGCGACGGTCGCCGAGCAATCGAGCAGGTGCCCATCTGCGTGGCGCATCCGCATCGACGCGATAAACTCACCGCAGGTACCGGCGAGGAGGGAGGTCACAAGCGATGTTTTTTCCTGTGTATCAGCAATAAAATCGGAGAATGCACGCCCGATCACTTCCCGCGGTTGGTGTCCGAGAACCGCCTCGGCCGCGATATTCCACGCCTGTACCCGGCCGTGAGCGTCGAGCAACACCAGGGCGTCGGGAGCGTGCATCGCCCAGGCATCAAAGCCCTGGGACACCTGATGCAGGGTGCTTCCGGTCCGGAGATGTACTTGCAATCGCACGGAGATCTGCGATGCAGTCCACGGGGCGAGGACGACATCGTCGGCACCGGCATCGAGGGCGCGCGCGACCTGTGTTTCATCCGTGATCAAGACGATGGCCGCCGGGCTCGCGGACATCATTTCGAGTGCTTCGATGGCTGCAAACTCGACAACGAGAACTTCGGGATGACCCTGGGCGACCATCTGGGCCGCATGTGCGGGGTGGGCAAACGCCAGTTTCGTCCCGTACTCGCCAAGAGACGCGATAAGCTCGCGGGCAAACGCGACGTCCGAGGCGACGATCAAACCTTGGCAGGGTATGTGGTAGCCAACCACGAGAGTTCTCAAACGCAACCCGAACGGCGCGCCCGGGGCCGTGGGCAAATGCGATCGGAGTGCCGGGTCACTCGAGGCAGCGATGACACTGCATCATACGGGATGACATCACCTTTGGGGCACGTAGACCTTTCGAGCATGTCGAAAACGACATACCAAATTTTGCGAGAAGAGGTGGTTTGCAAATGCACGCAAGCGCGTGGCTATCATCGCTCACGCCGCATCACATCCCAGCGGGGTCACCCGCATTTGCGTCACGGACCACAAGTGGTGCGACACCGAATCCGCCCGCGGCGCACGAACAGGTCGTAAACGTCTCGACGCAAGGGCTGTTTTGACGCGTCGAACGCCGTGCTTGGAATCGCCGTCTGTCGCGTTCTCTCGCTATCGCCGAACCGCGCCATGTGGGCCAATCCGCCTGCCCGCCGCGAATCATTGCGATCGTCGGCACGACTCACGTCGACGTCGGTGCTCACCAGACCCGCGCCGGACTCCTCACCAAGAATCGAAGTGAGCGTTCCAAGGAGCACCCCCTGGACGCGACGGTCTTGTCGCGGCCATGGAACGAGCGTTCGTCAGATTACATGCATGCGCATGTAATCTGACGAGATTTGTTTTTGCCAACGTCTTCCGTCTCAACCGTTGGGCCGCACGGGTCCACCTCGGTCACTGCTGCACGCAGTAGATCGGCGAAAGCCAGCTGCAGATTCCTCCCCCACACCAACTCGACCACTGACTCGTCGAATCAGCGCGTCCCCAGCTCGAGCCGCCGCTGGTCGATGTCCATCCGCCGCAGACATTGGAGCCGCTTGAATTGCCGTTGAATTGCACATGACTCCACACCGTCGGGAACCCGCCGCCGGCACAGTTGGTCGTGCCGATCGGTACCGGTGTATTGAGCTCGGTGACATTGGGTGGGTTGGCCAGACTCCCGTCGGTGAGGTCGGCCCAGTTGTTGGCGAGCAGCACCCCGTCGGGACGGATGTACGGCATGCTCGACTGGGTGAACCGGGTCGACGGACCCTCGTTCGCGGTGCCCAGCCACGCCAAGTAGGTGCCCGGAAGTCCGGCTGTGTCCGCGAGCATTTGGCATTTTTGATCGGCGCCTGCAAGCCCGCCGAGGTTGCCGTTGTACATCTCGCTGGTGACAAATAGGTACTTGCTCTCGGACGTGCAGTTGGCCGAGCACCCGTCCATGTCGTTGGTATTGCCGTCGTCGCACTCTTCGCCAGCGGTTGTATTGACAACATTGTCGCCACACTCCACGGGCGTACAGTCGTCGTCGCAGTCCGCACTCTCGCCGCCATCGTCGCATTCCTCAGAAGCCATCACGTTCAACACGCCATCGCCACATTCCGCCGGGGTACAGTCGTCGTCACACACATCTGACTCACCGCCGTCATCGCATTCTTCCATCATTTCCCATACGATCCCGTCGCCACATGCCGCATCTTGGCAGGCGTTTGTACATTCATCGGTATCGATCTGATTGCTGTCGTCGCAGGTCTCGTTGCCGGACACCATGCCATCGCCGCAAACCGACATCGTGCACTGGTTGGAGCAACCGTCGGTCTCATCATCGTTGCCGTCGTCGCACTCTTCGGTTCCCTCCCAGACCACGCCATCGCCGCAGATCGCCATTACACAGGTGCTGAGGCACATATCGGTGTCGACGTCATTCCCATCGTCGCACTCCTCGGTTCCCTCCCAGACAACGCCATCACCGCAGCCCGCAGCCTCGCAAGTATTGCGACAAGCATCGGTATCGATGTCGTTGCCATCGTCACAGGCTTCATCCGCCTCGACCACTCCATTGCCACACATCGCAGGACCCTCGGTCGTCGGGGCATCGGTCGTCACATCTTCGGTCGTCACATCTTCGGTCATCGCATCCGACTCCGAGCCACTGGGGTCGCCGGTCCCCTCGGTGGTGGTCTCCTCGGTCTCACCCGTCGTGACGGTCGCAGTCGTCGTCGTCGCAGTCGTCGTCTGCCCTAACGTATCCGAGGAGGTCGACTCCCCTCCGCTACAGCCAGCCACAACAGCGAACACCATCCACCCAGGCAAAATTCGTCGGTTCATGACCCCATACTACATGACCCTAGAGACATGTAAACAGAAACAGAAACGCCCATCTCTGCGCACCTACATCAACCCGCATGCACCAAGCTGGCTGGCCCGAACGGGCCTATCCTTGTAGAATCCTCGGTCAAATTTTGAATGTACATCTAGCTGACCATTCAGACATATCATTTTCTACGCGCCAACAGCCAGGTTCGTCTGCGCAGCCGGCCCGATGTATCACCCGCATGACCCACACGACGCTTCGCGGCGGAACCATGGCCCTGACCCAACACCTCGCCTACACTGGCACGACCGCGCCGCCAGGACCGCTCATACGACGACCTCGCCGAACCCACGACGGCCTCGCCGACACGCACCAACATGCTCGCACGAGGACCTCGCCTACTCGCTCGCACAACGACCGCACGCCAACGCTCGGCACGACGACCTCGCCAACACACCGCCAACGCTCGGCACGACGACCTCGCCAACCGCCCTCGCCAACACACACGACCGACACCCACGACGACCTCGCCAACTCGCCGCACTCGCCAACACGACCGAGCCACGCACGACGATTCGCGTTGGAATCATGGCCGTCAACCGAGACCAACCGAGACCTGAGAGCCGACGCTGTAGTTGCCTACTACGAAACTCTCAGGGCCGGTCTCACGGCCAAAAGAGCCCGCGCCTACAGCTTCACGTATTCAAAGTCGGCCGGCTGCCCCTCGATCCCGCGCTTTGGCGGCGCGATCCAGTTGGCGAACTTTCCGGGCTCGTACACTGGCTTCATGATCGACAGCAGGTAGTCGTTGTCCTCGGGCGTCAGCAGCCACTTTGAGTGTGAAGCTGCGTACTCGTCTTCGCTGATCAGATTGCCATGGGGGTCGAAGTGGTGACCTACGTAAATCCCCTGGTGTCGATGGAAGCGACGGTTGGGGAGCGTCAGCCTTGTCTTGAGACCTGACTGCTCGAGGGTTCGGTTCCACTTGCGCAGCGCTCGTTCACAGTCGGCCACGTAGTTGTCCCGCAGCACCTCGTTCATGGCATTTCGCAGGGGCACATCGCGGTCGACTAGTTTGCCGTTGTCGACCTGCTTCATGCGGTAGGTGCCTGACAGCGCCTTGTGGTCTTCAAACTTGTTTTCGCGGTAGCGACCTTTGAGACCGGCGCCGAAGAAGTCGGCAGCGTTGTTTGAGATCTCGCCTCCGAACAGGTCGAGGCTGTAGCTAAACCAGTAGTTGATCGTGCGCTGAATCAGATCGAAGTCGATCCCACCCTGGTTGCGGACATCGCCGTTGGGATCGAGTTTTTGCAGCTGCGCGGAGCGTTGGATGATCCGGTCCATCCCCGTCTCGCCCACGAACAGGTGATGTGCCTCTTCGGTCAGCATGAACTCCGTGGTCCGGCGCAGCGGATCAAAGCCGCTGTGGCTCAAGGCCGCGAGCTGATACTTGCCATCGCGGTCGGTGAACATTGTAAATGCAAAGAAACTGAGCCAATGATCGCAGGGTTGGTTGAACGCCCCCAGGATCCGCGGACGGTCCTCGTCGCCGCTACGGCGCTCTAGCAGTGCATCGGCCTCGTCGCGACCATCGCGACCGAAGTACTTGTGCAGCAGGTAGACCATCGCCCACAGGTGTCGGCCCTCCTCGACATTGACCTGAAACAGGTTGCGCATGTCGTAGAGGCTCGGTGCCGTGTGTCCCAACAGCCGCTGTTGCTCGACGCTCGCCGGCTCGGTATCGGCTTGGGTGACGATGATCCGCCGCAGGGCGTTGCGGTGCTCCCCCGGAACTTCGAGCCAGGCCGGCTTGCCGGCATCGTCACCGCAGGAGATCAGCGACTCGTTTTTGTTGGGATTTAAAAAGATGCCCCAGCGGTAGTCGGGCATGCGCACGTAGTCGTAGTGGGCCCACCCTCCGGTATCCACCGAAATCGCCGTGCGCAGGTAGATCGGTTTGTCGGCGAAGTCGGTGGGACCCATGTCGTTCCACCACTCGAGGTAGTTCGGCAACCACTTCTCGAGTGCACGCCGAAGCTTGGGATCATCGGAAAGTCCGACGTTGTTGGGGATCTTGCTGTTGAGATCGATGGACGTGATCATGGGGTTGCTCCGAAACTTCGGCGATACGGTTAGACGCGGTGGTAATCAAACGAGGGGCGCTCGGGTTTCCCGTAGAGGCTCAATGCACCCTGGGGGCCGGTCGCGTTGGGACGAATAAAAATCCAGTTTTGCCACGCGGTCAGGCGGGCAAAGATTTTGCTGTCGGCGTTTTCGACCCCGGGGAAGCGCAGGTTGGCCTCCATCCCGGTCAACGCGTCGGGCGACAGACTGGCCCGTTCTTCGATCGCGACCCGGGTGTCGTCGTCCCAGTCGATATCGTCGAGCAGCACCGTGACAAGCCCGGCGTCGTCGGCTTCGCCCGGGTCGAGCAGGCCGCGGCGGCCTTCGAGTTGTTGCAGCAGGTCGGGCTCGCCGTAGAGGTGGGCGGCGATCCTTGCATATCCATGGGTCATTGGCAGCGCGCCTGCGTTGAACGAGCTCAACCCGATGGCGACCGGGTTGTCGGGATCGTCGAGCACATAAAAGCGATCGGAGGCCATCGCCAGCTCGAGCAGACAGCCGGCGAACGCGGTCCCGGCATCGCCCATGGCGAAAAACGACCGACTGGTGAGGTCGATGCGTCGCAGTACGCGTCCCATGAGACCGACAACTTCGCGGGCGAACCAGTGGTCCTTCAACCCGTGGAGGGCTTCGTCGTGGGCCAGCACCTCGGCCGGATCGCCAACCGCTCGCACCAACACAAGCCCGATCTCGCCGAGGTTGATCCGCAGGTGCAGGAGGGCATCGTCGAGTTCTCGCATCGCCCGCAACGCCCACACCTGGTCGCCGGCCTTGTGATAGGCCTCGGCCCCGGCGGCCGCAAGCGCGGTGTCTTCGGCAGTCGGTGCTTGTACAGTCAACTCGGCGAGCCGGGTGTTGTCGTCCCACCGCAGGCTGACATATTTGTAGATACGAGCATTGTCCTCGCAGGTCGGTGACAGCGGCCCGAGCGTGACCCCGACACGAGTGTCCTGACCTGCCTTTTTCGACATCTCAGCTGCAACCAGGACCGCATGATCGGTGATTTTTTTCTCGAACTTGCTGCGGCGAAACACGTCGTCGACCAGGTTCCAGGCCTTGGCCCGTTTGCCGCGGATCCCCTCGGCGGTGGTCGAGAACACATCGGCGCGGTCGCGTCGGACCTTGCGCTTGTCGACCAGGCGGGTGAGGCCACCGGTGCCCGGCAGCACGCCCAACAGCGGAACCTCGGGCAAGCTGACCGCCGAGTTGCCGTCGTCGATGAGATAAATTTCGCGGCAGGCCAACGCGAGTTCGTAGCCACCGCCGGCCGTCGTGCCGTTGCAGGCGGCGAGGTAGGCTTGGCTACTCTCGAACTCGGCGGCCTCTAACTCGCAACGGGTCTCGTTGGTGAACTTGCAAAAGTTGACCTTCCACGCGTGGGTCGAGGTCCCGAGCATGTGGATGTTTGCACCTGCACAGAATACGTTGTCGGTCCCGGAGCTGATGACCACACACCGGATTTCGGGGTGTTCAAACCGCATGCGGCGAACAATATCTGCGAGCTCCAAGTCGACGCCTAGGTCGTAGCTGTTGAGCTTGAGCTCGTATCCAGGGCGTAGGCCTCCATCAGGGTCCACGCACATCCACAGGCGCGCGATGACTCCTTCATAGGAGACACGCCAGTGGCGGTAACGGGACGGGTCGGTCTCAAAGTCGGTCGCCGGCTGCGTCGTCGCTGCTTCCATCGGTTAAAAACCGTATCAGCACGTCCGCCTTTCGCAGCAGGTGGAAGCTCTCGCAGTCCCGTGTGGTGTCACACTGTTCGTTGCCTCACTGTGTTGACGCATCCGTACCTGCAAAGACAAGCCACGCGTGGTCTGAGGTTGCCGCGTCATCTTTAAAAGATGACGACCGAACAACGCGGTCGCCTGTCACCCGGGCCAGGCACGGTCGGTCGCCTCGCACCGCGGTGCACTTGCGGGGTCGGCTCACACCGCCACAACACATCTCGGGATCATGCCGTTGTTGCCAAACCCGTGACCCCACTCATGCAACACCACGAATCTCCGCGAAGGCGCGCAATCGAGTTCGGCCGACCACCGGCGCAAATACGGGGAGGAGTGTGCATCCACACCTCTCGAATGAACCTGTCTTAAAAGTCATAATATCTACACGGCAACCGCGGCCCCAGCACCACGTCGGTGTTTGTATCCGGGTTACAGTCCCGGTGTGTCAGGCAACTCGATCCGAGGACTCCTGTTCGACCTCGACGGCGTGCTGATCGATTCGCTGCCGTCGATCCACACCTGCATGAACCACGCCCTGCGCTCACTCGGCCACTTGGCGGTCGACCGCGAAACCGTGCGGCCATTGATCGGCCCTCCGCTCCACCACAGCGCCGGCGCGCTGCTCGGCACCGACGACCCGGCGGCGATCGACGAGTTCATCACCCGCTACCGCGCCCGCTACGACGTGATTTGTGAACGACAATCGCTGCCGACTCCCGCAATGCCCGAGGTCGTCGCCACGCTGCACACCCGCTATCCGCTGGCGGTCGCGACCAGCAAACCACTGCCCTACGCCCGCCGCATCCTCGCGGCACTCGGTGTAGATACATTTTTTACCGCAATCTGTGGCCCGATGTTGGAGGCCCGGCGCGAGACCAAGGCCGAGGTGATCGCGGCGGCCATGGCTGCGATCGCAGCGGTCACCGACAAGCCGCCCAAAAACCCGCACGGGCTGTGGATGATCGGCGACCGGGCTGTCGATGTCGAAGGTGCGCGACACCACGGGATCGCGACGATCGGCGTCACGTCGGGTATGGGCGGCGAGGCGGAACTGAAGGCCGCTGGCGCGCAGTGGTTGATCGAAGACCTTCGCGGGTTGATGCCGCTGCTCGCCCGCTCCGATTTTGCCAGCCCTTCGCCAGCACCGGGTTGACGGGCGCGAAGCAGCTCCGTGGTTCCCATGTATTGACAATCTTCTGTCCGGAGTCCAAAGCGCCTGCGCAAACCTCCGGCACGAGGCGACACACCAGGCTCCGAGGCTGCTACGAACCGAGAGCGTTCGAGACCGTGAAGTGAACCGTGGTCCCGGTACAGCCGTCGGAGACGACCCAGATTTTGCCGCGGTGGAGGTCGACGATCTTTTTGCAGTTGGCCAGCCCGATCCCAAATCCCTCGTAGGTGTCGTCGGTGTGCAGGCGTTGAAAGATGTGGAAGATCTTGTCGTGGTACTTCGGATCGATCCCGATCCCGTTGTCTTCGACTTGAAACTCCCAACTGTCCGACCTGCGCACGGCTCGAACCGCGATCGCCGGGTCCTCGTCGGGGCGGCGAAACTTGATCGCGTTGGCCAATAGGTTTTGCAGGAGTTGGCGAAACTCGAGCTCATAGCCGTCGATGCGCGGGAGGTCGGAACACACAACAGTCGCCCCTGTCTCGCAGATACTCGCACGCGAATCCTCGAGCACCTGACGCAACACCTCGGCGGTCTCAAACGTGGTCACCGCTTTGTTGCGCCCGAGCTTGGAAAACGCCAGCAGGGCCTGGATCAGCACCCGCATCCGCACCGACGCCCCCATAATGGTTTTGAGCAACCGATGTGCTGTTGCATCTAATTGGTCGCTGTAATCCTCCTGGAGCAGACCGATATAATTGGTAACTGTGCGCAGCGGCTCTTGCAGATCGTGGGAGGCGATATAGGCAAATTGCTCGAGCTCCTTGTTTTTTTGCGCGAGCTCGTACACTTGGGCGCGGATCAATTCCTCGGCAGCCTTGCGCTCGGTGATGTCGATGATCGAGGCGAGCACAAGAATGGCGTCGCCGCTGTTGATCGGATTGAGGCCAATTTCGACGGGAAACTCGGTGCCGTCCTTGCGCCGGGCATAGAGGTCGCGACCGACCCCCATCGCCCGCGCCCGCGGTTGGGCGTAAAAACTTCGCCGCTGATCGGGGTGCTGGCGGCGAAAACGTTCGGGGATCAGTGTCTCGAGCGGGCGGCCGACCAACTCGTCGCGGGTATAGCCAAAATAGGCCTCGGCTTGGTTGTTCATCAGGGTGATGGTCCCGGCCCGGTTAATCAGCAGCATGGCGTTGGGAGCCGATTCGACGACCAGACGAAAACCCTCTTCGGCCCGCTTGCGCTCGGTGATGTCAATGATCGACGCGAGTACCATCGTGCCCTCGATCGTCACCACCGGGTTGAGTCCGATCTCGATCGGAAACTCGGTGCCGTCTTTTTTGATCGCAAACAGCTCACGTCCGGCACCCATGGCGCGGACCGACGGGGACATAAAAAACGCGGTGCGAAAATCGGGGTGCTCGCCGCGGTAGCGGGACGGCATCAACAGCTCGACCCTCTGCCCGATCAACTCAGAACGTGTATAGCCAAATAACGCCTCGGTCTGGCTGTTGAGATAGGCGATTTTGCCCTCTTTATTGACGAGGACAATGGCGTTGGGCGTCGATTCGACGATGAGTTGGAACGTCAGTTCCGACAGGCGACCCGGGGTGGACATACAGGCCACTGGAATCTACCACGCCGTGTTCAGCTACTGCTCGAACGGCAGGTGGAAATACACTGTCGTCCCGACACCGGGCTCGGATGTCAGGCGTACCGAACCGCCGTGACGATGCACGATCTTGGCCACCAGCGACAGTCCCATCCCATCGCCACCACCGCGCTCCCCCGGTTTGTGAAGCCGGCGAAACAGGCGAAATACGCTGGCGTGATGACGCGGGGCAATCCCAATTCCGCGGTCGGCAACCCAGTACTCCGCAGTTTCATCGGTGTAGCCGACGGTGACCTCGGGTTCTCCATCGCTGTACTTGAGAGCGTTTGCAATGAGGTTGGCAAACACGCGCTCGACCAACATCTTGTCGCCGTACAGCTGTGGCAGTGGATTGACCTCGACGCAGGCCCTGCGCGCTTCGATCTCACCGGCAAACGTCGACAATACCTTGCGCACGATCGCATCGGTATCGACCTCGGTCCGGCAAAATCCCTCGGTCGCCAGACGCCCATAAACGGTGAGGCTGCCGATGAGCGAAAGACCCTGATCGGCCAGCGTATCGACCTTGTCGACGCGTTTGCGCAAACCGGGGTCCATCCCCTCGCTGTGGTCCTCGAGGGCAAAGGCGACCGAATACCGGATCGCCCGCAGTGGTTGCTTGAGATCGTGGGCGATGATCTGGATCGCCTCGTCGAGCGCCCGGTTGGCCTCCTGCAGACGCTCCTCGGCCAACTTCTGCCGGGTGATGTCGACGGCCGAGCCAAACAACCTGCGGATCGCTCCCCCGGGATCTCGGATCGGCGACAGCGAAGTCCGCCACCAGCGGACACCAGCGGGGAGTGCGAGTTGCTCTCGATACGAGATCTGCTCACCACATTGAACACAGCGGTCGTAGTTGGCCTGTACCGCCGCGGCCATGTCGGGCGGCAAAAACTCCTCGAGGCGCTTGCCGACCGCATCGTCGAGGCCCGTGAGGTCGCGGTGAAGCTGGTTGAGGGCGATGAGTCGATACCCCCCGTCGTCTTCGACATCGAAGACAAATACGGCGGTCGGCAAAGAGTCGCTGATCTGTTCGATATCACGGCCCAGCAGCGGATTGGTTGGCGTCTGTTGATCGGCGTGTGGCATCGAGAACTCTGAGGATAGCCCCGGGATTTGCGACGCGACAACCGACACGATTGCGCGGGCAAACGCACATCATCCACAAACGAGAAACACTTCGCTGTCACGCGGGTTGCCTATCCTTCCCGCCATGTTTGCGCCCTCGAAACGCCCAATCACTTCGCTATTCGCCGCAGTGTGGTTCTGCGCCTGCGCGCCCGATGAGGACGAAACCTCCAATGCCGCGACCACGGCCGGCACCCAGGGGCCGACGACCGGTTCGACAACCGCGATTATCACGACAACCGAAACCCCGACCGGCGAGACGACCGACACGACACAAACGAGTGGGACCGAGTCTGAGACGACGACAGAGGGCCCGACCACGGAAGATCCCACCACCGAGGATCCCACCACCGAGGATCCCACCACCGAGGCGCCCACCACCGAGGATCCCACGGATAGCGAAACGGATTCGACCAGCGAAGGGGAGACCGATACCGAGGGGGAAACCGACACCGAGGGGGACACCGACACCGAGGGGGACACCGATACCGAAGGTGTCGAATGTGGCGGCATCGTGCTCGCAGAAGTCCTCTACGACCTGCCGATGGGCGACGATACGTGGGAGTGGGTCAAGATTCAAAACCCCTGCGAGGATCCATTTAGCCTCAGCGGGTTTTCCCTCGCCTGGGCGGGTAACTCGTATGACACCTACTGGGGGATCGACCTCCCGGCGGATGCGACGATCGAACCCGGCGGCTGCTATTTGGTCGGCGGGCCGATGACCGGTGACAAAAACTACAACCCCGAGTTGGACTATCCGATCGACTTCTTCTTCGATTTGCAAAACTCCGACCCCATGGGTGTGGCCGATGCCGTCGCCCTGTTTGATGTCGCCTATGACAGTGTCGATGCCGAGACCGTCCCCTTCGATGCGGTGATCTACGGAATCACGAACGACAACAATCTGATGGACAACAATGGCGAGACCCCAGATCCCCATGTAGCTCCTGCCCCGGCCGGCGCCTCGATCCGACGTACGAGTCTCGCCGCGACCTGGGAAATCGCAGACATGCCGACCCCGAACGGGTGTCCGATGCTTCAGCCGTAATTGTACACACATGAATCTCTCCACCGTCGAACGCACGCTGCTACGCGGAATCTCCCGCGCCAATCGGCGGTTTGATCTGCTCGAACCCGATGACCGGGTGATGGTGTGTATCTCAGGGGGCAAGGACTCATGGGCCCTGCTCCACCTACTTCGGGACTACCGCAAGATTCTCCCGTACGACTTCGAGATCGTAGCCGTCAACCTGGATCAGGGGCATCCGGGGTTTCCGGTCGAGGTGTTGCGCGGGCACCTGCAAGCCGAGGGATTTGCCTACCGCCTGCTCCACCGCGACACCTATTCGGTCGTCACCGAACAAATCCCCGCGGGCAAGGCCTATTGTTCGCTGTGTTCACGCCTGCGACGCGGCATCCTCTACCGCACCGCATGCGAGCTCGGGGCGACAAAGATTGCGCTCGGACACCACCGCGAAGACCTTTTAGAGACCCTGTTGCTCAACCAGTTCTACGCCGGACAACTCAAATCGATGGCACCCAAACTGCGCTCGGACGACGGCCGCAATACGATCATCCGGCCACTTTGTCTGTGTGCTGAGAAAACAATCGTCGAATACGCCGCGCTCAAACAGTTTCCGATCGTTCCCTGCGACCTGTGTGGGTCCCAGGAAAACCTCAAGCGCGTGCAGATGCGCAAGTTGTTGTCACAGCTCGAGGCCCAACACCCGGGCGTGCGCAAAAATCTGTTGGCTGCGCTCGGCAATGTCAAACCATCGCATCTGCTCGACGACCGGCTCGCTACGGGTGACCGTATCGAGAGCGAGTTGATCACGCTCGAGCACCTGCGGCGGGTGACCTAGATGGCGATATTTGTATCTGCAAATGCACCTCGCTACGACAACATCCGTCCGTCCGACCGACCAACGCCATGATTGTACCTGCAATGTTTTTGCTTCCGCACGGTGACCCGTCCGCGTCCCGTTGATGCTCGGCAATCGCCGCCGTTCAGGCCTGTGGATCGACGACGACCTTCATCACCTCGCCCGCGCGTGCGACCGCCTCGGCGACATCTGCGAGCCCGTAGGTCGCTTCGATCATGTTCTCGACCGCCAAGTCGCCCCCCGCGAGCAGAGTCATCGCCGCGGCAAATGGTCCACAGCGCGACCCGACCAAACGCACTTCATCGACCACGGCACGGGTGAGATCAAATCCCTCGGGTGGGAGACCGCAGGTGGTTTTGAGGACGATAGCCCCACGCGGGCGCACGAGCTGTTGCGCCGCCGCCAACCCCTCGGCACTCCCGGTTGCTTCGACCACGACATCGGCGCCAAATCCCTCGGTCAACTCATCGATCTTGGCGCGCGCATACCCGGTGTCGCCGGCAAAGACCGTTGTATGTAAAACGTCGCCGACGCCGAGTTGTTGACAAACCGCGAGCCGACCCGAATTGCGCCCGATGGCGATGACCTGGGCGCCACGGCGATGGGCGACAGCGGCGATCAAACTCCCGAGTCGACCGCAACCGAGCACGGCGACGACATCACCCGGCCCGACCGGCACCTGTTCAAACGCCTGGATCGCGGCGGCCAAAGGTTCGCAAAACACGGCCCGGCGATCGTCGACCGTCTCGGGGACGGCAAACAGATTGGCCGCGGGCACGGCGAGTGTTTCGGCAAATGCCCCGGCAGCTTCGACGATCCCGGTGACGTCGCGCCGCATACAGTGGTGAGGATGTCCGATTCGACAGGCGCGACAGGGCGTGGTCGAACCGCGCGACACACAGGTGTTGTTGATGTCCGCACACACGCGGCGGCCGAGCCAGGCTCGATGTGCGTCACTGCCGACCTCGACGACGGTCCCGACAAACTCATGCCCGGGAGTCAACGGCAAGGCTGCGGGCAACGTCCCCGCAACAAGGGCCCGGTCGGTGCCACAAACCCCGACCAAGTCGACGCGCACACGCACCTGCCAATCGGCGAGCTCCGGCTGCGGGCACACGACGAGTTCGAGGTTGTGCGGTGCGGTCAACCGGGCACATCGAATCTCGGGCTGCGACACGCCGCGACTGTGGCACTGCGCTGCGAATTCGGTCAAGTCGAGGGCCAAGAAGCTTTGTACGACCCACCGAAGCCGCCCGTTGTACATTGGCGACCATGCCGAGCGCCCCGCCTGCGTGCCGTCGCCACATCCGCCTCGGCCTGTGGTGGGTGCTGATCTTCGCCGCCGCCGGCCTCGTGCTCGAGTCCCTTCACGGACTCAAACTCGGTCTGTACCTCGATGTCGCCAACAGCACGCGAAGGCATATGTGGACCCTGGCCCACGCCCACGGCACCCTGCTGGGACTTTGTCACCTGGCGTTTGCGGCGATCGTGCCCCACCTCCAAGAGCTCGAGCCATCGACGCTGCGCCGCGCGAGTGTGTTGTTGACGACCGCGGGAGTATGCCTCCCAGCCGGGTTTTTCCTCGGTGGCCTGTGGTTTTACGCCGGTGACCCCGGCCTCGGGATCGTCCTGGTCCCGATCGGTGCATTTGCACTGATCGCCGCCTGTTGGACGTTGCTGACCAACCTGCGCACCCCCTGACGCAACTCATTGAATCTACAAAGAGCTCACAGGCTGCGCACGGATGTTGCTCCCACCGATGCGCTCGTCCGGCCAAATGTATCCCGCCACAGCCGCGCCCCGCGACTCGGACCTGGCCGAGCTCGCCCAGTGGCCCGTCGGGCCTGATCGGAATGTCATGCAGAACGCTCACGCCGTGGTACCTACAGCCGACCCAATGTTTGGGTTTGGACCCGCCGTCTCAGGTTGGGCCCGCAGGCGAAGCCTGTTAGACTCGTCTGGTGCACATAGAGCGTACGTTTGCGCTGATTCTGGGATTGGGCCTCGTCACGGCGTGTGAGAGCAACGACCCACCCGAAGAAGAGGCGACCTGGGAGCTGGTCCACTCGGGCCTGCCGTCGGCACTCTTGTCGGTCTGGGGGCACAACGCGAGCGATGTTTGGGCAGTCGGCGGCGACACCCGCGATGGCGATGGGCCACTGGTCCTCCACTACGACGGCCAGCGCTGGGAGCGAGTCCCGACCGGCGAGGCCCAAGGCAGTTTGTGGTGGGTCTTTGGCTTTCAAGGTGGGCCGATGTTTCTAGGCGGTGACGGCGGGGTGATCCTGCGCTACGAAGATGGTGCGTTCACCCGCATGGACACCCCCGGCAACGACACCGTGTTCGGGCTGTGGGGTACCGCGCCCGACAATATGTGGGCCGTGGGAGGTTCGTCGGACGCAGCAGGTGGATTTGCCTGGCGCTTGGTCGGCGACACCTGGGAACCCGAGCCAACACTCCCGGCCGACATCCCGGCAACGGCGGCGGTTTGGAAGGTTTTTGGCACCGCCAGCGATGATGCGTGGCTGGTCGGCAGCAGCGGCGTCGCGCTCCACTGGGACGGCACCGCGCTCACACCGGGAGACACCGGGGTCGGCTCGTCGCTGTTCACCGTCCACGGATACGATGGCCGCTACACCGCAGTCGGCGGCTCGGCGACTGGGATCATCGTCGAGTACGACGGCCAGAACTGGCACAACGTGACGCCCACCGAACCTCCGATGGGCCTCACGGGCGTGACCCTCGGCCGCGACGGCTACGGCGTTGCGGTCGGCAATTTCGGGGCTGTACTCACACGCACCGCGGAGGAGGGCTGGGTCGAGGCCGACCTCGGAATCAACATCCCGCACAACTTCCACGGCAGCTGGATCGACGACGAAGGTGGGACCTGGGCCGTCGGTGGCGACACGTTTTCACTGACCAAGGGGATGTTGCTCCACCGCGGTCAAACACCCGTTTCTAGTGAAGGGCTTTAGATTATGTTTTCGAGGATCACCACCTGTAGTGCGCTCCTACTCCTGCTCGCGCCACTCGCCTGTGATAGTGCCGACCGCTCGTGCGACGACCTCCAGTCGGGCGAGGCGTGTACTTGGCTGGGGCTGCCCGGCGAAGAGGGGTTCAACGAGGATGGCTTACACCGACGCGAGACCCGGGTGAGCCAGCCGCAGGACCTCCTGTGGATGCCCGACGGTACGGCCTGGTTCACCGACTTCAACAACTTCCTCATCCGTCGTGTACACCCCGACGGCAGCATCGAAACCATGGTGGGTTCGGTCGACCCGATCTTCCCCGGCGACGGTCCGTTAGGCGGTGTTCCCCCGGGGGGTGCCGACGGGCTCGACTGGCTTTTGAACCATCCAACAAACCTGGTCCTCAAGCCAGACGGTGACGTCCTCGTGGTCGCCTGGCACAATCACAAACTGCTGACCGTCGACCCCGATAGTGGGTATGTGACGATCGTCTGTGGCGCGGGGGCGGGCTTTGCCGGCGATGGTGAGTTGGCAGCGACCTCCGCACTGTTCAAACAGCTCAACGATGCGAGCTACGACGAGCAGGGCAACCTCTATATCGTCGACCAACAAAATCAGCGGATCCGCAAAATCGATGTCGAAGGGGTCATCACCACCATCGCAGGCACCGGCGAGGTCGGCCATAGCGGCGACGGCGGGCCGGCGACAGACGCCCAGTTCTCGTGGGCCTTCGGCTCCAACCCCAACCCGAGCGGCGGCATCCTCTACCACGAGGGCGAGCTGTTCATCTCCGACACCGAGGCCGATGTCATCCGCGTGATGGACCTCGACACCGGAGTCATCGACGGCTTCGCAGGCACGGGGGTCGAGGGTGATCGCGGCGACGGAGGACCGGCGATCGAAGCCGAACTCAACGCCCCGCGCGACCTCGAGGTGGGCCCCGACGGCGACCTCTACTTCGCCGACACCGACAACAGCAAAGTCCGTGCAATCGACCTCGACACTGGGATTATCCGCACCGTGGTCGGCACCGGCGAGCTCGGCCTCGACGAGGAGGATGGACGCCCGGCGACCGAGACCAAGCTGCGCCGCCCATTCGGGATCTCGTTTGACCCGGACGGCAACCTCTACGTAATGGACACACTCAACTCGCGGATCGTGAAGGTGGCCCGATGAACCGTTTCTTCGTTCTTCCCTTCACCCTTTGTCTCGTCCCCATCGCGGGCTGCAACGCCTCGCACTGCGAAGAGCCCGGCAACATTTGTACGATCGCCGGCAGCAGCGAGAACGGCTACGACCGCGACGCCGACAACGTGACGGTCCCTGCGCTCGAGACCAAGTTCTCCCTGCCGCAGGACACACTCACGGCGCCAAACGGCGACCTCTACATCCTCGACTGGAACAACCACCGCCTGCGTCGCTACGACGGGGAGTCGGTGAGTTGGGTGGCGGGTCGCGGCGAGCTAGGCGGTGACCTCGACGACCCGGCCAACGGCGATTTCAACCACCCGACCAACATGATCTTCGACGACAACGGCGACATCATCATCGCCGCCTGGCACAACAGTAAGATCCGGGTGATCGACCCCGAGACCGGGGTCGTCTCCGATTCGTGTGGCGACGGGGGGCGGGCCTATTTCGGAGATGGCTCCGACGCGATGACAGCCTCCCTCGACCTCCCGGCCAGCATCGCCTTCGATCCCAGTGGCAACCTTGTGATCATGGATCAGGCCAACCAGGTGCTGCGGTACATCGATCAAAACGGCGACATCCAGTTGCTCGCCGGCCGCTGTGTGATCGATGCGCCACTGCCGACGGGTCCGGGTCCGTGCGCAGAGGGGGTCGAGCCGACCCAGTGCCCGGCGGTCAACGGGCGTACCTCGGGCAAGTGGACCTGCGGTGACGTGGCGGAGTTCTGCTCCAAACCGTGCACGCCGGGCTACTCGGGCGATGATATCCCCGCGCTCGAGATGCGGATGTCGCAACCTTTCGGTCAGTCGGCCTCACCCGCTGGGCGGATCGCGTACCGCGACGGCGAGCTGTACTTCGCAGACACCGGCAATCACCTGATCCGCAAGATCGACAAGGACGGGATGGTCCGCCGTGTCGCCGGCACGCCGCCGGTCGACGGCCTCAGCCAAAACGGCTACGCGGGTGACGGAGGATCCGCCCTCGATGCCCTGCTCAACTACCCGGTCGACCTCGCGTTCGCCGACGATGGCACGCTCTACTTCACCGATGTCTACAACCACTGTGTGCGGGCCATCGGTACCGACGGCACCATCGAGACGGTCGCAGGCGTGTGCGGCGAGAAGGGCTACGAGGGTGATGACGGACCGGCCAATGCGGCGCTCCTCAAACTCCCGTTCGGCATTGAGTGGAATGCGGGCAAGCTGATCATTGCGGACACTGGCAACAACGTGATCCGCACGGTGATGCTGCCGTGAAGTACGCGCTCCTGTGCGCGCTCGCGGTGACACTCGTCGCGTGCCGAGACGACGGCGAGGAAACTGACACCGACACCATCAACGCCGAGCCCGACTTCCCCGCGGACTACCAGCAGACCTATACCGAGGTCCGCGACTGCCGGGGCAGCGGCGATCACAACCTCAACAACGTACGTATGCTCGCCAGCCCCAGCGCACTTGAGCCCTACCAAGGCCGCGTGGAACCGTTCCCGGTCGATGCCGTGGTGATCAAAGAAGAGTACGAGTTCGACGACACCACGTGCACGGGCACGATTCTGCGGTGGACCGTGATGCGCAAACTCGCCGACGGCAGCGCACCCGAGACCCTCGACTGGACCTGGCAGGACTTGAACGGCGATCGCGAGGTGACCGAAGTCGACGGCACCGGGTGCATCAACTGCCACACAGGGTGTGGCAACCTGCCCGACGGATACGACGGGACGTGTTCGATCCCTCCGTGAGGGTCGCGACACCTTCTATTTGTATCTACATAAAAAAACAAGCCCGCGTTGAACTGCATCAGCGCAGGGTGATCCGGCGTACCCGTGAGTTGGACTGATCGGCGACCAGCAACCCGTCGCCGTCGACAGCAAGCCGGGCGACGTAGCCAAAAGTCGCCTCGAGCGCGGGTCCATCGTCTCCGTTCGCTCCTTCGACGCCAGTGCCCGCGATCGTCTCGATGATCCCGTCACCATCGACCCTGCGGATCCTGAAGTTGCCGCGATCGCCGACGTAGAGCGTGCCATCCGAGTCGAGTGCGACGCCAAACGGCTGGCTTATCTGGGCTTGCGTCGCCGGACCGCCGTCGCCCGAGGAGCCCTTCACACCCGTGCCGACCACGGTCGTGAGCGTGCCATCGGGCGCGAGCTTGCGGATGGCGTGATTGAAAGTATCGGCGAGATAGAGGTTGCCATCCCCGTCGAACTCGAGTGCGGTCGGCCAGTGCAATCCAGCTTCCTCCGCCGGGCCACCGTCGCCGTAGTACGCCGGCTCCCCCGTGCCCACGACCGTGTCGATGACCCCATCACGGATCAGGCGAACGCGGTTGGCGAAGCTATCCGAAACATAGATCGCGTCGTCTGGGGCCACAGCGATCCCGTCGAGCTGCATAAACAACGCCTCGATCGCCGGACCTCCGTCCCCTTCGTTGCCGTCGACCCCGAGTACACCGTCGGCAGCCCCTGCGATGGTCTCGAGCGTTCCGTCGCCGGCAAGCGCGAGCACACGTGGGTCGTGATAGGAGACGAACACGATCCGACCATCGGACAGGAAGTCGAAGTCGATAGGATTCTCGAGCGGCGTGTCGGTCAACGGGAGGTCGACATCGGCAAATGCATGGAACCCACTGCCGATGACCGTCTCGACCGTGCCATCGTCCCGGATCCGCCGCAGTCGTTGGTTGTTGAAGTCCATCACGTAGAGCAGCCCATCCGGGCCGCGGCGCGCAGCCGAGACCAGGTAGAGATCGGTCTGTTCAGGCGGAAGGCCGTCGGCGTTGAACCCCAGCTCACCTGTCCCAACAACCAGGCAAACAGCCCCCGCGGTTTCTTCGCAGGGTTTACAGGCCGCGAGCACGAGGGCTGCAGCGGCCAGGGCGTGAATGCTGAAACGGATCATTGGTTGAAGCGATCAACTCGGCGGAGGTTTGCACATCAGGGACTGCAACTCCCAGGTGTTGGCGCCGTGGTTGTGGACATGGATTTGGATTTCCGCGCCGGCAGGGATATCCCGCTCGAGTACGATCTCAGGCGAGAGTTTGTCCGGATTTCGCGGGATTGAAACCGTCGTTTCCCACAGAATCTCGCCGTCGATCGCAAGTCCGACATAGCCCTCGGCATCCGGCGTCGGTGCCATCAAGACATCGTGATAGACGATCAACTCGACAATATCGCCGGCGAGCAGCTCAACCCGAGTCGGCTGGGTGAGCGTCACATAGTCGCACAGGCCGGTGTCGATCTCGAACCCCAGGGTGGTCGGATCGATATACAAACCCGTCTCATCGCAGGTCGCATCGGCCGGGCGCATCGCGGCGAACAGGTCCATCGCGGGATCGGTGACGCGCATCCACTGGTCGACGTCGGCCAGCCGTGCGGGTTCCTTGATCCGCTCTTCGGCGCAGCCAAGGACGCAGACCGCCGCGACGAGGTGCACGATCCTTCTCTGGAGCGATGCCATCGCCGGGTAGTGTACCCCAGGTACGCGGACGCGGGCGAGTCTTTCATTCCCCAACGGTTGCTCATGCACGACGATTGCCCCCGGCCGGAAAACCGGTGGCGGGGACACCAAGCGCCGTCTCACGCGACTGTGTCGAGCATTGACCTACAAAGGTGTGTATGCAAATGAAACCGCCACCGGCTTGTGATCGGAAAGGTCTTCGCCGTCCATATCGACAAACTCCGGCGGAACCTCCCAGGTCAACGGTGTCAGCTCGAGGTTGTCGCCGCTGCGGTACATCACCTTATCGATCCGGATATCACCACACTCGAGCTCAGTACAGCTGTCGAACAGCTCGGCCCCGGACAGCAGCACCATCAGCGGCTCGACATCTTCGGGGTCGTTTTCCCGCAGGTTGAAGTCGCCGGCGACAATCACCGCACGACCCGGTGAGCGGGACGTGATCTCGGCGACCAAATCGTGGGCCGACTGCAGCCGGATCTCGACATCCTGCGGGCAACCGCCGGCCTCCATGTGTAGGTTGTAGATATCGATCTCGGCCGGCACCCCGTCTTCGACCAAATTGGCATCGATCATTGTACGTGCAAAGCTCCATCCCTTGGTCGCCAAACAGTCACCCGCACAATCTGAGATCCCGCCATTACATGTGTACCAAGGGATACGTTCGTGATCTTCGACGGGGAATTGCGAAAATCGGTTGAGTCCGTCCCCCAAATCGAGAATGTCGGGGGGCTCCATATAGGGCTGGGTGTGAAACGGATGCATCGCACCGGCCGCGAGGTCGGCGTGGTAGTAAAAGTCTTCCTGCACCAACGCGAGGTCGTAGGTGTTGAGCAGCGGAGAGATCTGCGGAATGTTGGCCTCGGGGTTCGAGCTCGAAATGCCCTGGGGAAGCCCCGCGACGTTATAGGTCAGCAGCAAAAATTCACCCGGAGGGGCGGGCACACCGGGGCCTTCGGTCGTGTCCGACGTTTCTGTGTCCATGTCCGTCGTCGCGACTCCCGACGAAGATTCCGAGGTCGAGGTACCAGCGGAGGTATCCGAGCCCGCATCGGAGGTGTCCGACCCGCCCCCAGAGCAGGCGGCAAGGCCACAACTCAATGTAAGACCAATGAATGATCGTTGCATTCGCATCTAGTTACCTCGCTTCGCCGAAGCGTAACACAGCTGTGACACGTCGAAACGTCCGAGGACCCATGGGGCCCGCAACGTGCATCACCCTCGACAGCGCCAAAGCCGGGGATAGGTCGCGCCGAAACGTCGGGCTAACCGGTGTCCGAGTCATCGACCGGGAGGTAGACGGTAAACACCGCCCCCTGCCGCGGCAAACTCACGGCTGTGATCTCGCCACCCATGCGCAGGGCGAGTTCGCGGCTGATCTTGAGACCAAAACCGGTTCCGTCGTAGGTCGGTTCCTGTCCGGGCGTGAACGGCTGAAACAGACGCGCGAGCTGGACCTCGTTCATCCCGACACCGTTGTCGCGGACCGTGAACACCAACCACTCGCGCTCGTCGGCGGGGAGATAGGTCCGTGCCGCCTCAAACGTGATCTCGCCTTCGGCTGTGAACTTGGCGGCGTTGCCCAGCAGATTGACGAGGATCTGGTAGACGCGCCGCGGATCGCCGCGGGACTGCCCCAGCGACTCGGCCCCGTGCACGGTCAGACGGTTGGCGTTGCGCTGACACAGTGGCCTGGCCGCATGGACAGCTTCGGCCACAACCTCGTCGACGTGATAGGGCTCGCTCTTGATCGCCATCCGCCCTGTTTCGATCTTGGACAGGTCGAGCGCGTTGTCGAGGATGTCGCCCTGTAGCTGACAGACCTGCAGGATCCGGTGGACATCGCCGATCAATTCGTCGTCGCCCAACTCCTCGGCGCGCTCGGCCATCAGTTCGGCATAGCCGATGATCGCGTGGAGTGGTGCCCGCAACTCGTGGGCGACGTGGGTCAGCGAAACGCTCTTGCCCAGACTCACCATCTCCAACTGCTGGCCCGTGTGGTGCAGCCGCTCCTCCATCTCGATGCGCTGACTGATATCGAAAAACACATAGAGGTATACGTCGTGGCCGAGGTGGGCGAGCGAACGTGCGGACACGGCGACCCAGCGAAGCGACCCGTCGGCCCGCCGCACCCGCAATTCATGGGCATGGACCTTCCCCTCTTTGGCCAGGGTTTCGATCAGGGCGCGGTGATCGGATGTATCTGCATATAAAACACGATCGGGACGATACAGCAGTTCCTTGGTCCGGTGACCAAACATCGGCTCGAGCAGCTCGTTGAGGACAGTGAGACGGCCGTCGGAGCGTCGGGCGATCAGTGCTGGAACTGGCAGGGACTCGACTAGGGCCCGCAACTCGACATCTTCCGCCGCCGGACGCTCGGCGTGGGCAAGCAATCGACGCACCGTCCGAAGGTCGCGCCGTGGACCTGTCGGATCGCTTGTACGTACAGGAGCCGGACGCTCCCGGTCCTGCTCATGAGCGGGTCGGGACTGTGTACGCGCCGGTCGCCGCGGAGGACGGGCTGTCACGACCGAGGTCGAAATCTCGCGCATACGAGCCATCACCGCGTCCTCGTCGGGACCCCCGTCGGACGCCCTGGCGCTCGGCTTGGGCGGCTTACGGTCGGCAGGCATATCCACAAGCTCGCCGATTCTCGAGCAGGTGTAAAGCGGCCCGCGGGTCTGTTTGTGGTCATGTCGCCGACTGTGCACATCGCTCACCGCGACGAAGCACCCTGCCCCCACAGACCGGATTGTGGCCACCTGACTCTCGCGCAGATTTCTGTCTCCACGAGCTTGATTGTGATCGCCTCGCGATCGACTGCGATCCTGTCTCCAGTGGCGTCACCCGGCCGGAACGCCCGCGGGGGTCTTGCGGCGCGACTTGATCACAGCCTCCTCAAAACGCTTGCGCGCCGCTTCATAGGCCGCCTTGTTCGCCTCGCCAGACACCAGCGCTTTCCACCCCTCGACCTCCTGGCGCAGGGTTGCAAGCTGCCCATCGACATCGCCCTGCCCCTCCAAAATCGACGCTTTGAGCCGGAGGTAGCGAAGCCTGCGCGGCCCGTACGAAAGTTCGAGCGCCCGCTCGACAGCCCGCTTCGCCTCGGCCCATTTCTTTTGTTTGTGCAACACGCTGGCGAGGCGGGCATGGGGTTCGTAGTTGTCGGGAAACTGGGCGATCCGGGCGGTCAACATCTCGACCGCCTCCTCGGGGCGGTGCAGCGCGAGGTAGGAAACGACCCGGCCATAATCAAATGTAGCTGCAACTTCGGGATTGGGCGCATGGGCGGCGGCCTCTTCGAGTAGGGCAATTCGTTGCTCATGCACCTTTTGTGCTTCCGCCCGCCGACCCTGACGCTGGAGCACCGAGGCCAGCCCGTCGAGGGCATCGGCCCGGTCGTCGACTGAGGCATCTGGATGGGGTTTGTCGACCAACGCCTGCAAGCGAGCGATCACCAGCTCGCGGACCTCCTGCTGTTGTTTGAGCCCGTTGACCTTGTCGACACAGGAGGCGAGCATCCGGGCAAAATCGACAGGCCGGGCGACACCGGTGACCGCATCGAGGTTGTCGCGGCCCGTCTGCACACAGTCTTTGTACCGCTTCGAACGCGACATCGCGGCGACCTGTCCGACCAGGGCTTCGCTGCGCTGATCGGCGGTTGCCCCCTCGCCCGTCGCCGCTCGCTGGTAGTGTTCGATCGCCTTGGTCGGGTCGCCGGCGGCGAGGGCTGTCCGCGCTGCCACAAGCGCTGCCACCGGCGAACCTTCCGGGAGGGTTTGGGCCCGACGGGCGTCGAACACCTGCAGCGACTGCTCGACAAACGTCCGCACTTCGGCGGCCGAGGCAGCCCCGGGCCACATCCCGACCACGGTGTCGTCGGCGGGATCGATGACAAACATGGTCGGCCACATCGACATGCGATAGGCGGTGACAAACGCCGCATTTTGCGGCCGGTCGGTGTCGATCGCAGCAAACACGACCCGCTCGCCCAGGGGCGCGAGCGAGGGGTCGGGAAATACATAATGATGCATACTCAAACACGTGTGACACCAGGGGGCCCAGGCGTCGACAAACAGGGCCTTGCCCTCGCGCACAGCCTGGGCTTTGGCGGCCGGGATGTCATCGCGCACAAATGGAACCGCGGGCTCGGGGTGTTCGTGCGGGTGCACAGGAGCTTGCGCGACGGACGAGGCAGGCACCTCGACGTCGGCTTGGACCGGTGTGGGTACGGCTGGGTCCGTGCTCTGGCAGGCGCAGAGCAACAACGCGCCGCAGACTGCAAACGGAGTTGAAACGATCGGCCGAGAGATGGGGGTACGAGCCACGCCCGAACGTAGCACAGGGGGCGCCACGTTCCACCGGTCACGGAACCTACATGCCCATCTGCGACCGGAAGCAGCATCCATTGCGTGGCGATTGCAGGTACAAATCTTTCAAAGAATCGAACACACCACCCGACGTATAGGGTCGTATAGCACCATATACATGTATTTACAACCCGGAGGTTCCAGGTACGGTACGGCAAGGCAAGGCAAGACCCGCCCCAGCGTCCGAGTCCCCGACGTTTGGGTTGGCAATTTTATCCCATAACGCCAACGAAGTTGGCACGACGAACCTGTATCCCCGCGAAATGTGCGTGGCATACGACGTGCAAAGGTTATCATGTCTCAATGGCCATCTATCCAACCTCTACCTTGCCGATGTGGGCCTGTATCGTCGCGGGTATCGTCACCCTCGCAGCCACGACCGCGCGCGCCGATCCGGTGGTGGAGCCGGACGACGGCATCGAGGTGACCCGCTACGCAAACGACTGGTTTGGCACGTCACTCGCGGCCGACGGCGAGACCCTGCTGGTGGGGGCCGAAGGCTCGAGCGAGTATGCCTTTCACACCGGCGAGGTACATGTATATCAATCATCCTCCGGCTCGTTGCACAAGGTCGACTCCCTCGGGCCCGTCGATCCAGCCTCGCTGTATTTTGGTACCGAAGTCGCGTTGTCTGGCGACCATGCGATGGTTCTGTCGCAGTCGGGCTGGGATTCGGTCATCGATTTTTTCCATCGCAGCGCCGAGGGGTGGGAACCAGTTGCGCAATCCCGTTCAGACTATGTCCGCAAATTTGCAGTTGGAGATGATCATGCGGCGCTCGCTACACCCGGGGTACTTGTGCTGCTTGATTGGACAGGTCAACAGTGGCAGGAGCGGTTGTCCCTACCGTCCTATGTCCACGAGCTCGCGTTTGCGGGCGAGTCGCTGCTGGTGGCCGATGGACGTGAGCTCTCCGTCTACGAATACGACACCGGAAGCTGGCATGTCGTCGGCGAGATCGAGGGCGCCCGGCCGCACTATGGACTGGCCGCCGCCGGGGACACGGCCGTTTTAGGGGGTATCTTGCTCGAGCGCGGCAGCGACGGCGTATGGACACCGTACGGTGACTTGGTTGCGCAGGCGGGATTCGTCGACGGCGAGGACCCGAGTTGGATCTCCGACACCGCGGTCGAGGAGTCACGCGTCACCGTGCTCTACGACGGTCGATTCGCCGTATTTGAACACCAAGCGAATGGCGAGTGGGAAATGATTGGAGAAACGGTCTACGTCAATGACGACCACTTCAACCCACGCGTCGCACAGATTGGTCAGCAGGTCCTGGTCAGCGATCCACGTGCCGATGCCGTCGGGTACGGCTCGGGGGTGGTCGACGTCTACGAGGGTTCGGATGCATGGGTGCGTACGCAACGATTGTTACCTGACGACTCTGTCGACGATGTGGGCGGCTGCAACATCGGTTCCTCCGGCGACTTCGACGACAACTGGTTCGTTGTATTGGCACTTTTTTTAGGGCTCTGGCGCCCCAAACCACATCGTCGCTCCAAGCGACATCAAACGCTCGCAATCTCGGGGGCAGGTTTGGTGCTGTGGCTCGCTGGCAGCCAACCGGCCCAAGCCTGTTCCTATCCAAGCTCCGTGAATCTTCTCCACGCGGAGCTCACACAACCGTTCCTGGCGGGACAAACACTGCCGACCGACGGTGTGATCATGGTCCCCGGCGAGTTTTGGTATTGGGCGAGCGAGCCGGACTTCGAGTACGACCTCGAAGTCTGGGATGGCGAGACCCACGTGCCCGGCACCCAGTCCTTGCGGTTCGTCGACCGTATGCCGCCCGTGACGGACTACCGAGATATTGTCCGCTATATGCTGATTTGGCAGCCCGAGGGCGCGTTGCTCCCCAACCACACCTACGAGCTCCGAATCCTGGATACCTCCGAGTTTCCAGCAACCGAGTCCGGATATGTGTACGAGCACATTTTCACCACCGGAAACGGGGCACACACCGGCCTCGATGGCGAGCTCCACGTCGAAGTAACACCCGGTGTCGACCTCGCCGAGGTCACGCAGCGGGCCTGTTGCGAGCTGTCGAGTTCGAGTTGTGGACCCGGAGCCTTTTGTACACCAACCTCCGAGCGCTACGGGCCGGTGCTCAACATCTCGGCGACGATCCCCGGGCAAAACAATCCGGGAATGGTCCGGTTTTGGACTGCACGCCTCGGGCCCGACGGCACCCAATTGCCTTCGCAGTCACTGCTGTCCGAAGAGTCCAATTTAGACCTGCCGTATCCCGCAGGCTACCCGACGTTGCCGCTCGGCGAGCTGCAACAGCAGGTGATGTTCCCGGCCACGCAATCCGAATACTGTGTGGTCGTCGGGGCGACCAGCATGATCGACGGGCAAACGACAACCACAACGGTCTGCAGTCCACACTCGGCCGAGACCGAGCCCTATACAAGCACACTCGACGTCGCCAGCATTCTCGCCGAGTTTGAGGCGTTTGAAGCCAATGAGGGCCTACGCTGCCGCTCACCTGTGCTGTACGAAAGCAATGGTGAGCCGGTTGAAGCATCTTCTTCGGGATGCCGCGTTGTCCACACGCCGAGCGGCGCCGTGCTTTTGTGTCTCGTTGTGCTGGTATGTGGGCGCCGACGTCGAAGCGAAGGCCCATGAGAACCTCGCGGGCGTCATGCAAGCACACTTCTGCGATTTTAATTGTATGCACACACTGTAATCCCAGGTCGACGTCGCTGCCGCGACCGGCATGCCTTCTCAATCATTGCGTGTACACTTGATCTGCACGATCGGGCCAACGGCGATAGCGTGGTCCGCGTCGACGAATCGTGATTTTCCGGCGGGTGCAGGCGCGGCCGTGCTCTACCCGACACACGCCGACCCCGAGCGAGGCGACTCCAAAATCGCCCACAAAGCGCCCGGAACACCCGCAAACGAAGATTCGGGCACCCGGTTGCAGATCCATCGGCCGCGGGCAACACTTGCGCCGACCTCCGCCGGAGCATCGATGCAGCCGATACCCTTTCGCCTTCCCGACTTCCACCGCACCCGCAGCCGCGTCGCATCTAGCGATGACGCCGCCACGGCCGAGAGCTCCCCCCAGCCCGATGTCGGTGGCGAGCAGGCGGCGGAGGATATCGAAGGGTTTTTGACCAAGGCCGGTCCGCGCCCGCTGACGATCGTCAGTGTCGACCTCGACGATATCACCTGCTACCACGCGATCCACGGCCTGCCCCCGCCACCCGAAGATTCCCTGGGCTTGGTGCTCGAGCGCTGCCTGCCGCGGTACCTCGAACTGTTTGACGAACTCGATGTGCGGGCGACGTTTTTTGTCGTCGGCCGCGACCTCGAACGCGACTTGCAGGGCAGTGGGAAAGGGGCAAAGTTGCTGCAGCAAGCACTTGCTGCCGGTCATGAGCTCGCCAACCACAGTTACTCCCACGCCTACGATCTAACGCGGCGACCGTCGGCGGAGATCTTCGAAGATCTGCTGCGTTGCGACCAACTTCTGCGCCACATCGGTGGCGATCCGATCGGCTTTCGAGCCCCCGGCTACACCCACGACCGCAACCTTCTCGACCAAGTCAGTGCGCTCGGCTACCGCTATGATTCCTCGCGTCTGCCGTCGCCTATCTACTACCTCGCCAAGTTGGGCACGATCGCCTGGATGGCGACCAAAGGCCTCGAGACGGTGTCGCAAAAACGCGGGTGGCAGAGTTTTGTCGGCCCGTCGCAGCCCCACTTCATGCCCTCGGTCGGTCTGTGGGAAGTCCCCGTGAGCGTCAGTCCGGGGCTGCGCCTACCGATGGTCGGTACGTTTGTGCTTTCGGGCCCACGCGCGCTCACAGCCCAGGCCGCAGTGCGTCGGTTCTTACACCTCGAACTCCACGGCATCGACCTCGCCGACCCCGGGTCCGATACGGGCCACGGCGACGGGTTTGTCCCGGCGTTGCGCAAGCGCCAACCCGAGCTCAAGGTCCCACTCGAGGTACGTCGCCAACGCCTCAAAGAACTGCTGTTGGTCCGCGGCGGATGTACGTCGATTGCCCGCGCCCACGGCTGGGCCGGCTAACCCGACCGTCCGAGCACAACCCGAAACGCGTGGCGCGGCGGATACGTCCTTCACAGTCACCGCTGCAGAAATCGACCGTCCGAGCACAACCCAAAAACGCGTGCTACGGCGGATGTACGTCGAACGTCCGCGCCTACGGCTGACTGGTTTGCCTGTGGTCTCAGTTGTGTGGGTCTGCCAGATGCCCCACGGTCAGGAACGCCGGGTCCGTGAGTGACTCGAGGAAGGCGACGACAGCATCGATCTCCTCGGGTGTCGCCTCGAACCCACGCACCAGCCCGGACTTGAGTGGACTGATCCGACCGTCGCCGGCAAACGGTCCGTCTTCGATCAGTCGACCGCCGGCCGCGTAGTGTTCGACGACCTCACGCAGGGTTGCGAGACTACCGTCATGCATGTAGGGACCTGTCTCGGCGATGTTGCGTAGGCTCGGCGGCCGGAACAGCCCGCGGTGTGCAGGGTCTTGTGTCTGTTCGTACAGGCCTTGATCGTGGGCTGGGTAGCTCCCCTCGCCGTCGACGTTGTACAGGCCGTTATTGAAAAACACCAAATGGACGTCGGCGTCATCGGTGTTGGCATCCCGGTAGGCGTTGGTCAGCATGACTCCGCCGTGGCAGTGAAAACACTCAAAACGCTCTCCGTTGAACAGCGTCATCCCCAGCCGTTGCTGCTCGGTCAGGGCTTCGCGGTCGCCGGTAAGGAACCGATCGTAGGGACTTTGACCGCTGATCATCGTCCTGCAAAAACTCGCCAAGGCAAACACGATCTTGTTGACGGTCGCGCCCTCGTCCTCGTCCGGATAGGCAGCTCGAAACAGTGCGACATACTCGGGATCATCGTCGAATCGTGCGAGGACCTCCTCACGGACACCATCGGTGACTCCGAGCTCGATCGGGTTATCGGCCAAAAGCGGGACCTTGATTTGGTCTTCTAATGTCAACAGCCCATTGCTCGCCCATGTGTACGAGGTATTGTAGGCAATGTTCGCCAGGGCCATGCTGTTGCGTACAAGCACCGTGCCCGTCGATCCCGTGGGAGTTTGTAGACCATCGGCGAAGGCCAGCTTTTGATCGTGGCAATCTGCACAGGATTGGGTCTCATTTGCCGACAATCGCCGCTCGTAAAATAAACGCCGACCCAACTCGACCTTCTCGGTAGTCGGCGGGTTAAACTCGGGAATCGCAGGGAGCTCAAAGTGGTCCGGAAGTCCGAGAAGCGCCCGCAACTCGGCCTCCGGCATGGTTTCGCTGTCGCTGTCCCCCCCGCCACAACTGACGGCGAGCATCGCAGCGAGGACGACACTTCGACGCATCACATCACGCCAAAGACGGTCGCCGCAGCCGTCGACGAGCCGTCGTTGAGGTCGAGTGAAAATGCCGAGAACACCGGTGCACAGTCGGGTTGCGAAGGTCCTGAGTGGCACTGCACACCGGGGCCCTCACCGATTGGTTCCTGGGTTTCGGGGTCGCGGATCGTGACCAAAAAGTCCTGCTCGGCAAGGACCGAGGCAAGGTCGAGCACGACCGTGTCGCGGGTGAGATCAAAGCTGTCGAGGGTGACCGTCGGGGTGTTGACCCGCCCACACGAGTCGCGGTCCTCGAGTGCGAGCATCCCCTCGGCACCACAGTCCCCACTGCCGATATGGATGTACCCTTCGCCCGGCTCACCGGCAGTATCGACCGTGAAGTTGAAGACAAAGTGGCGATAACCGGAAGCCCACGACCAGTACATCTCCGCCAGAGGTGACGGCGCACCTTCGGCGGTGTTGTCGGCGATCGTCTGTTTCATCACCGCCTGTGGCACCCCGACATCAAACGAAATGCTCGCCACCTGGTCGACGAGTGCCGTGCCGGTGATGACGTCGTTGACACGCGCCGTCCCCTCGGCGAAGGAGATCGATGTACCTGCACAGGAGCCCTCGCTGGTACCGGTGAGGTCGATCAGGGCGACCTCGCCCGCCTCGCTGCGGTACTGAAACTCGTTGGTGTCGAGGCTGACATCGAGCTCGGTGCCGTCGGCGTCGTAAAAATGGATGTTGCTGACATAAAACCGCAGGTCGCTCAGCGCGACGGAGGTCTCACCCGCGGGCCCGAGACCGGTGATGGTGTCGCTACAGCCCACGATTTGGCCACCGGAGCCGGCCGCAAATTGCAGACTGAAGGGTGTCGGCATGTCCTGGGTATCATCTTGGGCCTCGGCACAACTGGTGAAGCACAGTGCAGTGAGCAGCACAAACGAACGGGTTTTGATCATGTAGGTCCTCAATCTCGCTGCGAGAATACGAATCCCGGCCTGCCGCATCCCGTGTCAAGATGTCGCTGCGGCGGGCCGTCGCAACTCGTCGGCTGCGTTCGCGTCAAAGTGGCGGGTGGGCCGACCTTGCCGTCGACGCGTGTGCATCGTTCTCTCCCCGCATAGCGGTTGTTCAGGCCAACGCGTCGTCACCGGTATGCGCGCCTGCTACTATCTCCCGGTGCCGCGTGCGTTTGCCTCCCTCCCGAGATTTCAAAGGGGATCATTTTGGTTGTTTGTGGTCGTCGCAGCGACCACGGCGCTGCTCTCCGACCGCAGCGACATCGCCGGGCAAATCCTATTGGGCCCTGGTTTCGGCGACGGCCAGGTGTGGCAACCGCTGACGGCGATGGCGATGTTTCCCCCCGAACAGGTCACCGGGGTGTTGTTGACGCTCGTGATCCAATGGTTTGTCGGCGGCCAAGTCGAGGCCCGTTGGGGCACCCGCCGCTACTTGACCATGATCCTGACCTGCGGCTTTGTCGGCTACCTCGGCACGGCCCTACTCGGGTTGGTCATCCCAGATGTCGCCGGACACACCGTCGGCGGTTCAACCCCGATCGACCTCGCGGCGCTCCTGGCCTTTGGGGCTGTGTTCGCCCGGATCCACCTGCGTGTGTTGGGACTGCTACCACTCACCGGACGCGGGCTTGCAATCTTGGGCGTGGTCTTGGCCCTGGTTTCGCCGCTGGCCCGTGGTGCACCCTGGCCGCAGGTGTTGCCCTCGGTGCTGGCCATCGTCGCTGCGGTGATCTGGGTGCGCCCGTTTGGCGGCTCCGGTGGCAAGCGCCGACGCAACGGCAAGGGCAAGTCAACCAAAAACAAAAAGCGTTCACACCTGCGGGTGGTCGGCCCGGATGAAAAATTGCTCAACTAGCCGAGGCGTTGCCCAGGCCTGGCGGCCGTGTAGCAATCGAGTCACAGCCAAATCAAACTGTGACTCGATTGAATGTACAACGATTGCGAGCGGAGCACTCCGCTCACGCGGGCGTTGGCCCGACGTGGTCGAAGGGGACGATTGCGACGGGGATCGGGGCGCGGGCGGCCAAGCCTGTGCCGACGCTCGAGGTAAAGATCCGCTCGGCGAGTGACAGTCTTCTGGAACCACACACGATCATCGACGCGCCGCATTGATCGGCAAATCGCAGCAGCCCGGGCTCGGTTGGTCCATCGAGGATTTGGAACGCCACCGAAGGTCCTGGTTTGAGACCGAGGGCGGTCGCCCAGCGCTCGAGTGCCGTCTCGCCTTGGGCGCGGGCATCGAGTTGGGACCGGTTCCACCCGATCCCGCTGACATAGACATCGAGGGGTTCAAAGGCACGGACGACACAGGCGATGATCAGCTTGCGCGCGGTGAGTTCGGCGAGGGATCGGGCAAAGTCGAGGGCCGGGGTAGAGTTGTCGGTCAAATCGGTCGCCAGCACCACAGGCCCGCTGTCGATCGCCGACATCGGAAGGTCGCGGGGGACCACGACGAGCGGCCCGCGGGCGTGGCGAACCAAACGGCGGGCAACTTTGCCAAGGGCGACCATCGGACCGCCGCTACACGGAGCGTTGCGTCCGATGATGAGACCCAACGACCCCCGGTTTTGAAGCAACTTCTCGAGCCCATCTTCGACGCCCTCGCCATAGGTCGTCTCGACCTCGCTGATCGCATCGGTGGCATGGGCCTGCGCCACCACCTTGCGGGCGTACACCTCGGCGTTGGCACACAACTCCGGGAGGTCACTCGCCTGCATTCCCGGGTGATCGGGAATGACGTGCAGGCCGACGATGTGTTGATGTACCGCGCTCGTGTGCAGCCAGCGGGCGAAGGTGAGGGCCCCTGCACAACGTCCCTGAAAGTCGAGCCCGACAAACCAGCGCTTTTGGTTGTCCATGCGTTTCTCCATTCTCTTTCGTTTATAAAATGCAATCCGTGGGCCAAGCGAGCCCGCGTCTGCGTTTGTATGCGAAGCGCCAGCGAACGTCCACCAAGGCGAGCACCGCGAAACGTGCAGCAGCAACAAATTCCACCCATTCGCCGCGAGCTCGCAAGCTCACTCAACCCTTCGCCGACGCGAGATTTTTCCGGAAGTGGGGTTTTTCTCGCCAACGAAGGTACGACCGACCGCGCGTGCGGTGCTCGAAAGTGGCACACCCGCCGCACGGACCATCGACGCCCGATCGTGTAACTCGCTCGCCCGAGGGACTGCCGGCGACCTCGACGACAGTTCGTCGTGGCACGTCCGCCCGAATGGATTAGGTCGACGTGAACACGTAGATCAACAGCAACACGATCAGGATCGCCATCACGACGATGACCTTGACCAGTGGATTGGAATCGTCGCCGGTCGGGACCGGAGGTTTAGCCCTGACTCGCATCGACTTGGTCGCTTGGGATTGCGACTGCGACGGACTCGCCACCGGGGTCGCGTCGGAGTTTGATGTATCTGCATCTTGTAGAAGCGCCGACAACGTCGGGACATTGCTCTGGGACGACGGCGGTTTGGCGGCCTCTCCGAAGTCGCCGATGTCGAGTGGTCGCGAGGGATCGGCCGGTCGCGGCGTCGGAACATCGGCGACGATCGGCTTGGACCCGATTGGCCCGCCCTGCTCCTCGCCCGTCGCGCCGAGCGAACGGAAGTTGAGCATCTCCTCTTGGATGAGGCTGATGATGAGGTTGCCGCCGCCGGGCGAACGCTCTTTTTGCGACTCGGCCTCGCGCAGCCGATCTTCGGCCTCCTTGGCCGCTTGAAAATCGCGGATGTAGCGGATCAGATCGCGGGACGAGACTTTTTGTTGGGCCGAGAACAGCCAGCTGAGCAGATCCTCGGCGAACTCGTCGGCGGTCTGGTAGCGGTCTTCGATGTTCCTGGCGAGTGCTTTGCGGACGATCCCCTCGAGGCGTTCGGGTACCCGCGGGTTGTAACGACGCAGCGATGGGACCGTGGCTTGGCGGACAAACGCGATGGTCTCGTAGTCGTTTTTCCCCTTGAAAAGCCGCCGCCCGGTCAACATTTCAAACGCGAGAATTCCGACAGAAAAGATGTCGGCGCGGTGGTCGACCGCTTTTAGGTGAGCTGCCTCTGGGGACAGGTATGCATATTTTCCCTTGACGACCCCGGGATCGGTCGACTCCAACTGCGTGGTCGCCTTGGCCAAGCCGAAGTCGGTCAGCTTCACCTCGCCGTTCCACGAGATCAAAATGTTGGGCGGCGAAATGTCGCGGTGGACGATGCCGAAGTGTTTACCGGTGTCGTGATCACAAAGGTCGTGGGCGTACTGCAGACCGCTGAGGATCTGCGTCAACATCCACACCACCAACGGCACCGGCATCAGACGCCCGAGCTTGGTTTGATGCTCGAGCAACTGTTTGATGTTGGTGCCCTCGACGAACTCCATGACGATGAAGTACGTGCTGTCGCTCTCGCCGATATCGAGGACGGAAACGATGTTGGCGTGGTTGAAGCGTAGGCTCAGCCGAGCTTCGTCGAGGAACATGCGAACGAACCGCGGCTCCTTGACCAGCTTCGGCAGAATGCGTTTGATCGCGATCTTCTTGGTGAAGCCACCGGTCATCGAGACCGACTCGGCGACATACACTTCTGCCATACCGCCGGCATCGAGCCGGTACAGAAGGCGATAGCGTTGATGCTGCTGCTGCTGCTGTTGGTCCATGGAGGGTCGGTCGAGCAAAGAAGTGTCGCGTCTGATGACGGCGTTTGGCAATGCTCCGGTGCGGCAGTGTAACAAATCCCGGCAGTCAAGACGCCTGCGTGTCGACACCGCCACCCCGCGACAAGCCGGCAATGCTTCCAACAAAACGCGGGACCGAAGATGCGGGTCTGATCACACCGGGTTCGGAAACGACGCCGCCACACAAGCGCCCCGATGTCCGGAAGGTTCGCCGCACCTGCGCCTTCGAGCCCGCGACCAGGTGCTTTCGCGGTCGGTCAACCTGACCCGTTTTGCGGGATCTCGGGCAACTCGCTGGGAGGATCGTAATGGGTCAACTCGAGCCGGACTGTTCCGAGCCACATATCACTCTCGAGCACCAATGGGATCTTGCGCCCGTCGTCGCTGATGTACACCCGCATCTCGTAGACCCGCTTGCTCGGGATCGGTACCCCGTGGCGATCGACGCGGGTAATCGAGCCCTCGAGCAAATAGACGTCGTCTTCGGCGATCCCGATCGCGGTCCCGATCGAGGGCATCGATCGCAGCGTCGATGGACCGCGACCGACCACATCGACCCGCAGCAGGGTGCGACCATCGAGCGCGTGGGCCTTGGCCCTCTGCCCGGGCTCCAACTCGAGCGACCGCACCCACGCCATGATCCCGAGCGAATCGAAGGTGTCGAGGGGATAGCGGCGATTAATTTTTTGGACCCGTTCATCCTTCTTGTCGACGATTTCGACATACCCCCGACCGCTGAAGTTCGAGGTTGTCTCGCGGTGGCGAAACTTGCCTTTGAGCAAGCCGTCGCGATCGGTGGTGGCAAACGCGACCAACGGTGCACCGGTGACGCGATCGATCCGGTTTTCGAGTTTGTAGGTCAGGGTCGTCAGCAGCGAGACCACCCCCGACGTGCGGGCAAAGCCTTCGATACGTAGCAACGGGGGACTGCCGTGGGTACCGGCTTCGATCGCCGCAACCTTGGCCTCGGCGATCCCGGCCGGATTGCCGCCAAATCGGACGTCATACCGAAACCGCTCACCCGGCTTGAGCGTCAACCCGATATCCACCGGCCTCGGGATCGGCGGGCGCCGGAACAACTTGTCGCGAAATGCCGGCTCCTGAATGCTGCCGCTCCACCCACTCAACGATGCCGGCGGCCAACCGGAGGCGCCGGGACGCATCGTCGGCGAGCCGACCACGGGCGGGTGATCGGTCTTCGGCAACTTTGAAGAATCGTAGGTTTCGCCAAACGGAGGTGGCGCCTGTTCACGGCGTACGGGTCGTTTCGTCGGCGGCTTTGGCTTTGCCGGCACCGTCTTCGCCACCGCCCGCGGAGGTCGATCGGTCGACAGGTGCTTGTCGGGTCCCTCAGCGGCGGCCGGCACACTTGCGAGACCCAGACACAACCCGCCCACCGCGAGGAGAGCCAGCGGGCCCCGCGACCGCTGCATGCGTGTTTGTTCGCGCGTGTGTGGCATCGGCAAACAACATGGTACCCGAAAACAAAAGCGCCGGCCGCCCGCGTGAACTCGCTTTGTTTTCTCACCCAATCGTTCGCCGCGGACACCTGCGAATCGGCGGATCTCTCACGAAGCTCTCAAGGCCACAGAGGTCGTACCCGTCGACCGGTTGTGCCGCTTGTACCGAGAGTGCGAGAACCAAATCCGCCGACAAATTCCGCTACCCTCGCGCCCGTGACACATCGTCCACTGGTGGTGACCCAAGGCGATCCCGACGGGGTCGGGCCCGAGTTGTTGTTGCACGTCGCGGCCGCCTCGCGGTTGCAACCCGGGGACTGTGTCATTGGCGATCGTACACGCATCCACAACCTCGCCACGGAGATCGCCTGCGACTGGGCCACACGCGGCTGGCAACACCTCGAACCTGTGCTCGTCGAACCACCTACAACAGGACCGATCGGACAGGTTTCAATTTTACGCCACGGTGTCGACCGCGTCCTCTCTACACCCGGCGCAGCCCTCGTCACCGCGCCGATCGACAAGGCCCGCTGCCGTGACGAAGGCTTTGCCTTCCCCGGCCACACCGAATACCTCGCCGCACGGGCCGGCACCGACAACTTCGCCATGTTGATGGCCGGACCGCGCCTTCGAGTTGTACTTGCAACCATTCACCTCCCCCTGCGCCAGGTTCCCGACGCCCTATCCCCCGCGGCGATCACCCGTGCGGGGCGATTGCTGGCCACCTCACTTCACCGGGACTTCGGCATCGCGGCACCGCGTGTCGGGGTACTCGGGCTCAACCCCCACGCCGGCGAGCGCGGGATGCTGGGCGACGACGAAGCACGGGTGATCGCCCCTGCGATCGCATCCCTGCGCGCATGGGCTACGAAACTTCCTTGGACATGCACCTTTTTTGGCCCGCTGGCTGCCGACACTGCGTTTCCCAAGCATGCGGCCGGTGAGCTCGACGGCGTCGTCGCGATGTACCACGACCAGGGGCTCGGCCCATTCAAGCTCATGCATATGCACGACGGTATCAACATGACCCTCGGCCTTCCGTTTGTCCGCACCTCGCCGGACCACGGCACCGCCCGGGACATCGCCGGCCGCGGCATCGTCGACCCTTCGAGCATGCTCGCCGCTGTGGCGATCGCCCGCGGAGGTACGTTTTGACAACTTGCGAGCACCCCTCGACTTTGTGTACAAACAACAAATGAAGCGAGGCCTGCGTCCATGAGCGACCACGGTGTGATCCGGATCCGCGGCGCCCGGACCCACAACCTACGTGGGATCGACCTCGAGATTCCCCGCGGCCAGCTCACGGTCATCACCGGACCGTCGGGTAGTGGCAAAAGCAGCCTCGCATTCGACACGATCTTCGCCGAGGGCCAGCGCCGCTATGTCGAGAGTCTGAGTGCCGCCGCCCGCCATCATCTCGCCCAACTCCCCAAGCCCGACGTCGACCTCATCGAAGGGCTGAGCCCGGCGATCGCCATCGATCAACGACGCGGCGGACATAGCCCGCGCTCGACCGTCGGTACCACGACCGAAATCCACGATTACCTGCGATTGCTCTACGCCAGGGTCGGTGAGGTCTACAGCCCCAAAACCGGCAAACCGATGCAGCGCCATCGCGTCGAAGACATGTTGGCGCAGGTCCTCGCCCTACCCGTGGGGACCAAGTTTTCGGTCCTCGCCCCGGTCGCCCGCAAGGCCGCCGGAGACCTCGCCCCGCTGCTCGGAGATCTGCGACGCCAGGGCTTTGTCCGAATCGCGGTCGACGGCGAGACGCACGATCTCGGCGAAGACATCGAACTTCGTCCAGGGCGCCACGACATCGATGTCTATGTCGACCGTCTCAAACTCAAACCCGGCCTTCGGGCCAGGCTCGCAGATTCCATCGAAGTCGCCCTACGGCTTTCGGGTGGCCGGGTCGATATCGCGATCGTCGGCGGTCCGACCCTGCAATTTAGTGAGACATACACCGACTTTGAACATGATCTCACCTACCCCGAGCTGACGCCCGCGAGCTTTTCGTTCAACAGTCCCGAAGGTGCCTGCGAAGCCTGCGAAGGCCTGGGTGTGGTCCGCGAAATCGACGTCCAGCGCGTCATTGCGGATCCCCAAAAAAGTTTGATGGAAGATGCCGTCCTCCCGGCCTCGGGTCGCGGCGGCTCAAAAACTTTGCACAAGCATCTGCTCGCGGTCTGTACCCACCTCGGCGTCGATCGGTACAGCCCATTTGGCGCGCTGCCGGCGGTCGCCAGGGTGACCCTGCTCGAAGGTAGCGGCGACCAACCGATCAAAGGCATCGGCCGCAAACCGAGCCCATTCGAAGGTGTCTTTGGCTACATCCGCCGGCGAGTGGCCCAGGCCGCCCCCGGCGAGAAGTCCCCCTTTCAGGAGTACTTCGCCAGCCTGCCGTGCCGCCGTTGCAACGGTCAACGTCTGCGTGAACAGTCGCGTCACGTCCGTATCGGCGGGCGGAACATCGCCGAGCTCGCCGCGCTGCCGCTGACAAAACTTGCGGATACACTCGAACAACTCGGCGGGCATTCGACCGATACGGGTGACCCCGATACCATTGCAAATACAAAAGAAAGTCTTTCCCCCGAGGACCTCGAGATCTCCCGCGAAATCCTCGTGCGTGTCGGCCTGCGGCTGCGCTGCCTACTCGACCTCGGACTCGGCTACCTCAGTCTCGACCGCCCCACCCGTACCCTTTCCGGCGGCGAGTTTCAACGGATCCGCCTCGCCACCCAGATCGGTGCGGCTTTGGTCGGCGTCACCTACATCCTCGACGAGCCTTCCATCGGACTGCATCCGCGCGACAACCATCGCCTCCTCGCAGCCCTGACACGTCTGCGGGACCTCGGCAACACACTGATCGTCGTCGAGCACGATCCGGACACGATGCGGGCGGCGGACTACCTCGTCGACCTCGGTCCGGGAGCGGGTGTGCACGGGGGGCAAATCGTCGCCGAAGGCCCGCCTGATCAACTCATTGCACAGGCAAGAAGCTCCGCCCGCGATTCCTCCTCTGCGCCGCACGTACGAACGACTGCCGACTACCTCGCAAACCCACCCATGCCGTCGGTCGCAGGGCAAACACGCGGTGATGGGCGTGCGATCACGATCGCGGGCGCCCGTGGCCACAACCTGTGTGACCTCACCGCGACCATTCCCACCGGCACGCTTACCTGTGTGACGGGTGTCAGCGGTTCGGGCAAATCGAGCCTGATCGTCGAAACCCTGCTACCCGCCGCGAAAGCCCGGATCCACCGCAGCCAGACCACACCGCTCCCCTACGCCACCATCACCGGACTCGACGGGTTTGACCGCGTGATCCATGTCGACCAGTCCGCGATCGGGCGGAGCCCCCGCAGCAACCCCGCGACCTACACCGGAATGATGACAGAGCTGCGCAATCTATTTGCAAATACACAGGATGCTCGGATCCGCGGCTTTGGGTCCGACCGATTTTCGTTCAACGTCAAGGGCGGTCGTTGTGAGACCTGCCAAGGCGAGGGCACCCGCCGGGTCGAGATGCACTTCTTGCCCGATGTACACGTGACCTGCCGCGCCTGCAACGGCTGCCGCTACAACCGCGAAACCCTGGCGATCACCTACCGCGGTAAAAACATCGCCGAGGTGCTCGAGCTTTCGATCGACGATGCATGTACATTTTTTACGAATCACCCGGGCATGCGGGCCAAACTCGAAGCGCTACGAGATGTGGGCCTCGGCTACCTCACCCTGGGCCAGAGCGCGGTCACCCTCTCGGGAGGGGAAGCCCAACGCGTCAAACTGGCGCGCGAACTCGCCAAAAAAACCCCCGGCCGCGCCCTGTATGTTTTGGACGAGCCGACCACCGGGCTCCACGCAGGAGATGTTGTACAGCTCCTCAACGTGCTCGAGCGCCTAGTCGACGCGGGCCACACCGCGGTGGTGATCGAACACAACCTCGACGTCGTCATGCGGGCCGATCACATCCTCGATATCGGACCGGAGGGGGGCGACGGCGGAGGGCGGTTGGTCGCCGCGGGGACGCCCCACGAACTCGCAAAAAACAAGGGCTCGCACACCGGGGTGTTTTTGGCCAGGGCCCTCCGGGCACAAAATAGCTAGCCAGCCCGCGATCGTCTGTCTGGCCCTCGTCGTTGATTCATCGATCTCTGGCACATGTCGACCCGTGTTGTTTGCAGTTTACGTCTTCGGTACGGTCACGACCCAGGCATCCTGGCCGTTGACCGCGACATCACAATAGCCCATCCACGCAAACCCCTGTTCGCCCCAGCGCGTCCCCCACGAGTTAGCGACTAAAAACGCCGACCTCCGGTCATCGTAACCGACTAGCAAAAAGGCATGATCCCCCCGTGGGTGTGACGCGTTGTCAAATTGTATGGTGCCGTCTCGAGGCCGCATCCATCCCGTGTGGATCCGGGCTCCAAATATGACCACATGATTGAGAAAGATCGCCCGTTTGAGCTCCGTCCGATGCTGTCGTACGCGGTAATAGCCATGAACCGGGTAGTCCCGAGCACTCTCGGCCATTTCGGCATCGGGCATCCCTTCGTGTTCATCGATATTAAAGTGGGGACTTGTATCGCGCACTGGATACGGGATATAGCGCCAATACTGCTCGAGACAAATCCCGTGATTTTGCCACCCCCGCAGTGCCCCGCGGATCGAGGTACCGACATAGTTGGTCCCGGGCCACGGATCGTACTTGCGTGCATAATGGCAAACCCAGCGCTCACTCAAATCGACCGGTTGACCCCGTGTAAGTCCGTATAGTGCCTGTGCTGCCGCACATACGGCAAATCCGACACACGCCCGCTCACTGCCCTGGTCGCGGACCTGTTGCAGGATCGCGCGGTTGTCGACTTCGATCGGCACGGCATCCGGCGCTCCGAGGGAGACACCAAACCGCGGCTCAAATGCGAAGTCTCGCCGGTCGAATGAATCTGGACGGTACCCCGATTCACCTAGGTAGATTTCATCGTACTGCATATTTCTCGCTCCAGCCGAGCCTCGTCATTTCAATGACTCGCTATCTGTGGAGTGCTCGGCGGGAGGAATTCCGTTCGTGCAAACGTTCGCCCAACGCAACAGGTGTCGGGTTACCGTCTGGCCGTGAATGCTTCGACCTCCACAATCAGGTCGCGGTAGGAACGCTCATTGGTATGGCTGCGAAACACCTTGAGGGCACGGTTGGCGAGCTCCTTCGCCTGGGTCCGCTCGCCTGTTCCAAGCGAGCGCGCACGGCCCCACCAAACTTCTGCTCGAAGCAATTCGCTGCCTTCTTGCGAGACCGGAACGTCGGCGAGCGCCGCCTGTGCACGGGCGTAGTTGACTCGCGCCTCGTCTGTGTCACCTGTTTGGATATACACATGACCGAGCCCGTTGTGGACATAAGCCTCACGCATCCTGTCCGGTGGGTCCTGCTTCATGCGAACAAGAGCCCTCTCAAACCACTGCTTCGCCTCCGGAAACCTTTGCAGCTGCAGGCTGATCTCGCCGGCGTTGAGCAAGTAGTCGAAGTCAACCGGGTCCGCGAGTGCCTCGTGGGCCTGAATCAGTTTCTCGACTGTTGCGAGTGCTGACTTGAGATCGTTGTCTTCGTAGTAATACAGGTTGAAGGTGAGTGCGAGCGCGTTGACGGAGTCGTCGTGGTTGAGCCCGAATCGGCCTGTGAAGATCTCGACAACCTGCTCACACTCCCGCAAAACCTTTGGATTGTACTTGCCGCTGTCGACTAGCAGGTTGGCGAGCCCGAGACGAACCTGTGCCGCGCCAATGCTCTCAAACCCATTTGTGGCGGTCTCAATCTCCAAGGCGTGGCGCATCAACTGCTCGGCGGTATCGAGTTCGTCCGTGTCCGGTTTGGTACCGGAGAGGGCACGCTCCTGCAAACTCAGGGCGAGGTCGAAGTCGGCGATCGCCGTGTCGGGGTGGTTCTCGCCGAGCCTCTCGTGCAGCATAGCCTTGGCCTGCTCCAGCATCGTGATGGAGGAGTCAAGCTCCCCGAGCTCGGCGTAGGCGTTTGCGAGATCCTTCAGGGTGTGGGCACGCCCGAGGTAATCATCGGCAGGTCGCCGCCTGAGCGCTTCTTCATGGGCTTGTTGCGCCTGTTTGGGATGGTCGATGAGGAGCTCTAACCGCCCCTTGCGATCGTAATAGTCGGCCCATTGGCGATTGCTCGCATCGATGCGCCTGAGCTTTCCTTCGTAAAATCCGAGATACCCCCAGGCCTGTGCAGGCTCCCGCCGCGACGATGTCGCAAGCTCGACTAATTCGCGATAGTTTGCAACGAGAACACGATCTGCGGCCGATCCCTCGCCCACTCGTCCTGCCCGTAGGAGCAGGTCGAGTGCTTTTTCCGGCTGATCGAGCAGGCGGGCGAGACGACCTTGTACATACAAAAATTCAGCCTCTATCCGCGGGTGAGATACGACCTGCGACGCGATCTGTGTGAGCTCGATTTGCGCCTGCTTGTACTGGCCTGTTGTGATCAGAAACCCGGCGCGGTCGAGCAGGCGCTTGAGCTCCTCGGCACGTGCCCGTTTTTCTGGCGGCGGTGGAGGAAATAGACCTTCACGCAGAATCTGTTCATCGGTGCAATCTTCCGGTCGTCCGAGCTCGCGGGCGAGTTCATAGGCGCGGGTCTGTGTCGAGGGATCACCACGGCGAAACTCGCGGATCAGATCGTCCATTGCATTTCGTTGCTGACGCAAGCATTCACTGATCCTGTCATACATCTCGATGGACCGGGTGCGCTCGACCATCGCCTGCTCACACGCCTCGGCGCGGACCTTTCCGAGCGAAGATGCCGTCTCGTCGAGTGTCGCCTCGGTGAGGAGCCAAACCTGTTCGGCGTAGGGAAGAGGGGAGGCATCGAAGATACCCGCGATGTTCTGTTTGATCTCCCCATCCCAGACCCCGGGAATATTCTCCCGCCAGTCCGGACACGGGTCATCTTGGACCACCGTCCACAACACGCCAGCGACCAGGGTCAGGCCAAGGGCCACGACACTCGAAATCCAGGCGAATCGCCGGCGACGGCTCGCCCTTTCAAATCCTGAAATCAATGCATCTACAGATTGTGTCCGCAACGCGCGGTTGAACTGGAGCCCGGCCGTGAGCTCGCGCAGGACCCAGGTTGGAACGTCGGTATCCCTCGGTGTCTGATTGCGGAGCGCCTTGAGGGAAATCCGCTTGTCGCGGTCGACCATTTTCAGCTGGCTCTGGGTAAACGGCCGGCGTCCGTACAGCCCTTCAAACATCGAGACACACAGGCTAAAGACATCGCTGCGGGCGTCGACCGTCTCAAACCGAATCTGTTCGGGGGACATATACGCGGGTGTCCCGGCGCCCAAACGACTCGAGTGCGTCCTCCCGGACTCCAAGCTTCCATGGGTGATGGTCTCGACTTCGGGACGCTCGCGGGCAAGCCCGAAGTCGGCGACACGCACCCGTCCGTCCTTTCCCACGAGGATATTCGCCGGTTTGATGTCGCGGTGGATCACATCGACTTGATGTGCAGCTACAAGTCCACGCGCCGCAGCCAAGTAGACGTCGCAGATTTCACGCCACCCACGTGTCGGCTCTAGTTGCCAACTCGAAAGCGGCTCGCCTTCGATGTATTCGAGGGCGAGAAAGATCGCCCCTTCGTGTTCGCCTACCTCAAAAATCTGGACGATATTGGGGTGCGAGAGACGAGCGAGTGTCCGCGCTTCCTCCCACATATGCCTGCGCTGGCGCGGGTCATCGCTGCGCCAATCGTTGAGGATCTTGAGTGCGACAAGCCGATCGAGTTCGGGATCCCGCGCGGCATAGACAACACCCATCCCTCCCTTGCCCAGACGATATTCGATCGTATACCGCCCAATGCGAACCTGCTTGGTCCGGGCACCAAACATCTTTGCCGACAACCGGGCACGAATCGCCGCCTCCTCGAGTGGGTCGTTGGGAAACGTCCCCGGAAGTGACGACAAAACGGCGCGGGTCTGGGGAGCATCATCGGGTGCCATCGCGCCGTGAATCATAGCGGGGCCTGTGGCAAAAGGTACTTTCTCGATCGCCCGCCATCGAGTTGCGAAATTTTCACCGCATGTCCGCCGAATGGCACGCAACACAAACGACGTCTCGCCAAACAGCGTTCAAGTGATTGACCAAACCGAACATCTCGCCAAAATTTGGAGCCCAGCCAGGAAAATGTGGAACCATTGAACGCGCGGACAGGTGAACACTAGCGCATTGAGGGGCTCCTCGCACAATTGACAGATCCGATCAAGCGATCTGTGATGCATGTTGTACGAGCACAACCACGTCAATACGACGGTTGGGCCTTGGGTACATGTACTTACAATACTGGTGGCGGTCCATGCCTGTCGAAATTCGGGCTTGGTTTCCTCGTGTCACCCCGGGCCGGGAACGTGTCTCCTGCAAGAAACCCAGACTCGTTGCCCGTGGATGACTCGGAACACCACCTCGCTCGGTCTTTTCGGCCAGGTTGTCATCGGGTTGTCCGAACGGCAACCTGGTCAAATCCCGGTGCGAGGTGGTGTGCGAGAAGGCTACGGGTTGCTAACGCCGGCGGATCTTGACCTTGAGTTTGACGACCGGGACGCCATCTCCGGAGGTCCACGTCACCTCCTCGTCGGTATTCTCGGGTGTCTCAAAGATCAGCTTGTCGACCGAACCGCTGGTGGGATGGTACTCCCAGCCCAGCCGAGAGGTCACGCCACTGCCGTTGCCGGTCGCCCGAATCTGATTCATCGTCAGACTCGAACCGGTCAGTTCGACGTTCAGTTCGTCCGAGTCAAGTTCCGCATCGAGGTAGCCGACTGAAAAGGTGCCGGACCCGTTGGTGAACTGTGCTGCGCCCGTCGATAGTATCTCAATATCGATGGTATCGCTCGAAACAGTATCCACGTAGCTTTCGCTGGTGTCGTATACAGTGATTGTGTCTGTCATGTTTTCCTCCTACTCGATGTACTTTTTGATGGGTAAGGCAAAGCTAAAAGATGGCAAAATGCTGGTGTGTTGGGTGAGTTCATTCCAGCGAAAACAATTGCTGACATTGTCTCGCTCCCACCGGGCTGCCGGATCTTTCTCGACAACCCCGACAATCTCGTGCTGGCGGTTGAACACTGGCGAACCTGAATTCCCCGGTGCGATGTCCAGAGGTGCCTTAAAATCGCGGTCAAACACCTCCGCTTCTGCACTTCCGCTGTAGGTCGCCGGCAGTCCCTCGGGGTAGCCAATCGCATAGACAAGCTCTCCAGTTTTCGGGCGGGATTCAGCGACCCGTGCGGGCACCACCCCAAGCGGCTCGGGACATGTCACCTCGACGAGTGCAAGGTCTTTTCGCCGTATGACATGTGCACCGCGATCGATCGTACAGATGTTTGCCGCTGGAATGGGCTCGATCGTGTCCTGTTTGGTCGCCCAAAACCCGGTGACGACGAGCATGTCCTTGTCTTCAAATACACAATGGTTTGAGGTTAGGATCTTCGTCGGTGCAACGAACACGGCGCTGCAATACGAGCCGCGGGGGAGGTCTCGAAACCGTTCATCCGGGCACAGGTCATCGCGTACTCCCAGCGTTTCCCCCACGGGAAGATAACCTCCTGGGGTCTGGCGGAGGGCGTTGACGTGAAAGATGGCTGCCGTCGCTCGCATCCTCGCCAACTCGTCGGTCCGGTGCTGGTCGACGAGTTCATAGTACATCAGGCGATCATCCACGCCTCGCACCGCTCCGTAGCTCGCGGGGCGCTCGGCCGACGTTGTGGTTTGTTGGCAGTTCAGCACTGCGATGCTGAAAGCCAGGAACAAAATCATTCTACTTGAACGCATGGTTTCTATTGGGGGAGTGCACAAACCACTCCTTCCAGTTCATCTTTTTTTTCCGTCGCCCAAAAAATCTGGTTGAAAGGTCATATAGGACCTTCACCGCGTAGAACAGAGAAATTGATGATTCTCGCGGCCTACGAGCCGTTGAAGCTGTGCGGGGCGCGTACTCCGGTTTGATCCCTCGAGCCATGTTGTGACGAAATACAAGCATCAACACGTCTCACGACCGATGCACTGCATGCTGCTTGCATCAATGAACCCGGCTCGTTGGATTGCTACCGTTCGCCTCCATCTCTCCTGCATCCGACATACTCGGATATCTCATTCCAATGGAGCACCACGCGTATCGTTTGCTTTTCCCGTCCACCATGAAGATGACGTGGTATCGTTGTGTCGATGGATGACCCTGCGCTATTGGATGCGTGGCGAGCTGGTGATCACGATGCGGGCAACCGGCTGTTCAACCGGTACTTCACATCTGTCTACCGATTTTTTCGCAACAAAGTTGACCGCGGAGTTGAGGACCTCGTGCAGCGTACATTTATGGCGTGTGTCGAGGGACGCGACAGGCTTCGCAAAGACGCATCGTTTCGTGCCTATGTGTTTGGCTGTGCTCATAACATTTTGCGCGCGCACTACCGAAAACAACAAAAGGCCCTCGAGCCCGATCAAAATGTCGACGACTGCTCGATACTCGATATGGGTGCGAGCGCGTCCACACTGTTGGCGGCGCGCAACGAGCAGCGTGCATTGCTGGAGGCACTCCGGCGACTGCCATTAAAAAAGCAGGTCCTGCTCGAGCTCTACTACTGGGAACAGCTCACAGGCCCAGAACTCGCCGAGGTTCTCCGGGTCCCCGAAAACACCGCGCGGACGCGGGTACGCCGGGCACGGTTGCAACTCAAGGTCGAGCTCGAAAGAATCGAAAAAGACGGAGAGCCGCTGGAAACGACGAGTGCCGACCTCGAACGCTGGGCGGCGTCGTTGCGAGACTGGCTCGCGGACTCCGATTGAGTCGCTCGACGAATATCGACAGACGGCCGCGACCGTTTGTCGGCCGAGGGTGACCGTCCGTCGGCTCGGGGTCGCAAACCCGAGAACCGTGCCCCACGCTGATTTCATGCATTCCCGATCTATCGTTTGTTTCACCTCCATTCTCGTGGCCTCGGGGTGTGCTCCCGCAGACGGAGTTCCACCGGCGACGGAAGCTTCAGACACAGACACCGAGACAGGCACAACTGCCGATACGGGGCTCGACACGGGTCCGGATACCGGGTCTGAGTTCGATCGCCCAGCCGCGGGTGCGTGGATCGAAGTTGCTCCCGGGGGTGCCACTGGATGTGCTCTGGGTGGTGACTTCCGATTTTACGTTCGCGGCGGCGACCCGCAACGCTTGGTGCTCGACTTCGCCGGTGGCGGAGCTTGCTGGGACCAGGCGACCTGTGGCGGCGATGCACCGATCTACAAGACGGATGTCAAACCCATGGCCGACCACCTCGAAATCCTCGACCTCGACTTTATCGGTGGATTTCAGGAGGTCCATGACCCGGAGCATCCGAGCTTTGGCGCGACATATGTGCATATACCATATTGTACCGGCGACCTGCACCTCGGCGACGTCACAGTCGACTACGGCGATGGGGTCGTCATTGCCCATCGCGGGGCAACCAATGTCCGCAGTGTGATCGACTGGCTCGCACCGCGCTATCCCGCGGCCGCCGAGCTCACGGTCACCGGCTGCAGTGCAGGGAGTTATGCCGCCTACTTCCACACGCCCACACTCGTTGAAACCTTCCCCCAAGCACAGCTTCGGGTGTTGGGCGATGCGGGGATCGGGGTCGTCGTCGACGGATTTGTCGATGGGATCGAAACGCTGTGGGGAGTTTCGATGCCGGTGCAAGTATCTTCCCTCAAGCCGGGGAGACAGCGGTCGACGGCCGACCTATTCGCCGGGGTCGCCGAGACCTATCCCGACCATCGATTCGCCCTCCACTCGACCGCCTTCGACTACGATCAGACGTTTTTCTTTGCCGCCAGTGGTGGGGACGGCTCCACATGGCCCGCGCTCGCGCGCGAACAACTGAACCAGGTTCGCGGGCGGGCAGACAACCTCCGCTATGTGCTGACGCCCGGGCCGACCCACTGCATCACTCCCTACGAGCACCTGTGGTCGCGCACCGTCGACGACGTCTCGCTGGCGGACTGGCTGTCGATATGGCACGACTCAGACACCCTACCCGACGACCTTGTGTGCGACGGCGATGCCTGTCGCAACGACGACCTGTGCGCCAGCTGTGAACCCAATGACTTCCGATCGTTTTGCGACTACTGCCTGGGCTGGACTCCCTGACGCCGACGGACGGATGCCCGTACCTGTGCGCACTCCGTTGTGGACCCAGGGATTTGCCGAGGTCGCCCCACTTGTGTGGGCGGCCTACGTCGTGCTGCCGATCGTCTTGGGCCTTGTGTTTACGCCTGCCGACGACCTGAGGGATCTCCACGCCCTGTGGTTTAGCATCACGTGCAACGCGATTGGCACCCTGTGTATCGGCGGGGTGTTACATTTTTTGTATGCGCAAGTATATGCGCGGGTGTTTGCCACGAGCTACCGCCCGGCCACTCGAGTTCTCCTCCATCTCGCTGCGATGGCTGCCGCGGTACTCCTCGGAACCGAACTCTCGCTGGTGTTCGAGCTACCGCGTCACCCGGGTGCCGACCCGACCACCCTGCGCCTGTTGTCCTACCGCACCGGCATCCCGCTGGTTACGATCGGTGTATGGACACTTGTAGCCCTCGACCGCCGGCGTTCCAGCGCACGCCAGCGGGAAGAAGTCGCCAGACGACTCGCACTCCAAGCCCAGTCCCAAGCACTACAGGCACGCACGCATCCGCACTTTTTCTTCAACAGCCTCAACGCCCTCGCCGAATTGATGTACCAGGATGTCGCGCGCGCCGAGCAGGCGATGCTGCAACTGGCAACCCTGTACCGCTACACACTCGATGCATCGCGCATGCCCCTGATTCCACTGGGGGCCGAACTCGAAGCGCTCGATGACTACCTCGCCCTCGAATCGCTGCGGTTTGGTGACGCGGTCGAGGTCTCGGTCGAGACTGCCCCGCCTGCCCGCGAAATTTCTGTGCCACCGCTGTGCCTGCAGCCGCTGGTGGAAAATGCCATCCGCCACGGGATGCACGGCCGCGGACGGATCCGGGTATGGGTGACAGCGGACCTCGACGAGAATCAGTTGAAGCTACAGGTTTTCGATGACGGAGATGGCGGCGGACACAGCCATGGTACCCAGACAAGCCTCGTCGAACTGCGACAACGCCTGCTGTACCTGTTTGGCGAACAGGCGTCCCTGCACCACGGTCCCACAGCTACAACTGGCTACCGCGTATGTCTCACAATCCCGCTCCGGGCAGATGACCAAATGAACGTTTCAGACAGAACCAAGGCGTCTGCCGATGCCTGACCTGCAGATCCTCATCGTCGACGACGAACCCCTCGCCCGCGCACGCCTTCGCCGGTTACTCGCTGGTGAGCCCGGTTGTACGGTCGTCGGCGAAGCCGGTGACGCGGCGATGGCACGCGAGCTCATTGCAGATACACAACCCAATTGCCTGCTCCTCGACATCGCCATGCCCGGCCTGACCGGACTTCAGTTGGCGGCCATGCCCGGACTCCCTCCGGTCATTTTTGTCACCGCCTATGCCGAGCACGCGGTCGAGGCATTTGAGGTGCGAGCGGTCGACTACCTCCTCAAACCCGTCGCGCGCAGCCGCCTGATGCAGGCACTCGCCCGCGCCCGACGCGAACTCTCGCTGGTTCCCGAGCAATTCGTGCCCGTCCGTTCGACCCACCGCGGGCGTCACCATGTTTTTAATGCATGTACAATTCTAAGATTCTACGCCAGCCAAAAATACACTGGATTTATCATCGATGGGCACGAGCACCTCAGCGAGGTGAGCCTCGCACAACTCGAGGAGGCGCTCACTCCCCACGGCTATGTCCGGGTCCACCGCGGCGAACTCATTCGCCTCGACGCAATCACGGCCCTGCACTCGCGACCGGCCGAAGTGGAGCTGTGCGACGGTCAGCGCGTCGCGGTCAGCCGCCGCCGACTTCCGGATCTGCGCCGACTTCTCGGGCAATAGAAGGTGGTGGGGTCGGCCTCCCCTTGCCGAACGTTTCCACCACGGGTTGTCGGTCCGCGTCGTCCCGCTCTCGAACGGATTGAGCAGCGCGATACCCCAGCCATGCGGCCCCAATTCCCGTACCTCCTTGGCCAAGTACGGCGATGGTTTGTCCGGTCGGACTGACGCCCTGATCGGTGTGAAAATCTGGTCGCTCAGAAACCATCCAGAGGACGGCACCAACGACGAAGACAATCATGCCCGTGAACGCGGTTGGCCCCCGAAGTGATGTGGTCATATGCCCAGTGTACGCAGTCTCGCGTGGCATCTGTCGGCGGAGCGAACATTTTTGTACCTCCACCGATCCGTCGGGCGGCCGCCGTCGTCAACCTTACAACCCGCCGAAGTCGACCCCGGTCAGCTCGACCGAAACCGACCACAAGCGACTCGCGGTATCTGGGTCGTAGGCTTTTTTCTTTGCTCGTACAAGTGTTGGCTTGCCCCAAATCTCGGCGAACCCGTCGGGACCGTAGTACTGGCCGCCTTCGACCCCCTCGGCCGTCAGAGCGTACAAGCTCGGCAAAGCCCCCATGGCTGCGGACTGGGCGAACAGGCGGTTGGCCAGCTCCATAAACCGCTCCTTAAACTTGGACCCCTGGATCTTGGCACCTTTGCCCTGAAGGGCAGTCGCCGAGTACCCCGGGTGGCTGGCGAGGCAGATCGGCGCGAGCCCCTTTGCCCGCAACCGGCGGTCGAGCTCAAATGTAAACAGGAGGTTGGCGAGCTTGGCTTGGCAATAGGTCAGCCACTTGCTGTAGCTGCGCTCACCCATCAAGTCGTCGAAGTTGATACGACCTGTTGTATGGGCCAGGCTCGCAACATTGACAACACGGGCGTGGGGCGCCTTTTTGAGGTGCTCGAACAACTGGCCGGTGAGTGCGAAGTGACCGAGGTGGTTGGTACCGATCTGCATCTCAAACCCATCGGCAGTGGTCGACCGCGGCAGGGCCATCACACCGGCGTTGTTACACAACAGATCGAGGGTCTCAAAGCGACCGGCAAACGTGTCGGCAAAGCTGCGAATCGAGGCCAGGCTCGCCAGATCGAGGGGGATGATTTCGAGATGTGCCCCGGGAACATTTGCAAGCACATCTTCTTGCGCGCGCTCGGCCTTTTGCGCATTGCGGCAGGCCATCACAATCGTCGCCCCGGTGCGGGCGAGACCGCGGGTCGTCTCGAGTCCGAGGCCGGAGTTGGCTCCGGTGATCACTGCGACCTTGCCGGTCAAGTCGGGTAGGTTTTCACTGCTCCACACCATGGTTTGCTCCGGGCGAGTTGTACAGGTCCCACCGACGCGACACAAGCGTGCTGCAACCTCACAGCATCCGCCCGAGCGTCACGCCGCGCGCGTACTCTCACCGGCGAGAGGTTCGTTGTATCTTCCAACTCGCACCCGGAACCACGGGCTGTGCCGGAACACGACCGGAACAAAGCGGCCGCAACACCTCGTACGGCTTCAACCTACGCTACCCCCCTCCGGATCGCGGATCGAACGAGGAATCACGTCGGGCCTCACCGGAACCTGGCTAAACGAACATGCCTACTTGGCGTGCACCCAGGCACCGACGAAGTCACTGTTGGGTACGCCGCACTGGGTGCCCGTGTAGGCCGGTCCGAATGTCCCGCCGACACGGAATTCAAGCACCGCATTGGCATCGAGTCGCAGGCGATACGAACGCCCGGCGATATAGGTTTTTTCCTTTTCAAACGCCAACGTGATGACAAACCGCCGGGTGCCACCATTTTTGACCACCCGGGAAAACGAACTCCCGCCACAGGGCCCGAGCACGCCGTTGGCCGGGAACTGAAACGGATCGCCGGTGATACAGAAAAAGAAGTCGCCCGGGGTTTCAAAGTCACTCCCACCAAAGTCCTGGTAGAGCTTGAGCCCATCGACGTCGAAGTTCGATCCCCCCATGGTATCGAGATGAAGGGGAATTTTGTCGAGGTAAAGATCGTCTGAAGTATTGTTTTGAACCGTGATGGTGAGCGACCCGAGCTCGCGAAAATCGATGCCATCCGGGGCCAAAAAATCCTTGTCCACCGGCGGGTCGACGTGTTGGGTGAGGACCACCCCCGCGACACATTGCCCGCCGACGGTATCCCAACAGTTGCTCAATGTATTGAGGGCGCAGATCCCCGAGTCGCAGTACCACTGCTGGCAATCCTTAAACTCACCACAATCGCTAAACTCACTACACTCGGAAAAGATCGGACATCCCTGGCCGGTGATCGGGTTGGGTGGCTCGTTGAGACAGGCGAGGCCCTCGGGTCCACAAATATTGTCCTGACAGGAGTTGGACTGGCAATCCGAGCCTTCGTTGCAACCCTCGCCATCGGCACATTTTTCGGGACAGTCGCCGCCGCAATCGACGTCGGTCTCCGTGCCATTTTGCTGGCCATCGTCGCAACTTGGCTCGAGACAGATACCGTTTTCGCAAGTACCATCCGGACAGTCCCCGTCGTCGAGGCACTCGACACACTCTCCCCCGCCGTCACACAGTCCGCCGTTACACGGGGTACCGATCTGACTCCAAATCGTTCCGCAGGAACCGCCTAGACACAGTGCATCGACACAATCTGGTGGCTGCGGGCAATCGCCGGGATCGTCACACATCAATGGGTCGGTGTCGCTGCTGTCACTCGGGTCATCTGTCGTTCCTGTTTCAGAATCCGTCGTTGCGCTCTCGCTGGTATCGGTCGCATCGGTCGCGGAGTCCGTCGCGTCGGTCGTGGCCGAATCTGTCGGATCCGTCCCATTCGTCCCATTTGTCATCGTCGTGTCCGTCGGATCGGTGGCGGTCGCATCCGTCGGAGCGGTGGCGGTCGCATCCGTCGGATCGGAGTCGGTCGCATCCGTCGGATCGGATTCACTTTGCGATGTGGGCTCGCCGGTGTCGCTGGTGGATGGATCGGTTCCCGCCGTGGGCCCGGCAGTCGTCTCGCCGACGCTGCCCGAATCGGTGTCCGATGCCGAGATCGTCGCCCCGGCTGACGACGCGTTTGAGTCACTCTCGCTCGCCGACGTTGCACTTCCGCTGCTCGAGCCCGAAGCACTGTCCGAGGCACTCGTCATCGAGCCGTCGCCACAGGCTGACAGACTCACGCACACAAGCAACGCGACGGCTCTCGAAACACGCACCATCATGCCGATGGCATATCAGGAAAAAATGTTTTAAAAAACATGTTTATTCGGTCACATTAAAATCGAACTGTTGCAGACACAACGACTACTCCTCGTCGGAGCCGGCCGCAGAACCGTCTCCGACGGCCCCCCCGCGGATGTACTTGTCGACCGCGGCCTCGTGGTCTGCCCGCGTGCGCGAGAACTGGTGGGTCCCGTCGTTGCGCGATACAAAATATAAAAACCGGGATTTTTTGGGGGCAAACACGGCCTCCAACGCCGCTCGACCGGGATTGGTAATCGGGCCCGGCGGCAGGCCTTCGTGGGTGTAGGTATTGTAGGGGTTCTCCGGGTCGCGCAGATGGATCCGCCGGATCCTCCCCTCGAACTGCTCGCATGCTTTGGAGACCTCGGGCGGGACCGTACACCCGTAGATAATCGTGGGGTCGGTCTGCAATAACTTCGGTTTAAACGAAGCGAACCGCAGACGGTTGAAAAATACACCCGCGATCAGGGGCCGCTCGTGGGCCGCTCCCGTCTCTTTTTCGACCAGCGACGCCATCGTGAGGATCTGAAAGTCACTCCAGTCGAACAGGCGCGACAACTCGTCGGCGCTTTCGCGATGACGCCTTCGCAGGTCGCTGTAGACCTGGTGGTGGCGCTCGATCATTTTGCCGAGGATCTGCTCGGGTTGGGCTTTGGCCGAAAACTTATATGTATCGGGGAACAGGTAGCCCTCGACGTTTTTTACTCCCTCGGGCAAGTCTTGTAGAAGCTTGGGACTGCGGGTGGCAGCAAACAGAGCATCCTTGTCTCCGAGGCCAGCTCTGGCCAAAATCCCGGCGATCTCGAGGGTGTTTTTGCCTTCCGGGATCGTCACCCGGATCTCCGTCGCCGGCTGGGACCGCTGCAGCTCGGCGAGTAGTTGCTCTGGGGTCATGTCCCCTCGGACATGGTGCTCGCCGGCCGTGATCTTGCCGGCCGCGCCGCGATGGAGGACAAAGAGCTTGAAGTACAGAGCCCGATCGCGGGCGATCACCTCGTGTTCGACCAGCAATGCGAGGACATCGGGAAAACTCGCCCCCCGCGGAACTTCGATGGTGATCGCACCGGACGTACCGGTCCCGGGTTGGCTCGGAAACGCAAGCAATTCCTGGGCGGTCGTCCACAACCAATACCCCGCGCCAACAAATGTGCATACACAGACGAGCAGGGCCAGTCGCTGCCACAGACGAGAGCGGCGAAACTTCATGGCGGCGCCACCTCGGTGGGGCAGCCGGCGTCGAGCCATCCCTGGAGGAAGAACTGGGCGGCAAGGGCGTCGACACGCGCCTTTTGTTGGGCCCGCGAAGCGTCCGCGGCCAGCAGCGTGCGCCGGGCGGCGGCCGTGGAGAACCGCTCGTCCCACAAAACAATCGGGATCGCATCAATCCCGCGGGCGAGCGCGCGGGCGAATCGCTGGACCCGGCGGGCCCGGTGGCCGACCGTCCCGTCGAGTTCCAATGGAAGTCCGACGACAATGCGTCCGACCTGTTCCCGCGTACAGATTTCAAGAATGGCCGCGACATCGCCTCGCTCGCCCTGGCGCGTCAACACTTCGCGGGCACTGGCAAATCCGGATTCGGGGTCGCCAACCGCTAGGCCGATGGTCTTGCTCCCGACATCGAGCCCGAGGGCCCGTACAGAGGTCGCGTCGTCAGAGACTGTAGGCATCCGCGATGGGTTAATACTGAGGTTGTGCCAGGGAGGCAAACTGCCGGCAGGCCGCGCAGCTGCGGGTCACTCTTGTAAAACCACCGACGCAACCGAACGAACCCCGGGCACGTGTGTTCGTCGCTTCAAACCGAGGAGAAAGAAAGACCATCCACGACCGGTCCGCTGTAGCCACACATGTGGGTCATTTCTGGCCCAAAGCGTTGATTTTGTGAGTTGTGTCGCGGTATTTTGACAGTACTTCCCCTGAAATCGAAATCCTATGAAATCCTGTACGAGTTGCCACCGATTTGTCACGTTTGAAGAACGCTCCTGTCCATTTTGCGGCGCGACGGTCCGCTGTGCCCCGTCCAAGGCCCTGACGCTGGGTATGAGCCTGTTGTTGGGCTTCGGTATCGCCGGGTGCGACGACGATAAGGATAATTCGACGGACGAAACGACGATGAGCGAGACGGCCAACATCGAGTCGACCACCGACGAGTCGACCACCGAGTCGACCACCAACGATACGACTGGATCGGTGATGACCACCGGCAACGACGACAGTTCAGCGGCAGGAGTGACCTACGGTGCAGCCCCACCACTCGAGGAGCCTCTCCCGGGGTGGGAGCTCGCTCCCGACAAGGGCGAGGACGGGAAGGACGACTTCGCTGATTTCAAAGCGGACGGGGACGAAGAGCAAGCGAGCGGCGAGCGAGAGGACCTCGAAGTTGCAGCTGCAAGTGACGACGAGGAACTCGGCAATGATCGCGTCGAGGTCAATTGATTCACTGCCGAACGACACGTTAAAATAGGGAGTCAATTTCGATGCACACCTGTAGCAATTGCCAGCAATTCATTCGCCTGAACGAGCACATTTGCCCGTTTTGCCAAACGACCGTCCGCGCCCCGCTCAAGGCCGCGCTCACCCTCGGCATGAGTCTGCTGCTCGGTGTCGGGCTGGCCCAAGGTTGCGACGACGACAAAGACAACGCGACCGAGATGACAACTGGCAGCGACGACAGTTCGGCCGCTGGCGTGACCTACGGAGCAGCGCCACCGCTCGAAGAGCCACTGCCGGGTTGGGAACTCGCACCGGACAAAGGCGAGAACGGACAGGATGATCTAAAAACCCCCGATGCAAACCCCGACGAGGACGAGGACGAAGAGGTCGACGAGGTCGACGAGGTCGAGGCGGATGAGGTCGAGGGCGCCGCGGACGGGGACCGAGATGAGCAAGTCGCTGCCAATGAAGACGAGCGAGGCGACAACTTCGAAGCCGTCGATGCAAATGGGGAGCGACTCGAGCTCGGAGAAGCATCGCCCGAAGCCCCCGACTAGTCCGGGTTGCACCGATCTCCGATCGAAAATGTAACTACATACATCTAGACTCGGTCGCACCGCTGCTGTCTTTTATGAGCAGACACGACGATCGGCGTTTGGATGAGAGCCCTTGATCCTTCAAGCATCTCCAGCAACAGCGGCCGTGGTACATCCTCGCGGATGAACAGACGCTCCCTCCTCAGTATTTGTATCAGCATGGGCCTTTGCAGTTGCTCCGGTATCCCCACACTCAGTGCGGCGAAAACCACCATCTACGCACACGAATCAAACGTAACGGGTCATGGTTATTTCATCGGCAACGAGGGCTCTCGCGGAACTGGCGATGCGATGTTGCAACTCGGAGAAACCGACTACAAGGGTACCTGGGTCATGCTCCCCAAGGGAACGACCTCCTGGGGACTGCTAGCAACACAATCGACCCATGGACGCGCTGTCACGGGCGGGCTCGGGGCCCAGACAGATTTGTCTGTACCGGGCCAGGCGACGATGGTGTCGGACGAGGGTGACATCCTCCGATGCGAGTTTCTCGGCAGCCGCCGGACACGGGCTGCAGCAGGAATCTGCGCCGACCGTCAGGATTTGCGTTACGACATCCAGATCGTCTTTGGCCCGGACATCACCCGGGAAGAAGCCGACCGCCTGCGCGCCGCCCCGGCGGGAACCATGTGAGACCAACCGCATGGTCACGCCCGTCTACTCATGTATCTACAAATAGGATATCGGCCATCGCACTCGGCGAGAGGGGCCCACAGGCAAATACCCGCTGATAAAATGTAGGGTCGTCGAGGCCATGCGCCCGCGCCTGGGTGCGTAGATCGGCGAAGAGCCAGGAACCGAGGCCGTAGGTCATCGCCTGCAGCGGGCATCGGAGGTAGCGGAGGATCTGTCCCTCAATCCATGTGTCGGGCATGCCGGTCTCACGGGCGAACAACTCCGCCGCCTGTGCCGGGTTCATCGTGCCGCTGTGGAGACCCAAGTCGGCGATCACCCGGCACGCGCGGATGGCCTGACACACGCGGACAAACAGCCGCTCATCGCCGCGGTGATATCCAGCCTCGAGCATTCGCTCCTCGACGTGGCTGGCATATCCCTCGATGTTGAGCATCGACCCATACTCATCGAACGTCAGGGCCACGCTGTCGTGGATCGACAAAAACCCGAGCAGTTGGTGCGGGAGTCCGACAGTGCTTTGTGTGCCAAACATGTCCCGCCAGGCCAAGCTCTGAAGCCCATGACCGGGAATCCCCTCGTGGACAAACAGGTTGCGCCCCTGCAGTCGCGGATGCATCGCACCGATCTCGACGACGCGCACCTCGGCCGGTACCTGCGGAGCAAAGAGCGGTGCGGGCCAATTGGTCGCCTCGGTTCCAACGACGATCGCCGGGGGCATCGCAGCAACCTCCAACCGACACGGATCGGGGACCGGAAATATCGCGTGGGTGCGGAGGAACTCGAGCGCTTCGCCTAGGAGCTTGCGGTGGTACGACAAGACCTCGTCGTCGCCGAGCGGACACTCGCCCATCCGCCGCGAAAATTCGCCGACAACCTCTTCAAACCGGGTCGCCGCGATGCCGATGCGGTTGGCTTCGACCACCGCCAAACGCTGAGCCTCGGCCAGTTCCCGGTATCCACGGGCGATCAGGGACGCGACAGGTTCTTCGATCGCAAACATCTGGCGCAGCCGCCACGACGTTTCCTCGGGGCCGAGGACGGCTGACGTTTGACAGTGCGGCAAGACCCGCTGACACAGGAGGTCGGCGTGTTCGCGGTAGGCATCCGACGCATGGGCACAGGCATTTTTAAGTGCAGATACAAACGATTGTGGGTTCCCCCCCTGCCGCGCCAGTTCGGGAATTTGCACGGCGGTAAACCGGATGATGTCGGGGACGTGACTCGCCAGGACATGTTCGACAAACCGCCGATCGGGTCCCCGACCTCGACCGCTGGCCGATGTGAGATTGTGGCCGTGGTCTTCGAGTACAGCGGGCACCGCCAGCAGGCGTTGAAGCACCGCATCCCACTGGTCCGCCCTCGAGATCCGGGCGAGCTGATGGCACAAAACGAGATGCGGATACAACGAGAATTCGATGGTGCGGCCGTAGAATCCTATTTCATGTAAATGCAAATGGAATTCGACACACCGGCGCGCTCGCTCGACCGCGGCCCGGTCGAGCAGTCGTTGGTTCTTCTCCTCGCGCCGAAGCGTTTGTCGAGGTTGCGGGTCGTCAACTACAGGGGGGGAGAACTGGGTTAGTTGCTCACGACACGCCGCTTGCAAACTCGCCAGCTGCCGACGTTCATCGGCGAGGTGCCCGGGAGACAGCCGCCGCAGCCGGGCGTCACAGCCCGGATACCCCAGGGTCGTGCCCTCCTCGGGATGCATGCCCATCCAGGTCGCAAAAAACTCACTCGCAAACCCGCTTCTCGCCGACACAAGCGCAGGATAGCGTGATTAAAAAGCAGACCTCGTGTCGAGGTGACACGAGGTCTCGTTGAGCCCGGAAGGAATCGAACCTTCAACCCAGGGATTAAGAGTCCCTTGCTCTGCCAATTGAGCTACGGGCCCGATGGGGTGTGAATCCTACAGATTTCCCGCGGCTTGAAAACCCCCTTGAGAATTTTTTTCAAACAACCTGTGTCTTCCGGTTTTCCTGGGGTTATGTCGGTATCGTCGTCATTCAAGCGACCCGGTGGGGGCGTCACAAACGGGAGAGATTTCCCACGAATCTGTGAAATCACAGCTGCAGCCGCAGACCAAAACGCGGTGAAAACACGTGGGCTACACTCTGGTGATGTCCCGGCCCTTTCGCGTCCTCGGTGTCCAACAGATCGCCGTCGGCCACTCCGACAGGCAACAACTCCACCACCTCTGGGTCGATCTGCTCGGCTTGCACCCCCACAACACCTACCGCAGCGAACGCGAGAACGTCGACGAGGAGATCTGCATCGCCGGCCGGGGACCGCTGGCTGTCGAAGTCGACCTGATGCAGCCGATCGATGGCGACAAAAAACCGCGGGTCCATCAACCTCCGCTCAACCACGTGGGCCTGTGGATCGACGATCTCGCCGCTGCTGTCACCTGGCTCGATGCCCAAGGGGTGCGCTTTACACCGGGAGGAATCCGCCGCGGCGCGGCCGGGTTTGATGTCTGCTTTATTCACCCCAAAGGCAACGAGGCCAAGCCGCGCTCGGGCGAGGGTGTACTCATCGAACTCGTACAAGCACCGCAGGCGGTGGTCGATGCATTTTCGATGTATGAACAAGCAGCTCAGCCGGCGACCGAACCTGGCTAATTTGATGTATGAACAAGAAGTGTGGGCACCGAAAACCGGTCGAAGGCATCCATCCGTTGTCGATACAACTTTAATAAAACATAAAATTTAGCCGGTCAGTGCGGCTGGAGATGGGGCGGCGGCAAGGGCTGGGAGCGCCTTGGACGAGAGTTTCCAGTTTTGCTTGAACGCACTTTTTTGCGTCGGTGACAGGTATTTGGCCAGGTGTCGACGGGAGATCCCCTTGCGGTTGGCGTCGAGTGCCAGGGCAAAACAGGCCTCGGGCATCGACAACGCCGCCTGGATCCCTCGCAGGTCGATGCCACAACCTCCTCCGCAGCAGGCGTTCTCAAACATGTAGGCACCATTTGCCACCCACACGCCCATGCCCAGGGCGACACCCGCGAGCTCGGCCGCCGACTCGGCGTCGACCTCACCGATCCCGTCCTCAAAGCCGCGTTGGACCAAGCCCATGCGTCCGAGCTCGCGCGCGAGGTTGCCGAACAACAGTTCTGGCGAACGAAACACCGGTGGCATGACCAGAAGTAGCAACTCATCGCCGCGGCGGAAGGTGTGCATCATATGTCCTTCGGGACTGCCTAGCGGCACAGCACCCGGGGGCAGTGGCGACTTTTTGGGATCGGCCGCCGGCTCGAGCATCGTGAACTCGATGTCGTCCTGGTCGATGTAGCTCTGGGTCTCACAGATCAACTCAAACAGGGCGTCGGGGTCGCGCGGAGTCTGGGGCTGGGCGGGGACCACCACCCGTCGGGGGGCCTGGGCGACGGCACCCAAGGCGGCCACAACATCGCGCAAACCATTGGCGATCCAAGCTCGCGCATCATCGCCGGGCACAAATTCGGGGGATGCTTTGGCGGAGTCCGAACCAAATCGAAACATGGGACGATGGTAACAGGCGCGGGAGGACGTCTCCCACCCGAATCTCGACTCGCTTCTGCCCCGCGGCAACACCTCGAAACCGTCCCTCCCATCCGGTTCGGGCGGCCGGAATGCTCGATGGCTTGCATCAGCGGCCGACCGGTATGCTTGCAATTGCACACAAATTCAGTCGTCGGTGGCTGTTTTCCGCGGACGATCGGATTTGCAACAGCGTGACGGCGGATGTCCTGCGCACCATGACGTACCGCGACAACGTGCAACATCGCGAGTTTCCGCGGGTCGATTTTCGAGTCAAACTAAAACTCGAAGTGACGTTCCTCTCGACAAGCCAGCGGACCCGGGGCCGGCGAGCCAAACTGCGAAACGCGATTCGTACAATGGTCTGTGGGTTGGCGATGACGGTCGGTGGGGCGGCGAAGGCAGGCGACGGCCACCGGGTGCCTGACCTCTACAAATCGCCAAAAAAAGTCCGTGTACACGCACATTCTCGCATCCTGGTCCCGCTGACGATCCACTTGGCGACCGAGGATGAACCCCAACGCAGGACGCTTTATCGGCTCAAACGTGCTGTCGAACGCGCCAACCGGGCACTCGCCCGCCACGGAATCGAAGTCGTGGTCCACAGGGTGTTGCGCATGCCCGATGGGTATTCGTCGATCACCCGCCGACGCGACCGCCGCAAGCTCGCCCAGTACGCCGCCCTCGATGGCACGGTGCACGTGTTTTTTGTCGACCACCTCGAACTCGGGTCGCTGACCCGTGGCGACCGAGAAGTCCGGGGGATGCACTGGCGCTACCGCGGGCTGCGGAGAAAACTTCGCCACCGCGAGTACATTTCGATCAACAGCGATGCCCCGTCGACAACCCTCGCCCACGAAGTCGGCCACCTGTTTGGCCTCGACCACGACCGCGGCCATCGCAATCTCATGTGTTCGTGTCGCCGAGGCCGAATTCAGCGGTTCACCCACCGTCAAGGCGCCAGGATGCGACTCGAAGCACGGGCATTCTTCCTGCGAAACCGCCGCTTCGGCGGGCGCTGACCCGGCAGGTTGTCCGTTCGGACAGGCTGTCAGCCGAGCGCGTTGTCGCGACAATCTAAAATAAATGTTGATACAACGTTAGGCCGACAACT
>CAZUPD010000012.1:79531-97413 GCA_964621785.1 uncultured Nannocystaceae bacterium
GCGCGTTGTCGCGACAATCTAAAATAAATGTTGATACAACGTTAGGCCGACAACTGAAAGCGATAGCCAACGCCTCGCAGGGTCTCGATGTAATGACCTGCCTCGCCCAACTTCTTGCGCAGGCGCTGGACGTGGGTGTCGACCGTCCGCGTCGTGACATCGACCCGCACGCCCCAGACATCACTCAGCAGTGTATCGCGGGTTTGAACCCGACCTTGACGCGAGACCAGCGTCGACAACAGGCGGAACTCGAGCGCTGTGAGACTCACGCGCTTTTCGTCGACCCACACCTGGTGGCCGCCAAAGTCGATCCGCAAACGTTCCAAGTACCGCTCCTCGGCCGGAGCACTCTCGTTGGAGCGACGGCGCAGGATCGCTTTGATCCGCAACAACAGCTCGCGGGTGCTAAACGGCTTGACGACATAATCGTCGGCTCCGATTTCAAATCCGACCACGCGATCGATTTCATCGCATCGGGCACTGACCATGATCACCGGCAGTCCGCGTGTACGTTCGGACATCCGTAACTGTCGACAGATCTCCGTCCCCGAAATATCGGGCAGCATGAGGTCGAGCAGAACGAGGTCGGGCAATAACTGACGTGAGAGCAACTCCAACGCCGCCGCACCGTCGTGGGCACACTGCGTCCGGTACCCCTCCTGCTCGAGGCGAAAACGCAGTGCATCAACCAGATCGGGCTCGTCGTCGACGATCAGGATCGTGCTGGTCTCCATGCCCCACAGACATACAGCCCTGAGGTCTCACATCCATGACACAAGCGTGACACCGGAGTGACAGGTCGTTGCGCAAATCACAGAGGAACGTGACGTCTACGTGACAGCCGGCCGGAAGGTGGGCGACGCTCGACGTCGAAACCCACATGATTGTATAGGCATCATATTTGATGCTGATACATGAAGAAAGGCAAGCCCTAGCGTGGTTGAATCAGCTGGAAGTACCGCTTCACCCGGCGGCGCTCCGCAGCCGGCAGGGCCTCGGAATCCAGTGCACTCTGGGCAAATGACTTGTAGTCCTTGTAGACATCGGCGTAACTCGTGGTTGCAAACCCATCTTGGCTCGCCGTTGAAATCACCTCCGCCCGGGTTGCCCCGCGTCCGTGTTCGGGGTTGAAGCGGACATTTTTGTGGCGCACCTTCATGTCCGAGGCATCGCCCAGTGGGTCGGTCGAACCATCGCCGTAGCTGTCACTCGGTGAAGATGCAACGAACTCGCTGCCGCCATCGCCATCGCCCTCCTGACCCTCTCCCTGGCCGCCTTGCCCGTCTTGGCCGTCCATCATCATCATCTGATCGGGCTCGCCATCGCCGACATCGCCTTCGACCAGTAGCGTTGGGCCTTTTTTACCCTTCTTGCCCTTGCCGTTTTTCCCGTCCTTGCCCTTTTGCCCTTTGGCCGCCTTGGAAAACCGTTTCATCTGTTGCTTGCGCTTGCCCTGTTGACTCCCGTTTTTCCCGGACCGGCGGATGAAGGTGCGCGCCTCTTCGTAGTTGTCGCGGGCCTGGCCTAACCGACGCGCCTTGTTGGCTTTTTTCTGGGCCCCCGAGGCTCCGCGACTGAGTTTTTGCAAACTGTCGCGCCGCTTTTGCCCACCCTGTTTGCCGCTTTGTTGCCCTGCCTGTTGCGCTTGCCGACGCAATTGCTCGAGACGTTCGCGGGCTTTTTGCTCACGCTCGTGTTGCCGGCGCAGCTCTTCGACCCGCTTTTGCATCTTCTTGAGACGACGCTCCTGCTCCTCGGGATCGGAATGGGGCTGCTTCTTTTGTCGTTTGAGCCGGCGCTCGGCCTCGTTGAGCTGCTCGGAGGTGCCGGTCTTTTGCTCGGCAGTCTTTTTGAGGGCACGATCGGCGGCTTCCATCGCCCGCTTGAGTGCACGCTCGGCTTCCTCGCCACCCTGTTCGGCCTTTTGTGCGGCCTTTTGCAGTTCTTCCTCGAGCTTATCGCTTTTCCCGTTGCCGAGGGCGCGCCCGGCTTCCTCGGTGATTTCCTCCTGCTCCAGGGCTTCGGCCAGCCGTCGCATGCCCTCGGCCAACACCGCCGGGTCCTCGTCGATACTGGCCTCAAACTCATCCTCGGCCTGCTGGAGGAGGTCTTCGAGCTGCTCCAACTGGGCGTAGGCGGCCTCGCGGTCGAGCTCCCCCTTTGCATAAGCATCTAAAATATCGAGGACAGCATCGGCGACCGCGGCCGCCTGGTCCTCGCCCTGTTTGAGGGAGCGAAGCTCTTCGCGCAGTGGCTCGGCCAGCGCCATGTCGACGGACTTGGCGACCTTGTCTGCGCCCGGTTCGGTCCCCGGGAGCGAGCCGAGGCCATCGCCTGTCACTTCGGTCTGGCCGGGCAACGGTACCAAGATTGCCGTTGCAAACAGTGCAGCTGCAATGATCTCGCGGGCGCTGACCCGGGGCACCGACAACGGCACCACCGGGCGTGGATCGATGCTGGCGGCCCGTTGCTCGGCCTCGGTCACCATGATGTCGATCAACGCCTGGTGCTCGGGATGCTTGGGTCCGCGAATCCGACCCGCCGCGAGCTCGAGGGCGTTACCCAACATGTCCTTGAGGTCATGGTGTGCGTCGAGCAATCGCGCGGCCGCCCGTTGCGACCGCGGACGCAAGGCAGCCCACCCCAACACGACAGGAATCGGCACAACGCCAACCCACGCGATCGCAAGTGGCAGATCGCTGAGTCGGGCGACCAGGACCGCCACGGCTGCGAGTAACAGTCCAAGTGGCAACGCGATCCGGGTTAGGCCGCGAATCGAGTCGGCCAACTTCTGACGCCGGAGCACGACATCGACACGGCGTTCGATCTCCCGCGGACCTGTGGATTGTGTGTCAGTCGCCATAGACCTTGGTTAGAACGATCCGTAAAGGGCAAATGATTCAGGCCGTGACGAATCTTTGTTCAAAGGTACACCATGCACCCAGTGCAAACTGCGCGACCCGGCAGTCTGTGATTTTGTTGTGTCGTCTCGCGCAGACGATTTTGGTCGCGTCTCGTTCGAGCAACCCTGTGGCGCGTGGAAGATGGGCGGTGCCCAAAATCGGCACGCGAGCCGATACGTCGAGAAAATCCACGGGCTGCTCGTTCGAGCACCAGCACAGAACCTGACGTCGATTCCGCAGTCGCTACGGGGCAAGGTGCGAGGGTTCGTTCTGCGCGGGGGTGTATCGAGAAAACCACGGCGAGGTTTCAGTTTTGTACGCGAAACAGCTTGGTGAGGTTTGGCGCGATGTTGGCCCGGGTCCCCGGATCGGGGATCCGCAGCACAAAGACAACCGTGCCGCCGCGACGTTCCACCACGTATTGCCCCGGCATCACGCGGTCGAGGTAGGTGCGAAACGCAGGCTCAAACGCCTCGGCATCTTGCTTGGTGTCCCACGCGAGTGCGCCCGCGATCATCGGCACCATCGCCCGATGGTCACGGCGGTCGAGCGCGACATAGCGATCGCCCCCCCAACCCCCCGCGTGCTCGCGGGCCGCAACCGAGGATTCGACTTCGGCCAACATCGCCAGCAGTGACGCTTCGCCGATCGTGTCCTGCCAGATCACGTCCATGTGGGGAAACGCGGCCGCGATCGCGGCCATGTCCGGCTCGACCACAATCGCCGGTTCGCGGGCCCGCAGCTTGTCGAGATGGAGCATCTGCTCGCTGGTCTGGGGAAGTTGTTGATACAATTGATCGACCGCCTGCCACCCGTCCTGACGCGCGAGTCGTACAACCGTGGTGGTGCCAAATGCGTAGGGCATCAGCAGCGAACGACGTAGGATTGCATGCTCAACCGTCGCCGGGATATCGAGGGTGAGGTTATTGGTCGCCTCGAGCATGTCGTCGCCGACCAGGGAAAGCCCCCCCTCCCCGGCAACCCAGGCCAGATAGGACGCCTGGGCATCGCCTTCGATCAACATCGTCCGCGCCGCCTCGGCGTCCGTCTGTCCACGCAACGGCTTTTGTTTGTCGCGCAGATTAAAGTGCATGTCTTGAAGGCCATGTGCGATCTCATGGCCAACGACCATCGGCAACTGGCCGTCGTCGACATGGGCACCGATGAGGAGAGCCTTTTGTTTGGGGTCGTAGATCCCCTGCACCGACTCTTTGATCATGTCGAGCAGGATCGTCTCGGTGTCGGCGCCCACCGGTAAAATCCCAAAACCGGCATCGATCCGGCCAAAACGCGTGATCTCATCGGAAGTATGATGCTCATACATCGTTTGCTTGGCAAACGCCCGCAGGGCCTCGCGCGTACGGACCTCAACGGTGACTTCGTTGGTGATCTCGAGGGCCCGTGCTGCTGCTACCTCGGCCATGATCTGCGCCGTGATTTCGCGGGCACGGGCGGGCTGGAGGCCCTGCGGTTGTTGCGGTTGTGATGCGGCCGTGGTCGCTGGAGGTGCTGCTGTTGGAGCTGGTTCGGGAGGCTTCGCAGGTGACGGGTTGGTACAGCCAGCCACGCAGACGACCGCGGTTGCGCACAGACGGTGCACCCATCCGCGTCGACGAGTCGACCGTCGTCGCGAGGTTGTGGACACACCCGCCGCGGTTGCGCACAGGCGCTGCGTGTGTGGTCCACTTTCGGGAACCGCGAGTTTGTCGCGTCGAGGACGTTGACGGGCGATGGGAAAAACGGCCGGCACAGACGCGAGCTTAGCAGCCTCTGTTTGTGTGTGTTCCCCCAATCGCCGCACCGGAGAACCGCAACGAGCTGTGGTACCTCGGGATGCGACGCGACCGTGATCTGTCCCGCGCCGAAGATCACCGCCGAAGCACCTCCTGGACTGAAGCGATGACGACGAACACTCCCCTCGGGACGATTCAACCTCTGCTCGCGGCGTTGCGTGGCCGTCGCAAGACCCGGGTCCTCGGCGCTCGCGGTGGATTTTTGGCCCTCGTGCTGGCCCGGGCTGCGGTCGACCCGGACGCCGCCGGACCGCTCGTCTACGTCGCCCGCGACGATACGACCGCCCGCAGTGTCGCCGCCGACATCGACCTGTTCCGCGGGTTGCATACACAACGAAATGACACCAGCGGGCCAATTTTGTTGGTCCCCGAACTCGACTCTTCGCCCTATGGCGATGCCGCGGCCGACCCTCGAGTCCTCGCGCTGCGGATGGCTGCCCTCGCCCGCCTCGGCCAGGCGCCGGCGGACGGGGGTCCCGAACTCATCATCGTCAGCCTGCGCTCGCTGATGCGTCGGGTGATGCCGGCCAACGGATTTTTCGACCGCTGTGTGACCTGGCAAAAAGACCAGGAACTCGTGCGTGCCGACGCCATCCGCTGGCTTGTGCGGGCGGGCTATACCCGTGTCGACGTGGTCGAAGATCCGGGGACGTTTGCTGTCCGCGGCGGGGTGTTGGATGTATTCCCAGGGCTGGTCCGCGACCCCGCCCGGATCGAGCTGTTCGGCGATGACATCGAACGCATCCGTCTGTTTGACCCCGACTCGCAACGCAGTCTGCGAGAGGTTTCGTCGATCACCCTGCACCCGGCCCGGGAGACCATTCACACCGCCGCACAACCATTGCGCGAGCGGATCTTGCAACTCGCCGACAGCCTTGAAGTCCCGACCTCGATCACCCGCCAAGTCCTCGACAACCTGCAAAACGGGGTCGACTTTTTTGGCATCGAAGCACTGGTGCCGGTGTTTCACGGGCACATGGCGACGCTGCTCGACTACCTGCCCGAGCGGACACGTTTTTTTGTCGACGCGCCCGATGCCCTCTGCGAGCTGGCCTCGCGGATCCACGACGATTGGTGCACGCAATACACCCGCCGGGTTCAAGACCGGGGATTGGTCGCCCCGGTCGACGGGTTTTTGTGGCACCCCGACGAGGTTCGATCATGGCTGCACAAAGCCCCTGTCGTCGGTCAGTCGCTCGAGCTCTACGACCCTAAAAAATCGGACGCACGCGCGGTCATTCGCTTTGATCTACAACAAAATCAGGCGCTCAAGTCGGCGATGGAGGCCGCCCGGGGGCAGCGCGGTGGTGAGTTGTTGCGCCCGTTGGTCGACCGGATCCGCGAACTTCGGCGCGGGGGACCAGGCGATGAGACGCTGGGGCCGGCGTGGTCCGTGATCTTGCTGGCGCCCAATCGCACCCACGCCGAGCGTCTCGTCAGCCTGCTGCGCGGCTACGGACTGCAGCCGGAGCTCGGCGAGGACACAAACAAATTGCAACTACAAGCTCCCGAGACGGGCGACACCCGGGTGACGGTGGTGGCGGGGAGTCTGGGAGCGGGATTTTGCAGTCCACAGGACCGGCTTTTGATCGTCAGCGAAGCCGAGATCTACGGCACGGTGCGCAAGGCGAGACGGGCCCGTGCCCGCTCCGGGCTGTCGAGTCTGTCGCAACTCGGGGTCGGCGATTATGTCGTCCATGTCACCCACGGAGTCGGACGCTACCTCGGACTACGAAGGCTCGATGTCCAGGGGATGGGCGGCGACTATGTCCAACTCGAATACGCCAGCGCCGACAAGCTCTACCTGCCGGTCTACCGCCTGCACGAGATTGAACGGTTTGTCGCGGCCCAAGACAAGGCGCCCAAGCTCGACCGCATGGGCGGGGTCACGTTTGCCAGCAAAACCCGCAAGGTCAAGCAGGCCGTGCGCCAGATGGCCGACGAGCTGCTGCGGATCTACGCCGCCCGCGAAGCGGCGGTTGGCGTCAGCTACCCGCCTACCGATGAAATGTATATGCAATTTGAGGGGACATTTCCGTTTGAGGAAACACCCGACCAACTGGTGGCGATCGAGGCGGTCCAAGACGACCTCGGCAAGCCCAAGCCGATGGATCGGCTGATCTGTGGCGACGTCGGGTTCGGTAAGACCGAGGTGGCCCTACGGGCAGCTTTTCGCGTGGCCGCGGCAGGCAAACAGGTCGCCGTGCTCGCGCCCACCACCGTGCTTGTACAACAGCACTACCTCACCTTTGTCGAGCGAATGGAGCGCTTCCCACTGCGAATCGGCTGTCTCAACCGGTTTCAGTCACCCAGGCGTACCCGCCAAGTGATCGCCGACCTCAAGTCCGGCGCCCTCGATATCGTCATCGGCACCCACCGCCTGCTCAGTCGCGACATCCGCTTTGCCGACCTCGGGCTGTTGATCATCGACGAGGAGCAGCGGTTTGGTGTGGCCCAAAAGACACGTTTTAAAAAGTTTAAGGCCAAGGTTGACGTCCTCACACTGACCGCCACACCGATCCCCCGCACATTGCACATGTCGCTGTTGGGCCTGCGGGAAATTTGTATGATCATGACACCGCCGGTCGATCGACTCGCGGTGCGTACCTACCTGACACGCAACAGTGATGCCGTGTTGATCGAGGGCATCTCCCGCGAGCTCGCCCGCGGCGGCCAGGTGTTTTATGTCGTGCCGCGGATCCTCGGCATGGAAGAGCACGCCAACCGGATTCGCACGCTGCTGCCCGAGGCGCGGGTGCTGGTGGCCCATGGGCAGATGCCGGGTGAGATGCTCGAGCAGGCGATGGTCGACTTTGTCGAACACCGGGCCGATGTGTTGGTGTCGACCAGCATCATCGAAAGCGGCCTCGATATTCCGCGGGCCAACACCATGTTCATCGCCCGCGCCGATATGTTTGGCTTGGCCCAGCTGTACCAGCTGCGCGGTCGGGTCGGACGTTCGCGTCTGCGGGCCCACTGTTACTTGATGGTCAACTCGCTCGAGCGACTCCATGCAGATGCAAAAAAACGCCTCGAAGCGATGCAGCGCCATGCCGAACTCGGGTCGGGGTTTAATGTCGCCAGCGAAGATCTCGAGATCCGCGGGGCCGGCGATTTGCTGGGAGCGAGGCAGAGCGGCCAGATCCAGGCGATCGGCTACGAGGCCTACGCCCGGATTCTCGGCGAGGCGGTGGCGGAGTTACGCGGCGAGCCCATCATCCGCGAGACCGACCCGGAGATGGTGTTCGACGCCCCGGCGTTTTTGCCCGAGGACTACGTCGAGGATGTCGGGCAACGCCTCGATTTTTATCGCCGTCTATCGGCCGCCCGCGAGCTGGAGGAGGTCAGCGACGTGATGGCCGAGCTCGCCGATCGCTATGGCGAACCGCCACTGGCAGCCCGTCACCTGGGGCTGTGGATGCAGTGCAAGGTCCACGGACGCCGCCTGCATGCCCTGGCGTTGGAGCTCAAGGGCAACCACCTCGGCATTCGACTCGGTGCAGATACAACATTATCCAACGAGGTCATCATCGAGGTCGTCCGCAGCTCTAAGGGCAAGCTGCGGCTCAGTGGCGAGCGCCTGCGGGCCCGTCTGCCGCCGGTGACCGGGGATGATCGCACGCGGCAGTTGACGGCTGCGCTCGATACCCTGGGCGAGCTGGTCTTTCGCGTGGTTGCGGGCTAACCCGGTGGGAACCGTGCGAAACGGCCGCAAGGGGATCCTCTCCACCCTAACCGCCATCTTCACACAGCAACTCGGTTCCATCCCCGCACGAGCCCGGACACACCTCATTCCAATAGGGGGCAAAACACGCACACGACACCTCGCCGGCACAAGCACTCGGAAGCGGCACACACCCGTCGTATCCGCCCGACTGTGAGGTGATACAGGTCCATTCGGGCCCGCAGGTCTCGTCGCAATTCGATGTATCAGCACAATAGCGATACGGGACACACGCACCCCAGCACCCATCGACGACCGAGGGCACAAACCCAGATTCGCATTCGGGCGGTAGGGCGTTGCACACAACCGGCCCACTGCAGTTGATCGGCGAGTCGAACGCACACACCCCCGATCGGCACGCAGGCTTGAGAAGGTCGAGGCCGACTGCAGTGCACTGGCCGACGAGACAGTCTTCGACACAATCCTCCGGGGTTTCATCGGCCGGGATCGACGAACACTCGCAGCAATTATCGATCTTTTGGCAATCGCTATCGACGACGCACTCGGCGTTGTCACTGCCGGTATCTGTTCCCGCTGTCTCGGAATCCATGCCCGCGGTCGTTCCCTGGGTATCTGTCCCCGCTTCGCTGTCGCTGCCCGTCCCGGGATCGGTGGTCCCGGGCTCGGTGCTCGATTCGGACGAGCCGGCAGTTGGGCTCGACTCGGAGGTTGAACTCGCTTCCGAACTCGCCGCCTGGGTGGTCTCCGAATCATCGCCGGTACAGCCGGTGAGGGCCCAACAAGTTGTCAGGGTTAAGCAAAGGAAGGTATGTGAAACATGCATGTCCAGAGGATAGCGTGAATCACTCACTCGGACGACGGGTTGTCTGGTTCGCCCGGCCGCCTTCCCACTTCGATCGGCTCCACGTGTTCAGCTTCCTGGGTGACCTCACTTGCCTGTGCAAGTGCCCCGAGCAGCCGGCGAAAGACTTCCTGCATCCACGCGGCGGTCTCAGTCGGCTCGAGCTCCTGGCTGTCGGCACTGACCTGTTTGAGAAACGCCCGCAGGTTGTCACAGTCCAACAGCCCGGTCTCGGCCCACAACCCCAGACTCGCGCCGTGATAGATGCGGATACAAGCACTGAGCTGATCGCCTTCACACAGAGGGGTCGCCACCTGCTCGGCGTCGGCAAGCGCGGTGCGGACGACCTCCTGTGAGGCCGAACTACAGTTGTCCCACAGGCCAGGAGGCAAGCTGATCCCCGCGGTCGCCACGGTGCCCGAAGCCTCGGGTTCGCCGGTGAGCTCGGCAAACCGCGCCGGTGCGACCCCTCGGTTTTTTTGTATGAGCAAATTTTTGAGATAGATCGCAGGGACGGCAAAGTTGACGTTTTGGCCGCCACTGACAATCAGCGTGGTGATCCCGATGACTTCGCCGCGGGTGTTGAACAGCGGACCCCCGCTCGACCCAGTCGAAATCGGGGCGGAGATTTGAAACAATTGCAGGTCGTCGAGGCCGCGGACCGAGCTGACGAGACCGTCGGTCACGGTGTGGTCGAGGGTGCCAAACGGAGACGAAATCGTGAACACCGACTCGCCGGCGCGCACGCTTTGACTGTCGCCGAGGGGAACCGCTGTGGCGACCGGTTCGGCGATTTGAACCAAGGCGAGGTCGTGCAGTTCATCCCAGGCGACGACGCGGACAACCGATACGCGACGTTCCTCTGTAAATACAACTTCGATCGGTGCCTGGCCGGCGATCACGTGGTACCCGGTGGCGATCAGCCCCGCTCGGTCGACGACAAACCCGGAGCCATAGCCCTCGGGAACTTCGATGCGGACAACCCCGGGGCTACGGGCTTCGACCAAGTCGGGAAGTGTCGGTACCGGTGGCTGCGGGGGTTTTTCGGGTGTGCAGGCGATGCACGTGGCCACGAAGATGGCCGCGCCGGTCCACGGGCGCGGTCGGAGGTCACAACGGTTTCGCTTCGAGGTACACACGTGGTGGATCAACGGTTGCCGCGTCATTGCGCCCCGGCCCGGACCCATTGTCCGACCGCGACAATGCCGTTTTGGTACCACCTCCAACGCGCGGCTTCCGGTTTCGATTCCGATGTCGTCGATTGCTTCACAATCATCGCACGTAACTCGAGTGCGCAGCTGCGGCAGTCGGCGACAAATGCATTCGCCACGCGACCTCGGTTGTGGTTGCGAGGTCGCGCCGACGGCATCTGTTAGCTGCGCTTGAGCATCTCGTCAGTCGCCCGCACCAAAGCGTGGGAGATCCCGGGTTCAAAGGCCGAGTGGCCGGCACCTGGCACAATGACCAGCTCCGATTTGGGTAGGCCCTTGTGCAAACGGTAGGCGTTCTCGAGCGGGCAGATCACATCGTAGCGGCCGTGGACGATGACCGTGGGGATGTGCTGGATCCTGTGCAGGTTGGCGAACAACTGCTTTTCGTGCTTCAAAAACCCGCCGTTGACGAAGTAGTGGCACTCGATGCGGCTAAACGCGAGCGAAAACCGGGGGTCGCTGCAGTGGTCGAGCAGGTCGTAGTTGGGCATCAACGTGGCCACGCTGCCCTCCCACATGCTCCACGAGCGCGCGGCGTCGGCCTGGGTCTGGGGATCTTCGGAGGTCAGCCGCCGGTAGTAGGCAGCGATCAGATCGCCGCGCTCGTCCGGTGGAATCGCCCCGACAAATGCATCCCAAGCGTCGGGAAACAACTTTCGGGTGCCCTTGCCGTAAAACCATTCCGACTCCCGCCGGGTGAACAAGAAGATCCCGCGCAGGATCAGTTCGGTGACGCGCTCGGGATAACTCTGTGCATAGGCAACTGCCAGGGTGCTCCCCCATGAACCGCCGAACACCTGCCAGCGCTGGATCCCGAGGTGGACCCGCAGGGCCTCGATGTCCTCGACCAAATGCCAGGTGGTGTTGTCGACCAAGGAGGCGTGGGGCTCACTTTGGCCGCACCCACGCTGATCAAACAGGATGATGCGGTAGTGCTTGGGGTCAAAAAACGTCCGGTGCTTGGGATCGGTGCCGCCCCCGGGACCGCCGTGTAAGAACACGACCGGCTTGCCCTCGGGGTTGCCGGACTCCTCGAAGTAGAGGTCGTGGATATCGGAGACCCGCAGCCGACCAAAGTGGTAGGGCTCGATGTCGGGATAGGTGATGCTGAGATGCTCGCCAGGTTGCACGTGGATCACTCTCCGATCAGTCGGTCGAGAACCGGTCAGTTGCTGATACAAGTTCGTGGACGATGCCGGGTTCAAACGCCGAGTGGCCGGCGTCGGGAACCAAGCGAAAGTTGACCTCGGGCCACAACCGGGTCAGTTCCCAGGCGCTGTCGACCGGGCAGACGACGTCGTAGCGCCCCTGGACGATGATCCCGGGGATCTTGCGGATCTTGCCGATCTCTTCGAGAAGTTGGTTTTCGTCGCGCAAAAACCCGCCATTGATGAAGTAGTGACTCTCGATGCGGGCAAACGCGAGGCTGAACTCGTCGGCACCGACCCGCTCGATGATGTCGGCGTTGGGGTACAAAAACGAGGTCGACCCCTCCCAGATGCTCCACGCACGAGCTGCCTGAAGGCGCAGGTTGGGGTCGTCGGAGGTGAGCCGCCGGTGATACGCCCGCAGCAAATCGCTGCGCTCCGCCATCGGGATCGGCTCTAAAAACTTGTCCCACGCATCGGGAAAGATGGCGCTGGCACCCTCTTGGTAAAACCATTCGAGCTCGCGCTTGCGCAGTAAAAAGATGCCGCGCAGGATGAGCTCGGTGACGCGGTCGGGGTGGTTTTCGGCATAGGCCAGGGCGAGGGTGCTCCCCCACGAACCGCCGAACACTTGCCATTTTTCGATCCCGAGGTGCTTGCGCAGACGTTCGATGTCGGCGACCAGATCCCAGGTGGTGTTTTCTTCGAGGCACGCGTGCGGTTTGCTGCGCCCACACCCGCGTTGATCGAACAACACAATCCGATACTGCGCGGGGTCAAAAAATCGCCTCTGTGACGGCGAAGTTCCCCCCCCGGGTCCGCCGTGTAAAAACACGACCGGCTTGCCGTCGGGATTTCCCGATTGCTCGTAGTAGAGCGTGTGAATCTCCGAGACGACCAGTTCGCCGGTGTCGTACGGATCGATCGCGGGGTAGAGCGTGCGACGGGGTTCGTCCATCGCCAGCGAGCTTGGCAAACCGCGCGAGCAGAATCCAGCATTCGCGCCCGAAATCTCCGATTGTCCCAGGGGGATTGTGTCGATCGGCGCAGGAGCTTGCGTACGCTGCGTTGCCGACGGCTTCCGCACCTCACTCGTACGCGTGCCTGGCGGCTTTCACGCTCAAGCCGGTCTTCGACCGCGCGGGAAATTCCACATAGCGCGGTATGGGGCATGATTGAGTCGACGAGGTCGCATCGCTCGACTCGCCACACGTGCCGGTCACCGTCGACACATCGACGGTTTCCAGAGCTCTGAATGTCTGGTGACTCGTCCGCACCGACTGGTAGGCTCCCAACCATGGTGCGCGTCGAGTTTGAGCGGGAGCAGATCATCGAGGTCGACGACACCGACCAGTCCTTACTCGAGATAGCGCGAAAAGCCGGGATTCCCCACGTCGCCGCTTGTGGAGGCAAGGCCCGGTGCTCGACCTGTCGCCTCGTCGTCGTCGACAACCTCGAAAACGTCGCTCCGCGCAACAAGGCCGAGGCCCACCTCGCAGGCCGCAAGGGGTTTGGCGACAACATCCGCCTCGCCTGTCAATCCCGCGTCCGTGGCCCTGTCACCGTTCGCCGCCTGGTGATCGACGAGGAGGATATGCGGATGATCGAGGCCGATCGCTCGCCCAATGCGACCGGCAAGGACCGCAAGCTGGCGATCCTGTTTAGCGACATCCGCAACTTCACCCCCTTCGCCGAAAGTCACCTGCCCTACGACGTTATCCACATCCTCGGCCGCTACTTTCGCAAGATGGGGGGCCCGGTGCTCGCCCACGGCGGCTACATCGACAAATACATGGGCGACGGGATCATGGCGATCTTCGGCCTTACGCGCGACGATCCGACCGCGGCCTGTGTCGACGCTGTCGGGGCGGCCCTCGATATGTTGACCGCCCTCGAGGAACTCAACCACTACCTCGAACGCCAGTTCGACACCCGGTTTCGCATCGGCATCGGGATCCACGTCGGACCGGTGATCATCGGCGAGATGGGTCACCCCGAAAAAATGCAGTTCACGGCCATCGGCGATCCCGTCAACATCGCCAGCCGGATCGAGTCGAGTACCAAGGAGTTTGGCGCCAACCTGTTGGTCTCCGAAGAGGTCTGCAAGTTGCTGGGCAGTCGCATCAAACCCGGGCGCCGCAAACAGGTCAACCTCAAGGGCAAGTCCGGCACCCATGTGCTGACCGAAGTCCTCGGGCTCGCCGATCAAACTTCTACCTGATCGTCAAGACAGGTTTTTTTAGACAGGAAAAAGATCCGCCGCGACCCACGCGGACCGCACTGTATCGGTCGACCCGAGGGAAGCGCTGACGGAAGGAGCCTGTCGCTCGATCACTCGGGGACAAACACGTTCTTGAGTGCGCCGCCGGTCATGTCGGAGTAGGTGTAGTGGACGCCGGCGACGGTCACGAGGTCTTTGACCTCGGTATCGGGATCCATGCGCCAGGCCCAGCCATTGTAGTCGACGATCCAGATCATGCCCTCTAAGTCGATGCTCACACCGACCGGCGTGCCGCACTGATCGAAGGTGTGGTTTTTGACCAAAGTCTTTGTATTACCATCGACTTGGACCAAGCCACAGCCGGCGTTGCCGGAGTTGGAGGCGACCCACACCTGGTAGTTTTTGTCGACCGCGATCCCGCGGTGGCACGAGGACGACGTGCCTTCGATCGCGTGGAACGTCTCCAGCTGCGGATCGAAGTAACTGATCGCCCCGCAGTGCTCGCCAAACCACGGAATCCCGTTGAAGTCGACGGTCATTCCATAGGGGCGATGCCCGGTGCCCGACTCCCAGTGCGACAGTTCGAGTGTGTCGGTGTCGATCTTCCACAGGTCGTCTTGAAACACGCCGGTGAACCAGACGTCGCGGTTTTTATCGAGGGCGGCACCGTAGGGAGCATGGCTCGCAGGCCAGTTGTCGATCTGGACGGTCGCTTCTTGGACACCGGTCTTGCCGTCGAGGCGACCCATATAGGCGATTCCGTTGCTGGTGTGCCAGCCGACCCAGACCTTCGTCGCATCGTACTCGCAGGTTCCCTCGTTGAAAATCCCGGGATCCCACGTGATGCCGCGGGGCCCACCGGCGGCCGCGACCGGTGGCGGACTGACCGCGGTCGTCCAGATCCGGCACTCTTCCTGGCCGAAGGGCAGCAGGTCGTCTTTGTTTTGTGAGGTCTGGATCTCGCCGTCGTTGTTGCTGTCGATACAATCTTCGACAGTCGAGGCAAAGTTGCTCACCGTGTACGAATTGCGGTTGGCGACCACCGTAAACCGGCCGTCGAGGCTCACCGAGGTGCGCGAGGGACTTGCCCCACCGGGATTGGGATCGCTGTAGTAGCGGGCCTCTTCGATCAGGGTGACGGTATTGATCTTGGAAATGCTGCCCTGGTTGGTGTTGGCGATCCACAGGTAGCTAAAGTCGATGTCGTCGCCGCCTGTGCCCGAGTCCATGCAACCCGTGGTACTCGAGTCGCTATCGCTGTCGCTGTCGGTCGGATCGCCGGTGGTCGTCGTATCCGAATCAGTTGTAGGATCATCGGTCGTCGTCGTCGGGTCGTCGGTCTCGGAGCTGGTCGTGTCGCTGGTCGTCGGCCCGGCGGTTGTGGTTTCGCCGTCACTGTCCGCCTCGGAACCGGCCTCGGCATCACTTTCGGACGCACTTTGGGACTCCCCGGTGGGCGAAGTTCCGTCACTCGTCGGTGTCGTTGTTGTCACCAACGTGCCGCCTGACGCGTCTGAGGCCGATGACGCATCTGCGCCACCACAACCAACGAGCGCAAGCGTGGGAAACAAAACCAATGCGAACGAACGAGGCACCCCGAGCATGGGGCAATGGTACACCCTGCCGGCTAGGGGAAAAGCCCTAAAAGACATGACCGTAAAATCATGCCTTTTAGGCCTGGCTTGTCGCCACCATTTGAAGCGAGGATCGCAAAGGTGCGTACGCTTGAACGCGCACCAAACGAACGCACGGCCTGTGTTAGCGACGAGTCGCCAGCCATGAGGCGACTTGGCGGGCGAAGTAGGTGAGGATCACATCGGCGCCTGCCCTGCGGATGGCGATCAGGCTTTCCATGACGACCTTTTGTTCATCGAGCCAGCCGCGCTCGCAAGCGGCTTTGAGCATCGCGTACTCGCCGCTGACTTGGTAGGCGGCGACTGGCAAGGTCGTGCACTCGCGCACCTGGCGGATGACATCGAGGTAGGGACCTGCTGGTTTGACCATCACCATATCGGCGCCCTCGGCCTCGTCGAGTTCGACCTCGCGGATCGCCTCGCGGACATTTGCCGGATCCATCTGGTAGGTCTTTTTGTCGCCCCCCCGCGGCGCGCTGTCGAGGGCATCGCGAAACGGACCATAAAATGCAGATGCATATTTCGCCGTGTACGACAGCAGCGAGACATCGGTAAACCCCTCAGCATCGAGCGCATCACGCAGAGCCGCGATCCGCCCGTCCATCATGTCGCTCGGGGCGATGATGTCGGCGCCGGCACGCGCCTGGCACACCGCCTGCTTGCACAGGACTTCAATGGTTTCGTCGTTGAGAATCCGTCCATCGGGGCCCACGATCCCGTCGTGGCCATCGGACGAGTACGGATCGAGGGCGACGTCGGTGACCAGGGTGAGCTCGGGAAACCGATCCTTGAGCCCGCGCAGTGTTCGGGGAATCAGGCCCTCGGGGTTGTGTGCCTGGCGACCCTTCGGGGTTTTTAGCGAATCGTCGACCGCCGGAAACAGCACGACGGCCCCGACCCCAACTTCGAGGGCGGCCTCGACTTCGCGGCACAAACCATCCGGCGACAGGCGAGCACAGCCCGGCATGGACGCGATCGGTTGATCGGTGGGTTCGTTGTGGATGAACAGCGGGTAGATCAGGTGCTGAGGCCCGAGGGTGGTTTCGCTGTGAAACCCGCGGACAATGGCACTCTTGCGGTTTCTTCGCGGACGGCTGCGCATGGCCGGCGTTTTTTATAATCGCTACGGTGTCATGCGCAAGGCAAAGGACTCGGGTCGCGACAAACGATCGAGGTACTTGGGTCCCGGGTTCGAGGTAGCTCGCCTGGACTTCCCACCGACATTTCGAGGCGAGCGAGGATGAGCGCCGGGATCTGATTGCTCGTCGGCTCGGCGCTGATGGGCTTCGGCAACCTACTTCGGAACTGGGACCGGACCCTTTTCCGGTGCCTTGGTCGCTCCTGCTGCCTTGGCATCGCCAGCCGCAACGCCGGCATTTGGACCGCCCGCCTTCGCATCCCCGGCCTGTGCATCGCCAGCCTTTGCATCGGCCGCTCCCGGATCTCCGGTCGGTTGTGCCTCTGCATCTCCGGCGGTCGGCCCTGGTTCCCCGGCGTTGGGCGGGGTCTGCGACGTACTCGGTGCCGGGGCTCCCTTGCCGTCGTAACAACACAGAACCCCGCCGTTGCGCTCGGAGGTCACAGAACCACAACCCTCGGCCTTGCCCAGAGAAATATAGGTTTTGCCGCGCCAGATAGCGTCCTTGCACTTGCCTTGCTGACAGTCCTCACCGCAGCAGATCGGCTCGGAGCACAGGCCCGAGTCCATGCACGGGAAGATCGTCGACGGTGTCGGCGGTGGTGGACACAGCTCGTCGGTCTGGCCGTGGCTCATGGCGGCGACGAACTTGCCCGGGCCCGCTTCTTCGGCGCAGGCGCGCCAGGTCGTATGGGTTTTGAGGTCACGGTTTTTCCCCTCGTGGCCGCACACGTGCCAACCCGGCGCACAGGCATCGGCCGGAACTTCACACACCCCGCCGTCGTCGCCACAGGCCTTGCCGGTCGGCTTGTCGCGCAGACTCTTGGAGCCCTCCCAACTCGCCAGACACCCGGCGATCCGACGGTGCTTGGTGACGTCGCCAAAACCTTCGCGCTGACCGTCGGCACATCCGACCACCGTGGGGTCGCCCTTGTCGCTTTCGACGAATTTAATGCCCTGTAAGGACTTGGGAGGATCTTCGCCACCGCCGTCGTCGTAGCCACCGACATTGGGACCAGGGCCGCAGACACAGCCGGACACGAGTAGGGTCGAGACGAGGGCAGCCGGGGCTGCGAGTAGGGAAATGCTGCGAGTAAGCACGACCATGGGCCCGGAGCATAGGAAAAGTTTCGCGCAGGGTGTAGCCCGAATTTTTCGCCCCCGAGACGCCCGTGTCATCTTTTTCTAGTGTCTTGTAATTATTTTATTTTTAATTTTCTAGTCGGCGAACGACCAGGTGACATCGGTGGAGGTGGGAATCTCGGCCCCGATTGCGCTGCCAACTGCGGCGAGCGCGGGAACCGTGGC
>CAZUPD010000013.1:0-95822 GCA_964621785.1 uncultured Nannocystaceae bacterium
AGTGGGCGCGACAAGGGTCGAACTTGTGACTTCCACCGTGTGAAGGTGGCACTCTACCACTGAGTTACGCGCCCGTGGTGAGGAGGCGGCTTATAGCGCGGGAATTCGGGGGCGTCAAGCGCTGCACGGGCAGTCCTTCGAGGAGGCGGCAGCGCGTAAGCTAGCGGCCATGCGGACCGCTCCGGAATACCTCGAAAGCCTTCGTCAACGCTCGCTCCGTCTGTTTGTCGACGGTGAGTTGATCTCGGATCCGGTGTCCCATCCCAAAGTTCGCCCGGCCATCAACGCCGTCGCGGCGACCTATGCCCTGGCCCACGACCCGGAGCACAAACAACTTGCAACTGCACATTCCGAACTGATCGACGCCCCTGTCAACCGGTTTTGCCATCTATTTTGCGAGCCTCACGACCTCGTACGCAAGGTCGAACTTCAGCGTGTACTCGGTCGACTGACGGGCACCTGCTTTCAGCGTTGTGTCGGAATGGATGGCCTCAACGCCCTATTTATCGCCACCTGGGACGCGGGAAAAGATGCGCATACAAAATTTGTTCACTGGCTCGAAGGTGTCCAACGCCGCGACGAAGTCATCTGTGGGGCCATGACCGATCCCAAAGGGGATCGCCGTAAACGTCCGGGTGCCCAACCCGAGCACTACCTCCGGATCGTCGAGCGCCGCGCCGATGGAATCGTGATCCGCGGGGCCAAGATGCACCAGACGGGGGCTGCCAACGCCCACCAGATCTTGGTGATGCCCGGGATGGGGATGCGTCCCGGCGAGGAGGATTTTGCTGTCGCGGCCGCGATGCCGGTCGACGCCCCGGGGATCACCATGGTGCTCGGGCGGCAGCCTTCGGACGGGCGCAAGGGCGGGGTCGATGCCGGCAACCACACCTACGGCGGCCAAGAAGTTGTGGTGTTGTTTGACGATGTGTTCATTCCCCACGAGCGGGTATTCCTCGACGGTCAACTCGAGGCAGCGGCGACTCTCGTAGATGTATTTGCAAGTTATCACCGGGCCAGCTACGGCGGCTGCAAACCGGGCAACCTCGATGTCTTGATCGGTGCGAGTCGGCTGTTATCGAAGATCCACGGCACGCTTCAGGCCTCGCATGTGCGGGACAAACTAGTCGAGATGGTTCACCTCACCGAGACCGTCCACGGTGTTGGGCTTGCGGCCAGCTCGCGCAGCACACAACACGCGGCGGGCCTGTGGCAGGTCGATCCAATCTTGGCGAATGTTTGTAAGCACAACGTCACCCGGATCCCCTACGAAGTTGTGCGCTTGGCCGAAGACCTCGCCGGCGGACTGATGGCCACCATGCCCTCCCTGCAAGACCTTAAACATCCCGAAATCGGTGCTCAGCTACAGGTCGCGGTTGGTGGGGAGCAACGGGCGCGGTTGTTGCGATTGGTCGAGTGGATGACCTACGGTTCAGGTTCCGTGCCGTTGCGGATCGAATGCATGCACGGCGCCGGCTCGCCCCAGGCCCAGCGGATTGTCTTGGAGCGTCGAATCGACTGGGATGTGCGGATGCAGCAGGCGAGGCGGCTCGCCGGGTTGCCCGAGGCATAACCCGACAGTCAGTTGCAAGCACATCAAACCGTTTGTGAACGGCTGTCTCCGGGCATCACTTCCGCGTCGAGTCGGGCGACAAACGCCGCGACTTCGCGCGGGGTTTGCAGACGAATAAACCGGATCTGCGACCACCTGGGGTCGAAGATCTGTGCCAGCATCCACCTTCGTTTGCGACGGGATTGGCTGACGGCCCAGTGGATCAGGGAGTCGTGGTGCCAAAATTTAAGCTGTGGCCACAGGCGTTCGCGGTTGGTGCCCCACAGCAGTTCCTTGTCGCGGTAGCGCTTGATTGAGCGACGGACAACTCGGGTGACGATGGTCGGCAACGGCAGGTCGAGCCACACAACCGTGTCGAGTCGTGGCCAAAAGACCCGTTGGCAAAACTCCGAGTAGCTCCCCGCGACCACCCAAGCATCGCCGGCGGTCGCGTCCCGTACGCGTTGTTCAAACCGTTGCGGATCGGTTTGTGTCAGGTCGATCCAGTTGGGTAACCAGTTGAGTGCGTCGAGTTCGACAAACGCGGCGTCGATGCGACGTGCCACTTGGGTTGCGAGCGTGCTCTTGCCCGCACATGTGTTGCCGATGACGTGGATCCGCCTGCCGATGAGCGAGTGAAACGTGGCGGGTGTGGTTGCCTCCTCCATGGCGCGGAAGCATACGCTCGGCAAGCGACTTTTGGTATCGCGCTCGGCATCGATCGAGATCGGAAACGCAACCAGCGGCACCCTGTGACCCTCACACCGGGATTCGTGTAGGGGTCTGCACCGGACCATACACAGCAGTTTGCATGTAGCTGCATGCGTGTTTGTGCACTTGGACCTATTCATGGTTGCAGATGAAGATGTCTTAAGAGTCATAAACTTTGTTTTAGGTGAGGTCTGAATGTGGGCGTCGACAAGCAATTATCCCCTGTTGAAGAGTGTGTATCATCGCCGCAGTGAGTGATGGCGATGGACAGGAGCACCCGCGGGTGGAGCAACACCGGATCGACCGCGTGATCGAAGTCCTCGGCTATCTGACACTCGATGAGTTTGATGTCCGGGCCCTGACCATCGCTCCGCGGGAAGATAGCTTCGGTGTGTTGGAACAGGTCGTGATGATGGTGGCCCACGAGTACATCGACGCGATTGGTGAAAACCGGCGCATGGATGATGAGCGCACGCAGATGATCGATAAACTGCGTGGGGCGGTGAAGGCCCTGTCGACGCCGATCATCGACGTCTGGGACGGCATCCTGTCCCTGCCGATCGCCGGGGTCGTCGATGCTGAGCGGGCGACCGAAATGACCGAGCGTTTGTTGACCCGTATCAGTCACTCGGGAGCGCGTTGTGTGATTATCGATATCACCGGGGTCGACGAGGTCGATGCTGCGACCGCCGCCCACCTCCTGCGGATGGTACGGGCGACTCGACTTTTAGGTGCTTATACACTTGTTTCGGGGATTCAACCCTCGGTTGCGCAGGCGTTTGTCGACCTCGACCAACTCGTACACGGCAGTTTGACGACCGTTCGCAGCTTGCGCGACGGACTGCAGATTTGTATGGCGTATCTCAATCGAGATACGAAGGTGCGCCGTGGCTAACCGGGAGCTGCCCTCGCGCGACAATCCGCTGCGGACAGGCCGGCATCTGCTGTACTTTCTCGGTCCCGAGATCCAGGTGATCGAATACGATGGCGACCTGACCGTCGACGACATCGACCTGTTGATCGACGTACCGGGCTTCAGCCGGGAATGTGTCGTCACGATCCGCGACGTGCGAAGGCTCGGCAAGGTCGGCTACCGGACCCGCAACCGGTTGGCGAAGGTCGGGTACAAAGGCCTCGGGCTCGATCGTAGCAATGTAAAAGTCTTTGTGGTGGGGGCTTCGATTGCCCAGCGGGGACTGATCAAGATGCTCCTCGCTGCGATGGGATTCGTCTCCGGTCGCCAACACACCTTTGTGGCTTACGAGACCTTGGATGAGGCGCGGCCCAGGAGCATGTCGCCACGCTCGCCGAGCATTGATTTGTAAGATCAACTAAACTGAGAGTACACACCATGGAGCTTGGGGCATATCCGACCCGCGAAAACCCGTTTCGGTTCGGGCCCCACACATATTACTGCCTGGGCCCGCGGGTCGATGTTGCCGTGTTTGATGGCGACGTCGACAGCGAGCATTTACTGGCTCTCCTCGAGGTCACTCGGGCGTTTGGCGGAAACTGTGTCGCGCGCATACGAGACGTCCGAAAACTCGGGAAGGTCCCACGGGGTTGGCGGAGTTTGTTGACGCGGGACAAGGTCAAAAGCTTTGGAGAGCTCCGCGTGGAGCCCCATGTGTTCCTCGTCAAGGATAGCGTGGTGATCCGGGCGATGGTTCGGTTGGCGATGACCGCGGTACGCCTGATGTCGTCTCAGCGGATCCGCGTGATCCCGACCGAAACGTTGGCTGAAGCGCGGGACAAAGCGACCGCCTATGCCAGCGCGATCGACGAGGAAATCGGCCCGGTGAGCAAACGTCGTGAAGGAAACGAATGAACATACAACATCGTCGAAATACGTCACGACCGGGTTGGTCGGTCGACGAGACGAGGTTTTCGTAGATACTTGCGCATACACTCGAATCAAGAATTGTTGAACCGGCAATGACCTCCCACCTTCGACCAACACCCGAAGCGCCCCTGTGGATCGGCCCGCATAAGGTGTATTACATACACCCGCGGGTCGATGTCGCGGTGATGGATGGCGAATTGTCGCATGAACACCTGTTGCAGCTGTGGGCGATGATCGGTGAGTTTGGTGGTCACTGCGTGGCGATGGTGCGGGATGCCCAGAAGCTCGGGAACATCAGTCCACAGGCGCGGCGTTTTGTCGTGCGACACGGTCTGCATGGACTCGGCGAGTCAGGTGTGGAGCTGCGGTTGTATCTGGCCAATGTCAATACCGTGACCCGGGCGTTGGTGCGGATCATGATGTCGGCCATTCGTGTCGTGTCCAAGCGCCCGCTGCGGGTGATCCCCACGGCTTCGTTCGAGGAGGCTGTGACGTTGGCACTCGCCTACGCCGAGGAAATCGACGAGAAACTCGGGCCTGTTCGGTTGCTTCCATCGTAGTTGTTGATGCATGAATATCTGGGGGGCGCTCATTCGCCCGGGTATTCCAACAACGCAAGTACCAGCGGGTTGGCCCACAAAAAATTGTAAGGAAAAATTGGCGCCCGGCAATGGAATCCACATGAGAGACACCATCACCAAACTTCGTCATTGCCTATCTATCCTTACTTTCGCGTACTTCCTGACCCCAGGTTCTGTACTTGCAGCGAGCGTCCAATGCTCGAATGAGCACGGCACCTGTACTGTCAGCGACGAAGGGCCCGACTGGGCGAGCTGCGACTGTGAATACGGAAGTGGGGAAGGTACAGGGGGCAATACCTGGGATGACCTTTCCGATGCGGAGCTCGAGGTTATCTGTGAGGACTTTTTATTGTCGTGTGGCGAGAGCTCGAGTACAACCGGCGACCCGACCGGAGAGACCGAAGGATCGACGACTGATCCGACCGCGGGCGATACGGAGTGGTCGACGACTGACCCGACGACAGGTGAGAGCGATGGTTCGACGACGTTCGAGACAACGACGACGACAGATACCGGGGCCACGGTGACCACGCTTGAATCCGGCTCGACGAGTGAGGACGACGGTACGGACGAGACCGCGTGCGACACCGAGTCCGCCGAGGAACAGCTCGAGATGGATGTGGACGAAAACGAAAACCACAACAGCGATGGTGTTAACGAAGACGACAAGGTCGGTTGTTCCATCACCGCAGGTCCAGGCAGCGCGTCCCTTCTCGGACTTGGGCTACTGCTCGGCCTCACAGGAGTCCGTCGCCGTCGGTTCAGGCGTTGAGTCCTACGTCGATGTCGTTCAGCCGGCTGTACGCCGTACCCGTGGTTGCGGCGTACAGTCACGGGATTCTGCTTGTACACGGAATGTCGAGTATGGATTGTATTTATTGCAAGTACACGTGAATCATTGGAGACACCGAAGGGAAGAAACGTGCGGCTAGTTGAGCAATATCTGGGCTCGGTGCTGGCGTTTTTGTAGGGACTCGGACTGCCCACCTGCACTCGCGGCGACGGGCCGCCGGGGCAGGGTGAGACGAAAAACGGCTCCTTGCCCGGGGTAGCTCTCGGCCCAGAGTTGACCTCCCAACACCCAGGCCAGGCGGCGACTGATGGCCAACCCGAGGCCAGTCCCCTCATCCCCACGGATTCGCGATGCCTCGACCTGAGTAAACGGTTCGAAAATAGCTTCGAGGTGATCGCTGGGAATTCCAGGTCCCGTGTCGGAAACGGAAAACGAAACCGAGACTTCGTCGCTGTTTACGGCGAGGACAATCTCCCCACCTCTACAGAATTTTCCCGCATTCCCAAGTAGGTTAAACAGGATTTGACGGACCCGCCGAGGGTCGGTGGTGAGGTCCCCGAGCTCGTCGTCGATGGCGAGGCGGAAGTTGTTGTGATGACGCTGGCACAGCATGTCGGCGACCTCGCCGAGCTCGCGGGCGAGCTTGGACGGGTCACAGATCGACCATTCGAGGTCAAGACGGTCGGCATCGACACGGGTGATTTCCAGGACATCTTCGAGCAGGTTCAAAAGGTGCCCCGCAGATTGGCGGACTTGCTGGAGGTCTTCGACTGCCGTGGGTGAGTTGAGGTCTTCGAGTACAAGTTCGGTGAAGCCGATGATCGCGTTCAGTGGCGTTCGTAACTCGTGACTCATATTGCCCAGAAATAACGACTTTGCCCGACTCGCCGCAAGGGCCGCATCGCGGGCTTTGGCCAACTCCTGCCGTTGCTGCGCGAGGTCTTGCTCGATCAGTTTGCGGCTGGTGATGTCTGTGAATGTAGCTACAATTTGAATGAGCTCTCCGCTTCCGCGCATCTGGGGGACAGCCGAAACAAGCAGCCATACACGGTCTCCCCGGCTCGGGCGAAAGATGCCCATTGTGACGTCGCGGATTGGTTGACGGGTTTTGACAGCCTGCATCACCGGGCGGTCCTCGCCGTGAAACGGTTGGCCATCTTCGCGGATGATGTTCCAACTCGGGTCGAGGGAGGATTTTCCCGCGAGCTGGTCGGCAGTCATATCGAGCAGCTCGAGGGCTTTGGGGTTGGCCAAAAGAATTTCGGAGCGGGGCCCCTGAATCACGACACCGACGGAAAGGCCCTCAATCAGTGCCGAGAATCGACCCTCGGCGTCTGCGAGGGCTAGCTGCAGGGCACCGAGTTTGTCGGCCAACAGTGGATCAGCTGGCTTCATGTCGGGTTGCAACGACTAGGCCACACAATAGCTCGGCAACCGGGCCCGGGGCGGTGATCATCGCGTCGTGTCCGCTGTCGACCTTCAGGATGTGCACACCGTCGGCAACTGCCTGCTCATACATCGGTTGTAGGGGGTCCGCACCAAACACCGCAAGCAGCCCCTGACGATCGGTGCAGCGGATATAGGTACGCGGGACCTGTGTCGGTCCGTGTTCGAGCCGCAGGGGCTCGTTGAGGGTCGACATCGGGTGTGCGACGCGGCGATCGCCGATCCAGGCGATGTCCTCGTCAGAGGTCACGCCATAGGCCTGAAGTGGCAACGGAGGCAGCAGTTCAAAGGAACTCACTGTCTCATCGGACATCTTCTCGAGCGCTTCGCCGGTACCTTCAGCGAATCCCCCAGTTGCGTTTTGGCCATCGCGCGGGTAGGCGGCGTCGAGGTAGACAAGTTGCGAGAGGCGCTCGGGCACACGGTCTGCCACGCCGGTGATCACCATTCCACCGTAACTGTGGCCGACTAAAATCGCGTCGCAGATGCCTTCGTACTTGAGCGTTTGGACAATATCTTCGATGTGAGTGGCAAGGCTGACCGACGGGGTGAGCAGGTGTGACCTATCGCCCGCACCGGTGAGACTTGGCGTCCACACATCGTGGCCAGCAGCTCGCAGCCGCCGGTTCACGCGTTGCCAATACCACCCGCCCGTGAAGGCACCATGTACCAAAACAAATTTCGCCATGGGTTAAGATCTACCGGTTCCGGTACATCGACACCAGGTCTGTCTTTACAGTCATGAGCAAAACCGGACACGGAGTTTGATGCCGCCTCGATCCCCAATCAATATGCTCTAAGAGTCAGGATGGGTTGCTGTCGATCCACCTGGCTGCCAAGTTGGGTAAGCGTGCGTTTGAGCGTGGTCGACGTGACAGATTGTCGACCACGCTCAAACTTAGGCGAGTCATTCAGCTACCGTTTGGCCGACGTGTACATGGAGTCGATCACGTCGGCGAAGCGCTCTTCGACGACCTTGCGTTTGACCTTGAGTGAGGCCGTCAACAGGCCGTTGTCGACGGTCATGGGCCCGGGCAACATGCGCCAGTATTTGATGTCCTCGAAGCTCGCCAGCCCGACGTTGACCTTGGCCACGTGGGCCTCGACCGCCTCGCGCACGCGCTCGTTGTTTTGGTCGGCCGGGATCCCGACCTGTTTGGCCCACTCTTCGAGCTCTTCGGGGTCGAGTGCGATGAGGGCCACACAGTAGTTCCGGCGATCACCGACGACGACGGCCTCTTGGATGATCGGCAGGAGTTTGAGCTGACCCTCGATTTTGGCCGGGGCGACGTACTTGCCACCCGATGTCTTGATGAGTTCCTTTTTGCGGCCGGTGATCTTCACAAACCCGTCTTCGTCGATCGAGCCGAGGTCTCCCGTGCAAAACCAGCCTTCTTCGTTGAACGCCGACGCGGTGGCCTCGGGACGGTTGAGGTAGCCTCGGGTGATGTTGGCTCCCTTGGCCAGGATTTCGCCATCCTCGGCGATCTTGATCTCGACCCCAGGGAACGCTTGGCCGACGGTCCCGACCTTGATCCGGCCTGGGCGGTTGGCGGTGAGACCGGGGCAGGTTTCGGTCAGGCCGTAGGCCTCCAACAGGTTGAGCCCGCAGGCGAGGAAGAAGCTGTGGACTTCGGAGTCGAGTGGGGCCGACCCGGAGATCAGGATACCTGCCCGCGCGAGACCGAGACGGGCACGGAGTTTGGAGAGCACGAGCTTGTCGGCGAGTTTGTATTGCAGGCCGATCAACAGTGGGAGGCTGCGTCCGGTGGTTGTGTACGCAACGGTGGCCATACCGGCTGAGACCGCCCAGCGGAAGAGAGCCTGACGGATCGGCGGTGCTCCAGCCACGGCACTTTCGATCTTCGACTTCATCTTCTCGTACACACGCGGGGCCGCAGGGAAAAACCCGGGCAGGGCCGAGCGGGCATCGTCGGCCAGCGTCGGGATCGACGAGATGACCAAAGGAGCATTTTTATAGGGAGCGGCAAACTGAATCAGACGCCCGAATGAGTGGGCGAGGGGGAGGAACAAAAACAGTCCGCCCTCGCGGATTGAATCGGTCATGATCCCGGCAGCATCGGCCGAGCGGGCCATCGACAGATGATTGTCGTGGGTTTGAATCACTGCCTTTTGTGGACCGGTCGTCCCCGAAGTGTAGGTGTAGGTCGCGGTTTGATCGGGGGTGGCAGCTTCGCGGCGGCGCTTGAGTTCGTCGCCGAGCTCGGCGAGTTTTTTTTCGCCACGCGCCTCTAGGTCGGCGAGGCTTTCCCAATCGTCGGCCGGTTCGATCCCGGCCGGATCGATGACGACAATGTGTTTGAGCTCAATCAGCTCGGGCCCATAGTCCTTGTCGAAAAACCGGAATCCGGCACGCATCGTTCGGATCTTTGCCAGCTGGTCGCGGTTGTCGACGATCACCAATTTGATTTTGGTGTCAGTATGTGCATAGCCAACTTCTTCGGCGTGGAGCGAGGCGTAGATCGGAACCGTTTGCAGGCCCACGGATAGGCAGGCAAAGTCGCACAACAGCCACGCTTCGCTGGTCTCACCGAGCAGCCCGACGACGTCGTTATCTGCGAGTTCGACCGCACTCAACACGCCAGCAGCGATTTTGTCGGCACGATCCGCGACCTGTCGCCAGGTACGGTCGGCCCAGCCAGAGCCCTGTTTGACACGCAGGGCAGTATCGTTGGGGCTCTGTTCAGCCCGGGTATGTAGGAGTTGCGCAAGTGTTGTGACGTTGAGACTCATGTCGTCCTCGAGAACCAATGGTGGTCAGTGCGGGGGAACGTACCACGTCGTGCAGAGGTTAGAAGGCGCAATTTCGCCAGCTAGCCCGGACTTCTCGCCAACTTTCCGGCAGCGGGTTGCAAATGCACGCAACCGTTGAACGTGCTGTGCACGCACTCCTTGCCGCACCTCCAGCGCCCTCGTGGTTCACTCGTTCGCGCGTCCAATGGTTACGCACCTTTGCAACCCCCGTTTCGAAATGTTCGAGCGTCCGGTTCGGAGCCGATCCGAGGCCTTCAAAGAGGTTGGCACTACACCGAATGCACAACCCGATGGTCGACGGAACTTTGTCAACCAGTGCGCTTGCCCGGGCGCGACCATGACTGGCCACGGGGTGAAAGATCGTCGCTCGAGGGTGCCAAGGGAGGGGGGCTGCCGAAAGCCGCAGCACTCGAAAGGCTTGTCGATGTCCATCCGAAGTTTGCGGGTTTGCTTGGCCCTGCTCGTCCCGTGCCTGTTTGTCGATCCGACCGGATTGTCCACCTCCGAGGCGAGGGCGACACAAGACGGGCAAATGGTGGGGAAGGTGACGCACTCCAAAACCAAGGAACCAGTCGCCGACGCGATCGTAATCCTGCAGTGTTCCTGCCTTCAGGGGACTCGCGAAACACGGACCAACGCCGATGGCTTGTACATGTTTCGCGATCTGCCCCCTGGCGAATATACGATTCAGGTGCTTTCGGGCCAGGCCGATGTCGCGAAGATTGTTCGGATGCCGAGAGGTGCCAAGTTCCGGGCCAATTTTACGATCGATCCAGAAGATGAGTTCAAGGTCATGATGGTGATTTCCGGCAAGAGCCCGAGGCTTGCCCGAAGGGACATCACAGCCGAGGCCATTTCGCGCTCGGTTTCCCGCGACTTTACATCGGTCGTCGACATCTCCCCGACGGCCACTTCCGACAGTGGCGGTATTCGGCTCGCGGGGTCGTCCCAGTCGAGTCGTCACATCAACGGGGACGAATTTAACCGTGAGGGGTACGCCCCGATCGTCGAACAGGAATTTCTTTCCGTTGCAGATGCACCATTATCGACGTTTTCGATCGATGTCGACACCGCGGCCTACAGCAATGTGCGACGGTTTTTACACGACGGGATGCTGCCACCGGCCGACGCGGTACGGACCGAGGAGTTGGTCAACTACTTCGACTACGACTACGCCGCACCGAGTCCGCGCCACCCCATGTCGGTGACCGTCGAAGTCGGCGACTGCCCCTGGGAGTCCAAGCACTGGCTCGCGCACGTCGGGATCCAGGCCAAAAATGATTACAAGGGCGATTCTCCCGCCAAGAACCTGGTGTTCCTGATCGATGTCTCCGGCTCGATGAACGGTGTGGACAAGTTGCCGCTCGTCAAACAGTCGCTCAAGATGTTGGTACACCAGATGCGGCCCCAGGACAGGTTGGCAATCGTTGTCTATGCAGGGAGTTCGGGGGTGGCCCTGCGCCCGACCAGCGGGGTAAACAAACGGCGGGCACTGGCGGCGATCGACCGGCTCGAAGCGGGAGGCTCGACCCATGGCGCCGGCGGGATCCAACAGGCCTACCGCATCGCCCGTTCCGCGTTTATCCGTGGAGGTGTCAACCGCGTGCTCCTCGCGACCGATGGCGATTTCAATGTAGGAGCAACCAGTGCAGGTGCATTGACCCGGCTGATCGAACGCAAGCGCAAATCGGGGATCTACCTGTCGACCCTGGGTTTTGGCACCGGCAACTACCAGGACGATACGATGGAGTTGTTGGCCGACAAGGGCAACGGAAACTACGCCTATATCGACAGCCTGATGGAGGCGCGCAAAGTACTGGTCGAGGAGGCCGATGCCACGCTCGTTCCGGTGGCCGACGATGTGAAGTTGCAGATCGAGTTCAACCCACGGTGGATCGCTTCGTACCGTTTGATCGGCTACGAAAACCGGAGGTTGGCCGACCGCGACTTTGACGACGATACCAAAGATGCCGGCGAGCTCGGGGCAGGGCATACGGTGACCGCGTTGTACGAGTTGGTCCCGGCGAGCGACAAGCCGGCCAAGCGCGAGGTCGGTCCGTTGCGCTACCAAAGCGATCGCACGGCAACAGCCCACAGTCAGACCGACGAGTTGGCGCGGGTCAAGCTGCGGTACAAACGGCCCGGAGCGGCGCGAAGTGTGCGAGTCGATTTTGTCGCCGGTCTTCGTAACCGCCGGCCGGCACACAAGGCGAGTGAAAACTTCCGCTGGTCTGCCGCAGTCGCAGCCTGGTCGCTCAAGCTCCGCAATTCGAAGTTCGCCGAAAAGATTGCCTATACAGATGTTTTGCAACTCGCCCGCGGGGCCGTGGGCCAGGACCCGCAGGGGTACCGTCGACAGTTCCTGTCACTGGTCGAGACGGCGCAGAAGATGCAGGAGCAGTCGATCGAAGCGCATTCGATCCGAGCTCGTGACCGATGACCGGGCCATCTCCGGTAGGTTTCGGTCTCGTGTGTACCAGGCCGGCATTCGAGAGGAATCAAAATGTAGTTGCATGTTTTAGAGATTGTCCACATGCTCCAGGGTCACCCGCAGGGTCTCCTCGACCATGGCCGTCGCATCCTCGGTCGAGACGGCAAATCCGACGTGGATGTGACCGGCGGCGAGGTTGGTGTCGGGATTGAGGGAGTTGTAGTAGAGCCCGTGGAGGCCGAGAAACCCCGAGAGATAGCGCCCGCTGGTGCCTTCGTAGTCGATCGCTACGTTGACCAGCCCGAGCTGATCGACAGCTTCGACGATCGCATCCGCAGGGAGTTGGGTCTCGAGGACATTGCCTTTGCGATAGGTTGAGATAGCGTCCCATGAGCGCGGCTCGATGCTGTCCATCGTCGGGTAGGTGTCGTCGCCGTAGGCGTCGGAGATCCAATCATACGGCGGCGCGGCATCGGGATCGTTGGGGTTTTGGTGCCCGCCTTCGATCGCCTCGACTTCCCAACCGATCATGCCGCCACGGCTGGTGGTGAGGAGGACGACAGGTTGGTACTCGTCGACAATCCGCCAAAAATCCTCCGACGTATCTTGATAGTCGACCTGCAAGTCCGACTCCTCGGAGCCGACCGAACCTGGCTCGCCGATGTCGTCGTCGGTCGGATCTCCGTCGGGCGGAAATTCAGGGAAAAATGCATATACATCATAACCGAGACCCTCCCAATTTTTCCCGTTCCAGCCGTCGGGGTTTTGTTCGGGATTTTGGCTCCACTGGCGCAGCATTTCATTGGTCGGCGGCCAGTAGCCCATAACGACGACCACCGGGCAGGGACCGCCACAAGCATCACCTTCGGTGTCGGTCTGTGTCTCTGTACTTGAGTCGGTATCCGTGTCGGTATTCGTGTCGGGCTCCGTGTCGGAATCGGAGTCGGAATCTGTTGTCGCGACTTCCGTTTCGCCCTCGGTCGATCCATCGCTTCCCGCGGTCGTCACGGCATCCGTCGTGGCCTCGGACGCGTCTGTGGTCGTGCTCGCTTCACTTGTTCCAGGCTCCGATGTTTGGGTCGATCCTTCGGTGTCCGTCGAAGGGTCGGATCCGCAGGCAAACGAGAAACATGTGAGGACGAGCAACCGGCGTGTCATGGGGCGAGAATATCGAGTTCGTCATGGATTGCGGGGGCGTGACCGGCCGGGTTACAACCATGCCTCGCCGCTCCGATGAACATTCAACGACCTCTGCTGGCCCGACAGGTTGCCCTCGCGTTTGCTGCGGTCGGCGTGTTGGCGGCGGCGATGTGTGCACTGATGCTGGTGATCATCTCGGATGTCTCCGGGTTGATCGCGCAGATGCGTCACGACGAGGGATCGATCCGTCAGGGTCTCGAGTTGGCAACGGCTGTGCGCGAGTTGTCGATCGAGATCGATACGGCTGTGATCGGCGGGGCCGACCTCTCGTCCTACGAGGAACGCCGCAACCAGGTGCGGGCCCGGATTCAGGAACTGTCGCCACAGGTTCCGGAGCGCGAACACTGGCGCCTGCAAGTGCTCGCCGAACACACCCAGCGGTTGCACGATGTGCTGATGTCGTCAGCGCTGCCGGCTGTGCGCGCAGGCAACGAGGCCGACGTGCGGCGGATCCACGAGACGCTCGCAACGTTGGGCGCGGAGGCTGCATCACATGCCGATGCCCTGGCGCAGGCGACGGCCTCAAAAATGGCCCATGCGCACAGCGAAGCGACTGATGCGACGCGGGTGGGTCTGATCGGCGGTGGTGTATTCGTACTTTTGATCATTGGGTTTTCGATCTGGTTTACGCAGCGGCTTCGGGCAGCCGTTTTGAAGCCTCTCGGTGCACTGACCCATGCGGCGAGGGCGTTTGGGTCCGGCAACTTCGAGCACCGGGTGGGAGCGATCGGACGCGGGGAGTTTGCCGAACTCGGCGAAGCGTTTGACCACATGGCCGATGAGCTCGCCCGTCGTGAAGCACATGTCGTCCGCCACGAACGCATGGCGGCAATCGGCCAACTCGCTGCCGGTATCGCCCATGAACTCAACAACCCAATCGGGATCATCCGCGGCTATCTCAAGACCATGCGGCCCGACGCGGATCGGGAGACGTTGGCCGAGGAGTTGGCGATCCTCGATGAAGAGGCGGCGCAGTGTCAGCGGATCGCGGAGGACCTAGTCGCCTATTCCCGGACCGATGAACTCGTGACCACCGCGGTCGAGTTTGATGTTTTTCTACGTGAGACGGGTGAACGCTTTGGCGAAAGTGCCGCGGGCCAGAACTTTGAGATTCGCGTCGATGCCCAGCCCGGGCAGGCCCAGGTCGACCGCACACGCCTGCGCCAGGTCGTGCTCAATCTGCTGACCAATGCAGCCCAGGCTTCGCCACCGGGAGCCGCCATCAAGGTCCGTGGCGAGATCGTCGGCGACACCTACCGGATCGAGGTCGAGGACACAGGTCCGGGCGTGCCACAGGCCGACCGCGAGCGGATTTTTGAACCGTTTTTTAGCAAACGACCTGGCGGCACCGGCCTCGGACTCGCGGTGTGCCTCGGCATCGTCCGCGCCCACAAGGGGGAACTCGAGGTGTTTGACGCAACTTCGTCGGCGGGCAGTGGGGCGGTGTTTCGTGTGAACCTGCCGCGGGAGGTGGGAGGGTGAACGCGCCAGAAACACGCGACAAGCCGCATCTGCTGGTTGTCGACGACAAGCGGAACATGGTGCGATTGATGGCCAAGGTCATGCGTGACGACGCTGTGGTGCACACGGCCGAGTGCGGGACGAGAGCGCTCGAGATTCTTGGGCAACACCCGATCGATGCCGTGTTGTGCGACCTCAAAATGCCGGGTCTCAACGGCCTCGAGGTCCTGCGAGGGTGCCGTAAAGTCCGTCCCCAGGCGCGTTTTGTCCTCATGACCGCCTACGCGAGTGTCGGCACCGCTGTCGAGGCCCTCAAACTCGGTGCCTGCGACTATTTGACCAAACCGTTTGAACCGGATGCTGCGCGGGCCGTGTTGTTGCGGGCGCTGGCACAGGCGCGTGTCGGTGAAGATGTGGCCGCCAGCGAAGTTTTGCCAGGGTTGCTCGCGCGTTCACAGCAGATGATCGAGCTCGCCGACCTCGTCCGTCGGATCGCCGACAGCGACGCGACGGCACTCGTGCTCGGCGAGACCGGGACGGGCAAAGAACGCATCGCGCGTGCGGTGCACAGCCTGAGTCCGCGGGCAAATCGGCGGTTTGTCGCGATCAACTGTGCCGCCGTACCTTCCGAATTACTTGAGAGTGAGTTGTTCGGGCATGCAAAAGGGGCCTTCACCGGGGCGACGGGCGATCGCAAGGGCCTGTTTGAAGAAGCGGATGGCGGCAGCCTGTTCCTCGACGAGGTCGGCGATATGCGGTTGTCGCTCCAGGCCAAGTTGACGCGTGCACTCGAAGAGCGGGCGGTTCGGCGGATTGGGGAGTCGCGCGAGCGGGCTGTCGACGTGCGGGTGATCGCCGCGACCCACCACGACCTCGAGGGGATGGTCGAGGCGGGGACGTTTCGCCAGGATCTTTGGTACCGACTCAACGTCGCACTTGTCCGGATTCCACCCCTGCGGGCGCGGGTCGATGACATCGAGCTGCTGGCTCACCACTTTCTGCGCGAGCGGGTCGCCCGCAACCGCAAGCACCAGTTCGTCGGGTTTACCGACACCGCATTGGAAGTTTTGCGAGCCTATCCCTGGCCGGGAAACGTCCGCCAGTTGCGGGCAGCTGTCGAACGCGCGTGTGTGGTGGCTGAAACGTCGCGAATCGGAGTTGCCGACCTTCCACCCGAGCTGGCAGCGTCCGAATCGAGTGGGACTGGACAGCACCTGGCTCATGGAACCTGGGCCGAGGCGCTTGACCGCGGTCGTGCCGAATACGGCCGCCGCTACCTCCAAGCGGTGATGCAGAAATTCGAAGGCAAAGTCGCCGCGGCAGCTCGGCATGCCGGTGTCGAACGCGAGAGTTTTTATCGCCTGTTGCGCAAGTACGGCGTCGATGCAAGCGTGTTTCGCTCTGTGTAACTCGTTCGGTTACGGGTTGACTCAGAGCGTTACAAAACCCCCTGCGTCATGTGGCGGAGCATAAAAAATCAGAGTGATTTCAGAGTCTCTCGCAAGTGGTTTGACGCTTGCTTTGAAGGAGGTCGATGCGAACTCAGACTCGCGTGGCGCTCGGGGTCACTGCCCTGTGCCTGGCCAGCTGTGCCAGTCGATTTGAAAAAAAACTCCGGAGCGAGTTCGAACAGGCTCGGCCCAGCGATTGGACGACTCAGCCGACAACGGGTGCTGTGTCGCGAGACATCGACCTCAATGGGGAGTTACCGGCCTACCTCGCTGCAGCCTTGCAACGAAGCCCCGAAGTTCAGGCCGCCTACGCCCGCTGGGAAGTTGCGATCCATCAAATCGCCCGCGCCCGGCGGTTGCCCGAACCGAATGTCAGCTTCGGAATATTTGTGCGTACCGTCGAAACCCGTGTCGGTCCCCAGCAGGCGAGGATCAGTCTTCAACAAGCATTTCCGTGGCCCAGCAAACTGCGAGCTGGTGCCGATGCGGCATCGTCGCGAGCTGTGGCGGCGCAGCGCCGATGCGAAGCCGAAGCGCTAACAGTCGCCCACCGCGTAGCCGAAGCCTTCTGGACCGTGTGGCAGATCCGGCGCACGCGAGTGATTCACGCCGAACACCTCGAAGTGATCCGCGGGCTCTCCGAAACCGTACGAGCCCGGATTGCGACCGGGCAGGCGACCCTCGCGGAGCAGCAACAGATCGACCTCAATGTCGCCCGTGTCGCCGATGCCATCGCCGGGATGGACGAGGAGGAGTTTGCAGCCGAAGCGAGGTTGCGGGCGGCGGTCGGATTACCGGAGCGGACCGAGGTCCCGACCACCGAACAACCTGTCCAATCGACCCTGCCGAAACAGACAGATGATGAACTCATCGCCTACGCCCTGCGCCATCCCACGATTACGGTCCACGATGCCCGGGCCGATGCCGCGCAATGGCACGCCAAGGCGGAGCGTGCCGACCGGTTTCCGAGTTTCACCGTCGGGGTTGACTGGATCATCACCGGTCAAGCCTCTGACCAAAGTCTCCAGGATAGCGGCAAGGATGCGGTCATCGTCGGTGCCGGTGTGCGGCTGCCGTTGTGGCAAAAAAACTACGGCGAAAGCATCAAGGCCGCTCGTGCTCAGGCCCGAGTTGCCCGCGCAGACCGGATGACAGCGGTCCACGGGGCCCATGCCCAACTCGCGGGGGCCCAGGCCTCGGTCCGTGATGCGGTGCGCCGGGTGAACCTCTACCGCGGCACCCTCTTGCCCCAGGCTGAGTCGGCGTACGCCTCGGTGCTCGGTGCCTATACAACAGGTCAGGCGACGGTCGCCCAGACGCTGCTCGCCCAGCGCGACTTATTGCAGCTACATATTGAGCTCGAACGCGCGCACGCCGACTACGGTCGGGCATGGGCACGGCTCGAACACGTCGTCGGTCGGTCGCTCGAGCGCGGCTCACCAACCGTACGGGAGGTACCATGAGTGAGCCGAGGTCGGAAGCTCTGCGGCGGTTCATCGGCACCAACATCGGGAGTGTCGGTCTGCTGCTCGTTGGATTTTTGCTCGGAACACTCGCCGTCGGTTTCGGCGGGCCGAGCGAGTCAACCTCGGTTGCACCGCCAATTGAACAGGTGGCCCAGTGGACATGTTCGATGCATCCACAGATCCGTCAGTCGGAACCCGGTGCCTGCCCGATCTGCGGCATGGATCTGATTTCGGTGTCGTCGACGAGCGCCGGCGAAACCGAAGGTCATCGCGTGACACTTTCCGAGCGGGCGCGGGCCCTGGCGAGGTTGCGGACGACCACGGTACGCCGGCGAAGTGCCGCATCGACCGAGGTCCGCCTACTCGGACGGATCGAGCCCGATGAGACCACTCTCAAATCGATCACCGCGTGGACCGGCGGCCGGATCGAACGGTTGCATGTCAAAGTAACGGGCCAGCGGGTGCGCGCGGGGCAGACGATAGCGACGCTCTACAGCCCGGAAGTATTTGCCGCGCACCAGGACTTGTTGGTCGCCAAGAAGCAGGTCAGTCGCCTGTCCCAAAGTCCTCAGGCCTCGCGCGATGCGGCAGCAGCAGCCCTCGAAGCGGTTCGCCAACGCCTTCGGCTGCTCGGGGTCCCCGACGATACCCTCGCGCGGATGGAGCGACAGACCAAACCGACGCGTAGAGTCTCGATTCGCACGCCATTTGCAGGAACCGTCATTGAGCGTGTCGCCACCGAAGGGGCCTATGTCGCGACCGGTACCCCGCTGTACCGACTCGCCGATCTCAAAAAATTGTGGGTACAATTAGATGCCTACGAAAGTGACCTCGCACGACTGTCGCAGGGCCAGCAAGTAGAGATCGAAGTCGAAGCCCTGCCCGGCGAAGTGTTTCGTGGGGAGGTGACATTTATCGGCCCGACCCTCGACACCCGTCGACGGACCTCACAGGTGCGGGTCGAAGTCGACAATGCCGACGGACGCCTGCGCCCCGGGATGTTTGCACAAGCAACGGTTGCAGCACCGACCGCGGGTGCGAGCCCCCTCGTGGTACCCGCGACCGCTCCCCTTTTCACCGGGCGCAGGGCGATTGTCTACCTCGAACTCGACGACGGTGCGCGCACGGTCTACGAGCCACGGACGGTCCGGCTAGGCCCGCGGCTCGGCAATCACTACCCCGTGGTCGCCGGACTTTCGGGCGGAGAGCGTGTGGTCCTGCGCGGGGCCTTTGCTCTCGACGCCGATCTGCAGATCCGTGGTGGTACAAGTATGATGGCCTCGCCCGACGACCGTGATGCCACGGTGTGGGATCACGCGATCACCCTCGATCCCGAATACGCCAAGCGGTTGGCTCCGGTGCTCGAGCACTACCTCGAACTGCAACGGGCCCTCGCCAGCGACGAACTCGACCGCGCGCACAAGGCCGCGCAGCAGCTCGAGCACGAAGTTGCCAAAGTCGACTTGCAACCTGAGGAAGCCGCCAAAGTCTGGGCCGGGATCGGTTCGCAGCTCCGGGCCCACGCCCATCACGTCGATCAAGCGACCGACTTGGAGACGGCGCGGGTCGGATTTGAGGGGGTGACCGAACAGATTTCGACCCTGCTCGGACGTTTTGGTAATCCCCTCGACAGGCCGGTGCATCTCGCATTTTGCCCGATGGCACAGGGAACCGAGGGCGCGTCGTGGATCCAGCAGGGCGAAACCATTGATAATGCATATTTTGGCAACTCGATGCGTACCTGCGGAGAAGTTCGCCAAGAAATCGCTCCTGGGGCCTACCTCAATCCACCGGTCGACACACCGATGCCGGGAGGGGCGTTTGGGGGGCACCAGCATTGAACGTGAATGAACGGACATTTTGGTGGCGGTTTGTCGGTTGGTGTATCGACAACCGTTTTGTCGTGTTCGTACTCGTACTCATGCTTGTGGGCGCAGGTGTCTACGTCTCGCCGTTTGCGTGGGACACCGGGTCGGTCGCCCGCGACCCGGTGCCGGTCGATGCGATCCCCGACCTGGGTGACAACCAGCAGATCGTGTTTACCAACTGGCCCGGTCGCTCGCCTCGGGATGTCGAGGATCAGATCACCTATCCGTTGACGACTGCGTTGATCGGAATCCCCGGTGTGCGGACCGTACGCAGCTCTTCCGCGTTTGGTTTTTCGACCATCTACGTGATCTTTGACGACGACGTCGAGTTTTATTGGTCGCGCGCGCGGGTGCTCGAGAAACTCGCATCCCTGTCTCCGGGGACAGTTCCCGAAGGCGTCACCCCGACCCTGGGGCCCGACGCCACCGCCCTCGGACAGATCTTTTGGTACACGCTCGAGGGTCGGGACGCCCACGGCAACACCGTCGGCGGATGGGACCCTGACGAGTTGCGGAGCATCCAGGATTGGTCGGTGCGCTACGCGTTGCAGGCGGTTGAAGGGGTCAGCGAAGTCGCCTCGGTCGGCGGGTTTGTGCGCGAGTACCAGGTCGATGTCGACCCCGAAGCGATGCGTGCCCACGGCATCAGTCTGGCCCAGGTCGCCGGAGCGGTCCGCAACTCCAACCTCGATGTCGGGGCACGAACCCTCGAGATCAATCGTGTCGAGTACGTCGTCCGTGGACGAGGATTTGTCGAGGGGATCGAGGACCTCGAATCGACCGTCATCGATCTCCGTGATCATACACCGATTCGGATCCGCGACGTCGGGCATGTCGCCCTGGGTCCCTCGCTGCGCCGCGGAGCCCTCGACGATGCTGGTGCGCCGGCTGTTGGAGGGGTTGTGGTTGCCCGTTACCGGGAAAACCCACTGGCCGTGATTTCAGCTGTGCGTGAAAAAATCGCCGAGATCGAGCCCGGCCTTCCGCGCAGAGAACTCGAAGATGGCACCGTCAGCCAGGTCAGCATCGTTCCGTTTTACGACCGTTCGAGCCTGATCCACGAAACCCTCGGTACCCTCGAGACGGCGCTGTACCAGGAGGTGTTGATCACCATCATCGTGGTCTTGATCATGTTGCGAAACCTCCGCAGCTCGCTGCTGATCTCGGCGATGTTGCCCCTCGGAGTATTGGCGACATTTGTGTTGATGAAGGCCTTTGGAGTCGACGCCAACATCATGGCGTTGGCCGGCATCGCGATTGCGATTGGCACGATGGTCGACATCGGCATCGTCTTTGTCGAAAACATCGAGCAGCAGTTGCGTGTGTACGCCGAAACTCAGCCCCGTGGTGAAGTTGTGCGGCGCGCGGCAGCTGAAGTTGCGCCAGCGGTTCTGACCTCGGTTCTGACCACAGTTGTCAGCTTTGTCCCCGTGTTCGGATTATCGGCCGGCGAGTTGCGCCTGTTCGGGCCACTTGCATATACCAAGACATTTGCCATGCTCGCCGCCTTGGTCTTGGCGTTGATCGTCTTGCCTGGGGCCGCTTTGCTTGTGCTGCGCAAGCGGCCGACTGCACCCGTGCGACGTCCGGGAGAATCGGCCACGGGCCATATTTTGCGCTCGATGCTGCGGGTCGAACACGTGCGCGACTGGCTGTTGTTTGGACTCGGGATGTGGCTGCTCGGCCTCAGTCCTCTCGCCGGTGCGTTTGTCGCCATCCTCGGCCTCGCGCGATTGGCTCGACCATTTCTTGTGTCTACACTGATCCGTAGCCTCGGTGTGTGTGAAAGTACGGTTGCCGTCATCGCCGTGACGGTCTTGCTGGCGACCAACTGGCTTCCCCTCGGCCCCGCGAGCACGGCCGCCAACACGGTGTTTGTCGGTGGGATCCTCGTCCTCGTCCTCGGCAGCTTTCGCGTATTTGAGTGGCTCTACCCATGGATCCTCGCGGCCTTGTTGCGCAATAAACTCGCATTTTTAGCCCTACCTACCTTTGTGGTTGTGTTTGGTCTCACCGCCTGGCTCGGATTCCCACGTGTGTTTGGGTTTTTGCCGGATGGCGCCCACCAGCATCCCAAGGTCCAAGCGCTGTCGCAGGCGCTCCCGGGCCTCGGACGCGAATATATGCCCGCGTTCGACGAGGGATCCTACTTGTATATGCCAACAACCATGCCCCACGCCTCGATCGGAGCGGTCCTCGACATGCTGTCCGATATGGACGCGGCGATCGCTGAAATCCCCGAAGTCGATCGCGTGGTCGGTAAACTCGGGCGTGTTGACAGTGCCCTCGACCCCGCGCCGGTATCGATGATCGAGACGGTGATCAGCTACAAGCCCGAGTATCGGGTCGAGAATGGGCAGCGGATCCGTCAGTGGCGCGATCAGATTCGTTCGCCCGAGGATATCTGGCGAGAAATCGTGCGAGCGGGCGAGCGCCCTGGACTGACCAGTGCACCTACACTGATGCCGATCAACGCCCGCTTGGTGATGCTGCAAAGCGGGATGCGGGCGCCCATGGGGATCAAGGTCCACGGGCCGAGTTTGGAGGCGATCGAAGCATTTGGTCTGCAGCTCGAAGCCGTGCTCAAACGCGTCCCGGAAGTTCGCCCACAGACTGTGTTTGCCGATCGTGTGGTCGGCAAACCATACCTCGAAATCGAACTCAACCGCGAGGCGATTGGCCGTTACGGACTCTCGATTGTCGATGTGCAACAGGTGCTGCAGGTGGCCCTGGGCGGGATGACACTGACCCGCACGGTCGAAGGGCGGGAGCGCTATGGCGTGCGTGTCCGCTACATGCGGGAGGAACGGGACAGCATCGAAGCCCTCGGTCAAATTTTTGTACCTACACAAAGCGGCGAGCAGGTCCCCCTGCGTCAGCTCGCCGATATCCAGTATGTGCGCGGGCCCCAGTTGATCAAGTCCGAAGATACGTTTTTGACGAGTTATGTACTGTTCGATCGTCGTGGCGAGGTTCCCGAGTTTGAGGCTGTTGAGCACGCCCGCGAAGCGATTGAACATGCAATCAAATCGGGCGTTGTCGCGGTACCCGACGGGGTCAGCTACACCTTCGCCGGGTCCTACGAGCGCCAGGTGCGGACCGAACAACGGCTGTTGATCCTGATCCCGATTGCCCTCGGGTGTGTCCTCATTTTGCTGTATCTCCAGTTTCGCCGACTCTCGACGGTGGTTGTGATCTACACCGGTGTGGCGGTTTCCGTGGCCGGGGGGATGATCCTGGTATGGTTGTATGGGCAACCATGGTTTCTCGACTCGGTGGTCCTCGGCACCTCGATGCGCGAGTTGTTTCGTGTCGAAACCGTCCACCTCTCGGTCGCCGTCTGGATCGGTCTGATCGCGTTGGTGGGGATCGCTACCGACGACGGAGTGGTGATGTCGACCTATCTCGATCAACAGTTTCGCGGTCTGACTCCAAAGACAGTCGTCGAAGTGCGGACCCGCGTGGTCGAGGCGGGCACGCGACGGGTGCGACCCTGTCTGATGACGACGGCGACCACGATTCTCGCGCTGTTGCCGGTGATCACATCCCAAGGGCGGGGCGCAGATATCATGTTGCCGATGGCATTGCCGGCAGTCGGCGGGATGGCGATCGAAGTCATGACGTTGTTTGTGGTCCCGGTGCTCTACTGCGGCCTCGAGGAATGGCGGCTGCGTCGGCAGGCACTACCCGCGGCGGACGAACCAAGCAGTACCGCAGACTAGAAGCACACCGACGATAAACCTGTCCCATGCGACTTGTTCTCCGAATACCGTCAGTGCGAGGATGATCGCCAGCGGGATCTTGAGGTTGTTGAACACCGACAAGGTCGCCGGTGCGACCCGGGCCGCGCCCCAGTTCCAGGCAAAAAAGCCGAGTCCTGTCGCCACCGATCCGAGGTAGATCAGGGTCCCCCACTGGGTCACATCAAGTTGCCAGAGTGCGGAAGCCCCCCCAGAAATCGCGGTTGTGATTCCGGTGATCATACATGCCCCAAGTAACAGATAGATGAATATGTGACGGTCGACCAGATCTGTGTGTCGCCGGCGGACGCGGCGGTAAGCGACCTGTCCAAAGGCGAAGCACAGGTTGGCGACTTGCACCAAGGCCACACCCCATAGCCATGTGGAGTGGGCCTGGAGGCTCGGAAGGCGATCTGTACTCAACACGGCCGCCCCGACCACGGCGAGGCCCGCGAGTGTCCAGGTGCGCAGGTGCAAACGTCGGGCAAACAGGTCGCTGCACAGGGCCACGTAGACCGGAGTCGTCACGGTCCAGAGGGCGACTTCGTGGGCGTCGAGATAGGAAAAAGATTGAATATACAATATGTACATCAGGCCGTATTGCAGCGACCCGATCGCCAGCAGTTGGCAAACGAGCTGGCGGTTGTGCCCGCGTATGCGCATGAACGGCAAAAACAGGGGAAGGGCGATCGAGATCCGGGCCCATGCGACCGCGTGCGGGTCGACCCCCGTAAGCGCGTGTTTGATCAATCCAAACGAAGCCGCCCACACCAGCGAGACGACGAGTAGGACGAGTGCGGCCAACTCACGGGGACCGCGGTTTGCAAATGCATGCAATGTTCGCCTCACGCTTCACTGTACCTCGCAGCTGGACTTGGGTTCCCGGCTTGATCGCCGCATGCTATCCTCCGCCAATGCTTGCGCACACGGCAGTCATCGCGGTTTTCCTCATTCTTCTTGTCACCGTTCTGTCGATCTACGTCTCGGCATGTCGGATGCGCCTGCGAATCAGTTTGGGCGACGGCGGCAACAAGGTCATGCGTCGGGCGATCCGGACCCACGCAAACGCACTCGAACACGCGATCCCGTTTGTTTTGTTGTTGATGTTCTTCGAGCTCAACGGCGGCACGGCCCAGGAGGTCCTGTGGATCGGGGGCCTGTTTTTAGCCTGTCGCATCATGCATGTGTGGGGCATGCTCCGCGGTCCGTTGCGCATGCGCCAACTCGGAGCAACCGGGTCACTCGCCCTCGAAATGTTGGCCGCCTTTGGTATCCTGTGTCGGGTGTTTGCCTGCAACTAAATTTGTATGCACATTTTATTCGTGGTCTCAGTAATGCGGCGGTGGCTCGTCGGTTGTCTGTGGAGCCCCGCCGAGCGCATCGAGCTGGCCCTGCACCTGCCCCAATTGTCGTTCGAGGATCTCGATGCGGCGGGTAAATGCTCGTAGCACGTCGTCGAGGTCTTGGATCAGTCGATCTTGGTACGCGATCCGGATCTCCAACTCGGTGATGCGTTCGTCGGCAGATGGCTCGTCGGTCATGCCCGGCAGTATCGCGCACTCCGGCGCCCGATGGGATTGACGCTGCGTGGTGAAGCGCGTCACCCTCGTACATGTGAAATGCATTCGAGGATCCCTTGTGGCCGTGTCGACCTCCCTGTGCTTGGCGACGGGATGTGGCGACCAGTCGAGCACAAACACATCTGGAGATGTGACCGCAGATACGTCCGCTGGGCCGACCGGTGAGCAGACCTCCGATGCGACTTCCTCCACTTCGTTCGCGACCGAGACAGCGACCGAGACAGCGACCGCGACCGAGACAACCGTAGGGACGTGCCCGCAGGTCGGCCCCGAGCAGGTCACCCTCCAAACCGCCGATGGTGTGGAGCTGATCGCCGACCTCTACACGACCGGTCACATCGGAGATCCGGTGGTCTTGCTGTTACACATGATTCCGCCGGGGAACGATAAAAGTAACTTCACGCCCGCGTTTATCGAGGCCGTACGGGCGAAAGGGTTTAACGTACTCAACATCAACCGCCGCGGTGCCTCGGGGTCAGGCGGGGCTGCTGTAGATGCCTACATGGGACCCAACGGGGTGGAAGATGCGGTTGCAGGGTATCTATTTGCAGGTGCACATGAGTGTGGGATGGCGATGGACCACGTCGCGATCGTCGGGGCTTCGAATGGGAGTACAACCGCGCTCGACTTCACCATTCGCGCGGCGGGAGATCCTAGCCTGCAGCAGCCGGTGGCCATGGTGTTCCTAAGTGGTGGTATGTACACCGAAAACCAACACACGATCGCAGACCACCAGGATGTCCTCGCCAATCACGCGGTATTGTTGGCCTATCCACCGGGTGAGGCGTCGTGGAATCAGGGCGTCCTCGGCCTCGGGATCGCAGGGTGGGAGGGGCTCGAGGTCACACCGGGCGCCCACGGAACACTGATGTTTGATCCCAATCCTGAGGTGATGGGGTTTGTCGCCGATTTTCTCGCCACGCACGCGGGATGAACAAAAGTTCATAAGTCTGAAGAGACATATTAAAGCGGCGACGATCCGGTGGGATATGTGTGTGCCGTCCGGAAACAATACTCCTGCGCGGGCATGCCCTCCACGCGTGCACAGGCGCCCGACGCTGGCCGTTTCGATCAAAAAACCTCGTCGCAATTGTACCCGGCTTCGTTATAGTGACGACCGAACGCACGCTGGTAGCAGCTGTAGGAGGAACGCAATTGGCTAGGCCGCCTATCGACCATGACCTGTCGGGAAAAGTCTGCATTGTCACCGGCGCGAGCTCGGGGATCGGGAAAGAGATTGCCCGCAACCTCGCCCGCATGGGTGCGACCGTGATGATGGGCTCCCACGACTACAGCCGTGGCGAAGAGGCCCGCCTCGAGTTGGTCTCGGACACCAAAAACCAGCGGCTCGTGTTCTGCGAACTCGACCTCGCTCGCCAGGTTTCTATCCGCCAATTCGTCGGCCGGTTTCACGAACTGTTCGACCGCCTCGATGTCCTGGTCCACAACGCCGCCCTGTGGTTTCCGTCCAAGGCCGAGTCGCCCGACGGGTTTGAACTGGTGTGGGCCGCCAATGTTTTGGGGCCCCATCTGCTGACCAAATTGTTGCGCGACACTCTGATCCAGTCGGCGCCTTCGCGGGTCATTTTTGTCAGTTCCAACGACGCGGGGGGGCTCGATGTCGACGACACCGACTTCGATCGTCGGAGCTACACCGGCGATCGTGCCTACCGCCAGAGCAAGCACGCGGTGCGCCTGATGTCGGCTTCGTGGAGCGGGCACTTGGCGATCAACGGGGTGCTGGTCAACTGTTGCAGCCCCGGGTCAAAGTTCAAGACCAACCTCTATCGCCGGGCCCGTGGACTGGGCAACATGATGTCGCGACTGACTGCGAGTCCCCCGGCAGTCGGTGCAGATACACCGACATATCTCGCCGCCATCCCCGACCTCAACGGCGCGACCGGCAAATTCTACGTCGACCGCAAACAGGCCAAGGACAAGCTGCGGCGACAGGACGAGATGAACGGTCTGTGGCACCTGCTCGAGCACCAGACCTCCCACCTCAATCGCACCCGTACCGACGTGATGACCGAGGAGGAACAGGAGCGCGAGAAAGCGGAGAAGGAGCGACTCGAACAGCAAAAGCCGAAGTCCGCCACGGCCTCGTTCGCCGATCTGTTCAAGCCGCCAACTGCCGAGCCCGATCCTGAAGATGAAGACATCGAGGTCGAAGACGAGCAAGAGACTGGGGAGGATCAAGAAGTCGACATCGAGGAAGATGCCGACGAGGAGAGCAAATCGACAGCTCAACAACAGAGTTCGTTTGACTCGTCGAGTTTTATCCCCGCATTGCAACTGACGGATCACAGTGAAGGGGCAAGCGAGAAGCCCAAGGAGGAAAAAAAGCCTCCGGTGCCGGGTGGTCAGCCGTTGTACCTACAATATATGAAGAAGTTCGGGAAGGACTAGCTCGGACTTCCCCGACCGCGTGGCCGGCCCTGGCGTGTCCGTCAGGGCTTCCGGCCAACGCTTCGGTACTTGGGTGTGACTGGGCGAGGTCGCCGCGCTTCGGCATCGGGCGCACCGACGGCGGCGAGACCTCGCCTACTCCGCGGCCGCTTCGGCATCTGGCCCATCGACCAGGGCGAGGGCCAACACCTCGTCGATCGTGCGGACATAGTGTAGATGCAAGTCTTGTCGTGCACTCTCAGGGATGTGCGGCTCGTCCTTGCGGTTGCGATCGGGTAGGATGATGTCGCGGATCCCTGCTCGGTGGGCGGCGAGGGCTTTTTCTCGGACACCGCCGATCGGTAGGACATGGCCTTTGAGGGTGATTTCCCCGGTCATGGCGATGTCGACCCGGACCGGGCGTTGAGTGAGGGCGGAGATCAGTGCCGTGGTCACGGCGATCCCGGCACTCGGGCCGTCCTTGGGGACCGCCCCGGCGGGGAAGTGCACGTGGACGTCGTGCGTCCCCATAAACTTGGGATCGATGCCGTGGTGGGTCGCCCGGCTGCGGACCAGGCTCAGGGCGGCTTGGGCCGACTCTTTCATGACCTCGCCGAGCCGGCCAGTCATGTGCAACTTGCCGCTGCCGCGGGTGAGCGTGGCTTCGACAAACAGCAACGTGCCGCCGGTCGCGGTCCAACCGAGACCGGTGACGACACCAGGAGTAGGTGTCTTTTCAGCCAGCTGTGGGTGGTACCGCGGCGGGCCGAGGATCGGCTCTAACTCGTCGACGCCGACATCAAAGAAGGTTGTCTTACCCTCGGCGATCCCAATGGCGATGTGGCGCAGCAACGAGGCGAGTTTGCGCTCGAGGTTGCGGACGCCGGATTCCCGTGTATATGCAGTCGATAACTCGAGCAGGACATCGTCGGCGATCGCATAGAGCTTGGGGGTCAGGCCGTGTTCCGCGGTCTGTTTGGGCAACAGATAGTCGCGGGCGATGGCGATCTTTTCCTCGATGGTGTAGCCGCTCAGGCGAATGATTTCGAGGCGGTCGCGCAGGACGTGGGGGATGCCGCTGAGGTCGTTGGCCGTGGTCAAAAACACGACGTTGGACAGATCGTAGTCGATGTTGAGGTAGTGATCGCTAAAGGCGTTGTTCTGCTCGGGGTCGAGGGCTTCGAGCAACGCCGAGGCCGGATCGCCGCGCAGGTTGGGTCCGCCGAGTTTGTCGATTTCGTCGAGCACGATCACCGGGTTGATGGTGCCGGCGCGTTTCATGGCTTGGATCAGGCGGCCGGGGAGGGCTCCCACGTAGGTCCGTCGGTGGCCGCGGATCTCGGCATCGTCGCGCACACCCCCGAGAGAGATCCGGACATACTCGCGGCCCAATGCGTCGGCGATGCTGCGGCCGAGTGAGGTTTTGCCGACGCCCGGAGGCCCGACCAGACACAGGATCGGACCGCGTTTGTCGGGCGCCAAGGTGCGGACGCTGAGGTATTCGAGGACACGTTTTTTGACCTTCTCGAGCCCGTAGTGTTGCTCTTCGAGAAGTTCGCGAGCGGCTTGGAGGTCGAGCTTGTCCTCGGTTTTGTAGGACCACGGAAGGTCGGCGAGCCACTCGAGATAGATCCGCGTGGTGGTGGCCTCACTGGTTTGGGGATTCATTCGCCGCAGGCGATTGAGATCTCGATCGGCGGCCGCTTGGGCGTGTTTGGGTAGATCGGCAGCATCGAGGCGTCCGGCGAGATCGTCGATGTCATTGCGCTCGCGCGCCTTGGGGGTCTCGCCGAGTTCCGATTGGATCGCCCGGAGTTTGTGACGCAGGAGCGCTTCCTGTTCGTGCTTGGACAGGTGCTCGCGGACGTAGCGATCGAGGTCGCGTTTGACCTGCAGGACATTGACCCGGTGCGACACCAATTCGATGACCCGCCGCAGCCGAGTGGTGACAGTCGTCTCGCACAACAACTCGATACGGTCGTCGGGATCGAGGTCGATGTGCGAGGCGACCATGTCGGCGACCTGCGAGGGACGGCGAATGTTTTGGATCGCGGTCAGGGCCTGGCTTTTGGCCTTGGTGCGGCTGGCCGACGGCAGCAGGCTGTCGTGGCGTTTGATCAAATCTTGTAGCGCGCCGCTGAGGGCATACGACAACGTCAGTTCACCGAGGTCCTCGGCCGCCTGGCTAAACTGCACGACCTGGTAGTTGCGCTCGTCGAGGATGTCGAGGAGGTTGACGCGACACAGACCCCGGACCATCACCGCGAGGCGTCCCGGGATCCCTGCGTGCAACTGCAACAGCTCGGCCAGCAACCCGACCGAGTGCAGGGTTTGCAACGTGATCGGGTTGTGTTCCTCGGTTCGGCGGATGCCGATGACGACGAACTTGCGCTTGGGACTGCGCTGGAGGTGGGCTCGACGGACGGCGTTCGCCGCCGTTGTCCCCCGGGGCAAGTCGACCTGGGCGGCCGACGAGGGAAACACCGGGAGTGTCGATAAACAGACCAGAGGGAGCGTGCCTGAGCTTGGAACGGATCGGGTCATTCGCCGTCCGCGAGCCTATCACCACTCCACTTCGGTGACGACGATTGCAGCATGTTGCCGTGCCGGAAGATCCGCTGACGGGGAGCGACCGCGAGAGACGACACCCGAGGTAGCGAAGGATCCCGTTGACTGGGCGGGTCTGGTACAACCGCGGCGTGAATCGAGCGGCGATGAGCCACGACTCCATGATCTCGTGGGCGACCGCGGTCGCGCTGATGGTTGTCTGCGCAAGTGCAGTTCCGTTTCACCGCGGGTGGCTCGTCCCCTCGGTCTCGCTGGTGGTCTGCGCAGGTGTGGGCGTTGTGATCATCCGACTTCTCGAGCGCCCAAGCTCGGGGATGCCGCCCATCGGCCGACGTACACTCGCGGGTCTTTGGATCCTTGTTGGGGCAGTCCTCACGGCGCTGCTCGCCCGTTTGATCGGCGCGGTGGCGATCGCCTTTCCGGCCGCGGTTTGGAGTTTGGTGGCCCTGGTGCTCAGCGGTTGGATCTTCGGCCGGGCGTCGTGGCTGCTGCGGTGGTTGGTCGTGCCTGCGGTGGTCGTGGCCTGTATCGCCGGGACGCGGTTCGAAGCCGCTGCGGTCGATGCCCGCGGTTGGGCGCACAGTGGCCCGGTTCTCGGGATCCACCCCTTCCAAAGTACGTCTGTGTCGATCGATGGATTCGGCCCGTTCGACCTTCCGTTCAACGACTTTATCGAAGTCGACAGCGGTCGCGGGTACGGGCCCGACGAGGCTGCTGAAGTTCTCGAACGCGCGTTGCACAAGATGGCGGACGTGCACTTTGCCGACGGTCCACAGCGGGCGCGACAGGCCTTTGCCGGTGCGCGCGTCGAGGTTGTGCGCACGCAACCGGTATCCGAACGTCTCGACCGCACACCCAGCGAGACGGAGCACGTCCGGTTTGTGGTTCACTCCGGCACCTTGGGCCAGCGCTCGCGGGTCGCGTTTGTGTGTCCCGGCCGGCGACTCGATCCGCGGGGGATGTTGCCCGATCAGGTCATCGAGCAGATGTGCCCCGACAAATACACATCGGAGGCCAGTGCGGGCCTCGGGCTCACCGGGCGCTGGACGGGATATGTCGAGGCCCGCGGCAACGAACGCTTCGGACTCGGTTCGTCACTCGGCTGGACCCGCAGCGACGATCCCCTCGGTCGCCGCCACACCCTACGTGAGCAATGGGGATGGGCGTGGCTGGCATTGGCGATCTCCCTCGGGTGCGGGTTGATGCGCCGGGCAACGCCTGTGATGGCGGTCGCCGGACGAATGACTGCATGTACAATTGTAGTTGCATTGATTCTCGCCTTTCAGAGTTTGCTCGCCGGTACAGTCCCCGTGTCGGCCTGGGTGAACCCGGTGTGGCCCAGTGTCTTCAACCACCTCCCACTCGCCGCCGCCCTCGCCGTAGTGGCGCTCCACGGCCCGAGTAAATCTGGGGGACGGGCCCCGGTAAGCGGTCTGGCCGTCGCCCTCGTGTGGATCGCTGCGCTGACGATCTGGGCCAGCCAGCACCTCGCGGCCACCACCTGGCTGGTGCCCGAACTCTGGTACCACCGCGGGCCGGGGATCGGTCACGGCGACTGGGCCCTGGCCTGCGAGCGCTGGGTCTTGGAGGTGGCCGATCTGTTCCCTGGACTTCAGGCGATCGCCCAGGACATGTTGGGGAGTGAGGATTCAGACGCAGGTATGGGCTTGGCGATGTGCCAAAACCTCGTCGCGTCCGCGTTGATCACGCTTTTTTTTGGTGCCTTGGTCGGGATCGTTCGCGGCGTCGGGTTGTGGTGTCGGCGACTCAACCCGATCCCGAGGTTGTCACGGGTGGTAACCGGACGTCTCGGTGCCATTTCGATGATCGCAATCGCCGGGGGATTGGTGATGTCGCGGCAGACGTCCGGGGCGTCGTCCCTCCTCGAATTTGCCGTGTACGCCGCCGGTTTGTGCATTGTGGCCGTCGCCGGCTACCGCTTGGACGGACGCGTTGGGCGAGTCCTGATCCGCCTGCTCGGTGCAGTTCTCGGATGCCTGGCGATCGCATCGCTGGCACGAGCTGGGCGCGGTGCGAGTCACAGTGGCGTGTTTTTGCACACCACACTGATCGTTTGCTGCTCGGCCGTGATCGCGGCCTGGGTCTTTAACCTCGTCGGTGGGCGTGTAAGCTCCGCCGTCGCTACGGACAAACAACACAGAGACACCTAATCTCACCAACTCGAACGTCTCATCGCGGCGTTTTACGCCGTTATTGCTGTGGATCCTCGGGACGGGCATGTTGCGGCCTCCGCTTTGGGTCCGCGACGCGAATTCCGCAGTATCAGTCAGCGCGCGAGTGATGGTTATTGAGCCAACAGGTGAGGGTCGCTATCATCCCGCCGCACCGGAGCACCAAGCGCGCGTCGCACCTACTCCTCCACCTACCCAAGGTTCCGCCGATCCATGACGTTCTCCCGTTCGACATCCTCCCGCTCACCCGCGACCATCGCACTGTGTGCCGCTCTTTGTAGTGGCTTGGCCCTGGGTCCGAACCCGGTCCTGGCGCAGGAAGCAGGAGCCGACCAACCAGCCGAAGCTCCGGCCGAAGCTGCGCCCGCAGGCCCGCGCGGTCCGACAGCCGCCGACGGAGTTGTGGGATTGATGCGATTTGGTGGAGATCCGGCCGGCGCCGATCTGCGTGTGGCGATCCAAGGTGGGTTTGAGGGGGAGGGGTTCACGGTCAAGGGGGTCGCACTCGACATCGAAACGGCAGCCAAAAAGGTCAAGTGCCGCGGAGATGTCAACGATGACTGTGTGGGCAAGATCGGCCAGTGGCTCAACAAGAAGGGCAAGCAAACCCCTCCGTACACCTACCTGATCTACGGCTCCTACGGCAGTGGTGACGAGGGCAAGGTCACCCGTGTCGTCGTCTACGACCTGACCAACAATGTGCGTGTACAAGAACTCTACGCAACCTACTCGAGCGACGACTTCATCCTCCCGCTGATGTTGCCCAAAGAGGTGATCGCCAAGGTCAAGCAGCACATCGAGCCACTGCCGCCGCTGACCGACGAAGAGAAAACGATTATTGCCGAAATCGACGGCGGCCTCACGCCCGAGGACATTGCCGCCCAAGAGCAGGCCAAGCGTGATGCCGAGGCCGAAATCGCCTCGCGTCCCACCGGTCCGATCACCACCGACCACATCAAGGTCGACCTCAAAGCCGATCACGCGAAGTACTGCCGCAAGGAAAAACGCAAAAAACGAGAAAACAAGGACGATCCGAAGGACCTGCGCCCGTCGTGTAAGTTGGGGCCGACCTTTGGATATTGGCAGACCCGTGCCTGGGTTGCGCTCGGGTTGACGGGTGGTGCCCTCGCCACCAGCGGGATCCTCTACATCGCCGGACTCGCCAAGCGCGGGAGTTACAAGTCGGCAGTCGACAGTTTAGAAGCTGCCGCCCTCGATCCGGGGATTCCGGCAAACTCCGAGGAGTACACCAACCTCGCCTCGGATGTTGCAGCCAAGGGAGGCGAGATGCGTCGCATGTTGATCGGCGGCGACATCGCTCTGGCCACCAGCGTCGCCCTAGTCGGCGTGTTGGCGATCATCATCTACCAGGATCGCAAAGAGGCCAAGGACTGGATCACCGAAGAAAAGGCCCTTGCCGGGCTCCGCAATTTCCGGGTCGGTCCGATGGTCGGCAAGGGGTTCCAGGGCGCGTCGCTCGGGTTCCACTTCTGATTCTCGCGGCTGCGAACTGCGAAGCCACGGTTGTACACGCAACCGTGGCTTTTTGTTTCAATCGTTGTGCCTACAAGAAAACCCGATGTCGTTGACATCGGGTTGACTCAAACAGATCGTCACCGCGCGGTGACGGGGGGATCAGAGGTTGCGCTCGATGAGCGCTTGCAGCGGACCCCGGGCGCCCGGGTTGCCGACCATCTTGTCGACGAGCTCGCCACCCTTGAACACGAGGAGCGTTGGAATGCTGCGCACACTGTAGGATGCGGGGGTTTTCGGGTTGCTGTCGATGTCGACCTTGACGATCTTGCACCGGCCGGCAAATGAGTCGGCGAGGGCTTCGAGGTGGGGAGCAATCGAACGACAGGGGCCGCACCAGGTCGCCCAAAAGTCGACCAGAACGGGAACTTCGGAATCGAGCACATCGGCCTTAAAGCTGTCGTCGGTGGATTGGTGAATGTTTGCAGATGCCATATCGGTGAACCCCTCGGAGGGTGGAAGTTGGGCGAGCATGCGGCCTGCGCGTGCGTTGTGCAAGCGCCCACAACGTGAGTTGCACAGCCGAGGCCCGTCGATGAACAACCTTAGCAGAGGTGTGCCGGGACCTGTCAGTGCGAGTGTGCCGACGACGATGGAATCGACCGGGAGGTCGCAAAGTCGGGTTGCAAATGCACACACCCGTCACATGTACGCTTCTCGATCTTCGTGTCCCGTTCGGTCGCCTGCCTGATAGGAGTACATGCTTCTACGCAACGCCTGCGCGCAAGCAGCTGAGCGCTTCTTTGTTCGGTCGCCTGCTTGATAGGAGTACATGCTTCTACGCCGCGAGAAAAACCACAGGCTGCGGGTCCGGCGAAGTGGGTGAAAAGTCGGTACTCTTGCCGGCCATGGCCCGGATCTTTATCGCCCAAACCAAAATCGACGCGTGGATGTCCGCGGGGCGAGTCCACCTCGACCAAACCACGCTGCGCCTGCCGGTCGGGAGTGGTTCGCTCATCCTGGGCATCGAAGCGGCCGTGTTTGTCGAGAGAATCGACGGTGGCGATCCGGATGAGCTCAAACTCCTGGGAAAAGTCAGAACTGCGCGCGAGGTCACCGCGGTACAGGGGGAGCTGTTTGGAACGTCGATGGTCGTCGGCGATTACTCGTACACGGTGAGGCCCGGGTTTCTCGCTACCTATCGTTCGGTACCGGGGCAGCCGCCACAACTCGACCCGGCGACGTGGGCCAGGCTACGCACGGCACTTGTCGCGCTCGGCTAGCCCCGGATTCCCGAGCGTGCACGCCCATTCTCTCGACCTCTTTCTTGCGCGCCATGTAACCGTGGGTGCGGGCGGTTGCCAGTCGTTGGTGCGTATACATTGAAAATTTGTCGTCAGCCTGCGGTCGCTCGGATCCGCCGTCAGCTCGGATGACAGCTAACGGTGTCTCACGGTTGTTCCCCAGGTGTGAGGACTCGAGGCCTTCGCGTTCGCGGACTCAGGTAAGGGAAGCCCGAGGATCGGTCGTTACCTTCGGTTTTCCGCGCCCTGCCGCGGCATGTTTTGCGCTGCGTCGCGCGCGTGGTTTTTCTCGCCGTGCCTGGTACCTTTGCGGTGCTCGCCATGGTTGTGGTTCTGTTCGTTTTCGCCGCCTTGATGTACGGCACCGCCTCGTTCGCCCACGGCGTCGAGGGTGAACGGGCCGAACGCATGCGCGCGCGCGCGACTGTGTTTTTAGCTCTCGCAGCGCTGCTTCACCTCGGTTGTATCGGCGGCCAGTGCGTCGAGGGGGACCACCCATTTAAATCTGTGTTTCTCGCCACCAGCCTCGGGGCACTGATCGCCGTGCTCGGGTTTTTATTGGTCGCCATCCGCAAACCGATCCACTCGCTCGGAGCCCTGCTCGCACCGATCGGCCTTGCCGGCCTTGTCCTCGGGGTAATGTTTGCAGATACAGTTGTCGATCGACTCCCGGCTTCGCGGGTACTTGTCACTGCACATATTAGCCTCGCGACCGCCGGGCTCGCGGGATTTACCCTCGCCGCCGGGGTGGCGAGTGTCTACTTGGCGATGGAACGCCGCCTGCGACAGAAGATCTTTCGCCCGCGTCCAGGAGGGGTTTCCCTCGCCGGCCTCGATCGCCTCCACCATCGCCTGATGTTGATCGTCACCCCGGTGGTGACCCTGGCGATCGTCACCGGTGTTCTTTGGATCCTACGGGCAGGTGGCCCCGAGATGCTCGGCGCCCGCTGGCCCGAATTGTTGGCCGCCGGCGGGACCTGGCTGATCAGTGTCGGGATGTTGGTTTTGCGAGCGCTGTTCGGGGTCCGTGGGCGCCAGGCCGCCCGCCTGACCCTGCTCGCCTTTGCCTGCCTCCTCTTGATTTACGTCTATTACGGGGTGCGCTCGTGAGCGAGATTTTGGCTGTCGGCCTCAACCACAAGACCGCGCCCGTCGAGTTGCGCGAGCGCTTGGCCATGGGGTCGCAGGAGATCCGCGAGTTGCTTTCACCGCTGGTCAGTGCCGGGCTAGGCGAGGCAATGGTTGTATCGACATGTAATCGCGTCGAGATCTACGGCGTTTCCACCGAAGGCCGGGTCGGCGACCGGATCCTCGATGCACTTGCCGGCATGCGCAACCTCGACCTCGGTGATCTGCGGCGACACACGTTTGTCCGCTCGGCGGCCTCGGCTGTGCGCCACATTTTTCGCGTCGCCGCCAGCCTCGAGTCGATGGTCGTCGGCGAGCCACAGATCCTCGGTCAGGTCAAAGAGGCCTACGAGTTGGCCAAACGCGAGAACACCGTCGGAGCCGTCCTCGATCGTTGTATGACCATGGCGTTTCGCGGAGCCAAACGGGTCCGCACCGAAACCGAAATTGCCCGCGGAGCCGCCAGTGTTTCCTCGGTCGCCGTCGATCTGGCGATGAGTATCTTCGGCGAGCTACGCGGGTGTGGCGTGTTATTGGTCGGTGCTGGCGAGATGGCCCAACAGGCAGGCGTCTATCTACGTGCGGGTGGAGTCGCGGAGCTCACAGTTGTCAACCGCAGCCGCGAACGCGGCGAGCGTCTCGCCCGCGAGCTCGGTGGTCACTATGTCGCTTGGGACAGCTTAGAACAACAACTCCGCCGCGCCGACATCGTGGTGACAAGTACCGGGGCGACCCAACCGATCATCGACCGGACGCTCATGAAGCGCGTCCTACGAGCACGTAGGGGCGAGCCTGTTTTTTTGGTCGACATCGCCGTGCCCCGCGACGTCGCTCCCGAGGTCAGCAGCCTCGACCAAGTGTTTTTGTACAACATCGACGATCTACAAGGGATCGTGCACGACAACATGCGGGCGCGCAGTGCCGAGGCCGAACGCGCGGCGGCCCTGGTCGACGAGGAGGTCGACAACTTTCTCTCGTGGCAACGCACCCGGGCCATCGGTCCCCTGATCGGAAGTCTCCAACGCCACGCCCGGTCGATTGTCGAGGCCGAGATGGAGCGCACCAAGTCCAAATTACGCACCCTTGATGCCGAGCAGCAGGCGATCGTTCAATCGGTGGTCCGCGGCGTGGTCAAAAAATTGCTTCACCAACCGATGGTGACGCTGCGGGCCGCGGCGAGCGAGGGAAGTCCAAGTGGGATCGACTTGGCGACCGCACTCGAGGAATTGTTTGCATTGCAGCCCGAGGGGACTCCGGCGGCAAAAGCCCTCAAGGCAGCGACCGCCGACGAAGATCCGGTGATCGGCTCGCCCGAACCATCGCGCTAGTGATTCGCAAAACCAACCCCCGAGGAGCGAGGCTCCGAGAGAGAGTCCCATCGCGTACCCAATGATTCCAGACCTTTACAGGGGGTGTTCGACTCCTGGGATCGACGTCGTCCGGTCGAGTGCGTATACAAATGACCGGTACAGCCGGGCCCGAAGCGACCCACCGCGACAGGTACCTGATCCCGGCTCACAAATCGCCGGACATCGTGACAAGGCTTTTCGCAGCCGGCATTTTCGGCGAAACTTCGCACCACGTCGCGGCCCTCATGCCTATGGACTCAGCCAACCACCCCCCCTCAACTTCTCCCGACCTCCGTCGTCCCCTGCGGATCGGCACCCGACGATCGCGTCTCGCCCTGTGGCAAGCCAATTGGGTACGCGACCAGTTGCGGGCGCAGTGGGGGCAAAGCCTCGTGGTCGAGTTGGTCGAGATCGTGACCGACGGCGATCGGATCCAGGATCGGCCGCTACACCAGATCGGCGGCAAAGGGCTGTTTGTCAACGGAATCGAGGAACGGCTGAGCTCCGGCGATGTCGACCTCGCGGTCCACAGCATGAAGGACTTGCCCGGACAGTTGGCCGACGGGCTTAAAATTGTGTGTACACCAAAACGTGCCGATCCCCGCGATGCTCTGATCGTGCGAGAAGGTGTGTGTACATCGAAACCCACCGTCGAAACCCTGCCCGCCGGTGCGCGGGTCGGGACCACGAGTCTGCGGCGGACCGCACTCGTTCGTCGACTCGCGCCCGGCGTCGACGTGCAATCTCTCCGCGGCAATGTGCCGACACGCCTCAAAAAACTCGACGATGGACAGTTTGACGCGATCTTGTTGGCGGCCGCTGGACTGCACCGGCTCGAGCTCCAGCACCGGATCAGCGCCTACCTCGATCCGGCCGTGTTTTGTCCCGCAGCGACCCAAGGCATCTTGGCACTGGAAGCCCGTGGCGATGACACGTGGGTACACGGTTTGGTCGCGCCCCTCGGTCACGGGCCAACATCTCGGGTCGCGGCCGCCGAGCGGGCATTTCTCGCCCGCCTCGAGGGGGGTTGTCAGGTGCCGATGGGCTGTTTTGCCGAGCCCGATGGCGAAGGTGGATTGACGCTGCGGGGCATTGTCGCCGACCCTTCCGGCGCACCCTATTACAGCGCGACCACAGCGGGCCGAAACGACCCGACCGACTTAGGCACCCAACTCGCCGAGCAACTGCTTGCGCAGGGAGCCGGCGGTGTCCTCGAATCCCTCAAACTCGGAGCCCCAGCGTGAATCACCAGGAGAACTCTCGCGTGACAGTGCAGCGCCAATTCGATTTGCCGTGCGTACTGACACTCATTTGTATGTGCATGGCTTTGACCGCCTGTGGACGCCCGAGCAATCGCCAGTTGTGTGAGAAGGCGGCGGAAATGACTGCAGTTGAGAACCCCCGGCGGACGATCGACGAACGATTTTACACTCGTTGTGAACGCAAGGTCCAGGACATGCGCCTCAACGCCGGTGTGCTGCGGTTTGGTGGCGTCGCCAGTTGCATGCAACAGGCTGGGACTCTCAAAGAATTTTATGACTGCGGAGTCCCGGACAAGCCGCCGCCGCGTCACTGACCGAATCGCGGTCGCTCAATGGTCGGTCCGCCAGAAACTTGCAGGTGCATCGCAGGTCGATCCGTCCGTCGAATGGCCGGGTAGGGTGCGAGTGTGCCCGTCGCTGTCGCATCGGGATGAACCATGTTCGAACGGGCGCCAGAAACTTGCAGGTGCACAACTGCGTCGATGTACCGTCGACGAGTGAGCGAGTGTGCCCGTGGGCACAGCGCTTGCGGGAAATTGACAGTGCATGCACCATTGCCCCGCATGTCTACTTCGAGGTTTGTCCTTCGTCGTTTTGTCCCCCAACTGTGGTTGTGGACTGCCCTCGCTAGCCTCGGAGGTTGTGCGCAACGCGGCCCGACGGCTCCGGACCCGGCCAACTATCCCCCGCCCGAGCCGGGGATTGTCGATGCGGGCGGGACCGATGGCGACGAAGAACCACCCGAGTGGGATGTCATGAACCCGCCGGGGCTCGACGGTGACTTGGGTCAGGACATCGCTATCGATACCCAAGAGGGCACCTGGATGAGCCTCGACGTCAGTCCCGACGGGCAGACGATCGTGTTTGACCTGCTCGGAGATCTCTACACCATGCCGATCTCCGGGGGGGAGGCTACGCCCCTGACCAGTGGGATCGCCTGGGATATGCAGCCGCGTTTTAGTCCGGACGGCAAGTGGATTGCATTTACAAGTGATCGCGGAGGCGGGGACAACATCTGGGTCGTGCGCAGCAACGGCACCGATCCGCGGCCGGTCACCAAGGAGACCTTCCGCCTGCTCAATAGTCCCGTGTGGTCGCCCGACAGCCGGTTTATCGCGGCCCGCAAACACTTCACCAAACACCGCAGCCTCGGTGCCGGTGAGATCTGGCTCTACCACGTCTCGGGCGGCGACGGTGTCCCGCTAACCGAAAAGCAAAACGACCAAAAAGACGTCGGGGAGCCGGCGATCAGTCCCGACGGTCGCTACGTCTATTTCAGCATGGATGCCACCCCGGGCAAGTACTTCGAATATAACAAGGATCCGAACCCGGGCATCTACGCCATCAAGCGTCTCGACCGGGAAACGGGTGACCTCGAAACCTTTGTCCGCGGGGCGGGTGGGGCGATTCGACCGACGCCGTCACCCGATGGCAAGACCCTGGCTTTCGTTCGGCGTGTACGTACAAATACTGTGTTGTTTGTCCACGACATCGAGTCGGGCGAGGAGCGGGCACTCGACCACGGGCTCGACCGCGACATGCAGGAGGCCTGGGCGATCCACGGGGTCTACCCGGCGATGGCGTGGACACCCGACAATCGCTCGATCGTGTTTTGGGCGGCCGGCAAGATCCACAAAGTCGACATCGCTAGCGGACAGCGCAGCGAGATCCCGTTTCACGTCAAAACCACCCGGAGGGTCGCCAAGGCCCTGCGTCGCCCGGTCGAAGTTGCACCTGCAACCGTCGATGTCAAACTCGCCCGCTGGACATCGGTCAGCCCCGATGGCCGCCAGGTCGTCTTTCAAGCCCTCGGTCACCTCTACATCCGCAACCTGCCCGAGGGAAAACCACAGCGGCTCACCAGCCAAAACGATCACTTCGAATATTATCCGAGCTGGTCGCCTGATGGAAAATCAATTGTCTATACAACATGGGACGACAAAGACTTGGGAACGGTTCGTGTCGTGCCTGCGCGCGGCGGGAGTGGCCGCGTTGTCAGTTCAAAACCCGGGCACTACATCGAACCTGTATTCTCGCCCGACGGCAGCCACATCGCCTACCACAAGGTCGGTGGAGGGTGGGTGCGCTCACCCAAGTGGTCCCACGAGCGCGGTTTATTTGTTGTCCCGACCAAGGCCAAGCGACGCGCACCTGTCGAGCCGGTCCGCGTGAGCCGGGAAGGCGAGGCGCCCCAGTTTTCGCGCGACGGCACGCGGCTTTTTTTCACCGTGTTCGGCGAGGACAAGCAGGGCAACGACCGCGCAGCGCTCGAGAGCGTCGAGATCGACGGCAGCGACCATCGCGTGCATCTCGAATCGGAACTGGCGACGGCCTACCGCGTGTCACCCGACGGACGCTGGGTCGCGTTTATCGAGGGGTTTGGCGTTCATATCACCCCGATGCCCGCGACTGGGAGCAAGCCGGTCAAGGTCGGTCCCAAGGCGACCTCGCTGCCATTGGCCAAGGTGTCGAAAGATGCAGGTGAGTTCCTCCACTGGTCGGGCGACAGTCAAACCCTGCACTGGTCCCACGGGCCCGAGCTCTACTCCCGCGATCTCAAAGATGCATTTGCATTTCTAGCCGGCGCACCCGAAAAACTTCCCGAGCCCGCCGAGTCCGGGATCAACCTCGGTCTGCGCGTACCCGCCGATGTGCCCAAGGGAACCGTGGCGATCATCGGGCCGCGGGTGCTGACGATGCGCAAAGGCGCCTGGGACGAAGTGATTGAGCCTGCAACGATCATCGTCGAGGGCAATCGGATCAAGGCGATCGGGCCCAAAAATGAGGTTCAGGTGCCTACGGGGGCCCATGTGGTCCAGGCCGGTGGACACACGGTGATCCCCGGTCTCGTCGATGTACATGCACACGGCGCCCAGGGACGCGATGGCATCATCCCCCAACAAAACTGGCTGCACTACGCCGAGCTCGCATTTGGGGTCACCACGGTTCATGACCCCTCCAACGATACCCATACGATTTTTGCCGCCAGTGAAATGGCCCGGGCCGGGCTTGTAACGGCACCGCGGATCTTCTCGACTGGGACGATTTTGTACGGTGCACTCGCCTCGTTTAAGGCCGACGTCGACAGCCTTGACGACGCCCGCTCGCACCTGCGGCGAATGCAAAAAGTCGGGGCATTTTCAGTGAAGAGCTACAACCAGCCGCGTCGCAACCAGCGGCAACAGGTGATGACAGCCGGGCGTGAGCTCGGCGTGATGGTGGTACCCGAGGGGGGGTCGCTGTTTCATCACAACATGACGATGGTGGTCGATGGCCATACCGGGGTCGAACACTGCATCCCGGTCGGAGCGGCCTATAGCGACGTGTTGCAGCTATGGGGGCAAACCCAAGTTGGCTATACACCGACCCTCGGAGTGGCCTACGGAGGGCTCGGGGGCGAAAACTACTGGTATGCACATACAAATGTATGGGAAGATACGCGCCTGTTGTCGTTTGTCCCGCGGTTCGCTGTCGACCCGAAGTCCCGCCGGCGGACAATGGCGCCGGACGACGATTGGAACCACGTGCGGGCAGCAAAGATCGCCAAACAGCTGATCGACGCAGGAGGGAAGGTCCAACTCGGCGCCCACGGCCAGCGAGAAGGACTCGCAGCCCACTGGGAGCTGTGGATGTTTGTCCAGGGAGGGATGAGCCCGCACGAGGCCCTCCGCGCAGGAACCCTGCACGGAGCCGAGTACTTGGGGCTCGATAACGATATCGGTTCACTCGAGGTGGGCAAACTCGCCGACTTGGTGATCCTCGAAAAAAATCCGCTGACCAATATCCGCGACTCGACATCCATTGTCTATACAATGATCAACGGCCGCCTCTACAACGCGACGACGATGGACGAGGTCGGCAATCACCCACGCAAACGCGAAGCGTTTTTCTTTGAGGACAATCCGGATTTGCCGACGACCCAGCCCCCGCCGGAGGCTGTGTGTGAGGGGCATTTGTAGGGATTTCAACGGCCCGGGCGAGAGGCATTTCTTTGGAGAGGAGCCCGATTTTCCGCCGACCCTGGGATCTTGGTTGGGATGGCCGGCGGTTGTCGCCGGGATCGAGATGTGGCTCGTACGCAGCGAGTACGGCGGACTTCCGTCGAGGCTAGTGCATCCCCGCAACCCCGGACGCGACCCCCGAGCCCTGTGCGCGCGCCTGTTCAAACGCCCCGCGGATCAGCGGGGTGTAGCGCACCACATCGTGGGCGATGCGTTCGATGCGGTCGCGGACGCGGACATTTTTGAGTTGCCCCTCGACAAAATCGCGATCGCGGGCGGCGGCGTGAAACGGCAGTGTAAAACCGTGGCACCAGTTGAAGCTGCGTTTGACTGCCGTGATCGACATGTCCCCTCCACCACCTCCGGTACAGGCCAGCACACCAGCAAATTTGCCCGCGAGCTCGTTGTATAGGAAATCAAACCAGTTCTTGAGCGCGCCGCTCATGTTGCCGTGGTACTCCGGAGTGGCGAGGATAAAGCCTTCGGCCCAGTGCGCGGCGGCTCGTACCTCGACCACCTGTGGTAGTTCAGCTTGGGTCGTATCCCCGTGGTCCATTACCGGCAGGTCGACTTCGTGTAGACACATGACACGGACATCCGCCCCGGCGGTTCGAGTTGCCTGCTCGGCGATCTCGATCATCGTGTGAAGGTTGCTTTCGAGGCGGCGAGAGCCGCTGACGATCAGGACCTTTGTTCGCCTGTCGGGGGAAGTCTGTTGCACGCCGGGAGGATACTCTTCCCGGACAATCTGTGGCGGCCGCGGGCTCAACTGTCGGTTGCATGCTCAAGCCCGCTTTGGCGGGTTGAGTACCTGCTCGCTGGCCGTGTCGAAACTCGCGTATTTCGCCGTTTCACCGGCTCGGTGGTTGTCGTCTCAGGTCGCGGAGCTGGTAAACTCCTCGCCTGTGAGCTCGTACATCGAACGCTCGGAGGGTACCGAACCCATGATCAGCGGATGGGGCAATGTCCCCGTGCCCGGTCGCGAACGCCTGACGGAACGGATCGACCTCGCCAGTGCTGGAGCTGTCCTCAGTCGCGGGCTCGGACGTTCGTATGGGGATTCCTCATTGCCGCCGCCGGACCGCCGAGAGGTGCTGGGGACCCGGCTCGCCGATCGGATCCTCCACTTCGATCCGGACTCTGGGCTGATGCGAGCCGAAGCCGGGCTCTCACTGGTCGAGCTCAACCGCCTGATGTTGCGTCGCGGATGGTTTCCACCGGTCACGCCGGGGACCCAGTTTGTCACGCTCGGGGGGATGGTCGCCGCCGATGTGCACGGCAAGGGGCACCACAGCGCTGGTTGCTTTGGCTCCGGGCATGTCCGCAACCTCAAACTGCGACTCGCCGACGGGCGGATCGCCGAGTGTTCCCGCGAGGTCGAAGCCGACCTGTTCCGAGCGACAGTTGGCGGTATGGGCCTCACCGGCCATATCCTCGAGGTCGAGTTTGGTATGCGCCGGATCCCGAGCCCGTGGATCTGGAGCGAGAGCCGGCGGTGTGCCGACATCGACGAGTTTATCGAGACCATCGAAGAGGTCCACAGCGTGTGGCCCTACGGGGTCGGCTGGATCGATTGCTTGTCGCAGGGGCGCAACATGGGGCGCGGGATCCTCGACTATGGACGCTGGGCCACGGCCGAGGAGGCGGGCGGCAAGCCCCTGCCCAAACGCCCGGGTATTCCGATTCCGTTCACGATGCCGTCGTGGCTGCTCGGACCATTGAGTGTACGTACATTTAATACGCTCTACTACCACCGACATATCGCCCGACACCGGCGGCACGGGTTGCGTCACCCCGCGAGCTTTTTCTATCCGCTCGACACGTTTCTCAGTTGGTACCGCCTCTACGGCCGCCGCGGGTTTACCCAGTATCAGTGCGTCCTACCCAAGTCCGCCGGACGCGGGGCTGCGCGCACGTTTTTGGAGTTGTTGACCCGCAAGGGCGGAGCCTCGTTTTTGTGTGTCATCAAGGACACTGGCCCCGAGGGTCTCGGGTTGTTGTCGTTTCCCAAACGCGGGATCACGATCGCCCTCGACATCGCGGTCCGCGACGACACCCAGCAGTTGGTCGACAGCCTCAACGAGTTGGTCATCTCGCTGGGGGGTCGGATTTACCTGGCCAAGGATGGATTTACCCGGCCGGAGCACTACCGGGCGATGGAGCCTCGGCTCGACGAATTTTTAGAGATCCGTCGTCGCTACGACCCCGAGTACCGCCTGCGGTCGGCCCAATCTGTGCGTGTACTCGGTGATCCTGCAACGATTCCCGAGGTTTCGGAATCGACCTCCGAATAAGGTCCGTAACGTTTTGCCTGGAACATCCACGTCAAGGCCCGACCGGGTCGAGGAGTGAATCACGATGAAGATTGTCATGCTCGGAGCGACCTCTGGGATGGGGCGCGCAGTCGCCCGGCGATTTGCGGAGCGCGGGGAGCAACTGTTTTTGCTCGGCCACGAACCCGAGGAACTCGAGCGCAGTGCGGCCGACCTCTCGGCACGGGCTCCGGATTTTCGCGGAAACGTCGGGCACGCCCATTGTGACCTGCGCGAGCCAGAAGACTTTAAAATGGCGCTGACTGTCGCCGATAAGGCCCTCGGGGGTTTTGACACGGTCGTTGTCACGGCTGCGGTGTTTGCCAGCCAAGAGCAGCTCGAGGCCGACATCGATCGCACCGAGGAGATGCTGCGGATCAACTTCACCAACACCGTCGTATTCTGTGAGCATGCACGTAATGCGCTGCTCGCCCGCGGGGGCGGGACACTGTGTGTGTTCTCCTCGGTTGCCGGCGATCGCGGACGCAAACCGGTGGCCCTCTACGGGGCGGCCAAGGCCGGGCTCAGCACCTATCTCGAGGCGCTCGACCACAAGTATCACAGCCAGGGCCTACGGACGATTTGCGTCAAACCGGGGTTTGTAAAAACCGGGATGACAGCCGGTCTCAAACCCCCGCCGTTTGCCGGCGAACCCGACCAGGTGGCAGCCCTCGTCGTGCGAGCGATCGACCGCGGGACGCCCGAGGTCTACGCCCCGTCGATCTGGCGGCTCATCATGTTTGTGATTGTACATCTACCTCGGTTCATCATGCGCAAGGTCGGATTCTAGCGGGTTGGCATGGTGCATGCGTCGGCTTGTCCGCTCGGTCGACAATCTCGGCGACCTCGAGCGCAATGGACAACTTTCGAGGTACGAACACAGCGACCGTTGGGATGTTCTCGACAGCGACACGCGGGTGTTTCCAGATAGAATCAGGACGGGGAGGGCGGCATGAAGATCGTAATACCGGGCGGGACGGGACAGGTCGGGCAACTTTTGTGCAGGTCGCTCGCGGCCGAGGGCCATACCGTCGTCGTGCTCAGCCGCAGTGGTCACGGGCAAACGGTCGCTTGGGACGGGCAAACACTCGGACCTTGGGCGCGGGAACTCGACGGTGCCGACGTCGTCATCAATCTCGCCGGCCGCACAGTTAATTGCAGGTACACAAAGCGAAATCTCGAACAAATGATGTCCTCACGGGTCGACAGTACCCGTGTCGTCGGTCAAGCGATCGCCGCAGCCTCGCATCCTCCCCCGGTGTGGCTGCAGATGAGTACAGCGACGATCTACGCCCATCGGTTCGATGATGCCAACGACGAGGATACCGGGGTGATCGGCGGTGACGAGCCAGGTGTGCCGAGTTATTGGGGTTACAGTGTCGAGATCGCCAAACGCTGGGAACAGACCCTCGACGAGGCCGAGACCCCGGCGACCCGGCGGGTCGCGCTGCGCACAGCGATGGTCATGACACCCGATCGCGGAGGTGTGTTTGACACATTGTTGGGACTCACGCGCAAGGGTCTCGGGGGAGCGATGGCCGGCGGTCGGCAGTACGTCTCGTGGATCCATGGTGAAGATTTTGTACGTGCAATTAAATGCCTGATCGACGAGGAGCGTTGGCGTGGCCCCGTCAATCTCGCAGCACCCCATCCGCTGCCACAACGCGAATTCCAACGGGTGCTGAGGCAGGCTGCGGGAGTCGGGCTCGGGCTGCCGGCGATGAAGTGGATGCTCGAGGTCGGTGCCTGGTTTTTGCGTACCGATACCGAACTCGTGCTCAAGAGCCGACGGGTGATTCCGGGACGGCTACAGGCCGCGGGGTTTGAGTTTGCCTATCCGACCTGGGAGCGCGCTGCCCAGCATCTCGTCGGAGAGTGGGCGAGGCAACGGTGAGCTCGAAGCCCAATCATTTATGTATCAGCAAGTGATTGGGCGACCTCGGACCAAAACTCCCGGATCTCGTCGGTGATCCGCTCGGGAAACTCGGCCGGGAGGGCGTGGCTGGCCTCGGGGATCACCGTCCACTGGCCGTGGGGGATGGCAAATGCCATCGTCCGCATGGTTTCCAGGGGTACAAATGTGTCCCGGGCCGCGGCGATAATACGTGTAGGCACATCGATTGTCGGCAGGACATCGTCGGCGCAGTGGCGGTCGGCCTGCTCTAACATGGTCAAAAATAACTCGGGATGGATGGCTGCGAGCTGTTTGGTGTAAAAGTCGAAATCCTCGGGCTGGATGTGGTCGGCGTTGAGCTGGAATTGCATGGCGAGATCCCGCAACCAGGCCGATGACAGGACCGTGCGCCAGGTCTTACCGACGAACGAAGCTGCCAATTTGGCGGAACCTGCGACCAACGGGAGGGCGTAGCGAAACATGTCGGTGCCCTGAAAGTTGATCAGAACACGTCCCGAAGGCCCGGCCAGCGACATCAGTCCGGCAACCAACGGTCGGTGGCGGCGAAACACTTCGAGCGCGACTTGGAAGCCCATCGAAAACCCGACCAGGAGGACGCGCGAGAGTTGGAGGTGGCGACAAACTGCAGCGGCATCGTCGGCGAGTACCTCGATACCGAGGCTCCACGGACGCGGTGGGTCGGGGCTTTCCCCATGGCCCCGGTAGTGCATCGTGACGACTTGGTGGTCGCGCGCCAACTCGGGGACAATCCGGTGAAAGGCCCATCCCGAACACCCGATACCGTCGAGGATCAGGATGGTCGGAGACGGTGCATGACACGAACCGTAGGTCGCAAAAAAGACCTCGGCACCATCGCCGGTCTTGATCCGGCACGACTGCTGTTCAGGAAGAGTCACCACAAGGTTGTAGGTGAAACGATTCGCGGCACAGCCCCGATATGGGGGTGTGCCGCAAAACATGTTCTCAGCAGTCGACTATGTCGCAGATGTTGTCTCGTTTTTGCCGCGGGTATCGTCGACTTCATCATCCGGAATGTCGTTCACACTCGGATACTTCATGATTTCTCGTCGAGCAATCTTCCACGCTTTTTGGACAATCCAGGAGAGAGAGCGGTCTTGGCGGGCAGCCTCCTCTTGAATCTCCTTGAGCATCCGCTGGGGAAAGTATAGTGACTGCTTACGCTTGTCGGATGTTGCCATGTACTCTGTGCTCCCCTAGTGAAATTCGGGATTCCAGGGTAGGGTACGCTGCATTTGAAAGTCAACCGTGAGAGCCCAACTTCTTCATCTACCTGCGCGCCCGATCAGTCGTTCGAGTCCGCACCCGTGGGCGCAAGCCAACTGCAGGCTGATTTGAGTGCTTCTGAGACACGTGCGCCGGAAGTTGTAGGCACACACCACGAGCGCGCGCAGATGGACGACGAAGATGCCGATACTCCCGTCGATGGGCGAACGACACGCGCGATGCAGCGTCGCGAGCAGCGGCGAAACGCGATTCTCGTAGCCGCAAAACAGGTTTTTCGCGAGAAGAGTTACCACAGAGCGTCGGTCCACGACATCATCGATCGCGCCCAGATCGCCCGCGGCACCTTCTATTTGTATTTCAATAATAAGCGCGAGATCTTCGCCGAGCTGTTGGCGACGTTTCTGCAACTGATCCGCCAAAGTGTACGGCGCATTTCACTCGATCCCAACGACGGTCCCCCCCTCATGCAGATGCGGGCGAACTTCCGCCGGGTGATGACTGTGGTGATCGCACATGAAGATCTTGCTTCGATCACGTTGCGCCACGCGTCATCGGTCGACCCGGAAATCGGCGGTCAAGTACGTGCTTTTTTCGATCAAGTGGTCGCACTGGTGGAGCGTGCGGTCCAGATCGGTCGCAAGCTTGGGATCGCTCGAGAAGACTGCGACGATCACATCATTGCCATCAGTGCATTGGGCGCGCTACGCGAGATTTTGCCGCGGATGATCGAGGCGCAAAAGTCGACGCGGGATGCGGTGAACACGGGGCAAGAACCATCGCCACCCGATATTCTCACCGATATCGAGCGGCTCGCCGACGAACTCCTGACCTTCTTTGTGCGCGGGGTGTTTACCTGACGCGAGCTCTTCGATAAAATCCCACCCCCCAACTGCGGCTGGGGTTGTTGTTTCGAGCACACGAGGCGGATGGACGCGCATGGCCCTCACAAAAACGCAGCTGGCGAAGTTTAAACGACTCCTCACCGACAAGCGGGAAAACCTGCTGGTGCAGGCGCAAAAAACCCTCACCAACGAGATGGTGCTCTCGCCCGACGACCGGATGGACGAGGTCGATCAGGCGTCGAGCGAGTATATGCAAGCTTTCTCGTTTCGCCTCCGCGGGCGCGAACGCTTTCTGATCGACAAGATAGACTTGGCGCTGCGCAAGATCGACGACGGAAGCTACGGTGTGTGCGAAGACTGCGACGAGATGATCGGCCTCAAGCGCCTGCAAGCGCGTCCCGAGGCACCCCTGTGCATCCAGTGCAAAGAAGCCCAGGAAAAAGAAGAAGCCGTTTACGCCGAAGACTAGCCCAGAGGTCGTACCCACGGGCGAGTTGCCCGGGCCGCGCGTCGTAAATTATGTTGTATCACCAAGTTTTGTCCGTCAACGATAGAGGTCCGGACACACTGCCTCGCTGTCGCCGGCCGATGGGACGCTCGAGCAGAGACGCATCAAATCGCCCGCGTGCGAAGCGGGGGAATAACCACAGGCTGCTAGACTGGTGATCCCTGGCGTCTCTCCCAACACCCTGCTCAGCCTGTACGGTCCGAGTGTCGCCCTCGCCTTTGTCACCGCTTGGGTGACCATGCGCATTCACAGTCAGCGCGCGGGGCTCCCCGACCTCGGGACGCCGTTTGTGCTGTCGGCGATCGCCGGAGCCCTCGGAGCGCGGGCGTTTTATCTGTCGTCGATCGGCGCATTTTCAGGGGCCGAACTCTTCAGTTTCCAAGCCGGAGGCATGACCCTCGCCGGGGGCTTGGTGGTGGCGATTGCCGTGAGTGCCCTGCTCGTGCGCTGGTGGACGGTCGAACATCGACCGCCCTATCTGTGGTGGCGGTGGATGGACTGTGTCGCGCCGGCATTCGCCGTCGGGGTGATCATCGAGCGAGTCGGAGCATTTTTGGCGGGTGTCGACTTCGGCAGCTATGCCGGCCCGACGGATATCGGTCATGCGTTCGCGGTTCGCTACCCTGCCGGTTCACTGGTCCACCGCTACCAAGAAATGCATCTACAACAGCTGCCCGGATGGAGCCCCGAACAGGCCGCCCCAGTCCACCCCGTTCAGCTCTACACCGCGTTGGCCGGGCTTGCGATGTTGTTGCTCGCCCGCTCCTTGCGAGGGCGCGTGCACACCCACGGCGTGACCATGTTGACGCTCCTAGGTCTGTTCATCGGTGTCCACTTGGTCATTCTCGAGTCTTTCCGGTTCGGTGCGAGTGAGATCGTATGGGGGCCATTGCATCTACACCAGATCGGTGGCCTCGGCCTTCTGGTCGCCCTCGGGTTGGCAGCCCGCCAGCTCGTGTTTGCCCAGGCACAAACACCACAAGCTGCGTCGGCCAGTGGCGACGAGGAGCCCGAGACTGATGGCTGACGAACCGTTGGTGGTGGTCATCCACGGCGCCCTGCGTTCACGGGTGGGCCTGTGGCCGGTGGTGTGGTCCCTGCGTCGACGCGGACTCCAGGCGCGGGCGTTCGGCTATGCGACCCGGCGCGACCCCTTGGCGGTGCACGGCGAGCGCTTGGCAACCGCGATCGAGCGCTGGCGACAAAAACGCGGAGATGATCTCGAGCGACCGTTGCCGTTGCTGTGCCTGCTGACCCACAGTATGGGCGGATTGGTTGCGCGTACATATTTAGCGAGCAGCGCGGCTGCCCGTCAGTCCCAGCGCCAGCGGGTGTGGATGTTTGCGCCGCCCAACCAGGGGTCGTACGTGGCCGATAAACTCCGCGACCTCAAACTGTTTCATTGGGTCTACGGAGCCGCCGCCAAGGAGTTGCTTCCCGAACGCGTGCGCGAGCTCGGGTCGGTCCCAAAATCCGCCGAGGTGCGGATCGTTGCCGGGGGGTCGCTGTCCGGCGATCGGGGGTTGCACGGATGGATCCCAGGCAATCACGACGGCCTGGTCCGGGTTGACGAGACGGGGTTTGAAGGCCACCAACCAGAGCTCGTGGGCGGGTCACACAGCACGATGCAGTGGCGCCCGGAGTTGCTAGCAGCGGCGGCGGCGTTCTTTTCGGCGGATGTGCCGACGCCGTAGATCTTAGGTTGGGTCGAGGACCGTTCAGCAGTTGTATGTATTTACAAGCTGAGGCGTCTCAAGTCGTTATGAACTCGGGCGACCCCGACCGCGCGTCAGCCGATGCGGTCAAGTTTGACTGAGAACCGAACCGTCTCCAATCGAGACACCGTTCGCTTCCAGGGTGGAATGCCGAGGGGCGGACTTGAACCGCCGACCTGAGGGTTATGAATCCTCCGCTCTAACCAGCTGAGCTACCCCGGCTAGGGGTCGCGTGAGTATCGAACTCTCTCGGGCGAGTCAATAGCGTCCTCCCTCGGCACCTCCGTCTTCCTCCCCGACTGTGAGGCCACGGCGCCGAGGATGCAGCGTTTGTGTCGCCGCTGCTTCGCTTGTGAGTGCACCCACTTTCCCCAGAGTGTGATTGCCCCGAAACCGATGCAGACAGCCTGGGTTTGGAGCTATGTCGTCACCCATCGACGAGTTTGCGTCCCGAGCGAGAAAGGTACGACAGCGATGTCCCGAGAAGTTGTGATCGTCAGTGCAGTCCGAACCCCCATCGGCAGCTTTCAGGGCAGCCTCGCCTCCCTTCCTGCGCCAAAACTGGGTGCCGTAGCGATCAAAGGGGCTCTCGAGAAGGCCGGCGTGAAAGGTGAAGACGTCGACGAAGTCCTCATGGGTTGCGTGTTGCCGGCCGGCGTCGGCCAGGCCCCTGCGCGTCAGGCCAGCAAGTTCGCTGGCATTCCCGATTCGGTCCCCTGCGTCACCCTCAACAAAGTCTGTGGCTCGGGTCTCAAGACCGTGGTCATGGCCGCCCAGGCGATCAAATGTGGTGACGCCGAGATCGTCGTCGCCGGTGGCATGGAGAGCATGTCCAATGCGCCATATCTCCTGCCCAAGGCGCGGACCGGTTATCGCCTCGGCAACGGCCAATTGGTCGATGGCCTCGTCCACGACGGCCTGTGGGACCCCTACAACAACTTCCACATGGGCAACGCCGGCGAGATTTGTGCCGAAGGTTGCAGTATCGATCGCGCCCGCCAAGACGAGTACGCCGCCGAGAGCTACCGCCGGGCCCAACACGCGGTCAAAGAGGGGCTTTTTAAGCCTGAGATTGTACCTGTCTCGGTGCCCCAGCGCCGCGGCGATCCGGTGGTCGTCAGCGACGACGAAGAACCGTTTCGCGGCAACATCGAAAAGCTGACCGGGCTGCGCAGCGTGTTTAAAAAAGACGGCACCATCACCGCCGGGAACGCCTCGACGATCAACGACGGCGCCTCAGCTGTGGTGTTGATGAGCCGCGAAGAAGCCGACCGTCGCGGGCTCAAACCGCTGGCTGTGATCCGCGGCTACGCCGGTCATGCCCAGGCCCCCGAGTGGTTCACCACTGCCCCCGCCGGCTCGATCGAAGGCGTCCTCAAAAAGACGGACCTCCAGGTTGCCGACATCGACCTCTGGGAGGTCAACGAGGCCTTTGCAGTCGTCGCCCTCGCCAACCAAGACAAACTCTCGATCCCCGGCGACCGCCTCAACATTCGCGGTGGTGCAGTCGCCCTCGGACATCCGATCGGCTGTTCCGGTGCCCGGATCCTCACCACCTTGGCCCACGCCATGCAACAGACCGGCAAGCGTCGGGGCATCGCCTCGTTGTGCATCGGTGGTGGTGAAGCCGTGGCGGTTCTGATCGAAAACGAGGCCGTCGGCGCGGCGTCCTAAACCAGTTGTATCATCAATGTTTTGCCAGGCCTGCTCCCTGGCATCACACCACGGAGAGTCTCGATGACTGCAGATATCCTCAGCAACATTCAAACCATCGGCGTGTTAGGGGCCGGGCAAATGGGCGGTGGGATCGCCCAGGTTGCCGCCCAGGCGCAATTCGCCGTCCTACTCGCTGACATCGACCTCGCGCGGGCCGAGGCCGGCAAGGCGACGATCGCCAAGCTCCTCGGGCGTCGGGTTGAAAAGGGCAAGCTCGACGGCTCGGTCCGCGACGCTGTCTTGGCTCGGATCACCCCGGTTGGCAGCCTTGCACAGCTCGGCACGGCCAACTTTGTGGTCGAGGCCGCGACCGAAAACATCGACCTCAAAAAGAAGTTGTTTCGCCAACTCGACGAGGCCGTGCCTGCCGGCGTGATCCTCGGGACCAACACCTCGTCGATCAGCATCACGATGTTGGCCGCCGAGACCTCGCGGCCCGAACTCGTGGTCGGGATGCACTTTATGAACCCCGTCCCGATCATGAAGTTGGTCGAGATTATTCGCGGGTTACAAACCGCTGACACGACCTACGCGACCACGCTGGCACTCGCCCAGCGCATGGGCAAGACTACGATTACCAGCAAGGACTGCCCTGGGTTTATCGTCAACCGGATCCTGATTCCGTTGATCAACGAGGCCTGCTTCGCCCTGCAAGAAGGCTTGGGTACGCCCGAGGACATCGATACCGGGATTCGCTTGGGTCTCAACCACCCGATGGGGCCGCTCGCACTCGCCGATCTCATCGGCCTCGACACCTGTCTGGCGATCGCCGACGTGCTTCACCGCGAGTTGGGGGACGACAAATACCGGGCGGCAAATATCTTGCGTATGCATGTAGCTGCCGGTTGGCACGGGCGCAAGGCCGGACGCGGATTTTACGATTACAGCGCGGGGAAGTAGATGCACAAGGACTTTCAAACCATCTCGGTCGAAGATCGCGGGCGCGTCCGCGTGGTCGCCATCAACCGCCCCGAGGTTCTCAATGCGCTCAACCCCACGGTGATCGAGGAGCTGACGGCAGCGTTTGCTGCGATCGAGGAAGATCGCAGCGTCGGTGGGGCCGTGATCACGGGGGCCGGCGAGAAGAGTTTTATCGCCGGGGCCGACATTGCCGCGATGGCTGAAATGACCCCCGAGCAAGCCAAGGTGTTTGCGCAAAAGGGTCATGTGTTCGGGGCCAAGCTGGCGGCGTTGCGGGTGCCGGTCATCGCCGCGGTCAACGGGTTTGCCCTCGGCGGTGGCTGTGAAGTTGCACTTGCATGTGATTTTATCTACGCCAGCGAAAAAGCGAAGTTCGGCCAGCCCGAAGTCAACCTCGGAGTGATTCCCGGGTTCGGCGGAACCCAGCGACTGCTGCGACGAGTCGGCCTGGCACAGGCGCTCGAGCTGTGTCTGTCGGGTGCGATCATCCGGGCCGATGAGGCCCTGCGGATCGGGCTGTGCAACCGCGTGGTTCCCCATGGCGAAGTGGTCGATGCGGCGGTCAAAACCGCGGAGCTGATCGCCAGCAAGGGTCCGGTCGCAGTTGCATCGGCCAAGGCAGCCCTGCACAAAGGGGCAGATCTAGCGCTCGCCCAGGCCAACCAACTCGAAGTCGAGATGTTTTCCCAACTGTTTGCCACCGCCGATCAGCGCGAGGGGATGGCCGCGTTTTTGGCCAAGCGCCCGCCCGCGTTCAAGGGGGAGTGAGTCATGGATCTGTCACTGAGCGAAGAACAACAGGCGTTGGTGGCCATGGTACGGGAGTTCGCCAACCGCGAAGTCCGTCCGCTGGCCGCTGAGCTCGACCGCGAGGCCAAGTTTCCCAAACGCTTGGTCGAGCGTATGGCCGAGCTCGGACTGATGGGCATCGAGGTCGACCCCGACTACGACGGTTCCGGCCTCGACCCGCTGAGCTACGTGTTGGCGATGGAAGAGGTCAGCACCGCCTGTGCCTCGACCGGCGTCATCATGAGCGTCAACAACTCGCTGGTGTGTGACCCACTGTCGAAGTTCGGCTCCGACGAACAAAAGCAGGAGTGGCTGGCCCCGCTCGCCCGCGGCGACAAACTCGGTTGCTTTATGTTGAGCGAGCCCAACGCCGGCAGCGATGCCGCGGCGCAAAAGACCAAGGCCGTTCGCGACGGCGACAGCTACGTGATCAACGGGGTCAAAAACTGGATCACCAACGGGCCCCAGGCCGACACCGGGATCCTGTTGTGCATGACCGAGCCCGAAAAGCGCCACCGCGGGATCACGGCCTTCATCATCGACATGCACGCCGATGGGGTCGAGCGCGGGCCCAAGGACGACAAGTTGGGGATCCGTGGCAGCCACACCTGCCAAATTTTCTTTACCGACCACCGTGTGCCAGCCAGCCAGCGTCTCGGCGCAGAGGGAGAGGGCTTCAAGGTGGCCATGTCGACCCTCGACTGTGGCCGGATCGGGATCGCCGCCCAGGCCCTCGGGATCGGTCGCGCCGCCTTTGAGGCCGCTGCCGAATATGCCAACGACCGCAAGACCTTTGGCAAACGCATCATCGACCACCAAGCGATCGCCTTCATGCTCGCCGACATGGAAGTCGAGCTCGAGGCCGCCCGCCTGCTGACCTACCGGGCCGCCAACCTCAAGCAAAAGGGTGTGCGGCATACCAAGGCCTCGGCGATGGCCAAACTCTACGCCTCCGAGATGGCCAATAAGGTGGCAAAAAACGCGATTCAGGTATTCGGCGGCAACGGCTACGTCACCGAGTACCCGGTCGAGCGCCACTTTCGAGATGCCAAAATCACCGAAATCTACGAGGGCACCAGCGAGATTCAACGCGTTGTCATCGCCAGTTCGTTGGTACGCCGGTAGCCGCGCGAGAAAAGCCACGGGCTGCTAGCATCGCTCAGACAAAGGAGACAGGACCTTGAGCAACAGGAGTTTTGCGTTTCACTTCGGCATGGCCCTCGCGGTCGGTCTACCCCTACTCACGACCGGCTGTGTCAAGCGCCAGCTCGACAAAATGGACCAGCGCGAAGGCGACGTCTACAGCGAGTACGACGGCAAGAAGTACGAAGAAGATCTCGTGACCGTCAAAGCCGACGAGGTCGAGGACCAGGGCGACAGCGTTTCCCCGGCCACCTTGCAGGCGATCCAGGACACGATCTCCAACGTCTACGAGCGTGACTTCGGGCGTTGCCTGCAGCAGGACATGGACGCCTACGAGAACCGTTGGATCGCCGGCACCTTCTCTGTCGAGTTCACGATCAACACTGAAGGCAAGGTCACCTCTGCGTCCGTGCTCGAAGCTGATATCAAGGAGCAGAAGACTGCAAAGGGCAAAGAGGCTCGCAAAGCCAAGATCTTCCCCAGCTGTGTGGAAGAGTCGGTCTACAAGTGGGAGTTCGAGCCGGCGCCCGAAGTCGAGTACACCCACACCTATACCGGCAAGGTCGGCGAGGCGTTCTAGCGCCCGGTCGTCGACTTCATTTGCGCATACAACCAACAAGCTCCCAAGCCCGGCGACTCGTCGGGTCCGAGACGTACTGTGTTTGACTTTACACCGACTGAAGCACAACAGATGATCGCCGACTCCGCCCGCCAGTTCGCCGAGCGCGTGCTGGCGCCGCGGGCCGCCAAGCTCGACGCCGATGGTGGGTTTCCCCGGGATAGTCTGGCCCAGGCAGCCGATCTCGGTTTATTTGGGATCAACGTCCCCGAGGCCTTGGGCGGGGTCGAGGCTGGAGCCGTCGCCTATGCACTTGCCGTCATCGAGCTCGCCAAGGCCTGTGCAAGTACAACGGTAGCGATCACCGTCACAAACATGGTCGCCGAGGTCATCAACTACTTTGGCACCGACGAGCAAAAGACCGAACACGTGCCCAAAATTGTGGGGGGCGACTACTGTGTGGCTGGATTTGCCCTGTCGGAATCTGGAGCCGGTAGCGATCCCGGCGGCATGACAACCCGGGCCGTCCGCAGCGACACCGGATGGGTGATCAACGGCTCCAAGTTGTGGATCACCAGCGGCTCCGATGCCGGGCTTTTTATTGTATGGGCACGGACCAACGACGCCAAAGGTCCCCGGGGGATCAGCGCCTTTATCGTCCCTGGCGACGTCAAAGGGCTGGTGCGTGGCAAGCCCGAACACAAAATGGGCCAGTGTGGATCGCCGACCACCCCGCTTGAGTTTCACGACGTCCACGTGCCCCACGAGGCGCTACTGTCCGAGGAGGGCAAAGGCTTTCGCGTGGCGATGATGGCCCTCGACGGAGGTCGGATCGGGATCGCCTCGCTCGCCCTCGGCTGTGGCCTCGCCGCGACCGACTACGCTGCCGGCTACGCCTGCGACCGCAAGCAGTTTGGACAGGCGATCGCCAACTTCCAGGCGATCCAATGGATGCTGGCCGACAATGCGACCGAGTTGGAGGCGGCCAAGCTCCTCATTTTGCGGGCCGCATTTCGCAAGCAACAGGGTCAGCGGTTTACAAACGAGGCTTCGATCGCCAAACTGTTTGCGACCGAGAAAGCCAACGTCGCCTGCGACCGTGCGGTCCAGATCCTCGGCGGATATGGCTATACAAAGGAATTTCCTGTCGAACGCAACCTCCGAGACGTCCGGGTCACCCGGATCTTTGAAGGTACAAGCGAAATCCAGCGCATTGTGATCAGCCGCGATATCATGCGGCGGTTTCAAAAGGCCTAAGTTCACCGAAGCATGCAAGCTCAAAATCCCCAACAGGATCCCAAGGCCGCCTATGCCCAGATGGCGGCGGCCATGCAACAGATGGGCCCCGACGCACTCGAGCGGATCAAAAAAGAGATGCGCAAGCGGGTGGCGTTGCTGTTCGCCGGAGCAGTCGTCGCGGTGGTGTCCCTGTTTCTCGACCCCAAAGCCCTCGGTTGGCCGATCTACGTACCGACGCTGGTGATGATCGGCGGTGGTGCGCTCTCGTTTTTAGGCATGTTGGGTCCGAGCCGCGGCTCGAGCTGCATGGCCCAGGTCACCGCGTTTTTCTGGCTGTTTGGACTGGCTTGCGAGGTCGGCTCGGGCGATCCGGCCGTCAGTTATGCACTCGCCGGATCGGCCTGTCTGTTTGCGTTGCTCGCCTTGTTCCTGCCCAAGCCGCGACAAAAGGGGCCGCTGTCCGCCCTCGGGGGGATGGCGAACATGGCAAACATGGCGAACATGGCGAACATGGCCAATATGGCCAACCAACAGCAGCCCCGTGGTGGCGGTCGGGCCAAGCTCAAAGCCAAAGCGCGGGCGCGCGACAAGATCATCGACATCGAAGCCGAAGAAAAGTGATCACCGGCTACGGGCCGAACTCTCGAGGATCTTGGGGGCGCAGAGAATCGCTTCACATACATCTTTCGTTTGTTCTGCCCGCGAGGGAGCGCAAAACTTTGCTGACTGGAGGATGCAGGGACTGCAAACGCAGCCTTTATTCCTGCACATACATCGGTAGAGTTCAGTCGATGTACATCCGCGGCCTCCTCGCTCTCCTCGTACTGTCGGCGTGCTCATCGGGTTCCGGCGAGACCGCATCGAGTGATTCCAACATCACAACGTTCACATCCGGAGCTTCGACGAGCGCAGCGACGGAGACCGGTGCGACGACCGATGCGGCATCCGGCAGTCAGGGCTCGTCCGAGGGCGACCCGACCACAACCTCTCCGACCACCGATCCGACCGCTGCCACGACCACCGACACAACGGATCCCACGGATGCGACCGGTTCGACCGACCCAACGACCGATGCAACCACCGACCCGACCACAACGACTGGTTCCGACGACACCCGGGCCTACCTCCATGCTGACCTTTGGAGCACGTTTTGGAATGACCGGACGCGGTGCGGGGCCGAGCGGACGTTTCTCCATCTTTGCCAGCAGCAAGGGGGTGATTGCAGCCTCTACCAACAGGCCTACGACGTCTGCAACCCGGCCCAGGTTGTCTATGGACAGGTCGGTCCAGAAAAGGTCGGCGAAGAACTGTGTATGCGCAGCAAGTATCCCGAGATCGGCGGCTGCGAGGCGTACAAATACGATTTTGAGACCCTGCAATTTTGGTGGTACGGCGCGGAGTGGCAGGGCAACTGGCCGGTGTCGACCCTCAAGGTCTTTGGGGCAGATGTTGATTGGACCGGCGACGGCGAGCTCATCGCCCTGAGCAATCTGCCCGGCGTTGCCCAGGCAGCCATGGCAGGCATCGACAACCATGGGTACGACTACGGCTGCGCGATGCCGGGAAGCGAAGGCGACGACGGGTTTTTGCGACCGTTTGGCGGGTTTGCCTGGGTCGAGGTTCCGATCGACATGCCCGTGACCATTGTTGGTGCATCAGCAAGTAATTTTGGCGGGATGGCCTTCGCCGGCTGCAATCGCGGGGAGGCTTCGCAAAATCCGTGGGTCACGGGCGCCCCCGGAGCCCAGCTCGGGTGTGTCCATCTCATCGAGAACATGACGTTTAGCGCAGGTCATCATTATTACTTCCACCACGGACAGATTGAAGACCTCGGCATGACCGGACCGCCCCAGGATGTGATCGACGGCTTTGCCCTGCCCGAAGTTGGGATCGACATCAGTTCACACGACGCCTGTGCGCTGTAGCTTCGGTGCCCCAAGTGCGACGCCATTGGGTTCTCTGTGTGAATCCCCTTTTTTTTGGTTTCAACGCGTGTGTTTGTGCGGATCGAGGGTTGCGATTTGGTCAGCAATGCTTTGGTCGTAGGTCGTGCGTTCCGCACGATCGGCGGTGAGCAGCCGGCGGGCCCCGAGGAGTTTGCGGGCGAGTGTTCGGACGCTCCCGGTGACGAGGCCATCGAGTCGGGACGGGGTGTTGAGGTACGGCGGGACCACGTATTCCCGCGAAGGTCCTGTACTTGCAGATACAATCGTTTGAGCGACATCACGGGCGCTGACGGTTGCGAGTCCGGTGGTCGGGAGGCCGTCGCTCAGTCGCGTACGCACCGCAGTTGGGAGAATGGTGGCCACGCGAATCCCTGTACCAACAAGCTCTTCCCGCAGCGAAGCTGTCCATCCGACGATCGCGTGTTTGGAGGCGACGTAGGCCGCGAGCCCTGCGATCGGCAGTCTTCCGGCGAGGGAGGCGACGACCACGAGCGTACCGGCGTTTTGTTCGAGCATGTTTGGAAGGACAGCTTGAACACAGCGGACGACACCGAAGTGGTTGACCTCCATCGCGATGCGGTCGACCTCGAGCGAGGTGGCAACCACAGCCCCGGTCGGCATGATTCCAGCGTTGGCGACCATCAGATCGACGGTGCCCCATCGCCGGTCGACGGCAGCGATCATTGCCTGGATTGATTTGCTGGAGGTCACGTCCACGCGCTGTGCAAACGTCGGTGCCCCAATTTCGTCGGCGAGTTGTTGTGCGAGGTCCAAATCGAGGTCGGCGATACACACCCTCGCTCCGTGCTCGGCAAGCTCGCGGGCTGTGGCCGCACCGATGCCACGGGCTCCTCCTGTGACCACTGCGATCGCTCCGTCGAGTGCGGCATCCATCACGCTGTCTCCTGTTGGTCCGAATCGTATCTCGCTTGTGTCCTGACAGACATCTCAAAATCCTCGGGTCGGAAGCGGGCGAGTCGGCGGCGAAGGTCGATCGTCGTCCACGGGTAGATCGTCGAGTTTTTGCCGTGCTCGTCGAGGTAGAAACTCGAACACCCTCCAGCATTCCACACCGTGCCGGCGAGAGCCCTTTGAACCGCTGCATTGTAGGAATTTTGCAGGTCGGCTCGCGGCTCAAAACAGTGGTTCCCAGACTGTTTGAGATAGCTCAGTGTATCAGCAATATAATCCGCCTGCGCCTCGATCAGCACGGTTGCCGAGGTGTGGCCATTACCGAGGTTGGGTCCGATCATTGTAAATAGATTGGGAAAGCCGGCAACGGTGGTCCCGATATATCCCTTGGGACTCCCGGCCCAATGCGCGTCAAGGGTCACACCGGCCGTGCCGACGACATGTTTGGAGATCGGCGGCCGGGTGACGGTAAAGCCTGTCGCATAAATGATTGTATCAGCATGGTGTTCGCGACCGGTTGCGTCGATGAGTCCGGTCGGGGTGATCTCGCGGACCGCGTGGGGCACGAGCTCCGTGTTGTGGGCACACAGGGCCGGATACCAGGCATTCGATAGCAGCAGGCGTTTGCACCCGAGGGTAAACTCCGGAGCGAGAGATCGCCGGAGCTCGGGGTTGTGCACTTGGCGACGAAGATGCGCGCGACCGATGCGCTGAATTTGTTGCATCACCACGGGTTTGCGTTGGGCGAGTTGCAGGAGTTCAAGCCCTGCGTAGAGCGCTCCGCGCAGGCTGCGTTGCGTGACCGGTAGGTGGCGAAACATCGCTTTCATCCACCGCGGAATCCCGCGGTCAGGTTTGGGCAACACCCACGGTGCAGTTCGTTGAAAGACCTTGAGACGGGCCACCTGTGGCTGGATCCGTGGGACAAACTGAATCGCCGAGGCTCCCGTACCGACAACTGCGACGGTCCGTCCTCGCAGGTTGTGCGGGTGATTCCAGCGTGCGGAGTGAAACGCGGTCCCCGAAAACGTGTCGCGCCCGGGAATCTGTGGCAGGCGGGGCAGGTGGAGGGGCCCGGCGGCGAGAATCAATGTGCGTGCATACAACTGTTCCGCGGGAGTTTGCACGCGCCAGGCTGCCTGGTCGGGCAGCCAGCGGGCGTGTTGGAGTTTTGCCCCGAAGCGAATGTTGGGTGTCACATGATGTGTATCTGCAACATGTTGGAGGTAGCGGCGGATCTGAGGTTGACGGGCAAACACTCGGTCCCAGTCCGGGTAGGGTGCATAGGTAAACGAGTACAATGCACTCGGCACATCACACGCACAGCCTGGATAGGTGTTCTCGCGCCATGTGCCACCCACAAACCGGGCTTTCTCGAGCACGATGTGGCGAGTGTGACCCGCGTTCGACAACGCGATCGAAGCCCCGATTCCCGAAAATCCGGCACCTACGATGATGGCATCGAGGATTGTCATCCTTGCGATGATACGTCATGGTGTTTGATGGACCAAGACGGAAACGGCCGGCACCGGACGGTGTTCAATGAATGTACAATGGATTGTGCGCGTGACGAGCAGGTAGCTCAGGTCGCTGTCGTGTGCTCGAGATAGAGCTCGCGAATCATTCCGTCGGCGAGGCCAAACTTGGGTGCACAGATCTCGGGGCATTGCGCCCATGCGAGGACACGCTTAAAAATGCGGGCGGCGGGCACGATGACATCGGCGCGATCGGGCCGCAGTCCGAGTTCGATGATCCGCTGCTTGAGCGTCAGTGAGCGGAGTTGTTGGTAGGCCTCGCTCAGTGCTTGTGCGGACAAAAACGGGCGGTTTGTCGCGTACATTTTGACGAGTTTGTTGATGTTTCCACCCGAGCCGAGGGCGGTGAGGTTGCGGTTGCTGCAGCGCGCTTCGATCCACTCGCGCATCTCGTCCCACCGCGCCGGTGGCACGAGGCGGTCGCGCAGGCGCAGGGTCCCGATCTTGAACGAGCGACTGTCGGCGAGCTGGCCCTGGGAGAACACGGTCAGCTCGGTACTGCCACCGCCGACGTCGATGTAGAGCTTGTCGTAGCCGGGCAGGGGCATGACCCGTTCGATATGGGTCCCGAGGATGATTGTTGCTTCTTCTTGCCCGCTGATGATGTCGATGTCGAGTTGGGCCTCGTCGCGGATCCGACGGACCGCCTCGGGTCCGTTGGCTGCCTCGCGCATGGCAGAAGTTGCACATGCACGGTATGCAGTCGGCCTGTGGACCTCGATGAGCAGCCGAAAGGCGTGCATCGTCTTGACGAGGTCTGTGATTTTTTCATCCGTCAGCCGACCGTCGAAGAAGGCCTGTTCGCCGAGGCGCAGCGGGACACGGATCAGCGAGTGTTTGTGAAAAACCGGCGAGCCGTCGCGGATGTACACGTTTTGGAACAGCAGGCGAACTGCGTTGGAACCGATATCAATGGCAGCAAATTTCACGGAGTTGGTCAGGAGCGGGTGCTTGCAGCGTGGTCGTGCGAGTTCTTGGGGCTGAAGAGCTTTGTCGGGGATCGGATCCTATCACATCAAGGACCTCGCCCGGGCATGTCCGGCCACGCGAACCCACGGTGCGCATGCATCGACCGCGATCCGTCCTCGCACTCCAGGACGCTGCGAGTTCAGCATCCGACGTTGACGATCACGCGGAAGGATGTACCGGTGGGTGTGCTGGGTACGGTGCTAATGGCCTCGTGGCAACTGCCGGTCGCGTTGTGAATGAGCTCGATGGTGTTCATCCCCCCGGGGTTGTAGTCAGCTGCGTTTGGGTTGAAACTCGCAAGGGCGATATTCGAGTTGCCGCAGTCGCAGTGCGGACCATTGGAGTTGTTCCACGTGCCGAAATCGACGCTGTTCAAGCGCCACTGAAACGCGTTGGCCGGGCTGTTGCAAGCGTGGCGGATACCCGTCTGCACTTCGACGCTTGTGACGTTCGCGTCGACGGGGAGGTTGTCCATGAAGGTCGCCGTGAGCGTGTCGCCTTGGCCGTTGGCCACGCGGTAGTTACTTTCGTTGCAGCAGCCGCTCGAGAGCCAACCCGAGGTCTGGTTGAAGGGGATGTCGATCATGACCTGTGCGGGTGCACATGAGCACTGGTCGCATCCGTCGTTTGCGTTGTCGTTGGCATCATCGCACTCTTCGACGTTCGCTTGGACGTAGCCATCGCCGCAGCTTGCGGCCACGCACTCGTCGACACATGCATCGGTGTTGTCTTCGTTACCGTCGTCGCAGTCCTCCATCCCGGCCCAAACAAACGTGTCACCGCAGCTTGCGGTCACGCACCCGGCGACGCACGCATCGGTGTTGTCTTCGTTGCCGTCGTCGCAGTCCTCCATCCCGGTCCACACAAAGCTGTCTCCGCACGAGGCGCTGACACATGTGTTGAGGCAGGCATCCGAATTGTCGAGGTTGCCGTCGTCGCACGCTTCCTGACCTTGGAGTTCGCCGTCGCCGCAGCTTTGGAGCATGCAGTCGTTCGAGCACTCGTCGTCCTCGACATCGTTGCCGTCGTCGCAGGCCTCACCTGGCCCGACAAAACCATCCCCGCAGCTTTGTTCCGTGCAGTCGGTCTTGCACGCGCCCTCATTGGCGTTGGCTTCTCCAGCATCGCACTCCTCACCCTCGTTGAGCACACCGTCGCCGCAACTCCCCGGTGTGCAGACATCGTCGACGCAGCTGAGTCCAGCACCGCACGCACCGTTGTCGCAGTTACAGCCTTCTTCTCCGGCGGTGCACCCGTTAGAGTCGCCTGTCGGACCCTCGCTGGTCTGGTCCGTCGCGTCCGAGGTCCCGTCTGTGGTCGAGTCGGCGTCCGTTGTGTCGGTCGTCCCCGCGCTCGTCGCGGTCGTTGTCGGATTGGTGTTGGTGGCCGAGAATTGGCTGCTGTCGCGCGTATCTTCGTCACCTCCGCCGCATGCGGTCAACAGCAGGCAAAGGGTCGAGAGCGCCGCACCGATTTGACGGGACGAGAGGCGAATATCCATGGAAATGACTAACATGTCTTTTAGGCCATGTCTAATAAAAAGCAGTTGCCGATGGCGTTTGCGGCCGCGCCACGTGCCGACTCAAGACCGGGGCCTGTCACAGGTCCGCGTGAAGTTCGATGGCCGCGAAGACTTTGTCTTGTCGTTGTTCGTCTTGTGCACGTATTCGCCCGGCACGACGATGCACGACTGCTCATGGTCTAAGCTGCGCGCCTTGCTTGGAAGCACGACATTCTGATCTGTGCCGGTTGGAGGCCTCGCGGATGCCCGGGCTCGGATTCACTGACGGTGATGGATTGGCTACGCGAAGCGCCGGGTTCATCCCGCAGGTACAAATGGGAACTGCTGTCGTAGCTCGTTGTTGAGACGGGTACCAACGACGGATGTCTCCGAGACTGCGATGTCATTGAGATCAAAAGATATTTACGCTTATAATCTGTACGATGTGACTTTGGTCACGGTTTTTTCATGAGGATTCACTGCACAAGTACTGGATTTCGATCACTTCAAAGATACGGGCCGAGTTTGAAGCTTCCAAACCGACTCCGGTGATTTACACCCGGCTTCGAGCCGGCACTACATCTCTTGCAATTCTACTATCTTTGTACAGGACGTGTCATGAAAGTTCTCAATGCTTTGTTCCTCCTCTCCCTTCCTCTGTCAACGGGATGTATCAGCATCGTCGATACGGGCGGCGAAACAGGGGGGGACACCGATGGCGAACCGCCAATCACCCATGACGGGCGGTGGGTTCAATGTATCCCCGAAGATCCTGAGCAGCAGAAACTCTGTATCCCAGTTGAAGATACACTCTGTTCACAAGAAACAGACTACAACGTTGATGGAAAGTACCATATTCGCAGCCAGTGTGCAAAGGCATTTGGTGGTATCCCGAGCGACTACCCTGATGCATTTGTGGGAGACAATGATCAGTGCCCCTATTGGCACTATCACAGTAATCCTGAAGAAATTCCAGAGGATGCAACGATTAATAAAATCCTTCCGGTTCCAAGTCACACAGATGAAAATAACGAAATCATTCCAGCCTGCACCTACTGTAACTTTTGCTACCGTCAAGCTGAAGCGGGCTTCAGTTCAGACTGGGATGAAATTGACACCTGTGCGGGCATGACGACACTCGAAGTGACGACTTCGGATTATTGCCTCCAAAATTCCGAGCCCATGCCTGAGCCCGAGCCCGAGCCCGAAGAGCAAGTTTGGAAGTGTTTCGGTGCATCTCAAGTCTGTGCAACGATGACCAACTCATCCTCGTTTCCCGCCGATGAAACCGAAATCTGCCTCTCGGGGCCCCAGCCCCCCTGTGTTGTGGCTGCGAATGTCTACGATGCTCGAGACGCCTGTGCCGCACACTGCTCCAACGTCGATGACTCCTACATGAGTCAAGCCGACAACAATCCTGACCTCAGCTGGAGTGGACTTAACTGCGACCCAGAGCTGTTCATCCCCGCAACGACCGAAGATCCTGATGTGGAGTGTTATGGAGGCGGGCCTATGGCCGGCACGACTGCCCACAGCGTGCTTGCTAGCCTCTCGTTGTCTACGTCCGACGGACTCTCGACAACCGTTGACGAGCTAGTCGGAGTCATGACACTCGATATGCCTCCATGTACGAGCACATCCTGTTCGCTGTCGATCGAGGGCCTTTACCTGGCAAGCGCAACCCGCTCGGGAATCCTGCGTGATTACGAAGGAATGACCTACACCTATGCGATCGATGACCTCGCACTGAGCATCGACCGAACCGCTGTTGGGGTCATCGATCTGGGTTCGGGCGATGTTGACTTCACCGACGCGACACTCGGTCTCCAATGGGCAACAGGCACCATTTCACTCGATGGCATGGAGCTTGGTCGTATCCCGACTCAAACCGAGGAAATCAACGAAATCTATGGTCTGCTCGAAACCGACAGGCTTGCGCTTCAAATCTCCTATCAAACGGATGCAGGTCAAATCGATCTCTCGATCGAGGTGCCACTCGACTGAGGTACGCTTCCCGTATCGCAAGCGATGCAGGAGCTCGCTCGAGAACTCGAGGGCCTCGCCGCGCAGCTCGAGTTCTTGGTGCCGACTGACCCTCCATCATGACCTGTACGAGAGGTCAGGTGAGCTTACGGGAGTACTCGTACACTGCGGTTCGACGATTCATCAATACCGACCAGCGGGCCGCAGATGTCGCGAACCGCGAGGTAGTCCTTTTCAAATTGCTTGAGGCGCTCGCATCCGAGACGCGTCAACTCGCGTGGGGGGATGGGCCACTGGATGGAACCGTCGGGCTGCGGCAGGCCGATCCGGTCGCGGAGATCCAACAGATGTGCGCCGGTGTCGGCGTTCCACACCTTGGCGGTGCCGTCGACACAGGCGGTCGCGAGGAGGTTGCCATCGGGCGAGAATGCCACGTGAAAGACATCGTGGCTGTGACCTCGAAGGGTTGTTTGCAATGCGCCGGTCGCTGCATCCCAGATCCGAGAAGTTGTATCTGCACTTGCTGTGGCGAGACGTGTTCCGTCGGGCGAATAGACGACGCCAAAAACTGTGTCGTCGTGACCCCGACTGGTGGCGATGGACTCGCCGGTTTGTGCATCCCAGATCCGCAATGTCTTATCTTTGCTCACAGTGGCGATCCGCGAGCCATCGGGGGAGTAGACCAGGTCTAAGACATCACTTTCGTGGCCTTCGAGGGTAGCGAGATGTTGACCAGTATGGGCATCCCAGATGTTCGCGGTTTTATCGTAGCTACAGGTTGCGACCCGGGACCCGTCAGGCGAGAACGCAACCATGGAGACATAGTGTTCATGACCTTGAAGGCTAGCGAGGAGCTCACCCGTGTTCGCGTTCCACAGCGCTGCAGTCTCGTCGTTGCTGGCTGTTGCGATGCGTGAACCGTCGGGCGAGAACACCAGTGCGTTGAGAGAAGCTTTGTGGCCTTCAAGGGTCCGTACCGGGTCGCCGGTTTGAGCATTCCACAGGCGGGCTGTTGACTCCGGCCCGATGGTGGCGATCGTCGACCCGTCGGGCGAAAACGCCATCGCGTAGAGTTCGATCCCGCAGTCGATGGTTGTGATGAGTTCGTAGTTGTCCGCCTGCCAAATCCGCACTGTTTTGTCACTGGAGGCAGTAGCGAAGCGCGATCCATCGGGCGAGGCGTTCAACATGACGATCGCCTTTTCGTGTCCCCGGAGGACTGTGACGATATCGCCAGTTTTCGCATCCCAAAATCGCGTGGTCGCGTCGTGACTGATCGTGGTAATACGCGTCCCGTCGGGCGAGAACTCGATCCCAGAAATCGTATCTCGATGGCCTGCGATTGTCGCCACTCCGGCGTCGACATGGGTGTCCCAGATCCGAAGTGTGTGATCTAAACCGGCCGTCGCCAGATGGGATCCGTCGGGAGAGTAGGCCAGTCCCCGGATCCCGCCGTCGTGGCCTTGCAAGCTGATATCTAAATTGCCGTCGCGTGTATCCCAGATCTTAACAGTGGCATCGAAACTCGCCGTCGCGACATGTGAACCATCGGGTGAATAGACCGTTGCGGCGAGGGCGTTTTCGTGTTTGAGCACTGCGACGATATCACCGGTGTGAAGGTCCCAGATCCGTGCGGTGTAATCGAGGCTCGCGGTGGTGAGCTGTGAACTGTCGGGCGAGAACGCAAGCGCGAAGACAGCGTGCTCGTGACCCTTAAGGGTAGCGAGGTGTTCGCCAGAGGCCGCATCCCAGATCCGCGTGGTCTTGTCGCCGCTGCCGGTTACGATCCGCGAACCATCGGGCGAGTAGGCGATTGCATAGATGGTATCGCTGTGGCCTTCGAGCGTCGTGAGGTGGTCGCCGGTTTGCGGGTCCCAAATCTTTGCGGTCCGATCATTGCTACCGGTGAGGATTCGCCGCCCATCGGGCGAGTAGACCAGCCTTCGGATCGTGCTCCGGTGCCCCTTGAGGGTGGCGATTGGCTCACCAGTTTGCGGGTCCCAAATCCTCGCGGTTTGATCGCTGCTTGCCGTCGCAATCTGCGAACCGTCGGGCGAGAATGTCGCATCAAAGATCGTTTTCGTGTGACCCTCAACCGTGTGTAGATTGTTGCCAGTTTGAGTATCCCAAATCCGTACCGTTTTGTCCCTGCTCCCCGTCACGATCCGCGAACCATCTGGCGAAAAAGACAGGCTTCGAACGTCGTCGACATGACCCGCGAGTGTGGCCATCAACTCCCCGGTGCGAGCGTCCCAAATCCGGCCGGTCGGGTCCCTGCCAATGCTGGCAATGCGCGACCCATCAGGCGAGTACACTGCGTGCCATATCTGGTCGGAGTGGCCCTCGAGCACCCGGGCGACGTGCACGATCAAGGTGTCATCCGCGAGTACATGTGCGAGGGCGTCCGAGGCGTCTGTCGGCGGTGGAGGATCCCAGTCGGGAGCGTAGGCTCCCACTGCCTGCACGCCCAGCTTGAGTGCTTCTCCTTCGCTATCTTCGGGGATCAACATTTTTGCCCGGAGACCTAACTGTACGCTTAATGCCTGCTTGAGCTCGGCTTCGCGGGCGACCAACGCCGCGTTACGATCCTCGAGCACACGTGTTTGTGCGCGCACCTCAGCCTCACTCCCCCTCGCCCGTGCTTCGTTGGCCGCCGCTGCCCGCCACTGGATCACTGCGAACACACCGAGTACGGCCATCACCACCAACCCTGCCGCCAATCCGCTGACGATCCGCCGGTTGCGTGCCCGCTGGAGCTGGGCCTCGATCGCGTCGAGCATCACCCGTACCGACTCGTAGCGGTTGTAGCGATCGACTGACAACGCGCGCTCGAGGATCCGGCGAAGCCATGTCGGTACATTGATGTCTGAAGGAACAGGCTCTCGTTTACCGGTGAGTACGGCGTGACTCAGTTCTGCGAATGTCTCGCCGACGTAGGGTCGGCCTCTGTACAGTGCCTCCCACAGGGTCACCGCGAAGGCGTATTCATCGGTGCGCTCGTCGGCGATGAGCCCGGAGTATTGCTCCGGGGCCATATAAGCCGGTGTCCCAAGGATTGCGCCGACTGCTGTCAATTCGACCGACAGAACATTGGGATGGGTGACTAGGTTGCGAGTGCGTTCGTCTGGTTCCTCGGCCCGTGCAAGACCGAAGTCCATCACGCGCACGCGTTCGTCGTCGCCGACCATGAGATTGTCGGGCTTGATATCGCGGTGGAGCAGACCTTCGCTGTGGGCTGCGGCGATGCCCTGTCCCGCCTGCATGACGACAGCGAGGACGCGCTGCCAGTTCGGCTTCTCGGTGGCGATCCAGTCGCGGAGCGTCCGGCCGATCACGAACTCCATCGAGAGCCAAACCTGCCCTCGATGGGTCCCGGCGTCGTGGACCGCGACGACATTGGGGTGGGTGAGCTTGGCGAGTGCTTGCGCCTCCCGTACCAATCGGACCCGTGCCGCGGGACTGTCTTGACCGCCGCGGATCAACTTGACCGCGACCTCGCGATCGAGTGTCGGATCGTAGGCTGCGTAGACGACACCGATCGCACCGGCACCGAGCTTGCGCAGAATCTTTAAGCGACCGATCTGCGTACCCTGTTCGAGGTTCGCTTCGCTGTTGTGATGGGGCGAGGACGCGATGGTCCCGTTGAGGGGAAGATCGTCGGCGCTGTTGGACGCGACCGCATCGCCAGTTGACCTGTCTGAAGCGACATCCATATGATGCTCGCCTGCGTTGTCGGTGGGCGACTTGGCGGCGACATCGCGATGCCCGAACATCGCCTGCTCGTGCCCAACTGTGTCCGCGAGAGAGATTGTCGCCCGATCGACCGTGCCGCGGGGAGACGCTTGGTCGAGTATGGGACGTTCGTTTCGCGAGAGGCCCAGTGTGTCGGCGAGTGACGCGTCGGAAACGACTTGGCGGTGAGCAGCTCCTCGGTGACCGCTTGCCAACCGTAGCGGGTCCCTCTCGCTGTGCGAGGTGTCCGAGTCGGGCTGCTGCGACCCTACGACCGCGCCGGTGCCTCGCCGACCATCTGCGTTGTCGCGATCCGACGCAATTGTATCGCTGGTTGAGAGCTCGGGGAACTCACCTTTGACACCACCTTGCGAGGGACTCCTCGAGTCTCGATCCATTGTCTACGGCACTTCGCATGTTCAAAGAACAATCAACGAGGCGAACAGCCCACAACGAGCCTACGTCAACCTGTCAAAGGTCGTCAACCCGGGTGTTCGTCTCCGCACAGCAGTTGCAATTACAACCTCTTGCACACCGCACTTGCGCGACCGCGCGAGTTGTCAGGTGAGCTTGCGGAAGTACTCATACAATGCGGTTTGACTGCGGACGGCGACGGTCCGCGGCTTGCGTTGACGGTAGGGGTTTTTGCGAGTCGCGTCGATTTGGCGGGCCTTGACGTTATCACGCCAACAGATCTTGAGCATATCGAGCATTTGCTTGCGTACATTTTTATCGCGCAGGGCGACGAGCGCTTCGACGCGGTAGTCGAGGTTGCGCGTCATCAGGTCGGCCGAGCCGATATAGACCTGCGGGTGACCGGCATTGGTGAACGAAAAAATGCGTGCATGTTCAAGAAATCGGTCGACCACCGACACAACCTCGATGTTCTCACTGGTTTTGGGCAGTCCCGGGATCAGCGAGCAAATGCCGCGGACCATCAACCTGACCTTGACCCCCGCTTGGCTGGCCTCGTAGAGTTTTTTGATGATCTTGCGGTCGACCAGGTTGTTGAGTTTGAAGGTGAGTCCCGCGGGCTTGCCGGCTTGGGCGTGGCGAATTTCACGGTTGATCAGCCCATTGAGGCGTTTTCGCAGGTAAAATGGCGCCAGCAGCAGATGGCGGTATTTGCCGGGCTCGTACATGTTGTCGAAAAATGTAAATACACGTCGCACTTCGCGTGCGACTGCGATATCGGCTGTCATGAGGAACACATCGCTGTAGACACGGGCCGTGTTCTCGTTGAAGTTGCCGGTGCCGACAATTGCAAACGCCTCCCGTCGGCGCCCTTGCTGGGCGGTGATCAGGGTGAGTTTGGCGTGTACCTTGAGGTTGGGGACACCAAAGATCACGCGCACACCTTCTTCTTGCATCCGCTTCCCCCAGGCGATGTTGGCTTCCTCGTCAAATCGCGCTTGGGGCTCGACGACCACCGTCACGGCGATGCCGTTGCGGGCGGCGTTGATCAGTGCACGTACAATTGCTGAGTTTTTGGCGACCCGGTACAGGGTCATGCAAATCTCGGTGACATTCGGGTCGATGGCCGCCTCGCGCAGGCAATCGAGGATGTGGGTAAACGATTGGTACGGGACGTAGAGCAGGACGTCCTGTTTGCGCAGGGTGTCGAATACGGTCCGCTGATTGGCAAACGCGGGGTGGGGGAGCGGCTCCAGCGGCGGGTACAGCAGGTCGTTTCGCCCGAGGTGGGGAAACCCCATGAAGTCCTTAAAATTGTGGTACCTGGCCCCGGGAATCAAAGCGTCCTCTTGGGACAGGTTCATTTTTTTGGTCAGGTAGGCCAAAAATGCGGGGGGCATCTCCGCGTCGTAGGTCAGGCGCAGCGGCTCGGCGACCCGACGACGCTTGAGGCTGCGCTCGACCGCGGCCATTAAACTGATCGAGACATCGTTGTCGAGGTCGAGCTCGGCATCACGGGTAAATTTAATTGTATATGCTTCCGCACTGGCAAACTCGAACATATAGAAAATGTTGGCCAGGCTAAAGCGGATGACGTCGTCGAGCAGGATGATGCAGCGGGCATCCTCGCGGGCCGGTAGCTCGATAAATCGCGGGAGCGTGACCGGGATTTCGATGAGGGAGTAGCGCGGCTCGCTGTCGGCGTGGAGCAGGCGAATCGCCAGATAGATCGAGGTGTCGCGCAGGGTCGGGAACGCCTTGACCTTGTCGAGCATCAGCGGAAAAAGTTGATGACGCACCGATTCGACAAAGAACCGGCGGACAAAGGCCCCGTGTTCATCGTCGAGTTCTCGCTCGTTGAGGACCCGGATCCCGGTGTTCTTCAGCCCCTCGATGACTTCGAGGTAGAGGTTGTCGAACTTTGCCTGTTGGGCGACGACGATTTCCTGGATTTTTTTGAGGACTTTTTTCGGGGGTGATTCGAGCCCGCGCAGTTCGGATTTCCCGAGTCGCGCGACCCGGCGTTTGGTGGCCACACGCACGCGAAAAAACTCGTCTTGGTTGCTCGAGTAGATGCCTAAAAACCGCAGGCGCTCGATCAGCGGTACGCTCGGGTCCGCAGCTTCTTGCAATACCCGGTCGTTGAAGGCCAGCCAGCTGAGTTCGCGGTTGATGTACCGCTTGCTGCCGGTCTTTTTCTTTTTCGGCTTCGGTTTCGGTTTCGGTTTGTCGGGTTGATCCACCGGTTACAGGCCCTTGGGAAATAGAAATGAGATGCGCTTGCCGGGTTTGCCAAAGTCGGCCCAGGTGTCGAGGTCGAAGGCGAGGGTACAGGCGGCTGCGGTGCTGAACTTGTGCGGGAGGGGACCTGCGAGGTTGCGACAAAACTCGGCGATCGTCGGCATGTGGGCGAACACAAACAGATGTTTCACGCGGTCGGGTTGTTTGCGGATGAGCTTGTGCCAGTCCTTGAGGTCGCCGCTGTACAGGCGCTCGTCGACGGTCCAGGTGCTGACACCGAGGTAGCGGGCAAAGATGCTGCAGGTATGTACGGCCCGCAGGGCGGGGCTGGTCACGAGGTGGTCGGGCAGGAGGTCGCGGGATGCGAGGGCCCGGGCGACGAGTGGAGCTGTGCGTCGACCTCGGCGGTTGAGCGGACGATCGCAGTCGTCGAGGTCGGGGTCAGCCCAGCTCGACTTTGCGTGGCGGACAGCTGTGAGATGTCGGATCACGTTGGCCCAAAAACAACGATATCATAGGTTTTTTGGACCTGACGAGTTGCTTCGGTCGGTGGAGCTCCGGGCGTCGTTGCGCCGGTCGAATTCGATGAAGATACACGTAATAGCCCGAAGAGGAGGTTCGACCGCTCCCCGGCGCGACAACGCAATGCCCGGGGCGGGACTCGAACCCGCACCCTTGCGGAGGGGATTTTAAGTCCCCCGTGTCTACCGATTCCACCACCCGGGCTGGGTCCCGGAATGTATGCCACCGTCACTCGGATTGCGAATCGGAATTTCGAGGACACCTCTCGTCCGCATTGTTCGCTACCGTGCAGGTGCGACGGTGAGCCTGCTCAAGTGTTCAATGCTGAGGATGGCGAGCGGTACGCGCGATTGCGTGCTATGTCGCGGACACGCCATGGACACACGGATGACCAGCCAAGCGTCTACAAATGAAAATAACTCCGCGGTTTCACGGTCCGCCCGCGAGCCCGACTTCATCGAAGTCACGGGGGCCAAGGAACACAACCTCCGCATCGATTACCTCAAATTGCCCAAACGCCAACTGGTCGTGTTCACCGGTGTCAGTGGTTCGGGCAAGTCGAGCCTCGCGTTTGACACGCTCTACGCCGAGGGCCAGCGGCGGTACATCGAGAGTCTGTCCGCCTATGCCCGCCAGTTTTTGGGCCAGCTCGAACGTCCCAAGGTCGAACAGTTGCGCGGGCTGTCGCCGACGATCGCCATCGAACAAAAAAGTGCGTCGACCAACCCGCGGTCCACCGTCGGCACAATCACCGAGATCTATGACTACCTGCGGGTGCTCTACGCCCGGGTCGGCACCCAGCACTGCCACACCTGCGGCGAGGTCGTGCGCCCGCGGTCGTCCCAGGAAATCGTTGATGAGGTCATGCGCGCGCCCGAGGGCGAGAAGTTGGTCTTGCTCGCGCCCAAGGTCACCCACCGAAAAGGGGAGTTTCGCGAGCTGTTCGCCGACCTCAAGTCCCGCGGGTTTGTCCGGGTCGAGGTCGACGGCACGATCCACCGACTCGAAGATCCGCCCAAACTCGACAAGAAGTTCAAACACACCATCGCCCTGGTGGTCGATCGCGTGGTCGTGCGGGCCAAGGACCGCCGGAGGCTGAGCGAGAGCGTCGAGCTTTGCCTGCGCGAGGGCGAGGGCGAGATGCGTGTAGAATCACCGAAATCCGGCGGGCTCAAGTTGCGCTTCTCCGAAAACCGGGCCTGTTGCGGCCACAGTTTTCCCGAACTTTCGCCCCAGAGCTTTTCGTTCAACAGTCCGTTGGGCATGTGCGAGGCGTGCAACGGTCTCGGGACGCGGTTAGAAGTCGATCCCGATAGGATCGTCCCCGACGATCGCCTGAGCATCCGCCAGGGGGCGATCGCACCGTGGAAGTCGGCGATGGAACGCGGCGAGGGATGGACGTTTCGCATCGTCGAAGCCCTGTCGGCCAGCTGCGGTGTCGACCTCGACAAGCCGTGGTGCAAGTTGTCGAAGAAGATCCAAAAGACAGTTTTGTACGGGGTCCAGGGCAAGCGGATCGCCGTCAGTTGGGGGAGCGAAGATTCGGTCAGCCACGGCACCTGGGGCATGAAGTACGAAGGGGTGATCCCCAACCTGGAGCGCCGCTTTGCCCAAACCAGTTCGGAGGCCGCACGCGATCACTACCGTCGGTTTTTCGCCGAGCGCGACTGTGAGATCTGTGGCGGTCAACGGCTTCGGACCGAGAGTGTGTACGTCAAAGTTGCACAGACAAGTATTACGCAGATCACTGCCATGACGGTCCGCGCCGCCCATGACCACTTTGCCGGGATCGCCCTCACGGGGGCCCAAAAAACCATCGCCGAGGGGGCCCTGCGCGAGATCGGCAATCGCCTGCAATTCCTGCTCAACGTCGGTCTCGACTATCTCACGCTCAACCGCTCGGGGCCGACGCTCAGCGGCGGGGAGGCCCAGCGGATCCGGCTGGCGAGTCAACTCGGGTCGGAGCTCAGCGGGGTGATGTACGTGCTCGACGAGCCGAGTATCGGCCTGCACCAACGCGACAATCAGAGGTTGATCCGCACGCTCGAGCACCTGCGCGACCTCGGCAACACCGTGCTGGTAGTCGAGCACGACGAGGACACGATCCGCAGTGCCGACCATGTCGTCGATTTTGGTCCGGGTGCGGGGATCCTCGGGGGGAAGGTCGTGTTTAGCGGGACACCCGACGTACTTCAACAAAGCGATACCCTGACCGCCGACTTTCTCACCGGTCGGCGCAAGATCGAAGGACCCCCCGAACGTCGCGCGCCCCGGGGTTGGTTGACGATCGAAGGCGCGGCCGAGCACAATCTCAAGTCGGTCGATGTCGAGATTCCCCTGGGGGTACTGGCCGCAGTCACCGGGGTCAGTGGGGCGGGCAAGAGCTCACTCGTCAACGGCATCCTGTTGCCGGCGATGGCCCACAAACTCCATCACAGCAACGCCAAGGTCGGGGCCCACAAAAAACTCTCGGGCTACGAGGTGCTCGACAAGGTCATCGCCATCAACCAGCGTCCGATCGGCCGCACCCCGCGTTCAAACCCGGGGACCTATACCAAGTCGTTCGACCTCATTCGCGAGGTGTTTGCCAACCTTCCCGAGTCGCGGGCGCGCGGGTGGAAGGCCGGCCGCTTCAGTTTCAACGTCAAGGGAGGTCGCTGCGAAGCGTGCCAGGGCGATGGGGTGGTCAAGGTCGAGATGCACTTCTTGTCGGATGTCTACGTGCCCTGCGAGGTGTGCGGGGGCAAGCGGTACAACGAGCAAACCCTCGGGGTCGCCTACAAGGGCAAGACGATTTCAGACGTCCTCGACATGAGTATCGAGGATTGCTTTGAGCTGTTTCAAAATCACCCCAAGCTCAAACGTATTTTGCAAACCCTGCTCGACGTCGGACTCGGCTACATCAAGATCGGGCAGACGGCGACGACCATGAGCGGCGGCGAGGCCCAACGCGTCAAATTGAGTCGCGAGCTGGGCAAGCGGCACACTGGGCGCACGCTGTATGTCCTCGACGAGCCGACCACGGGCCTGCACTTCGCAGATATTGAGCGGCTGTTGACGGTGTTGCAGCGCCTGGTCGACGCCGGCAATTCGGTCCTGGTGATCGAGCACAATCTCGATGTCATCAAGTGCGCCGACTGGGTGATCGACCTGGGTCCCGAGGGGGGGCACGGGGGTGGCACGGTGGTCGCGGCCGGAACTCCCGAACAGGTAGCGACGGTCAAGGACTCGTATACCGGTCAGTTTCTCAAGCCGTTGCTCAAAAAAATGGGGGTCCGCACTGTGAGTGCAGATGCAACGATGCTGAAGCCAATCGCGAAGAAAATGTCGAAACGTAGCGCGAAGAAAACCGGGCGTCCGCAGGGGAGGGCGTCCGATGCGAGCACTGCGGACGCCAAGAAAAAGACGACCAAAAAGGTCAGCAAGAAAAAGACGACCAAAAAGGTCAGCAAGAAAAAGACGACCAAGAAAGCCGCGAGTAAAAAGGTGACGCGCAAGAAGAAAGTCGCGGCCAAGAAGGCGAGCAAGCGCCGCGCCGGATGAGGTTGACCGGAGTGGGTCGACGACCTCGCGCCAGTCCGGATTTGGTCACTGAATACATATTATGTATGCACATGATTTCCGCAGTTACCCGCCCTGGTCCACGTTCCACAGGCGTGTGGGTGCCGCGGTGCCTTGAAATATGAATATACAAATTGATTGCCGGGCCCGCGATCTCAAAAAACCGGGACAGGAACCGGATTTTATGTGACGAAAGCGGCGAAAACCTCAACTTCGTGGGGGTGGGCAGGGTTTTCGTGGTACACAGCGGGCGATGGCGGACCACGAATTTTCAGCCGCGGAGCTGCGCACATCGGAGACCTACCGGCTGATGACCTGCCTGATTACCCCGCGCCCGATCGCATGGGTGTCGACGCTCAGCTTGGCCGGTGTCCCCAACCTCGCTCCGTTTAGCTACTTTCAGGGGGTGTGCTCCAACCCCCCGACCGTGGTGTTGGGGATCGCCTACAACCGTGACGGCTCGCCCAAAGATACGTTGCGCAACATCCTCGACCGGCGCGAGTTTGTCATCAACCATGTGTCGCGGCCGCTGGCCGAAGCGATGAACCGAACATCGGCCGCCTATCCGCCCGAGGTCTCGGAGTGGCCCGACGCCGGGGTGACCCGAGCTCCCGCCACCGTGGTCGCTGTCCCCCGGGTCAGCGAAGCCCGGGCGAGCCTCGAGTGTCGGCTCAAACAGATGGTCCCGCTGGGTCTCGGGCCGACCGGGATGCCGTCGTCCGGGTTGGTCATCGCCGAGGTTGTGCACTTTCGCGTGGCCGAGGGGCTGATCTCCCGTGACGCCCGCGGGCGTGTGTTGCCGATCGATCCCGGGCAACTGCAAGCCGTCGGACGGCTCGGAGGGATCGCGTACACTACCACGGACGGGATTTTTGAGTTACAGCGCCCTCCACCACCGACTTCGCCAAGGGGATCAGACGACCAGTGAGTGAGTCACGTCCAGACACATCGAGCCTGTTCGGCGCCTTGCCCGAGAGCGTTTCGATCTATGAGGTAGGGCCGCGCGACGGACTGCAAAACGAGACCTCGGTGTTGCCGACGGCGCGCAAGGTCGAAATGATCCGCGGTCTGTTAGACGCCGGGCTCAAACGGATCGAAGTTACGAGCTTTGTCAATCCGCGGTGGATCCCGGCCTTGGCCGACCATATGGAAGTTGCGGCCGAAGTCCACAAGCTCGAGCGCGCCGACGATGTAGTGTTTAGTGCGTTGGTCCCCAACATGCGCGGACTCGACTCCGCCACCCGCGCCGGGATGAAGGAGGTCGCCATCTTCATGGCCGCCTCCGAGACCCACAATCTCAAAAACATCAACAAGAGCACTCAAAAGGCGCTGGCGACCTACCGCGAGGTCGTGCATGCGGCCCAGGAACGCGGGATGCGGGTGCGCGGCTATATCAGCTGTGTTTACGGGTGTCCCTACGAGGGCAACATCCCGATCGACCAGGTCATCGACGTCTCCAAGGCATTGGCTGAGATGGGGCTCTACGAGTTGAGTTTGGGTGATACGATCGGCGTCGGGACACCGCGGCAGGTCGAACATGTGCTGCAGCAACTATTGGCGGCCGGCCTGACCCGGGACAAACTTGCAGTCCACTTTCACGACACCCGCGGGACCGCACTCGCCAATATCACCGTGGCGCTGCAGCTGGGGATCCGGACGATTGATTCGGCGGCCGGAGGACTCGGTGGTTGCCCCTACGCCCCGGGAGCATCGGGAAATGTCGCCACCGAAGATGTCGTCTACATGCTGCAAGGGATGGGCTGTGAGACAGGTGTCGACCTCGACCCACTGGTAGCGACCAGCAGCCGGCTGTCTGGGCACCTCGGGCACGAATTGCCGAGCAAGTATCTCAAGGCCCACCTCGGCCACTGTACACGCAGCATGCGTTCGGTGTAGGCGGGTCCATCGACACGCTCGCCATCTGGGTCTGGTGATCGCCCGCGTCGTCCGGATGCACCGCGGACCTCTCTTGTGCTGACGGGCACGATTTGTATTGGACCTACTCGAGCAGCGCTCACACGTCTTTGTGCTCGCGTCATTAATTTGTGTCTACATGGATTTGATGCTTCGGCCCTGTCAGTTTGGGCCCGAAAAGCGATCCGCGCGACCCCGATGTGGCCCGCCAAACCGACCTCCGCCCAAAGTTGGGACTACCGCCTGGCCTTCTCGGCCACGATCAAACGCTCGAACGCCTGCCCGACGGTTTCGGTGAGGTCGTGCAGCGAGTTGGCATCGACCGCGTGTCGGGCTCCCGATGCAAATACAAGTAGTGGAACGCGTTTGCGCAGGATCACCGGGACCACCAACACATTCCCGTGGACGCCTCCGAGGGCTGAGTAGAAGGCGCTGTCGATCGCAGTCTCGGTTCGCATCGGTCCGAAGTACGGGGTCTGGTGTTCGATCACCGTCGAGAATAGCGACGGGCCGTTGGCCGGGATGCGGATCTGGCGAACTGCGTCCACCATCAGGTCTTCGCCGCGGGCGTCGCGTCCCCGGATTTCGCCCTTGATGTGGACGAACATGATGACGCGTTCAAAGCCTTCGCCAAGGAAATCCATCAGCAAGGAGGTGATTTGGTCGCGCGAGGTGACGGTGGCAAACCGCGGGAGGATTCGGCTAAACGCTTCGGGGGAGAGCGGTGTGACCTGGTTGTTGAGTTGCTGTTGGGGTGGGTTCCAGCCGGCCGAGCGTTTGCGGCTCTGTGCCTGTCCGGGATAGGGGGTGGTGGCCCGTCCACTCGGCTCCGATTCGATCGTGCGCGAGCGTTGGTTGTCGAGGGTCTCAAAATCGTCGGGCTGATCGTGTGCGGTCGTGCTGCGGTCCGAGTCGTACCCGGGTTCAGGCGGAGGACCGACCGGTGACATGCCCGGCGAGGGGTTACGCGGGGCGACGTAGGATTGTTGCTGATGCAACTGCCCCTGCGGCTGCTGATACTGTTGCTGTTGCTGTTGCTGCGGTTGGTACTGTTGTTGGTACTGCTGCGGTTGCTGCTGGTACGGCTGCTGTTGCTGGTACGGCTGCTGTTGCGGTTGCTGGTACTGCTGCGGTTGCTGGTACTGCTGCGGTTGCTGGTACTGCTGCGGTTGGTACTGCTGTTGCTGCGGTTGGTACTGCTGTTGCTGCTGGTACGGCTGCTGTTGCTGCTGGTACGGCTGCGGTTGCTGCTGGTACGGCTGCTGTTGCTGCTGGTGCGGCTGCTGTTGCTGCTGGTACGGCTGCTGTTGGTACGGCTGCTGTTGCTGCTGCGGTTGGTACTGCTGCTGCGGTTGGTACTGCTGCTGCGGTTGGTACTGCTGCTGCTGCTGCTGCTGCTGCTGTTGGTACGGCTGCTGCTGGTACGGCTGCTGCGGTTGGTACTGCTGCGGTTGGAACTGCGGCTGCTGTTGGTACGGTTGAGCCGCGGGCGCGGGACCCGATTTCGCGGATGGGGCGACAACCGACGTCCGAGATTTTCCAGCCAGAGGGGTACCGACTTGGGTGTGTTTTTTCGGAGTAACCGTCGGTGGCGGTGCGAGTGTCGGGGCTGCGATCGAGGGGCCGGATTGTGCTTTCGCCGAAGGGGCCGCAACCGACGGAGGCGAGACACTCGGAGCGCGAACCGAAGGGGGAGCGACGGACGGTGCGACGACGGGACCCGATTTGGCCCTCGGGACCGAGACTGCGGGGGCCGAGACCGATGGTGGGGAGACGGCGGGAGCCTTGACCGAAGGAGCCGCTACGGATGGCGCAGACACGGAAGGAGCCGCAACCGAGGGCGGTGAAATCGAAGGAGCCGAAATGGACGGGGCCGAAACCGAAGGAGGCGAAACCGACGGAGGCGAAACCGACGGAGCCTTGACCGAGGGGGCGGAGGGTGCTGAGACGGAAGGTGCTGAGACCGGGCGTGACGCCGGTGCCGAGACAGACGGAGCGGACGGCTTCGCGGGAGCCGTCACGGAGGGAGCCGGGCTCGCTTCAGGTTTAGTTGTAGGTACAGGCTTTTTGTCAGGATGCGGCCCGTAGTACTGCTCGATCGCTTCGCGCAAGCTGTACAGGGGAGCGACTGCCCGCACGAGATAGGCTCCTGTGTGCTCGGAGATCGCATCCACCGTCTTCATGTCGGTCGGATCGGCCATCGCCAGTGTCAGGTTGCCCGCCTCGTCCGTGGATACCGGCAGCACGGTGTGCTTGTGGGCGAGCTTCGCCGGAATTCGAGAAATCGAATTGTCGTCGACGACCTGCATCACCGACGCCCCAACCCGCGGGATCATCAGCTTGCTGTGAAGGAAGGAGACAATGCTGTTCTGATCCGCGTATCCGAGGCTGAGCACCGACTCGACGAACGAGTTTTTGTGCTCGAGCACGTGGGCCTGGACGGCCGCTAGTTGGTCCGCGGAGAGCAGTCCAGCCCTCAGCATCATGGTCCCGAGTAGACTCAAGGCGATGCATCATTGAATGCTCTGCGCGAGCAGTCAACGCTCAAGTGAAGGCCGAGGTGTACGAAGTGGCATCCGGGATCAGCGCGGCGAGGTGAGAAGTACGTCGTTTTTCGCCGGTGGTTTGCAAGTGCACGCAACCTGTGCCGTGCCGAGACAGCGTTGCGCGCGAGTTTGCGGTCATCAGCCACCGCGCGTGGTACGCAGACCCCGCGTTTTGTATGTGTGTCGGTGACAACCCCCGATCGTGTGCCACGTGGTATAGGGGGGCGGTGATCTACCTCGATCACAATGCATCCACACCGGTCGATCCCGAAGTTTGTCGGGTTATCCACAATGTATTGGCCGATCCGACACTCCAGGCCAACCCCTCGAGTGTGCACGTCGCCGGGCAGCGAGCCCGCGCCGTGGTCGAACGGGCTCGCCAGCAGATCGCACGTGCGCTCGCCGTCGGTTCGCTGCAGGTCACGATCACCAGCGGCGGGACCGAGGCGAACAACCTCGCGATTTTGGGGTGTTCACGGGCCTTGCGGGTCAAGGGCGAGCCCTGTGGGGTGCTGACGTCGCCCCTCGAGCACCCCTCGGTCCGGGCGGCAGCCGCCCGACTTGCGAGTGAAGGGGTGTTTGTCGCCGAGATCGAGGTCGATGCCCGCGGGCGGATCGATCCCGAAGCGGTGGCCCAACGTGTCGCGCAACACCCCGAAATCGGCCTCGTGTCCCTGGCGAAGTGCAACCATGAGATCGGCAACCTCTATCCGATCGAAGACATTGCGGCACATGTGCGCCGCGTCCGACCCCAGGTGATCTTCCATACCGACGCGGTCCAGGCGTTTGGCAAGTGCGCGATCGACTTCCCCGCGCTCGGGGTCGATCTCCTCTCCCTCAGCGGCCACAAAGTCGGTGGTCCCAAGGGCGTTGGCGCCTTGATCCACCGTCGTGGGATCAGCATCCAATCGGTGGTTGTCGGCGGACACCAAGAGCGCGGTCGACGTCCCGGCACCGAGTGTCCCGCCCTGATCGCCGGCCTCGGTGTGGCCGCCACCCGAGCGGTGGAGATGCGGGAGCAGCGAGCGGCGCAGATACAACGATTGCGCGCCCATTTGCTCGCTGGGCTCGACCAGCTGCCCGACCTCGTCGTCAACGGCGATCGCGAGCAAAATGTTGGTAATACAGTGAACTTCAGTGTGCCGGGGTGTGAAGGACAGCTGGTCCTCATCAATCTCGACCTCGCGGGGATCGCCGTTTCGACGGGGGCCGCCTGCTCCGCTGGGACTCTCGAACCGTCCCATGTGTTGCGCGCACTCGGGATGGCCGACGAACGCGCTCGCGGGGCGATCCGAGTTTCGCTCGGGCCCGGGAACACGGCTGAGGATATCGACGCGTTGTTGGCCGCGTTGCCGCGGGCGATAGCGAGAGTACGGGCCGCGGGCTGATTTTCGGATCGCGGTTTTAATGTTCGCGGCTGTTGAGGTCGGCGCGGGCGCGAATGTTCGAGGGGCTGGGGCTGCGACAGGCTGGTGGGAATGTCCAGGCTTGTCGGCCGAAACCGGTGACGCCGTGGCCAAATCAAGTTACACATCGCCCCATGCGTGTCGTCTGTGCGATGTCTGGAGGCGTCGACTCCTCGCTTGCTGCCGCCCTGATGGTCGAGGCTGGTCACGAAGTGGTCGGCATGACGATGCGGTTGTACAACGCGAGCGAGGCACCTGGGAAAGGGCGCGGCGGGACCTGTTGTTCCCCCGCCGAAGTCGATCAGGCGCGTGACGTCTGTGACCAACTCGGTGTGCCCCACTACATGATCGACGAGAGCGAGCGGTTTTCCCGGGATGTGATTGGGGACTTCGCCCGCGAGTACGCCAGTGGTCGCACGCCCAACCCGTGTGTGCGGTGTAACGAGCACGTCAAGTTTGCGCCACTGCTCGCCCGCGCCGAAGCGATCTCCGCCGACCTGCTCGTGACGGGCCACTACGCGCGGATCGAAGACGGTCATCTGATGCGCGGGGTCGATCCGACCAAGGACCAGAGTTACTTCTTGTTTGCCATGGGGGAGTCGGTGTTGCCCCGGGTCCACTTCCCCCTCGGAACCTGGCACAAGGAACATGTCCGCGAACGTGCACGCGAACTCTCGCTACCCAACTGGGATGCGCCCGACAGTGTCGAGTTGTGTTTTGTCGGCGGACGTTCCCATGCCGACGTCGTCAGCCGAGAGGTGCACAGCCGCGGTCTCGACGAAACCTCCCTCGGCCCCGGAAATTTCGTCGACCCCCGCGGAAACGTGGTCGGCACCCACAACGGGATCCACACGGTCACGGTCGGTCAACGACGCGGGTTGCGGATCCCGGGAACCGAAGCCCGATACGTGTTGCGGGTGTTGCCCGAGCGGCGCGAGGTCGTCGTTGGAGATGTAGATGCATTGAATCGCCGCGAACTCGAACTCCACGACCTGCGGTGGTTTGGACCGCGGCCGCGGGCAGCATTTCGCGGACACGTCCAGATCCGCCACCGCACACCGGCCGCGCCGGCGACCATCGAAGTCGACGGCAACCTCGCCCGCGTGTGTTTCGACGAGCCGGTCCGGGCGATCGCCCCGGGGCAGGCGGGGGTGATCTACAGCGCAGACCGGGTCTTGGGTGGTGGCTGGATCGAAGTGGACAACTCGAATGCATAAGCAAGGTTCAAGTGTTCTTCCCGCTGTCCTCGAGGATCTTCCTGACCGGGACGACGACAGCCGGGTGCAAGCGCACGTGGCCCACGAACTCGACGCCTTGCAGCCGCTACAGCAGGCACTTGGGTACCAGTTTGTCCGTCCCGCATTGTTGCGGACGGCACTCACCCTCGGGTCGTGGAGCAACGAGCACCGCCGCGCCGGGTGGCCGTCCAACGCTTGCCTCGAGTTTTTTGGTGACGCGGTCCTCGACCTCCTCGCCGCCGGAGCGCTGTGGCGAAAGTTTCCCGAACTCAGCGAAGGCAAACTAACCCGCCTGCGGGCGGCCGTCGTCTCCGAACACGCGCTCGCCCGCGTCGCCCGTACGATCGAGCTCGGCGAGTGGTTGTTTTTAGGCAAAGGGGACAGCCGCCGCGGCGTGCACGAACAGGACGGAACCCTTGCAGATGCAATTGAAGCCGTGATGGGAGCGGTCTTCCTCGACGCCAAGGCGACCGGAAGCAATCCCCACGACGCCGCCGAAAAAGTGTTTCTACAACTATTTGGAGCGCGCCTCGCCGACCTCGATCCGAGCCACGGCCTCGATGCGAAAAGCCGGTTGCAGCAGTGGGCTCAAGCGACCCTGCGACTGACACCGATCTACGAAGTCGTCGGCGAACGCCCACCGCCGGGAGCACCGCACTGGCAGGCGCGGGTGTTTGTCCGCCGAAAAAAGGCCAAGGGAGACCCGGGGAAGATCGAGATTTTGGGCCAGGGAGAGGGCCGCAGCCTCCGGCTCGCCGAGCGGGCAGCGGCCGAACAAGCGCTCGAGCGGGTCGAGGCCAACGCGTCAGAAAAGCTAGATAGCCACGAGTAGGCCGCCGGCAACCACTACAATCTTTTCGCTGCGAGGGCACGCGAGTCATCCTCGGGCTGGTAGTGTGCGGCCGATGACACACTCGCTGCGAAAACTCGAAGCACACGCATCGTTCGGCGGAAATCAGGGGATCTACGAACACGACTCGCGCACCCTCGGTGTTCCCATGCGGTTTTCCGTGTATGTCCCCACGCGCGATGGCAGGCAGCAGATGCCGGTGCTGATCTACCTCTCGGGACTGACGTGCAGCGAACAAAACGTCACTACCAAGGGTGGGTTTCAGGGCAGGGCTTCGGACCTCGGGATGATTGTTGTATGTCCCGATACCAGCCCCCGCGGCGACGGTGTGCCCGACGACCCGGCCTATGATCTCGGCCAGGGGGCGGGGTTTTATCTCGACGCGACCCAGGATCCGTGGCGCCAGCACTTCCGCATGGAATCCTATCTCTGCGACGAGTTGCTCGGCCTCATCCACGACCACTTTCCCGTCCTCCCTGGAGCGGTCGGTATCACCGGGCATTCGATGGGTGGACATGGAGCCCTCACCCTCGCTCTGCGCCATCCAGAAACATTTCAATCGGTTTCCGCGATCGCACCGATCGTCGCCCCGATGCAGGTTCCCTGGGGGAAAAAAGCTCTTTCGGCCTACCTCGGGGAAGATCGTCAAGCCTGGGCGGCCCACGACGCCTGCGAGTTGTTGCGGGCCCGCGGGTCGAAACTCGTCGACAACATCCTCATCGACCAGGGGGACGACGATCCGTTTTTACGCCGCGAACTCGTACCCGAGCGATTTGTCGAAGTTTGCCGAGATGTCGGTCAGCCAGTGCGGCTCAACATGCATCCAGGGTTTGACCACAGCTACTACTTTGTCGCCACCGTCATCGACGGACATCTCGACCATCATCACCACGCGTTGGCAAAATAAATGTATGGACAAGCGTCGGTGGTGACGGAACCGAGCGCTGACCTTCGATAGCGCGAGTATGCTAATATGACGATGAGGCCAGATCGTATGACCGAGGACACGCATCCCCAACCCAGCTCGTGGCGAGAGAGTATCGGAAGCATCGCAGCCTTTGTCTGTGGCCTTGCAGGCCTCGCCACCACCCTGATCGTGCATCTGCGCAGCAACGTTTCGATCACCGAGACGCCAGATCCGGTACTCACCGTGCCGTTTTTAGTCGTCACCATCCTCGGAGCCGGGTTTGCCATGTGGCGCCGCGAAGACCACCGCGGCCTCGTAGCCAGTGGTGTCCTCATGGCGGTCACGGCAACGTTTTTGGGATGGGTCCTCGCGGGTGCGGCTCTGATTTTGCTCGCAATGATCGTGTTGATGTTTCTCAGCGACGGCTAGTCGCACCTCGTCGTCATTCACGATTCTGTCGCGACAGGACCCGAGTTGTCTCGGTACCTGTCGAGCATCGACATCGGGCTGTAAGACCGTTATTGCGGCTCGAACAGCAAAACCCGAACCTCTGGACTCGAGGCGAAGGCTTGGACGACGAGTTGACGGACCGCGGGCCAGTGGAGTCCACCGTGCCCACAGCCCAGCGGCGGGATCGCAATCGAGCTGACACCGAGCTGACGAATCTGATCGACCATGTCCCAAAGTCCACGCTCAATATCTTCGATCCGACTGCGGCTGCGCCAGTGCCGTTTGGTCGGAAAGTTAAAGATGTAGCGCGGACGACCGTGTCTCGAGACAGAGAAAATGTGGATCCGCCCCAGGACGACCTCCCCGTTCTTCGCCGCACGACGGTACGCCTGAAACATGTCAGGGAAAGCCCGTTTGAACTGCAACGCAAGGCCTTTGCCCATGACCCCGGCACAGTTGACGGGATTCACCAGAGCATCTGCCTGCGCGTGAAGGATGTTTCCCGAAGCGGAGATGAGCATAGTGTGGATGTTCTTTCAACAAGAAGTATAAACGTGCTCCGGTGTCCATCGCAGACTGCGAGAAGTCGCTGTCCTCTGCGTCACGGGAGCTCGGCTTCGACATCCTTTCTCTTCGACAGTCCGCAGAGTGCACACCGAATAAAAGTTGCCGATACATGCAAAAAGCGTCGTCACGATGTGGGCGGCGCGGAAAAAATTGCTCATACATTCATTCCGCACTACGAGCCCATCGATGGCAATCGCGTCAGGATATCCGTATCCTCAACCGCGCGACGCATCCCGGCGAGTCGGGCTCGGACCTCTCGCGCGAAGATCGGTGCCAGGATCCAACCCAGGGCTGCTGGGCGTGCGCGAAACGAGTAGCGAAAGGTTACGTTTGTTCCCTGTTCATGTTCACGAAACGTCCATGAGCCGGCGAAGCGGCTAAAAAACCATGGCCCGCGAATCATCTTCATCGCCACGACCCGCGGGGCTCGAACCGTCACAAATTCGACATCCATCCGCAGCCCGTGACGCGACACAAACGCGACTCGGGTCCCCGGTTTGGTTGTGGTCGCACCGTCTTGAAACGCCATCTCACCTGTGAACGGATCCCATTCGCTGCGCAGCGTGTAGTCCTGCGAGAGTGCGAAGAGTGGGCCTGCGGGTGCCTTGATCCGCACGGTTTGTTCGACGACCGTCACGTGTACGAGTGTAGCATCATCGTTTGGTATGTGACCATATTCGCCGCGATCCAGCGAATGCGATTATATGTTCATGTGGTCAGGTTGGAACTCCGTTGCTGAACCATTATCGATAGGACACCAGGACTGCCGACATATAGTAATACGGCTGCCCGTGCCCATCCTCGCAGGTCGCACCCGCCGTGCAACCGACACAGGGATCTGCGCCTGGCTTACACGTATTTTCGTAGGGGCTCATTCCGTAGGTCACCATCGCGGGCTGCCCGGCGACGATATCATTGGTGACATCTTCCTCCCACACGCGGACATCGGCACCTGGGCACCAACCTGCCCGGGGATAGGTCCAGGTGCCCTGTTGGCCAGGTACACCGGTCTCGGCACAATCGTCGCGCCACACCGTTCGTTGGTGAGCGTTGCTGTTGACGAGGTACCCGTGCTCGAGTGGGCAAAACTCGGCACAATTATTGGTGTTGCCAAATCCGTGCCCCGTGATCAGGCTGCGAAGGGCAAACCCTGTGGCCTCGGCCGGAGTCGGTGTATTGACCGGATAGACCTGCCCTTCGGGTGGGTTGTCGGGATTGCCTGCACCGTAGTTGATGTACCAGAGCTTGCTGACATCGAGGACCTCACGCGCTGGTACGCCGCCAGTAAATTGAACCAGGACATCTACGAGCCACCCTTCTCCTTGGTCGTGACCTGGGCCGACCCAGGTGTCGATGTGCACGCGAAACGTGACATCACCCCGCAACAACGGGCGCAGATCGGTCACGTCGTAGTTCCACGTACCGCCGACGCGGTATGGCGTGATAAACCTGGCTACTTCGACATAATCTTCATCTTCGGCACCCGGGGCGCGGACGACCCCGAGGGTCCCGTAGCGATCCCAATGGTCGCACAAGCCATTTGGGCAACTGAGCCCCAGTCCAAGGATGATACTTTCGTAGGTGAGTCCCTCTTCTGGGAAACTGACTTCGACATCGACCGTGCGCCGGTTTTCTGACCCAAAGTACACGTGCTCCTTGTCGAACACTGTGATCACCTCGTCCTCGCCCGGCACACCGGTGGTGCCTCCCTCGGTTTCGCTCGCGTCCGTGGTTGTCTCAGAATCTCCGGTCGTCTCGCTCGTCGCCGCGGTTGTGGTTTCGGTTGGCCCAGCAGTTGTTTCGCCGGATGTTCCGGTCGAGGTCGGAGTGGTCGTCGCGTTGTCGGAATCTCCCGTTGCCGTGTCGGAACCTCCACACGCGCACACAAGCATCGCCACGAGGGGGAGCTGTGTCGTGGTTGTCCAGACAGAGCGATTGCGTGGGGCCTTGCACGGGGTTTTTGTTCCAAAAAAAGTCATGTCGCCACTCCAAACCGCGATGATGCGATGGCGCGGATCTTATCAGCCCGCTGCTCGGTTCGGCAATCGCTACCTCGTTGGGGGAGGGTGTTTTGCTCACACACGGAGGAGGAACGGGCTCGGGTGGAGGCAACCGGTGAAACGGCCTGCGGTCCGATCTGGGCGAGGGGGCGGAGCGTGAGCAGCATTTACCTTGTACATTCAAGTAGATCAATGTCATTGGCTCGCGAGCCATACGTGAGGTCGTTTGTCGTCACGGAGGCGGACCCGTTCGTGTTCAGACAAGACCGGTCGACCGCAGTGCATGATTTATATATGATGGTACATGTAATTTTTGGAGAGACGACGCTCCTGCGAGCCAACGGTCATTGTCCGGGGTGTTAGTAGAGTTGAACAAACCCGACGTCGGCCGGATGCTCATCGTCGCCGATCTGGACGACCTCGCCATAGCCGAGGGCGCTGTTGGATGGGTAGCCCCAACAACGCAGACCACCGCCCTCCACGATCGCACACGTATGGCGTCCAGAGGTCGAGATGTCGAGTGCCTTGCCCCCGAGTTGAATGACGGGAACATCGCTCGGTAGCTCGTCGTCGCCGATGTCTTCGGTGTGCCCGAGGCCTAGCTGTCCCCAGTTGTTAAAGCCCCAGCAACGGACGTCGCCGCTCTCGAGCAATGCGCACGACACATGCGTGCCGCAGGTGACTTTTGTGGCTGGCTCGCCGAGGCTCACCGGGCCGACTTCGGGATCTTCGTTGTCGCCGAGGTCATCGGTGTGGCCATAGCCGAGGTTGCCGTAGTGGTTGATTCCGAAGCACCGAACCTCGCCGCCGGTCTGGAGGATGCACGTGTGGTAGTGGGCAGCGGCGACTGCTTCGACGTCGGTGAACGCGAGCTTGGGGTAATCGATGGGATGGTCGTTGTCGCCGATGACCACCCCAAAACCGAGGCCTAACTGGCCGCTTTGGTTCGAACCCCAGCAGCGAACCGTGTCGCTTGCCAACAGGGCACACGTATGCGACAGGCCTGTCGCAACCGCCGTGGCTGGTTCACCCAACTGGATGGCAGCTTGGCTGCTGGGATGCTCATTGTCGCCGATGTTATTTTGATGGCCGTAGCCGAGGTTGCCGCTGTTGTGGCGGCCCCAGCAGCGGACGTCGCCGTTTTCGAGCACAGCACACGAGTGGTGATTCATGGCGGTGAGGGAGATGCTCGCCCCACCGAGCATCACCGGCGGGACGTCGCTGGGATGTTGGTTGTGGCCGACACTCATGGTGTTGGCGAGGCCTGTTTGGCCGAATGTGGCAACTCCCCAGCAACGGACGTCACCGTTGGCTAAGCGGGCACAGTTGTGATTGCTGCCAGCGGCGAGCTGGACGGCCGGGCCACCGAGATCGATCGGCGGGATCGAGGATGGGAGCTCGTTGTCACCGATTGGTTCGCTGAGGCCGGGGACGCCTAGTTGGGCAAGCACACCACTTCCCCAGCAGCGGACCACTCCTCCGCTGAGACGGACACAGGTGTTGGCACTCGAGGTTACGACCTCGAGGATTTCGGTGATCTTGCATTGAGATGTACAGCCGTTGGCTTCATCCGAGTCACCATCATCGCATGCCTCACCAGGATCGACGATCCCGTCGCCACACGTATCCGGCGCCTGCTCGCACAGTCCATCCAAGCAGACGAGCTCTACCTCGCACACATCGTTTGGCAGGCAATCACAACCCTCGGTCCCCGGCTCACAGCCGGTATCGGTCGTGTCGGTTGTAGGGTCATCGGTTGTCGAATCTGTGGTCGACTCTGTTTCGCTGGTGGAGTCGGTCGAGTCCGTGGAGTCGGTCGAGTCCGTGGCATCGGTCGGGTCCGTGGTGGCATCGGTCGGGTCCGTGGTGGCATCGGTCGGGTCCGTGGTGGCATCAGTCGGGTCCGTGGTGGCATCGGTCGGGTCCGTGGTGGCATCGGTCGGGTCCGTGGTGGCATCGGTCACGCTCGTCGAGCCCGTCGCATCTGTCCCAGAATCTGAGTCCGTCGTGAAAGTCGTTGAGGCGGTCGCCTCCGTCGTCTCACCCGTACCGGCGCTCGTGTCCTCGCCGGTCGTTCGCCCGTCCGACTCGTTGCCAGTCGAACTGCCGCAGCCGAGCGCCAAGGAGAACGTGATGAGGGGCAGGAACAAACAACGCCGCATGTTCACGACTATACAGGACCCGGCAGTCGCCGTCCGATCGGAATGAGAACGGCGCGATGGTGGTCGCTCGCAGGCCCTTGGTACAAGGATCCCTCGGTCCCAAAGCCCGGTATCACCGATTGACGTCGAGCTTGATTGTCACAATCGTTTTGGCGGTCCTGTACAAAGAGCAGCGACCGCAAGGCTAATGTGTGTGTACCTCGATTGTGTCGGGGCCGACGCGGACTGTAAACAGCGGGAGGTCAGGTGCGAGGTAGCCGAGTGTACTTTTCAGCTGTGAGTGTGCAAGCGTTTTGAGTTGCGCACGAAAGTCGTCGAGAACCAGCCCCTGTAGGACATCGTGCTCGGCGAAGAATTGTGCCTGTTGCTCGCGGATGAAAGTCGCGACCTGTGGGTGGTAGACAAACATCGTGCGGCCTCCGTAGCGGGGAGGGATCGCGGGTACACGGGTATACGCGTGAATCGAGTTCGGAACCTCAACGGTGAGGACCGCTCCTTCGTGGTGTTCTCCGTCGAGTACGACATAGTGAAGCCGACGCTCGCCACCCCACAACTCGCGGAAGAACACCGCGATCAGCTCGCGGGCGAGTTCGCTGCGAACTCGATATTCGTCAGGGTGTTCGAGGATCAGCTTGAGGTGTCCGCAGCCTACAAATTCCGGCTTGACGAGGAGTTCGAGGAGCTCGCGCTCAGCCTTTCGAGGAGGTCGAAGGACGGCTCCGAGAACTTCCTCGATGCTCGCGTCGGCGGCGAGTTTTAGGTCGGCGATCGGATGGCGGACCAGCGCGTCGCGTAGCTGCTCGAGTGCCTGTGTATCCGTGTGCATGTAAAAGTCGCCAAACGCCACCGTATGATCGACAAACAACGTGTGTAGCTCCTCGCGCCCGAGCGGGAGTTTGCGTGTTTGTTCATACACCGTCAGTGCGAGCAATAACTCGCCCATATCACCACCTGGCGTACCCAAGACGGCGTGGTCGTCGCGACCATCGACACAGGCTGTTTGCCCGTGGAGCATCAATGCTGCAACTTTGACCCGACGCAGCTGTGCCGGATCGCCGAGGTGTGCTCTGATGTTTTCCGCCGTCAGCGGGCCTTCGAGCTCATCGGGTGTTCTTGACGGGCGTACAGGTGTTCTTGCTGCCGGGGAGAGCTCGCGCTCATTCCCCGCAAGACCCCAGGCCAACATTCCGCCGGTCATCGACGCCACCGAGCGAAACCCCAACTCTTCGAGTAAGCGGACCGCCCGGGCCGAGCGGCGACCCGAACGGCAAACGAGAACGATCGGTACGGTTGGGTCCCAGGTGATGGCGGACTTTGTCAGCTGACCCATCGGGATCCATTCGATTCCTGCGATATGACCTTCGGGACCTGTATACTCGGAATGCTCGCGAATATCGAGCAGACGTGTTTGGCAGCCATACTTACGAACCCATTCGACACTCACTTCGGGAACACCCCCGGGAGCCCGCTCAAACACGTCAGCACCGGGGGCGAGAGGCTCACACGTATGTTCCTGCTTTGCAGGGGGGGGCGCCTCGACAGGTGTAACATCGGAGGTGGAAGTCGGGGGCTGGCAGGCGAACAAAGAGAGCAGCAACCCCAAAGGCAGATATTCTTGTAGATGCTTCATTTCCACGTCGTCGAGAACGAATATTCAAGAATCTTGCCATGTCACCTTGTCCTCAAAACCGCGATTGCTGGAAATTTGGACCACTCTTTGTCGCTGCGAATCCAAATGTTTCAAGATGTAGGCTCATGGACGAAACAACATGAACCCCGTCGGGACGTGGGTCGACGACCACGATATGTTTCTTTTCAACGAAATATCGTTGATTTCCATGACCGAAATATCGTTGATTTCCAAATTAATCCAGTGAAATCAAAAGGCATGAACCTTGCTGTACGATGCATCGCTCGTCCTCGAAGAGAATCGGACATGGCGCGGAACCACCCTTACATTGACGACGACACGGACCGATGTCAAATCGGCGCGGTGGCAAAACAGCGCCCACATTCGATCGCCGTCGCGTTGTTCGGGTCCAAGAACTTGTACGGTACGATCATGGGGCGGCACGTCTGTCGAGTCGGCATTCGCCATTTGTGCATTGGTGAATGCCTTGAACAACCGGAGAATCTTGTTGTGAGCAACCGGCCGTTGCCGAACTGCCTTGAATGGGTAGGGCTTGATATCGGCCGTACGCACGAGATATGCTCCGCCCGCGTACACAAACGGAGATACGATGGAAAACAAAGCCAAATGTCCTGTGATGCATGGTGGCCACCGCCACCTCGCCGGTGGATCGACGTCCAATCAGCACTGGTGGCCGAATCAACTCAACCTCAAGGTACTTCACAAAAGTACACCTGATCCGCTGGCGGCGGATTTTCGCTACGACAAAGCATTCCAAAGTCTCGACTTCGGTGCCCTCAAGCGGGACCTCGAGCAATTGATGACGGCATCGCAGGACTGGTGGCCAGCCGACTACGGGCACTACGGGCCATTGTTCATTCGTATGGCGTGGCACAGTGCCGGTACCTACCGGATCCATGACGGCCGTGGCGGCGCATCGTCGGGGAGCCAGCGGTTTGCCCCGCTCAACAGTTGGCCTGACAATGTCAACCTCGACAAAGCCCGGCGTTTGCTCTGGCCGATCAAACGCAAGTACGGACAAAAAATTTCATGGGCCGATCTCATGATCCTCGCGGGTAATTGTGCCCTCGAGTCGATGGGGTTGAAAACCTTCGGTTTCGGAGGTGGGCGTGAGGACGTCTGGGAGCCCGAAGAGGACATTTATTGGGGCCCAGAAGCCGAGTGGCTCGGCGACGAGCGCTACACCGGCGATCGCGAACTCGACAATCCCCTCGCCGCGGTGCAAATGGGGCTCATCTACGTCAATCCGGAGGGCCCAAACGGCACCCCCGATCCACTCGCGTCGGCCAAAGACATCCGCGAGACCTTCGCCCGCATGGCGATGGATGATTACGAGACCGTCGCGCTGGTCGCCGGCGGGCACACGTTTGGCAAGTGTCACGGGGCCGAAGATCCAGGCAAGTACGTCGACCCAGAACCAGAGGGGGCGAGCCTCGAACAGCAAGGACTCGGTTGGAGCAACAGCTTCGGCAGTGGCAATGCGCAGTACACGATTTCTAGCGGGATCGAGGGTGCATGGACGACAAACCCCATCAAGTGGGATTCCAACTATTTGGAGAACCTGTTCAAGTACGAGTGGAAATTGGTCAAAAGTCCCGCGGGGGCACACCAGTGGGTGCCAAAAGATGTAGCTGCAAAAACAACAGTGCCCGATGCTCACGAGGCCGGCAAAACGCACGCGCCGATGATGACCACGGCAGACCTCGGACTCAAGGTTGATCCCGCCTATGCGAAGATCGCCAAACACTTCCTCGAGCATCCACAGGAGTTTGCCGACGCGTTCGCCAAGGCTTGGTATAAGCTGACCCACCGGGATATGGGACCGGTTTCACGCTACCTCGGTCCCGAAGTTCCCAAGCAGGCGTTGGTGTGGCAAGATCCGGTCCCCGAAGTTGATCATACACTGATTGATGCCGGAGATATCACTGCGCTCAAGGTCAAAATTCTCACTTCTGGGTTGTCGGTCTCACAACTCGTTGCAACTGCATGGGCTTCGGCATCGACCTTCCGGGGAAGTGACAAGCGCGGAGGTGCAAACGGAGCTCGGATTCGCCTCGCACCACAGAGAGATTGGGAGGCGAATGCCGGGTTGGGGAACGTGGTCGAAGCGTTGCAGACGATCCAAAACGACTTCAACAACGCCGCGTCCGCGGGAAAAAGAGTTTCCCTCGCCGACCTCATCGTGTTGGGAGGTTGCGCCGCAGTTGAACAGGCCGCCAAGAATGCCGGCGTTGAGATCGAAGTACCATTCAGCCCAGGGCGGACCGACGCTTCGCAGGACCAGACCGATGTCGCGTCATTTGCCGTACTCGAGCCAAAAGCAGATGGATTTCGCAACTACTACGGAAGCCAAGCCAAGCGTCCTGCTGAGGAGTACCTCATCGATCGGGCGCAGTTGTTGACATTGAGCGCCCCCGAAATGACCGTACTCATCGGCGGAATGAGGGTCCTCCAAACAAATCACGGTTCGTCCAAGCACGGCGTGTTCACCGACCGCCCCGAAGTGTTGACCAACGACTTCTTCGTCAACTTGCTGGATATGAGCACACAGTGGATACCAGCGCAGGACGGTGTCTACGAGGGCCGGTGCCGCAAAAGTGGCGAAGTCAAGTGGAGTGGTACCCGCGTCGACCTCGTGTTTGGCTCAAACTCCCAGCTGCGAGCCCTCGCCGAGGTCTACGCATCCGACGATGCCACCGAGACGTTTGTCCACGACTTCGTCGCTGTGTGGGCAAAAGTGATGGAGCTCGATCGGTTTGACTTGCGCAGGCCGTAGTGGCTGTGGTCCCCGTGATTTCATTGCGGGGAAGATCGATACGCGAAACCACGGGTTGACCAATCCGTGGTTTCTTGTATCGGTAGAGATGATGTTTTCCGGGAATGCGCGGAATCATAGTCTTGTGCAACTTGAGTTTCCCAACCTGAGTAAGTGCTCCTAACACATGTACAGCGGTTGAAAAACAGGATTCGACGCGGCCGGTGTGATACCCATCGCCCGTGCACCTCCGAAAGCGAACTGACTACACATCCATGTTCTTCCTCGCGGTTGGGTTATCCGTTGGACTCGAGGCCTGCGGATCGGACTCTGAAGGAGCGACGGATACGTCGGCGGAAACCTCTAGCTCGAGCGGCGGAGACTGCCGACCGGGGACAATCGCGTGCCCGTGCTTTGAGGGAACTTGCGATGTCGGACTACAATGTATCGAGGACGTTTGTTACGGCGACGATGGGAGCGGAAGTAGCAGCGAGGGGATGAGCGAAGCTGGCTCCGATAGCGATAGCGCGACGGGGGTTGGCGACGGGGACGGAGATGGCGACGGGGACGGAGATGGCGACGGGGACGGAGAT
>CAZUPD010000014.1:0-93057 GCA_964621785.1 uncultured Nannocystaceae bacterium
CTCTCATGGAGCACTTCGCGGGGCCCCGGGTGATAAACCTTCGTGGGATCGGTCCGTCTCGATGTATATTCAATTGTAGGGACCAGGGCAAAGACCCCTTCTTCGTCGCCTTTGAGTCGGGTGCCCGGATGGACTTCGACATCAAATCGGTAGGGCGGGGGCATCAGGTAGGGGCGCGGTTCGTAGGCGGTCAGCAGCTCCAAGCGGCTCAGCTCAAAACCCTCGACCGCGCTGGAAAACCGGAGATTGCCGCGGTGGAACTGGCTGCGCACCGGAATCATCAGGTCCAGTGCCGGGTCTTCTTTGTGCCGGATCACCGCGGCCGTGGTCTCGGCGAGAAAGTCCCACGCCGGCGTGACGAGGTACCCGGTCTGGGCCATCACGCCGAGGGAAATCCCCCGTGGTGCCGGGTCGAGACGCAGGTGCTCGAGTGTTCCAGTTTGAAGGCCCACATTGGGGTTGGAGGGCAGCGCCCAAGCAAGCACGGGATTGTCAGACTCGCGTACAAACGGCCCGGCAAATCGGAGTTTGGTCGCCGCTTCGAGCGAGGGGTACAGCGGATCCGCCGGCGAGCGTGGCTCTTCGATCATCGCCATCCCGGGCTTGCCCTCGTGACTCAGGGTTTCGATCGCGGTCCCCGTGAACAGCAGTGGCCCGAGCGGAACAAAGGGTCCCTCGAGTTGGTGGGCCCGCATGAATACAAGCAGATCGAGGTCGGGATCCTTTGGGATCAGCTCGAGCCACGGTACACCCTGGCGGTTCGATTCTTTGCGTGTACAAGGAACAAGGACATCAAACCCGGGGTTGTGACCCGCGGTACCCCGCTGGCGAAACAACAGCATGTCGACGTCACGGGTGTTTTCCCAGGCCAACAGTCCGACCGTGCGGTTGTCGTCGGCGATTTGACCGAGTTTTTGCCCGCGCGGATGGGGAAACATCCACATCGGATAGCGGGTCTTTGGCTGCATCCCGTTGTCGGGGGGGAGGGTAAAGGTTTGCCCGTAGATCGACGGTTCGGTGGCCGTTCGCTGGATTGTGGCCAGCGGCTCCAACACGCGCGAGGCGACGGCGGTGGGCCTGCCCGTGTTTGTGTGTACAAGTAAGACCAGGGTCGTGAGGGTGGCGATGAGCCACGTGTGGAGCAGTGGCATGACCGCGGCGATCGCTTCTCGGTCCTTGCGGTCGCTGCCCTCGCACTGTTGTGGGAGCCCGAGGCCCGCGCCACATCCTTCGGTCGCCCGCAGGACCGCGATCGTGGCGACGGCCAACAGCGAGCCCCCCGCAGTCCCGGCGACGGTTGCACCCGGATTCCATGCATCTGCAAATACATTGGAAAGTGCCGCGCTGGCGGCCTCGGTATCGCCGAGCAGGATCCAAAGTGTTCCGAGGAGGTAGCCGGCGGTGGCGAGCAGGGCCAGCGGTGACGCCCAGCCGGCCGTGGTGTGACGGCGACGCAGGACCGCGAACGCGAGCACGAGGGCGAGGATGGGTCCGACCCAGACAGCGCGCATCGAACTTGCAGCTGCAACGAGTTGGCCGGCCTGCTGGGCCTGAAACCCGGCGCCCAACAGGACGGTGACGGCAATGATCCCGAGCGCGACTGTGCCGGCCACCAGGGGACCGACGCGCCCGAGCGTTTCAGCGATCCCGGCGAGGAGACCATCGTCGCGCGAGCGCCAAGCCGCAGCGATGTCGAGCTGGGCAGTTTGCAATGCACTGCCCGCCAGACCCGCGAGCCACATCCAAACCAGTGCCCCGGGGCCACCCGACTCGACGGCCAACACCGTGACACCGACGGTCGCAATCCCGAGTCCCGAAGCCAGCATCGCCCCAAATGCCTGGCGATTGCGCAGACAGGCCGCGAGCCCGCGTGGGAGCAGGCGTGCGAGATGGCCGAGGCGCAACAACGCGACGAGCCCACCACCTCCGAGGACGAGGGCAAACAGGACCGTGCGAAACGTGGTCTGTACCGGAGAAGGGTCGAGCAGCGGGAGCGGCATGGCGAGGCACGCGGATACTACCCGAATTGTTCGAGAGGGCTGAAAGGTTCGAAGATCTGTACCGATTTCGAGGCTCGCCGAGTCGGCACACGTGGGCTTCTCCCGCGCTTCCGGTTGCGACTTGCAGGTGCACGCAACCTCCGGGTGGGCGGGCCTCCCCGGGCGTCGAGCTTACGGGCGCCGGCGTCGAAGTCCGAGTAGGCCGACCACCGCGAACAGGGCTGTCGCGGGGGCCGGGCCATCGTCGACGTTGCAGTTACAACCACCTTCGTCGACGTCGATCCCGGTGTCGGAATCGACGTCGCCGGACGGATCTCCAGAGGTACCCCCACCGGTCGGCCCAGCTGTCTCGCCGCCATCGGTCTCACCACCATCGGTCCCACTTTCGTCCGTATCACCCTCTGTGTCCGGCTCACCGGTGGTCGCAGGGGTGTCGTTGGAGACGGTGATGGTGACGGTGTGGTCGACGATGTGGTCGGCGTGGTCCTCGGCTTCGAGCTTGATCACGTAGGTGCCCTCAGGCGCATTGGAGAGGATCCACGATAGATTGCGCTCGTAGTCGACTTGGTCGATGATGATCTCGTCGTTGTACCAGACGTAGAGTTTCCAGCCGACGCCGCCGTAGTTGTCGGCGACATCGCCCACGATCGGCAAACTCGTCCCCACGGGGTAGTTGCTACCGTCGGCCGGCTCGAGGATCGCAACCTCGGGCGGTTCGGTATCGGGCTCGTTGGTGCCAAACACAAAGTGGAGTTCCTCGGTATCGTTTTGCTCATCGACCGGGCAGTACTTCTCGTGGACCATGCGACAGCCGATCGAGTTGGCGCCCTGGCACTGGGCCTCGCACAGCGTGCGGCACGTGGTGGCGAAGTCCTTATTGCCCGTGCCCTGGTAACTCATGATCATATCGGCGCCAAACAGGTGGTCGAGACCCCAGGCGTGGGCGAGTTCCTGGCTGACGGTCGACGATGAGGTCAAACCAAATGCATAGACAACATGTCGCTGACCCCGGGCTTCGCAGTCGGCCCCGGGCGCGACCCCACCGGCCGGCGAATCGATGTTGGTGTCGGTCCAGTGCCCGCCGATCATCGCCATCGTGTAGGGGACCGTCTTGTTTGGGCGCTCGAGGTATTTGACGCGCAGGCCGAAGGGGGCGAGGTCCTCCTCGATGGACTGGATAATTGCAAGTGCATTGTTATTGCCACCGGTATAGGCCGGATACGATTCCCACTTGGCGAGCGCCGACTTGTCTTCGGCCGAGTTGTCGGCTCCGCCAGCGAGCAGCGGCGACCCATTAAAATTGAGGTAAACGGTATGTTTGCGCGGGTATTGGTGGCCTTCGATGTCTTCCCAGGCGGGTGACGGATCGGGACTGACTTGCTTGAGTCCGAGGGCCACGTCTGCGGGCAGGACCACGTTGCCCTTTTGAATCCAACCGTCGGGCGTCGCACCCTTGTTGGCGACGTCGGGTTCGGGTGCAGGCCCTTGCAGCGAGTCGAGAGCCTCAAAATCGGGCTGGAGGACAGGCTCGGACAGGTAGGAGGCCTCTCCGGCGACGATCGACGGGATGTCGTAGACCGTTTGGCCCGATCGTGGACGTTCATAGGGGCTGTAGTGCTCGTCCTGTTGGTCTGCGGCAGATGCCGTGGTCGCGGTCAACAGTCCGCAGATCCCTGCCATCACGCCCCAGGTCCACATCCGGATTTGTCGGTTTTTTTGTTTCAATCGCATTGCGCTGTCCCCCACAAGTCTCAAAGCCACGTCTGCAGTTATGTCATAAATCGCAGGATTTGGCCCGGGCTCTGGGTCTCACGACGTGCGGAGGGTGGTCCGGGGCAAAAAATTTCGCATGTTTCACAAATGTCTTATCTTTGACTACATGTCAGACAGGCGTTCGAATTTGCATCTTCCGTTGGCTCGGGTTGGTCTCACCTGGCTCGCTCTACGCACGCGTTATGCCGCTGTGCCTGTCCTTGCCAGTGTTGCGCTGGCGAGTGGATGTTCTGGGTCCCCATCATCGGCGACCCGAACACCGGAGCATGTCCCCCCGGCCACCTATGCCGACCAATTTGGATCGGCCCAGGCTGAGAAGATCGCCGCAGTCCAGCCGCTAGTCGAGCAGGCTGCCCAGCGCTACCACCTCGACCCGAGTCTGATCAACGCGATGATTTGGGTCGAGAGCCGGTTTGACACCCACGCCAAAGGGCCGAGTGGTTCGCGGGGACTCATGCAGTTGATGCCGGCGACGGCGCGGGAGATCGGGAAACAGATAGGGCAACGCCCGCGGCCCTACGACCCCGCGTTCAACATCCAGGCGGGAAGTTATTACCTCGCACGTATGTTGCGGGCGTTTGACGGAAACCAGACCCACGCGATCGCGGCCTACAACGCAGGCCCGGGGTCGATCCGCAAGCGTCTGCGCAGGGGTGACGGGCTGTCCGAGCGGCATCAGTCCTACGTCGAAAAAGTACGATCTGCCCAGCGCAAGTTTGCCGGCGTACCTCAGCTCGCACGACGCTAAACTCGCGGGCGTCCCTACCTCAAGTCGCTCGCCGGTGGTGCGCGACTTTTCGTTGTAGATTCAACGAAGTGCGCCTACCTGGCGTCTCTACCGGCACGTCATGGGTCGCCCGTCGCGTTCAGGGCATCGGCCGGTTGATGGCTGTGGGTCAGAAATGTCATTGTAGATTCAACGAAGGTCCGACCGTTGCGGGCTCCGGTATGCAAGCTCGTTTGGTCGATGGATACCGTTGTCGTTACCGAGTTCGGTTCGCATCGAAAGATGTGCATACAAACAACGGAAGTGCACAGGAATCGAACCTGCCTGGGGAGCTCCTCGCACCCCACACCGGTTTTGAAGACCGGGAGCTGCACCAGCACGCCTCGCACCTCCACAAACGCGATGCGTCGCTAACCGCCGTTACAAAACTCCTCGCACCCCGTGGCTTCGAACTTCGAGTTTGCGCGTCCGCCTTGGAACCCGTATTCGCACGTCTCGCCCTCGCAGGCGAACATCCCCGGCTCAAATGGCCCGAAAAGGTACGTGTTGCTCACTTCGCCCAGCGGTTCGAGCGTGATGTCGATCGGGTCGCCCGAGCTGATGTCGCAGGCGAGACCACCCTCGGGAGTCGCGCTGGCGATCCGCAAAAAGTTGTTGTTGTACGAGTACGAGTAACAGCGGCAACAATAGGTCTCGCCACAGGTCGTTCCGAGCGCCGGTGAGATCGTCTCGTCACTGTCGATGCAAGCCGCCGCCATCATGGTCCCGGCCGCTTCGTTTTCGTTGATCGAGGAGCGCACGAACTTGAGCAAGAACTTTTCTTGGCGACCTTGCTCGAGGCGCAGAAGTTGACCGGAGCCGCCGACATCTTGGTGGGTCATCGACCAGACCCCCTCTTCCTCAAACAACAGCTCGACGACTTCCTCGTCGCACCCTCCGGCAGTGAGCGTAAAGCAGCAGGCGAGGGCACCGAGAATCGATAGGTGGGAGAGGCGTTGTTGCATGGCAAAAAACTCCTGGGCAGATCGAAAACTAACACCTGCGCTAAACGCCGCTCAACTTTTCCTCGGTTCGGGTATCTACAAATGTGTTCAGGCGCGGTGACCGGTGAGTGAGGTTACGTTGGCTGATGGCGTTGACACCCTGGGTCACTGTGCTTAGTTTCCGCGCGCGGTGACCGCGAAACGTGATTATTATGAAGTCTTAGGGGTCTCGCGGGAGGCCCAACCCCCCGAGATCAAACGCGCCTATCGCAAGATGGCGATGAAATACCATCCGGATCGCAACCCCGATAATCCGGAAGCAGAGGAGCAGTTCAAAGAGGCCGCCGAGGCGTTTGAAGTTCTCAGCGACGAACAAAAGCGCCAGCTGTATGACCGTTATGGTCACGAAGGGCCGTCCCGGGCCGGGTTTAGTGGGTTCCAAGGGACCGACGAAATCTTCAGCCGGTTCGGTGACCTGTTCGGAGATCTCTTTGGTCAGTTCGGCTTTGGTGGCGGACGCGGCGGACCCCGACGCGGTGGCGACATCAAAGTCGAGGTCGAGATTCCGTTTTTGGACGCGGTGTCAGGTGTCGAGCGCGAACTCTCGGTACCCAAGCGCGAATCCTGCGACGATTGCAATGGTTCGGGCGCGGCCGCGGGCTCGAGTCCCGAGTCCTGTGGTCAGTGTGGAGGCAGCGGCCAGGTCGTACACCGCCAGGGATTTTTTGTTGTACAGACAACTTGTCCGCGGTGCCGGGGCGAAGGCTCCATCGTGCGCAACCCCTGTGGCTCGTGTTCGGGCACCGGGGTGGTCCAGCGCGAATCGACGCTCAAGATCAACATTCCTGCGGGGGTCGATGACGGCCAGGCCCTGCGGATCCCAGGACGTGGACAGGCCGGTGAAAAGGGAGGCCCGCCGGGCAATCTCTATGTCGTCGTCCGGGTCGAAACCGACGAACGGTTTGAGCGCGACGAGTTCGATATCCACACCGAAGTCACGATCTCGATGTTCCAGGCCGCGTTGGGGTGCACCATCGATGCACCGGCGCTCGACGGCGAAATCGAGATGAACCTCGACCCGGGGACCCAACCCGGCGATGTGATCGTCCGTCGGGGCAAGGGGATCCCGCGGCTAGGCGGCCGTGGGCACGGTGACCAACACATCCACATCAAGGTCACGGTGCCCAAGAAGCTCAATGAGCGGCAGGTCGAGTTGCTGAGCGAGCTGGCCGAAAGTGTGGGGGAGCAGGCCGGGGGCGAAAAAGGTTTTTTTGATCGGTTGCTGGGGCGGTGAGGCGTTTTTGACGCTTCACTTCGGCCTTACCGCTGTTCGCAAGCAAAGCCCGTTTCGCCAGGAGCTGCAGACCATGCGTGCATGCATGCAGATGTTGTAGATACAAAACGAAACGTTGTGTCTACAAGCTCCTATGCAAAAGCCACCTCGAGAAGAGGTGGCTTTGTAAGCGGCGCGTCGGCTACTTTTTTCCGCCGAGGCAGGCCTCGAGGGTTTCCATTGTGTCGGCCTTCATCATGCACTCGATCTCTTTTTTGGTCCGCTCTTCTTGGCACTCGCGGATGAGCTCGGGGCGCATCTCCTCGGCCACGGACTTGGCGATTTCGGCCTGGGGTCCCTCCTGGCCTTTGCCCATGAGCTCGGCATAGTGGTCAGCGTGTTTTTCACACTCTTCTTTGGTGGGCTTGGCCCCACAGGCAGGGAGGGTGAACGAGGCACAAAGCCCCAAGGCGACGAGGGTTGCGCTGGTCTTTCGCATGTTGATCTTCCGTAGGTTGTGAGGGGAGCGTTGACAAAGCTAGCGGACTCGAAAACCCACTACAACGACAAAATTGGGGGCCGTGCAACCCGGGTGGCCAGCAGGTTTTGGGGCTTGGCGCGCCGACGTCCGCAGAACCTGCGGCCGCACCACGATTTACGTGTGACGGGACGTTTGGCGGGTTCAACGTGCTCGCGGATGAAGCTATTTTTCGGCCATGAACGGATAGCGTGGGTTGCGCAGTGCGACGAAATTCTCTTTGATCGTCCGCGGTGAGATCCATCGGACCAAGTTGAGCATGCTGCCCGCCTTATCGTTGGTCCCGCTGGCCCGGCTGCCGCCGAACGGTTGCTGCCCGACAACCGCCCCGGTCGGCTTGTCGTTGATGTAGAAGTTGCCAGCGGCAAACCGCAGACGCTCGATGGCATCGGTGATCGCCAGTCGGTCCTCGGCGAAGATCGCCCCGGTCAATGCGTACTCGCTGCCGTTGGCGCACAGTTCGTAGGCCTGCTCCAAGTCGGCGTCGCGGTAGACGTAGATCGTGAGCACTGGCCCGAACAGTTCCTCGCACATCGTCCGCGAGTCGGGTGTCTTGGAAACGATCAGGGTCGGGCGGACAAACCAGCCCTTGCTGTCGTCACACTCGCCGCCGATAACCTCGGCGATCGTCGATCCGGTGTTGCCCTTGGCCTCGTCGATGGCGCCCTTGAGGTTGGCAAAGCTCGCCTTGTCGATGACGGCGCCCATGAAGTTGCGGAAGTCGCGGACATCGCCGACGGTCATCGAGCGGATGTTGTCGGCGAGCTGTTCGCGGACACTGGGCCACAGGCTCTCGGGGATATAGGCGCGGGAGGCTGCCGAACACTTTTGGCCCTGGTACTCATAGGCGCCGCGCAGGAGGTTGTTGGCCAGTGAATTGGCATCGGCGCTCGGGTGCGCGAAGACAAAGTCCTTGCCGCCAGTTTCGCCGACGACCCGGGGATAACTTCGGTAGTGGGCGATGCGCTCGCCGATGGTCCGCCACATCCCGCGGAACACTCCGGTGCTGCCCGTGAAGTGAACACCGGCGAGGTCGCGGTGGGCCATCACCGGATCGCCGACCGTCGCCCCTGAGCCGGGCACAAAGTTGATCACACCCGGAGGCAAACCGGCGGCTTCAAACAGATCCATCAACACCTGGCCGGAGTAGACCGCGGTCGAGGCCGGCTTCCATACCACCGTGTTGCCACACATCGCCGGAGCCGAGGTCAGGTTGCCGGCGATCGAAGTGAAGTTGAACGGGCTGACCGCAAACACAAACCCGTCGAGCGGGCGGTACTCGAGCCGGTTCCACATTCCCGGGCCCGAGATCGGTTGTTGCGCGTACAACTCGGACAGATAGGCGACGTTGAAGCGGAAGAAGTCGATGAGCTCGGCGGCGGCATCGATCTCGGCTTGGTGGGCTGTTTTGGATTGGCCGAGCATCGTCGCCGCGTTGAGACGGTCGCGAAACGGACCTTCCAACAAGCTTGCTGCCCGCAAAAACACCGCGGCCCGTTGCTCCCAGGGGAGTGCGCCCCAGTCCTTGCGGGCACTTTGGGCCGCCGCAATCGCCTGTTCGACCTCGGCCGCACCGGCCTTGTGAAAGGTGCCGAGCACATGCCCGTGGTCGTGGGGCATGGTGATGGTGGCTGTCTTGCCGGTCGAGACACTGCGACCACCGATCCGCGGGAGGATCTCGATCGCAGTCGCGGCTTGGCGCTCGAGTTCTACCTTGAGCGAGGCCCGCTCGGGGGAGTGCGGCGCGTAGTTGCGAACGGGTTCGTTGACAGGCTTCGGGACACTGAACTGGCCAAATGACATCGGCGACCTCCGTGGTGGAGGATGCCCTAAGTTTGTCGGCGCTGTGGTCGCGAATTCACGCATGGTGGGTGCGGGATCTCGCATCTCGCCCGTGCAGACGGGCCGGTGTCACACAAAAACTTGTAGGCGCATAAATCCTTGCCTCACAGTTCGACTTCGCAGGCGTGTTGCTCGGCAAACGCCTGGACCGCGTCGAGTTGCTCGGCCGAAGCTTCGTTGTATTGCCATCCGAGGGCCCCCGCGTAGCCGGCTTGCAGCCAGGTCTCGACAACAGTTGTATAATCATCTCCACCGACGCCCGAAAAGTAGAACTCGCCCATCATGACCGGCCGTTGATCGAGCCCGTAGGTCGTTGGAGGTTGCTCGTAGGGCCAGTATTGATCGACCCAGTCGTACATGTGGAACTGGTCGAAATCGAGGTCGAGCTCGCGCCACGCCTGGGACCACTTGAACGCGGCCGCACCGACGGTCACAGGTGCGTCGGAGTGATTGCGGATCTCGGCGATCGTGGCCGCTAAAAACGACTCCATCTGTGCGTGACTCACCGGTTGAAGATCGCCGATCGGATCGTAGGGTGGATCGCCGTACGGGTTTTGGTCCCACATCGCCCACTCGGGCTCGTTGATGACATCCCAGGCAAAGATCCGGTGGTGGTAGGGACTTTGCGAAGCGGCTTGCAGCAGCGGGCGCACGGCCTGTTCGAGCAGCGTGACCTGTTTGTCGGCGTCGGTCACCATCCCGGTGATTCCCGGTACCCACTGTCCGCCCATGTCCTGGCCCGGGCGAAACGCGTCAAACGAGAACAGGCACGGCATCAGGTAGACATCGGCTTGGTCGGCGAGCTCGAGCGCTTTTTGGAAGTCGGCGAGGGCCGTGCCGCCGATCCCTGTCACATAGCCGCCGTTGTCGACCATGACCGCGTCACTGCGGAAATCAGGCCAGATCCACCAGCGAATCACCCGGGCCCCGTGGGCGCGCATATCTTGGAGTTCGGCGAGAATCTCGTCGGGATGACCCGAGACCCCCGGTTGACCCCAGGCTTGAATCCCACCGAAGTCAGCCCCGAAGTGGTGCCAGGCGTAGTTGACCCCGTAGAGAAACCGTTGCTTGCACTGCCACACAATCCCGCCGCTGACCGGGCACGGGTCGTCACAACCTTCGGTGGCCGTATCGCTGGTTCCGTCTGTCGATGGGTTGTCGGTGGTTGTGGTTGGGTCGTCGGTGGTCGTGGCCGGGTTGTCGGTCGTGCCGACAGATGAGTCTGTCTGACCTTCGGAGGTCATCTCAGTTGTCGAACCGACTGTTGGGTCGTCGGTAGTCTGCGGGGTCGGGTCGTCGCTCGAGCTTTCGCTCGAACCGGTTGGCGAGGTGCCCGCGGAGGTCACCCCACTTGTATCGGTCCCCGAAGGTTGGCCACAGGCGACCCAGAACAGCGTGGAAAGTGCCAGTATCGACCGTCGGTGGATCTTCATCGACCGGGATCATGCCACGGGGAACGACCGATTCGCTCCGGCCGACGGGCTTCTTTACGTCACCGGTCCCAGTCCATGAAGATACATGGACTGCCGGAGCACGCTACTTGGATTTGCGGGGCCCGCCGGCACCCTCGCTCAGGGCTTTGCCCAGCGACTTTGCCCACCCTTCGAGGTCGCCCAACGTGCTCTCGAGTTGCTCCTTGGTCAGGGCCAGTTCCCGCATCGACTGGCGCAACAACTCCTTGGCTCGACGCAGACGGCTCTTGACTGTCCCCGGAGGAATCTCGAGCACCGTGGCGATTTCGGTGGCGGACATACTCTCCCAGTAGTGCAGCTCGAGGGCGATTTGGAGGTCGATCGGCAGCCTGCGCAGGGCCTCGTGGAGGAGTCGGTGCTCCATGTGCTGGGCGACGACTGTGCTCGGGGATGGGTCGAGGTCGTACAGCGAGTGGTGCTCGAGGGCGACGTTGCGCGCGAGCTTGCGTTTGCGGCGGTAGAAGGTCAGCAACTCCAACCGGGCGACGCCGAACAAGAACGTGCGAAAACTCGATGCCCGGCGGAAACGGTCGCGGGATTCGACACAGGCGAGCAGCGTCCGTTGCATCACTTCGTCGGTGTCGTCCCCAACCTTGTTGCGCAAAAACCGGTGGATGCTTTCGAAGTGGCGGTCGAAGAGTTGACTACCGGCTTCCATATCGCCAGCGCGCCATGCATCGAGGAGCTCAAAATCGTCCGCCATGGACCCGGAGGCTACCCTGGTTTGACGACCGCGTCACCTGCAGGGAAAGCGCCCGGAGCAGCTTGATCTGTTCGCTGGTGAGATTCGGCATCGCGCGGCACGATGGCGTCGGAAGGTCCGTTACGTCGGTTTGGGCACGGGGGAAAGCGCCTGTGCGAGCCTGTCGATCGCCTGTTTGGCGACTCCGAGTTCGGTGAGCTCAAACCGCAGACTCTCGATTCCGGGGCGATCACCACCAACTTGTGCAGCACGCAGACCGGCAATGGCCGCGTGGAGAGCCATCGCAGCGTCTGAAAACAGAGCTTGTGCCCGCTCAAAATGGGTTCGGGCGCCGTCCTCGTCGCGGTCGTGCAGTGCCAGACTTCCGCGGACCAGGGCCGTGGTCGCCGCGACCCCCGGGAAATCATCGGCGGAGAGCTGCGAGAGGATGCGTGTGCAGGTCGACGCGGAGACTGCGGGATCACCAGCGAGAACCACGTGCACCGCGGCCGTTGCCCGCAGGCATCCCACTTGGCAGCGAAGTTGTTGATCGATCGCGAGCAGCGAGTGAAACGAGCGTTCGCTGGCTTCGATCGTCTCCCGCGCCCGGGCCAGCTCGCCGGTGAACAGTCGCATGTGGGTTTCGACGATGGCCAAACGCAGCTGCAAATTGGCCGACGGCGGACAGATCGTCTTGGCCCGGGTCAGCGCATGCTGGGCTTGGTGGGGATCGCCTGCGTACAGCGCCTGCCACGATGCGAGTACACCGGTGGCCGCAAAGGCGCGGTGATCTTGGTCGCGTTCAAACGTTTGCATCTGCATAGACCACGGCTGCTCAGTCGCGTGCGGATGACCCATCATCAAGGCCGCGAGCGCGGCCTGCCAGCCGAGTTCCCACAACACCCGGCCACAGGTCGGATCCTCGCGCAGCAGACGGGTTCGGGCAGACAACGCTCCTTGGCGGGCCTGTGGCCAGGCACCCCGGGCCCAGTGGACCCGTGTCTGTGCGAGCGCGACGAGGCCGCGGATCCGGGCATCATCGACGTGGTGAAGAACTTTAATTGCATGTGCAATTAGATCGTCGCTGCGCGGGACGCTTCGGAGACCGGCCATACCCTCCATCCACGCTTCACACGCGATCGCGCGGGCGACCCGACCCGGCTCCCCGAGCTCGAGGGCCGCCCGCAGGTGCCGTATCTGTGGGTTGTCAGCCGTATCGGGTGCGAGCAAGAGCCGGGCAAAACTCGCGGTCCACATGAGGTCGACGCGTGTACATGCAAGAGGGGCAAATCCTTCGGTCTTTTCCGTAAACCGCAGACCGCGGAGTCGCATGCGGCTGCGCCGGAACCACAGACCGACACGACTACCCTGGATCACGGGTTGAATGTCGAGTTGTTCCCCGGCGCGCAACAGGATTTTCTGTCCGCGATCGATGTGGCCGGTAAGCACGAGGGCGAGGCCGGCATCGATTCGCTGACTCGGATCGGCACGCCCGGAACTGAGGTCGTCGGCGGTCGCCAGCAACACATCGGCCGCCTCGTAGTCGCGGTGCGCGGCCTGGAGCGCACGGACCTGTTTGAGCCGCAGCTCATGGGAGGTTTCCGGATCGAGGGCGTTGAGCTCGACGGCTGCCCCGTAGTGTTTCGCCGCCTGGTCGTATTGGCGGGACTGCATCGCCGCGTCCGCAGCCTCGACCGTGTAGCGAAAGGCGCGTTCAAAGTCCCGGGCCGCGCGGTAGTGAAATGCGAGGTGTTGCGGGGCCACATCACCGGCCTGCTCAAACGTATGTGCCAAGCGCTCGTGATAGCCGCGCAGGGTATGACCGTCGAGCTGGGCGAGCACCGCGGCTTGGGCCCGGTCGTCGCTACACGCGAGTTCCTGATCGTCGTCGAGTTGGTGTATCCGCAACAACTCGGCATTGACCAGATGTTGCAATGCCGGTCGGATATCGCCGTCGAGGCCGGCCGCAGCGAGGACCCGGGAGAGCCGAATCGGGCGCCCGGTGACCGCCACGAGCTCCATGAGGTAGCGGGTATCGAGGGGGAGTTGGGCGACGCGGATATGCAACAAACCCGTCAGCGTGAGCTCGGGGACCGTCTCCCCCGGTGCCGTCGGGCGGGCAAAGAACCGCACCATTTCATGGATATACAACGGGTTTCCCAGGGACTCCGAGGCGATTGTCTCGATCAACTTGGGCGACGAGTCCGGGGCGTGTTTGGTCAGCAGTCGCCGGCTGAGCTCGAGCGCATCCTCGCGGGCCATCGCCCCGAGCTCGATACGGGTGACGGGCAGGGAGCTGTTGTCGAGCCCGAGGAGGAAGCGCCCCAGCGGGAGGTGGGTGGTATCGCTGCGGTAGCTGACGAGGAGGAGCATGGACCCCGGACCATTCATCAGCGCCAGCAGTCCATCGATGCTGGCCCGGTCGCAGTAGTGCAGGTCGTCGACCCAAAGGATCACCGGGCAGTCGCGTGCGAGGGCCGTGAACAGGGCTCGCAGGGCGCAAAGGGCCCGTCTGCGCAGCGTCTTGCGTTCGATCTCCGGAGCCGGTTTAAAACTTCGGATCTGCAGCAACGCCGGAAACATGGCGACCAGTGCTTCGGTGTCCTCGGGCAGGAGGGCCTGCACCACCGTATCGTCGAGCGGCCGCAGGTGCCGGATCACGGCATCCACCAGCCCATCGATCGCTTTGAACTCGAGCGAGTCGCGTTCGTAGCAGCGGGTCTTGAGGAGGACCGCGCGGCCGCTTTGGCGGGACTCGTTGGTGAAGCGCCGCGCCAGGGCTGTCTTGCCCACACCGGCGCGGCCTTGGATCAACACGACCCGCGGGCCCTCGGCCGTTTGTTGGAGTTGTGCGCCTAGCTCGTCGAGTTCGGCAGCACGGCCGATAAAATCGTCGGTCTTGGCCTGGGCCGGATGGGCGAGGGCACCGCGAACCGCTGCCGGCCGCACGGTTGCGCCTTTGCCCAGCAGGACGTCGATAATCTGTTGCTCGCCGGGGCGCTGCTCCGGATCGGGGTTGAGCAGGGCGACACACAAATCATCGAGATCGGCTGGGACACCGCGGACGAGCTTTCGCGGAGCCACGGGCTGCTCGGTTTGTTTGGCATGCAACATTTCCGGCAGGGCCAGACCCGAAAACGGTGGTGAGCCGGTGAGCACCATATACAGCGTCGCGCCGAAGCTGTACCAATCACTTTTTGGTGAGGGCGTGGCGGCGCGGGCCTGTTCCGGAGCCATAAACGCAGGTGTCCCAACGACCACATTGCTGTGGGTGGATTCGAGGGCGCCAAATCCCTGTTCGCTGACAAACCCAAAGTCCATCAACACCACCCGGCCCCGTGGGGTGACGAGCGCATTGGTCGGCTTGATATCGCGGTGGAGTTTGCCGGCGTGATGCAGCGCGAGCAGGCCGGCGGTGAGTTGGCCAAACACATCGCGCAGGCGGACAAAGTCGGTCACCGGCGAAGCGGTCAGCCCGGTGATACTGCCCGAAGCACTGCGTCCCGAACCCGTTGGATCTGCGTTTTGATCCTCGACATCGAGACCCCACAGATATTTTTGCAGGGCGATGCCCCGCACCAGTTCCATGGTGAAAAAGTATTTTTGTTGCTCGCGTCCGAGTTCGTACAGCGTCACGAGGTTGGGGTGGCTGAGCTGGGACAGGGCCCGAAACTCTTTTTTGAACAGCGTCAGCGCCCTCGGGTTGTGGTTGCGCAAGGTCTTGAGCGCGATGTGTTCACCGTCCCGCGGATCGATCGCCTCGTAGACAATGCCCATCGCGCCCGAGCCGAGCAGCCGCACAATTTCAAACCGGTCGACGGTGACGGGCTGAAACTTTTGCTTGAACACGCTGGCTTTCATCAGCGCGCGGAGGCGATCGGCCTCGAGGTCAAACCCCGAGCTGGGCGGATCAATCACAGCGGGGGACTCTAACACGCCGTTTCAGCCGAGCCCCAATGCTGTGAGGGTTGCCGGACCAACTGATTGAAGATACACCGATTGCGACCCGCAAACGCGGATCGAGCAGGTGCACGCTCCGTGGATGCGTGCATTTGCAACCCGGCTAGCCGGTGGGGCCGGGAGGCGCCGACGGACCCTGTGAAGCTGCCGCCCGCAGCGCGGCCTCGATGAAGGCATCTTGCTTGCCGAGCTCACCGAGCAGCGCGTCACACGGGACGTAGTCCTTGATTTTGACGTGGTTTTCCGGAGGTTCGCGGAACGGAATCGAATCGGATTTGAGTTCGACGACACCGGCCCACGGGATCAGTTTGGAGTTGGATTCGCCCGGGGCGTTGATCAGCGCGACGGCGATGCAAGCATTGCTGGTGCGGGTGAACAGCACATTGATCGACGGAGCCACACACCCGCCGCGCGGGCACACGCGCTCGGGCGCTGGGCGGACATCGACGGTACGCCCCGGAAGAGCCTTTTGGGCCAGGGCTTTCATGTGCTGTTGCATCGATGTCGCCATCGGTTGATTTTGGTCGGCGATATTGCTCGGAATGATGCGCGGCCACAACACGACCACACCGTTTTGCTCACCGCGGCTGTGGGCGACGTGCTTGCCGGTGTAGTTCGGGTCTTCGAGACTTCCTGGAACCACGCCATTGGCATTGCGAACCGGCTCGGTCGGGCCCGGTTGTTGCGCGGGTCCACCCGGCTGACCAGGCTGCGCGACCGTGCCAGGCTGTCCAGGTTGCCCCGGTTGTCCTGGTTGCCCCGGCTGGCCGGCGACCTGTGGTTGTCCCTGACCCGGCGGCGGGGTTGTCTGCTGAGGGGGTTGATCGCAACCGACACACATAGCAACGATTGCGAGCGCTCCGAGGTAAACAGCCTTCGACATTTCTGGGGGATTGTACCCGATGGTTGCTCATCCCGCGCTGAAAGGTGCATTTCACGACATGGACGCGTTGTCGGTCGGTCTATCCGTTTAGCCCTCAGAACCTTTTTTGGGGGGGAGAGCACCCGGTTCGTGTCACGCCGCCGATACGACTTCACCATCTGCTCGGTCGCTCGACAAACTTCTCCAACATCCAGCAGTTGTAAGTCGCGCGAGTCTCGACTTCAGTGAGATCGGAGCGAGGTGAGGCGTGATCTCGAGCTTGTTGGGCTACAGTGAACACAATGAAACGTGCAGACAAGGCCGTCCGCATCCATCGGATCCTCGACGACCTGTACCCGACCCAGCCGATCCCCCTCGATCATCGGGATCCGTTCACCCTGTTGGTCGCGGTCCTGTTGTCGGCGCAGACGACCGACGCCCGCGTCAACATCGTGACTCCCGAACTGTTTCGCCGGGCGCCTGATCCCGAGGGCCTCGCAGCCCTCAGCGTTCCCGAGATCCGCGACATCATCCGCAGCCTTGGGCTCGCCCCGGCCAAGGCCAAAAATCTCCACAAACTCGCCCACCTCCTGCTCGAGCGTCATGCCGGCGAGGTACCCCAGAGTTTTGCCGAGTTAGAAGCGCTCCCCGGTGTCGGTCACAAGACCGCAAGTGTCGTCATGGCCCAGGCATTCGGTGTACCTGCATTTCCAGTTGACACCCACATCCACCGTTTGGCCGGGCGCTGGGGATTGACCCGTGGGACCACGGTCGAGCACACCGAGCGCGACCTCAAGGCCGTGTTCCCGCGGGAGGCGTGGAACCGATTGCACCTACAAATTATATTTTTTGGTCGCGAACACTGCCCGGCCCGCGGTCACGACCTCACCCAGTGTCCGATCTGCGGTTGGGCGGCGACCAAGCGGCGGATTGCGGCGGAACAAAAGGCCGCCCGTGAGTCCAAAGCCAAACGCGCCCGCGCCCGCAAGCCCGCCGCCTAGTCGGCGCGCACCCGTCCACAGTGACATGCTGACAGCCGCTCGGGCTATATTTTTGCAGATACATGTATATGGGGCGGGGAACCGTGCAACTCCGAAACGAGCCTCGCCGTGACCGTACGGGTGACCTGCGGCAACCTGTCGCGACGACCCGTCGCAGGTATCGAATACGGGACAACTACACGCATCGTTTCCGCGGGCGATGGAACGAAACCGTGACAGGTCAGAATTTCGTGGCACCATGGGCGCAGTGTCGAGCTCGTCCGCCAACATTACCCTGCGTACATTTGTCGTCGCGCGGTGGGTTCTACTCGGTCTCATCGGTCTCGGCTGGGCCATCCAACTGCTCGAGCCGACCGCGTTTCAAATGATCCTGAGTTGGTTCCCGCCACCGCCGGAGCCCCGCGGGACTGCCCTGGTTGTACTCGCGTTGGTCCTCGCCAACCTTGCGACCATGCGTTTGATCCTCGCGCCGGGTCGGGCCACCCCCAACATCACCGGCATCCACCTCCTGATCGACGCCACCGCCCTCACGGCATTGTTGGCGCTCTCGGGTGGGGTGATGAACTCGTTTACGACCATGTTGTTTGTCCCGATCACCCTGGCGACCCAGATCTCGCCGCGGTGGACCTGGGGGTTGGCGTTTTATTGCCTCGCCGGATTTGCCCTGTTGTTTTTGGTCGCCCCCCAGGCCAGCCACACCCACGGTCACGACTTCGTCGGCCACATCCGCGGGATGTGGGTCGCGTTTGGTATCTCGGGTTGTTTTATGACCTACTTCGTCCAACGGATCGCCCAATCGTTGGCGCGTCAACGCAGCGAGCTCGCCCGGCTGCGCGACCTGGCCATCCTAGATCGCCACCTCGCCGCGATGGGTACCCTGGCCGCGGGGGCAGCCCACGAATTAGGTTCACCGCTGGGCACGATCAGTATGTTGATCTCCGACCTCAGCTACATGGACGACGACGAGCGTAGCGAGGCGGTCACGACCATCAAGCAGGAGGTCAAACGTTGTAAGCACATCATTCACCAAATGGCCTCGCCCGAGTTGCGCCTGCCCAACCTGCCGGCAGATGCACCTTCATGGAAGGTCGGTGCATTGGTCCAGGAACTCAAAGCGATGAGCTACGAAGTTGGACTGCGGGTGTCGTGTACCAGAGATGTCGAAGTGATCGAGACCACGGTGCCACGCGAAGTATTGGGCCAGATCCTGCGCGAGTTGATTCTCAATGCAGTCGAGGCCTGCCGTCGGCGCCCCGGGAGTTCGGGTGTCGAAGTCGTCTGTTCGCGCCGCGGTGAGCAATTGGAGATCACGGTCGTCGACGACGGAATCGGCATGGAGCCAGAGGCCGTCCAAGCCGCGTTTGATCCGTTTTTTTCGACCAAGCCCGAAGGCGAAGGGATGGGCCTCGGGCTCTACTTGGCCCGCGCCCACCTGCGACAGTTGGGTGGGACGATCGAGCTGCAATCGACGCCACGTGAGGGGTCCAAGATAACGATCGTCGCGCCGCTATGGCCGGCGATGGGCCGCGAATAGAGACCGCTATAAAATATGTTGATACAATGATGTGTGTACTCTATGATGTGTGTACATCTATTTGTGCCCGCGCGTGCGCCCGGGTGGGAGGCGGCAGTCAAGCCGAACCCGCGCCATCGGGAACAGGAAGCCGAGCCAACTTGGCGACCTGCAAACTCCGGGGTCTTTCGGCCAGAACCCACGATCTTCGGGTTCCCTGCGGCTAATTGCCGCGCGACTTGCCGTCTGAGGTAGATCGGCGCAAGCTGGTTTGGACGGGAGACGAGGATGCAGGAACATGGTGAACACGCCCAGCGACAAACGGTTTTAGTTGTCGACGACGACAAAAACTTCTGCTCGGCCCTCGCCGGTTCGATTCGGCGGCGCGGATACGCGGCGGTCGTCGCCCACGGATACGACGAAGCCCTCGCCGAGGCCTCGGCGTGGAGGCCGAGCCGAGCCGTCGTCGACCTGCGGATGCCGGGCCACAGCGGCCTCGAGTTGATCGCCGCCCTACGCAAACAGGACCCGAACATCTCGATTGTGGTCCTCACCGGCTACGGAAGTATCGCCACCGCGGTCGAGGCCATCAAACTCGGCGCCGTTCACTACCTCACCAAACCGGCCGAGCCCGACGAGGTCCTGGCCGGATTCACCCGCACAGAGGCTTCGTTGATCGAAAAGCCGAGCGAGTTGCCGGCGACCCCGTTGGGCGAGTTGGAGTGGGAACATCTCCAGAGGGTCCTTACGGACTGTCAGGGCAACATTTCCGAGGCCGCCCGACGCCTGGGCATGCACCGGCGAAGTTTGCAGCGCAAGTTGGCCCGCGGGCGCCCCACGTCGACTGAGTAAGATGTGGGTACATGTAATTGGCTCGCGTGTTTGCCCCGTGTAGGTACACACGCACGATCGTTTCGATGGGTGGCTACGGATTAAACACAAACGCGAGGTCCTCGACATCCGCCGGAATCTCGTTGTCACCCACATTCTCGATCGACCCGTAGCCCAACTGGCCGAAGTCACTCGCGCCCCAGCACATCACCGCCCCGCCTGGTTGGATCGCACAGCTGTGACGTCCTCCCGCGGCGACCTGCGCGACATCGTTCATCTCCGGGTCCATGTCCAGTTGTGTGATCCCGCCATCGGCTGGGTGATTGAGCAGGCCGACGTTGGCCACGTTCCCGTGGCCGAGGCGGCCGGACTGTCCACGGCCCCAACACAGTGAATCACCTGTGCTAGCGAGCTTGGCACATGTATGTGCACTTCCGGATGAAATCGACACGACCTCGTCGCCGATGTCGAGCACCGGTTGTCCGTCGAGCAGTTCGTCATCGCCGATATTGTCGTCGCTGCCGGTCCCGTAGCCCAGGCGGCCGGAGTCGCCAAAACCCCAGCATTGCACGAGTGATTGCATATTCACCAATACCTGTGCACAGGTGAACTCGGTGCCTGCGCTGAGCTGTTCGGCGACGGTCCCCATCAGCTTGACCGGCACACTCATGGTCGCGTCGACGACCTCCATCGTGTTGCCGAGGCCGAGTTGTCCGCTGGTGTTGCGTCCCCAGCAGTTGACCGAACCATCGCTGAGCAGGGCACACGAGTGTTGATCGCCGGCGGCGAGCATCGTCACATCGAGGTCCTCGGCGACATCGAATGGCGTGATCGTATCTGCCGGTTCGTCGTCACCGAGATCGGTGATCGCTCCCTTCCCGAGTTGCCCCGACTCGCTATCGCCCCAACATTTGACCATTCCCGACTCCAGCAGCACACAGGTGTGCAGACCTCCGGCAGCGACGTGCACAACCGGTTCGCCCACCGGTACCGCACCTGCGGCGTCGGGCGTTTCGTCATCGCCGATCGGATCGGTATGGCCGTAGCCCAGCTGTCCACTCGAGTTATCGCCCCAACACCGCAGCGAGTTGTCCTCGAGGCGCGCACAGGTGTGACGACCTCCGGCGGCCAGCTCCACGGCCTTGCCTCCGAGTTCGATATCGGCGGCGTTCAAGGCGAGCGTATCGGGGGTGTCGCCAATATTCGTTGTACTTGCATGTCCAAGCTCCCCCAGCTCTCCACGGCCCCAGCAGCGGACGGCCCCACTGTGGAGTCGGGCACACGAGTGATCATCGCCCAGCGCGAGGGACACGGCTCCCGGGGTGTATGTACAATCGTCTTGGCACCCGTCGCCATTGTCCAGGTTGCCATCATCGCAGGACTCGTCGTTATCGAGATTGCCGTCGCCGCACATCGACGAATCGGTATCGGTCGCATCGGTCGGGTCGGTCGTCGGGTCGGTCGTCGGTTCAGTCGTCGGGTCGGTCGTCGGTTCGGTCGTGTCACTCGTATCGGTGGTCTCGTCAGTCGGGTCCGCCGTGGTTTCGGAGTCGGTTGTCTCCGACGTCGGATCGGTCTCCGAGGGTTCCACCGTTGTTGGGGCAGTTGTCGGAGCCTCGCTCGTCGGAGCAGTCGTCGGGCCGGTGGTGTCGGTCTCGGACTCGGTCGACGCAGCGTCGCACTGGGCTGGATCGGCACCGGGGACATCGACCCCGCCGGTGTAACAGTGCCCCGGTGTGCTTGTACATCCACCGAATAGGACAATGAAAAATGCACTGCACACCACAGCGAGTGGTTGCGCGGATGAGTGATACGACGGAAGGCAAGCCATGGCGAGTGGAGCAACAGGCGAAAGCAGAGACCTCAAGTGTACCGGAGCGGTCGCTCGCGCGTGGGTATCCGTGTATGTGTCGTTTCACGGTCACAAAGCCACGCGCTGGTGTACGTCTGTGCCCACATAGGACTGCTCGCACGGACCGCTCACGCGGGGCCGCTGCCATTCAATTGTGGTCTTTCGGTCATGCCGTGCCGTGGCCCAGCCCCGACGAACCACAGGTCGCAACCGTTGGGTGCGGACGAGGGGAGACCTGAACGCGGCGCGTTCAATGTTTGCATGCATCTACAGGTCTATTGTTGCAGGTGTCGATCGAGCCATGCATGGACTGTTTCGTGCCATTGCAAACTGTTGGCCGGCTTGAGCACCCAGTGATTTTCGTCGGGGAAGTGTAAAAACTGGCTTTCGATTCCGCGTCGTTGCAGCGCGGTGAATGTCGCCAGCCCCTGTTCGAGCGGTACGCGATAGTCGAGCGACCCGTGGATCACCAACATCGGGGTCTGCCAGCGGGTGACCAAATGGGCAGGATTGAAGCGCTCGTAGGCATCGGGTTTGGCGTAATACGGACCTCCGTTTTCCCATTCGGGAAACCACAGCTCTTCGGTCGCGTAGTACATCATCCGCTGGTCGAAGATCCCGTCGTGGTTGACCAAACATCGGAATCGATCGGGCCACTTGCCGGCGATCCAATTGACCATAAACCCGCCGTACGAAGCCCCGAGGGCACACACGCGGTCGCCGTCGAGAAACGGGTATTGCTCGAGCGCGTAGGCCAAACCCTTTTGCAGATCCTCGAGTGGCTTCCCGCCCCAGTCGCCCGAGATCGAATCGGTGAACGCCTGTCCGTAGCCGGTCGACCCGTGAAAGTCGATGAACACCGCCGCATACCCGGCTCCGGCATAGGTCTGGGCATTCCAGCGGTAGTGGAAGTGATTGCCAAACGAACCCTGCGGCCCTCCGTGAATCAAAAAAGCAACTGGGTAGGTCTCGCCGTCCTTGTACTGTGCTGGTTTGACCAGCCAGCCGTAGACTGTTTCGCCCTTGTGGCCGGGAAACGAAAACTGCTCGTAGTCCCCGCGGTGTGCCAGCTCGATGGTTTTTTGATTGATCTGTGTCAGCGGTTTGAGATCGCTGCCATCGCGGGCGGCGGTCCACAATTCGGCCGGGTGTTGGAGGTCATCGCGTAAAAACACCAGGCGATCGCCGGCGACTGCAGGTGCCGCGACGTACCCTTCACCCACACGCTTGGTCACCGCGCCCGTGGTCGTGTCGACGCCGAACAAAGGGGTATGACCGAGGTCGTTGGCTGTCACCAACAGTTCGCCATCGGGAGCGTATTGCAAACTTCGCACCGAACGATCCCACTCTTGGGTCAGGTTGCGCAGCTCGCCTGCAGGCCATGTTTGTAGCATCACCGAAAATCGATCAGCCTCGAATCCGGCGCGTTGCATCGCCACGTAGGTCAGGGTTTTGCCGTCCGGCGAGAACACGGGCTGGGTATCCCAAGCTGGGTTTTGGGTCAGGCGTCGCGGAGGTTGGGCGCCGTCGAGGGTCGCGACAAACAGATCGAAGTTGGTCGACAGCGCTTCGAGCTTGGGCCCCGTGCCGCCGGCCTCGCGGGCCGTAAACACGATTTGGCGGCTGTCTGGGGTAAACGTGAACTCTTCGCTACCACCAAACGGCATCGACGGCACATCGGCATCGAGCCCACGGCTGACGATCACGGCTTGTTGAGTTGGGGTCGACCCAACTTCAGCGACCAGCAGGTGTGCCCGACGGCCATCTTTCCAGGTATCCCAGTGGCGGACGAACACCCGCTCGTACAGCATCCCGGTGGTCTTGGCCGCCTTGTGCTCTTCGGTTCGCTGAACGGTACATGCAATATCGTCGCAGTCTGGAAACAGCATCGCCGAAGTAGCGAGATACTTGCCGTCGGGCGAGAGTTTTAGGCCGCTGATCCCGAGTGGCAGGTCGGTGACTTGGCGGGGCGTCGCGGGTTTGGAAGCGTTGGCAGCGGCTGCCCAAATCTGGGGGGAACCGCTGCGTTTGGACACGAAGTACACGGTCGAGCCATCGGCGGACCAACGCGGTTCGTGATCGCCGTCGGCCCCGTCGACCAGCAGGGTGGGTTCGCCCCCAGCGACGGGGACCGTCCACAGACTTGTGCGGCCCTTGTTGGCCACCATATCGGTCGCGCGGCGGACAAACACGACCCGGGAACCGTCGGGCGAAACGGCAGGACTCGACAGTCGGTCCATGGCAAGCAGGTCGCGGGCCGAAAAATCGTGTGGAGTTGTCGGCGCGATCGGACCCTGGGGAGCAGCCGTTTCGTCGCCGTCCCCCGTGTGCATTTTTTTTGTATCTGCATCAACTTGGGTCGCGGGTTGGGCCGCCGACTGCACCGACCGCGCGGAGCCCCCTTGGCAACCACTCAAGATCGTAGCGAGCAAACACGCCGGGCCGACGATCGATGCGAGAGGTCCGGGGAGCCTGGGGCAAAGCATGGCGCGAGCCTACCAAACTGTGACCGCCGCGGCGCGAAATTGCGAAAGCTACGAGGGTTGTCTATCGGGTCGCAATCGTGGGGGAGACTTGCCTGACGGAGATCTCTGAAGGTAGCACACGGGATGCGCGAAACGGGTCCCGCAACTGCGCGACAGTGGCGGCTTGCAAATGCACGGGATACCCCTGAACTCGCGTCGTCCTCACACTCGGCACAGCCCACTCGCTTGTCCGCATGTCGACTTGGTGCCCGCAGTCGTGGTCAAGTGCCAGCCCGATTCACTTGCAAGTGCATCGAACCGGCTTGTGACACCCGCCGACTCGGTCCGATCGTTCGGCGAGATGTTCCGGGTTTTGATTGCACTTATCCCGCCGACGGTACCGGTTGGAGCCCAAACACCGCCTCCTTGCGGTATTTCGAGCCTCCGGGGGCGAGCACGCTCGAGTACAGCGTCACGGCGTCGACCAAAAACGGTTCGGACTGCAGCAGCGCGTGGTGGGCCAAAAACGCGGCGACCTTGGTTGTGGGTGCGTTCTTGAGCCGGGCGAGGGTGATGTGGGGCGCGAACTTGCGGCTGTCGTGGGGCAGGCCGAGCGGGGCGAGTTGGCGATCGACTTCTTGCTTGAGGCGGTGCACCGGATCGGCAGGGGTGATGCCGGCCCACACAGACTTCGGTGCTTTGCGAGGAGGGAACACACCCGTGCCCTGGAGCCGCAAATAAAAGGCGGGGCTGTTGAGCTTGTGCATACATGCAGTGAGCCGCCGGACCTGGCCCCCGTCGAGTTCATCTAAAAACCGCAGGGTCAGGTGGAGCTTTTCCGGCGGCTCCCAGCGTGCACCCGGGAGTCCACCCGCCGTGAGCGAGAGCTGGGTGTCGATGATGTCGGGGAGATCAATACCGAGAAAGACCCGCATGACCGACATCTTAACGAGGTCGGCCGCGGGACACAAAAGCAACGGCGGACTCCCAGGGGCCCGCCGCATACTCATTGGTGATACAAGTTCTCGCCCGGCTAGCTCGCCGATGGCCGCGTGACCGACGGGAGCCCTGATTGCGGGGTGATCCGGTACTCGTTGAGTCTGTACTGGATCTTGCGCGGCGAGATACCGAGGATCTTGGCGGCCTTGCTCGTGCTACCACCGACGTGCTCGAGTGTCCGCAGGATTGCATAGCGTTCGATCTCTCGCAGCGACGATCCCGGGATGACCGGCACCGAACCGTTGTCGCGGCTGCGGGACAGCAACTCGCGCGGGAGGTCGCGCGGAGCAATCTCGGTGCTGCGGGCCATCACCACCGCGCGTTCAACCGTCTGCTCCAGCTGACGGATATTGCCCGGCCAGTCGAAGTCGAGGAGGATCCCGAGGGTGCGCTCGCCAAAGCCGACGATTGCCTTGCCGCTTTGGCGGGCGAACTTTCGCAGGAACTTGGTCGCCAACAGGGCGATATCTTCCCGACGTTCCCGCAGCGAGGGCGTGCGGAGGGTAACGACATTGAGGCGGTAGGATAGATCTTCGCGGAAAGTTCCGGTTTCGACGGCCCGCCCGAGCACCTGGTCAGACGCACTGACCACTCGGACATCTGCTTGTATATACTCATTTCCCCCGACGCGTCTGAACCGGCGTTCCTGGACAAACTGAAGCAGGCGCGCCTGAAGTGGCATCGGCAGGGCGACGATATCGGGAAGGTAGACGGTGCCTTCGTGGGACTTCTCGATCACCCCGATATAGGTAACTTCACCGTTCGCTTCTTCGCCAAACAACTCGCGCTCGAGCGATTTTTCGTCGCCGGCAGAACAACGCAGGACATTGAATGCCGCATCCTTGCGCGGACTCCAGCGGTGAACAAGTTCGGCGAGTGTGCGCTTGCCCGTCCCGGTTTCGCCGAGGATCAACACCGAAGCCGGTGCATCTGCAATTTGTCGCACGAGGTCGAGGAGTTCGCGAAACGCACGTGACTGGCCGATAAGCTCATTGGATTCGTCGGCGTTGCGTTCACGCAGGGCGTCGCGCAGTTGTTGGGTCTCGCGTTGGAGGGCGCGGTGCTGGATGACCCGCCGCAGGACCATCAACAGTTGGGGAAAGTGGATCGGTTTGCTGAGGTAATCGTCGGCACCCAAGTGCATGGCCTCGACCGCACCCTCGACCGAGCCAAATCCGGTCATCACAACAACCGCGACATCCGGGAACTTTTCCCGTAGTTTGGTCATCAACTCGATTCCGCCGAGCGCGGGCATATGGACATCGGTAATCAGGACGTCGGGCTCCCAGGCATCGGTCTTGCCGAGTGCTTTGTAGCCATCGGCCGCGGATTGAACTTCGTACCCCTCGTCGCGCAACATCTCACTGAGGGCAGAGCGGGCGGCAGGTTCATCGTCGCAGACGAGAACACGGATCGGTTTGATGCTGGACATCGGGCCTCTAATCGACCTGTTTTTTAGGTCATGTTTCTGGTCAACACACCAGGAGTGTGCGAGACAAAAGATGCATGGGAATGACTACTTGTGTTAACGCAAAAAATGCGCCAATTGGATTGAAAATGCGCTTTTAGGTGATAATTGCTGAATTATGCCTAAATACGGCAAATTAAAATCTGTCAGGATATGTATGTAAGACGAAAAAAATTCGGAATGCGCGAAGAGGACGTATGCAAATCGGCACCGATGCAGACGCATCTGCTAGTCTCAGATCGTGCGACAACAACTTGGTGTATGGCTCGTGATCGCGGTTTGTGGACCGGCGTTTGGGTGCTCTGTGCCCAACTCGGCGTTTGATAGGGACGAAACAGAGTCGACGTCGGGGAAGGAATCGGAATCGGAATCAGAAGGGTCTTCGACCACGCATGGGCCGACAACCGATCCGACGACCGTGGCGACATCCGAATCGACGATCGACATGACAACGACGGCGAGCTCGGGTAACGATCAGGATCTTCCCGACGAGGAGCCGGTCGAATCTTGCATAAACATTGACTTTCCAACGCCGCGGGTTGTGTTTGCCATCGACCGCTCCAAGTCGATGAACTATGAGACAATCGAACAGTTTTCTCATTGGGGTGTTGTCGAAGAGTTTGTATCTGCACTCGGCTCGGAGTACGGGGGCGACTTTCACGGGAAAGTCCAGGTAGGGCTGGAGACCTATCCACAGCTCGGGATCGAAGGTGAATCGAGCTACTGTGATGTCATGGCGCCGCTCGATGTGTATCCCGCGTTCGGTGAGGCGGTGTTTAACATGCTCGGTCCCCCGCCCATGGGAGGTGCTGCGCCCCTGCGAGCGGCCCTCCTTACGGCCTATGACGAGCTCGATGACGATCTGGAGTATCGCAACGCGGCGGTGGTCATCGCCGACGGTGCGCCCAACTGTATGGAAGGAAACCCGCTTCCAGAAGGATTCTGGCTGCCTGATTTGGAAGTGCTCGTGACGATCGAAGAGGCCCTCATCGAGTCAGGGGTTCGGACATATGTGGTCGGGATTGGGACGTCGAAGGATGCATCGACCTACGGTCCGTCCGAAAACGTCGAGGTCGACAATGACATGTGGACGAGCCAGGCGGCGATGATCCAAATGGCCGAGCACGGTGGAACGTACGACAACGAGGGCGAGGAACCGTACTTACTGGTCGACTCGTACCCGGACATCGAAGAAAAGGCCCGCGAACTCGCCTACCGCCTCTATTGCGATATTCGGGTGCCTGGGACCATGTTCCCAGCATTTTTAGGCGACGAGCCCATCGAGTTTGTTCTGGGGGAAGAATTCGAAGCCCAATCCGATAGCTGCGCAGGCGAAGATGGCATTCAGATTGAGTTTACGATGGACTCCGTCAAACTCAATTTCTGTGGGGAAGCCTGCACAGCGCTGATCGGGAGCGCGGGAGCAGTTGAGGTCTGCGGATTCTTCCCACAGGACTAGTTCTAGTAGCATCCATCTCTGGCTATCAATTGTATGCACATGTTTTTAAGGCAGCACATGCGCTGAAGCCCATCGAGAGCTCGAGCTAAAAGCGTCCCTGTAGCGAGATACCCGTCGCAGAGAATCCGGCGGTGAGCTTTTTGTTTTTTTGTCGGTTTTTTTGCCGGGCCAATAACACGGCTCCCAGGGTCGTGAGAATCGCTCCGACGCCGATCACCGGTGCCCCGATGATCGCGGTTTGACGGAGGAACTCGCAGTCACCGTCGGCATCTTTCGCAGAACCCCAACACAGGCCGCGGTTGAGGTCGAGGGCAGTCAACACCACACCTCCGACCAGCACTGGCACACCCGCGGCGATAAATCCGACTCCGAGTTTGCGGTTGCGGATGCTCTGGGGTGTCCTGGCCATCTCGAGGGAGATGGTCTCGCGGACACCTGGCACAGAGGTCAGTTCGCGCTCTTCGGGGATAAACCCTTCCGTGGTGACGCGGACGATGTGATCGCCGGGCAGGACTTTGCGCTCCAACGGGGTGACACCGACGACGACATTGTCGATGGTGACCAGCGCGCCCTTGGGCTCCGAGGAAATCACAACCATGGGGGGTTCTTTGATCAGTGCCTCCAGCTTGGTGCGAAACTGTGCCGCTTGGGTGTCGAGCACGGCCCCGACTTCGGATGCACCACACACCTCGCAGGTCTCCTCGGAGGAGGCGACAACCTCGTTTTCATCGATGTCCACCAGGTCGAGGTGAATGATGTAGTCGCGGTCGGAAATCGTGACAAAGGTCCGCACGATATAGGAACTCTGGGTATTTTTACGGACTTTGCGGTAGCAGATTTGATCGGCACACCCGGTGCGCGCGAGCTCGTCGACTTTGGACTGGTCGGCCAGGCCAAATTGCCCGCGCTGAAGCCCCTGACGCAGCGACTCAAACAGGCGCTGGCGGATCGCTTCGGCGAGCTCACCACTGACGAGGATGGGAAGGACCGCGATGGTGATATCGTGTTCGGCCGGAGCGGGTGCCGGAGTCGTTGTCGCTACATCTTTCCCAGGCGTCTGTTCGGGGGGGTCCGCTTCGTCCCCCTCGGGGAGTTCCGCTTCGTCGTCGTCTTCCGGTGCCTCGGGGACATCCGCCGCGTCGTCGGAGACGTCCGATTCCACCTCTTGCGGCTCCTGTGCACCGACTTGAGCAGGGACCGTCCAAGTGCACAGCAGTGAGGTTGTCAGCGCGAACGAGAACAGTCGACGCATCTGAGGGAACGGTAACACGGCAGTCATGGCACTCGCTACGGAAGAACTTGCAGTGGCAAATTTGCTCAGCTACTGCCCGAGTCGCTCCTCGACCTTGCGAAGTCGCCCATCGGCCTTGGTGCTGCCGAGACTCTTGGCTTTTTCGTAGGCTTTGCGAGCGTCCTCGTACCGCAGGATTTTGAAGTACGCATCGCCGAGTTTGATCCGGTAGTTGGCATTCCCCGGAGCCGCGTTCACAGCCTTCTTTGCATAACTCGCGGCTTGGCGGTGTTTCCCGCGTTCGAATGCGATGTCGCTGAGACCCATGAGCGAGCGGGCATTTCGGTTGTTGTAGCTCAGCGATTGGTTGAACAGTTTTTCCGCCTCGGAGAAGGCACCACGGGCCAGCGCGGCCTCACCTTGGTCGGCGAGTTGATTGGACAGTTCGACGTCGACGACCTGTTCCTTGACCTCTCCCTCAGTTTTGGCCTGGGTCTTTTTTTGTTTCGGCTGACGGTGGATCTTGACCGATGTGTTGGCCTTGTGTCCCTTGGACTCCTCCGGTTGCGCAAGCTCGCTTTCCGGCGGTTGTTCGCTTCCTCCCACCGCAAGCTCTGTCGTGCCGACCCCGTCGGGTCCGTCCTCGAGCACACGGTCGGCGACCGGGACCGCAACTCCGACCCCTCGCTCGCCAGAGGGCTTGTGCCGGTTTTTACGGTTGGGAAGCGCGTTGGCGAGGAGCACCTGCTCGGAAAAGAAGATGTCGGGGCCCCGTTGCTCTTCCCAGGCGTCGAGGGCATCGTCGCGTTGTTCCTCGGGCATCGCCATCACGGCCAGCAGGCCGAGGTGTTGCAGCTCTTCGGGGGAGAACTCGCCGCGCAGGGCACGTTCGCGGTCGGCCGCCAACTGCGTGCGCAGGACGCCGGTACGCCGCAAAAGCTCTTCGTTGTTCTCGTCGAACATCAACGACTGTGCATAGTAGGCGCGGGCGATCGAGCGTGTGCTCTCGTTGTCCCAGTAGCGGTCTCCGAGGGTCTGAAGCGATGCTGCAAAGTCCTGGCGAAGCGCGAGGGCCTCGGTGTCGCCGAGTTCTTCGGCCGCCCCTTCGAGGTTTTCAAGGGTGTAGATCTTCAGCAAAGATGTATCATCAAGTGCATCGGGATCGGGGTAGACCCAATGGGCGCGTGAACCGGCCTCACGGGCCTCGCGGACCAGCTGCTCGACGATCGTCTTTTCTTCGGGTGTCGGGTCGGGTTGGGTGAGCAGCGTGATCACAGAGAATACGGCGACCAACAGGCTCGCGGCGGCGATCAGGGGCCAGCGCCAGCGGACGCCGGTCGGCAGGGTCACGCCGTCGTCAAGGTCGCGGGAGAGGGCGGCGATGAGGGTATCCATCGACGGATAACGCTCGTCGGGATCGGTCGCCATGCCCTTCTTGAGCACGTCAAATACCCACGGTGGCACCTCGGTGTCCTTGGGTGGCGGCCGCAGTTCGCCCTCACACACATTCATCGCCAACTCGGTGAGGGAGTTGCCCTCAAACGGTGCTTGCTTGTACAACGTTCGATACAGGGCGACACAAAACGAAAATTGATCGCTGCGGGCATCGGTCGGCGCACCGGTGTGTTGTTCCGGCGACATATAGGCCGGCGTGCCCATGACCGTCCCTGCGATTGTCAGCTCGGTCTCGAGTTCGCTCGTACGGGTGAGGCTGACCGGGCCGACGAGCGACGAGGACGGACTCGGATTGTCGAGTTCACGGGTTGCGCGGGCGAGTCCGAAGTCGAGGACCCGGGCGCGACCATCTATGCCCACGAGAACGTTCTCGGGTTTGTAGTCGCGGTGGACCAGACCGACGGCATGGGCGGCAGCCAGGCCCCGAGCTGCTTGTAGATGCATCTCTAAGATGCCCTGCCACGCGTGATGGCCCTGGTTCGACCAGTCTTCGAGGTCATGTCCCTTGACGAATTCCATCGCCAAAAAGATCTGGCCCTCGAACACGCCGACGTCATAGACTTGGACCACGTTGGGGTGCGAGAGCTTGGCCATCGCTTGGGCCTCGCGCATCATTCTGGCCCGCCCCTGTGTGCCCGGTTGGTCGGCGGTCAACAACAACTTGATGGCAACCCGCCGGTCGAGTTCCTCGTCGTAGCCCGAGAACACGATCCCCATTCCACCTTCGCCGAGCTTGCGCAGCACCGCGTAGCGATCGATTCGCATCGGTTCGCCGCGGTTTTGGTAGAGCCGTGCCTCGAGGTTGTGGCCGTAGAGGCTCGGGTCGATGTCGATAGGTCCGCCGGTGTTGACGACGGTGGCGTCAAATCCCGCAGGTTCGCGCACGGTGATCGCATCGTCGGCGAGGCGGGCAACGGTTTTGCGACTCGCCACCTCGGTGCGCATCACGGTCCGCGTGGCCTGTGGTGCCGCCATCGTTTTCGCCGCACTGACCTTTGGGGCACCTCGGCGGGTCGGTTCGCGGGGTGCACGTGCTGGCTCGTTCGGTGAAACCACGGTTGCCCCGAGTGCCGCTTCACGGGGCTCGCAAGGCGAAGCCATGGTCGCCCCGAGTGCAGGTCCCGGTCCTTGGGCCGCGACCATCGTCGACGCGATCGCAGGGGACCCGGGTTCGGGGGAGCCAGGCGGTGGCAAACCACCTTGGGCGAGGAGAGTTTTATTGTCGGCAGACATCGCGGGTCGGGTCACTACGAAACACGGACGGTGGACAGAGGATACGACGGCTCGTCAAAGGGATCACCCGGGGGCATTCCCGATCGAAAAAGGTGTCCGAGCGGGGAGTGACCGCGGGTCGGTTTTGGATCACTTTTTCGAGAACCACACACGCATCGTTACACATCACGGTTTGGTCAGTGGTGGTGCAGCCTGTCCCGTTCGACTGGTGGAAAAGACCAGGTGCCCATCGGCGAGTTGTGTCGAAACACAGAACACAGCGGCGACCTGCTCGGGTGTCAGAACCGCTGGCGTGGGACCGACGTCGACAGTTCCACGTCCATCCGCGTGGAGCAAAACGACGCGATCGGCGAATTGCCGCGCGAGATCGAGGTCGTGGATCGCGATCAACATGGCAATCTCGCGCCGGCATTGGTCGCGACAAAGTTGCAAGAACTCAATGGCATGGCCGATGTCGAGCGCGGCCGTCGGCTCGTCGAGCAGGCAACAGGTCGCCCGCGTAGCGAGCATCCGCGCGAGCATGACACGTTGCCGTTCCCCGCCGCTGAGGGTGCCGATGCGCCGGTGTTTCAACCTGTCGATAGAGACAGATAGAATCGCGGCCGCGATCGCCTCGCGGTCGACCTCGTTCGGAGGAGAAAAAGCGGTCCAATAGGGGGCGCGGCCGAGCGACACCACTTCGTCGACGCGGAGGTCAGGATCGGCTGGGGTGTGCTGGGGGAGATAGGCGATCTGGCGGGCGCGGAGTCTCGCGTCGATCGTGTGAAGCGCCTGTGTTCCGAGTCGGACAACCCCCTGTTGGGGGGGCGTCAGTCCGGCCATGTCGCGCAGCAGGCTGGTCTTGCCGGCGCCGTTGGGGCCGACCAACGCGACCAACTCCCCGGGGTGCATTTGGAGGTCGAGTTGAGTGTACAAACATGTATCTCCGTAGCCGCGAGCAAGTCCCCGTGCACACAAAAACACGGGAGCACCGGAGGTCGCAGGGGGAATCGAAGACATGGTCCGTAGAGATTGCGGTTACGACGGGGCGATCCGGTAGACGAGCCCGGCCGCGTCGTCACTGACCAACAGCGAACCGTCGGGGAGAACTTCGAGGTCGACAGGACGCCCCCAGGCCTTGCCGTCGCTTTTGAGCCAACCCTCGGCAAACACCTCGTAGGTGGTCGGAGTATCGCCTTCGAGCGTGACTTGGGTGATGCGGTACCCGATCGGCTCACTGCGGTTCCACGACCCGTGTTCGGCGATCAACAGCTTGCCGCGGTGATCTTGAGGCACGTTGGGTCCGCTGTAAAACCGCAGACCGAGGGCGGCGACATGGGGACCGAGGGTCTGCGCAGCCGGGGTGAACTCGGAACAGGGGCGGGTGTTGAACTCGGGATCGGCAATGTCCGTGCCATGGCAAAACGGGTACCCAAAGTGCATGCCGACCGTCGGTGCGTGGTTGAGTTCATCGGGCGGAAGATCGTCGCCGAGGTGATCGCGGCCGTTGTCGGTCAACCACATCTCGCCGGTTTCGGGATGCCAGGTAAACCCCACTGTATTGCGGATACCGGAGGCAAACACGGACACGTCGCTGCCGTCCGGCCGCATCCGCAGGATGCTGGCATAGCGCGGGTCGTCCTCGCGCAGGCAGATATTGCAGGGTGCACCTACTGGTACATACAAATATCCGTCCGGGCCAAAGGCGATGAACTTCCACCCGTGGTGTTCGTCGGTCGGGAGGTCATCGCGGACGATCTCGGGCGGTGGCGGGTTGTCGAGATGTTGTTCGACCTGCGGGATGCGGAGGATCCGCGAGACCTCTGCGATGTACAGGTCACCCCCGTGCATCGCCACACCGTTGGGTACGTGGAGACCCTCGGCGATCGTCCGGATGGTCTCGGCTCGACCGTCGCCGTCGGCATCGGTCAAGGCGACGACATTCCCGGTTTTACGTGCGCCGACAAAGATCGTGCCCTCGGGCCCACGGGTCAACGAGCGAGCCGCTTCGACCTCGGCGAACACCGAGATCGTAAACCCGGGCGGTAACTGGATCGAGGCGAGGTCGGGCGTCACACTCGATCCAGAACATGTGCATGCACCGAGTAGTAGTACAGTCGCCAAGGACAGGCCGCCGATGCGCCGGGTCTTTGACCGATCGGGAGTCACGGATTTTGGACCTGGGCTGAGCTTTTGGACGTGTCGTCGCCCCCGCCTAGGCCGCAAAATGTGAAGGCCAACCACCCGAACAGGACAAATGTAATGCCGAGGGCGACCAACATCCGCGACGGCCCGTCGTTGGGCGTTTCGGGTAGGCGCGGGGTTTTGGAGCCGCTGGTACCCGGCTGGGGCACGCCCGGAGCCGGTGTGTTCACGCGTTCGATATACCCGCCCTGGTTGAGGTAGACGAGTCCCTCTAATGTTGTAAATGCATCATTTGCGCGGTCGAGGAGCTCTTGTAGGGTCTTGCTGCCGTCGACCTTCTCGAGTAGCGCACGATGCTCAGACGAGAGTTCTGCCTGCGACGCTCCCGCGACCGGTTTGACCACTCGGTTGAGGTCGCCCAACATCCGCAGCAGCGCTTTTCGACGCTGCTCACGACGGGCCAACTCGACCTGCACAGAGTCGGAGCGTTTGATCGTGCGGTCCGGTTCGCGGTCTTCGTAGCGGATCCCAACCGAGCCTTTGTCCAGCTCGAGCAGCGCAATCGCGGCATCGAGGCCATCAAGATCGTCGGTGCGGGCGTCGACGACCTGCCCGGCCAGCGTCCATACACGGCCCTTGATCTTTTTGCCGACGATCTCGAGGATGCAGGTGCGCCGGTGTTGCTCGATCAGCTCGAGCAATTTGGGCGTCGGGCGGTCGGCGACTTGGGCCCAGAAAGTTGTACTGTAAGGTATTTCTCTGCCAGCGCGGTGGCGACCGTCGATGACATAGTCGATCAGCCACTGTTCCAAGGTTGCGATCGAGAGCCAATATTTCGCCGCCGCGGTATCGAGGTCGATTTCACCGGCGAGTACCCGCGAGACCAACTGGTGGCGCTCGGGTTCTCCCCACTGCCGCGGGGCCTGGTTGACATCGTCGGTCTGGAGCATTGTTCTGGCGAAACGGCCCTACTTGATTACGTTACAAAATTACGCATGGCCGCGGTAGCGGTGCGACAGCCACCCACCGACGACAAAACACGAAAAACCTCCGGTTTCAAAAAAATGTGTGTACACCGCGGTTCCTGCGGGGATGACCAACCCCTGGTTCTCCAAAGGCGGGGTCTCGCTCACCCAGTCGAGGTCATCGAATCAACGTTATTGCCCGGTTTCTCACCCAAGTTTTCGGCCGGGGGTTGCAAACGTGCGTAACCATTGGATGCGCGGACAAACCCGTGTGGTGGGTGCGTGCATTTGCAAGCCGCAGCAGTTACCGGACTTCGTGGACCCCGACAGGACCGTGTGGGCGGTAGCTCAGCACCCCTGTCAGGCTGACGATGGACACGGCTCCCCAGCGCAGCTCGCTCTCTTCGGTGATCTCGCCGTCCACCCAGTCTTCGGGTAGGGAGTCTGCCCACCACACGACCGCATACGACGGCTCTCCCAAGGGCGTGATCAGGGCGGCGTAGCAGTTGTGGGTCCGACTCATATCGCGCAGGCCGAGGGTGGCGTCCGCTGGCAGTACCACCTCTTCGGCGGGGGCTAGAACACCCGGTGCGAGTAACAACTCGGGGGTGACGGCCACATTGTCGCAGTCGAGTTCGGCTTCGGGTGTGAGCATCTGCAACTCCACATCGATCGTCCAATCCGTGGCGTTATGGAGGTACGCATCGGCGAAGATCGGCACGCGGTGGTCTTCCCAGGCTTCGGTTCCCGCGTCGCTACAGCCGGTCAGTGTCGATACAACGAGGGTCAAGAGCCCGCCCAAAAGTCGTGTGCCAGACATTGTACAATCTCCAATACATGTATAAGAACTGAAATTTGAGGTCAGCAGGTTTGCCTCGGGCGTAGTTGTGACGATTGCTCACGTAAGCCACAGGAGTCGATGCGACTGCAATCGTCCCCTGCGGCACATTCCCTAGTCCTGCGGCCACGGCTCGGGTTTTGTTTGCCCGGGCGGTGGCTCCAAAGCCCCGTGGGCCACCAGGTTGCTGCGGAACATCTCGATGTAGCGCAAGTCATCTTCGATATCCGCATCCGGATGTTGCAGCAGCCATGCGCTGACATTGGACCCGAGGCCGTCGAGCACGTTGAGGGCACCGGTGAGATCACCCGAGGTCGCCCGCGCAGACGCGAGCTGAAACCCGACGAAGATATTGAGGGTGACAAACGACTTCTCGGCCGTGAGGTTGTCGAAAAAGGCATCTGGAGTGTCAAACCCGTGGGGCGAGCTGATCTCGACCTGTTGGTGCACGAGCTCGTCAGTCCCGGGCTTGCGGTATTCGAGTGTCAACGACCCGACCTCGAGCCCGTTGCCGGGAGCAGTCGCCGACTCGAGCAACTCGAGCACAATCCCGCCACCCCCGCCGCGACGGCCACCGGTTTGATCGCTGGCCGACGTGCGGTGGGCGATGTGGAGACTCGGGATGTAGATACTCCCCGAACCGCTGGAAAACTCGGCCTGTTTGGTCCCGTAGACCCCGCGCAGGGCGTAGTCGATCGAGGGCGAGATGTCGATTCGGACATCTTCGGCGAGCGGGACCAAAAATGCCTCGACCTCGTCGACAAACACTTCTTGTACCGCCATCGGATTTTCGAGGAAGTAAAAACTACCGCTGCCGATCTCGGACAGGTCGCGCATGAGTTCGACATCGAAGTCGGTACCCATGCCGATGGTTGTCAGCCCGATCCCTTCGCTGCTGTAGGCGGTCGCCAGCGACAAGAGTTTTTCGTCGGCTGTGATCCCGGTGGTCGCCATCCCGTCGCTGAGCAAAATGACGCGGTTTTGCAGCCCCGGCTCCTGGTACAGCGCAACCTGCTCAAATGCTGTGCGCAGGCCGGCGTAGATGTTGGTGCTACCTTTGGGTGTCAGCTGGTTGATCGCGATGCTGAGGTCGGGGTCGTTGTGGGCGGCCGCGTCGAGCATCACGGTGGCGTCGTTGGAGAAACCCACCAAGCTGACCTGATCACCAGGTTGAAGTGCGCTCAACATGTTGAGTAGACCGACGCGGGTATAGTCCATGTTGGGACCACTCATCGAACCGCTGGTATCGATCGCGATGGCCAGGTTGAGCGGCGGTCGCTCGAGTTCATCCGGGTCGATCGGTGTGTTCATCCCCAGCAGCACCGTGGTGCAGTTCGAGCCGTTGATCATATTGTCCATGCGCCCGAACAGTCCGTGCAGGCACACATCCTCGCCACAGTCGGCGGCGGGAAGCTCGAGCTTGTGTTCGTTGAAAAACCCGACGTCGTCGAGGGTGTTGGGATTGGGCAAGTCACCAGCTTCGAGAATCTGGCGAAACAGACCGAAGTCTTGGGCGCCGCCCTGGCCGAGTCCGGCACCTTCGCCGTACTCGTCATTCCAATCCCCGGATCCGCCGGAATCTCCGCAACCGGGGGCGAGCGTCGAGGCAAGGCAAAGGGCGATGGCGGGCAGGGAAAGGGTTTTGAAGTTGAAGATCGACATGGCAAAAGTTCCTGAAGAAAAGGTGTGGGTACACAAAAATTGTGGGTGCTAGTTGGCGAGGGGGCCGCGGATGACGGCTGCATACTCGATGTCCGTCGCGGGATAGCTCGGTCCCAGGTAGCAATCGCTGTGGGTGACGGCGAACTCCTCGGCGAAGGTGACAAACACGGTCGCGGTTTCACCCGCGGTCCCGGTCAACACGACCGCGCTACCGACGGGCGCATCGCTGGGGTCGCTGTCGGCGTATTGGGCAACAGGATTCACCCGCCGCGCCGCCGTCCCGCATTCGTTTTCGGGCACGAGCTCGCATCCAGGCGTCGCTACGCTGCTCACCTGCAATCCGTCGATGTCGTAATAGGGCGAGCCGGTGGCGACTTGCAGGCGGATCTCTCCACCCTCCTCGACCGGGATCCCCTGGCGACTTCTGAGATCGAGGGTCAGCGCGCGGAAGTTGCTCACATCGACGACGTCGCCGACTTCAAACGGAAACTCGATCTCGGGCAAGCACAGGTAAAACGGGTAGGGATCAGGCTCTTCCGACGCGGGGACGGTGGTCGTCAGGGCGTAGCAGCCGTCGATACCAGGCTCAATCGCCAGCAGTTCGCGGTCTCCGGTGGGATGCGGACTGTAGGCGAGGCGGTTGACCGGATCGATGCGTTCACATGTAGGAGCAACTTCTTCGCTGACGGGTTGAGGGTCGTAGACCATGCTCGGCGCGGCCCAAGGCATAAATGTCCCGCGCTCACCGACCGCTCCCAACTGGGCGCGAATCGCCCCGTTGTTGTACTCGTTGGAGCTCGTGATGTTGCCGGGGACTGTGCTCCAGGCAACATCGCCAGCCTGCCAGAACACGATTGCGGGATTCATCATGTCGCTCTCGAGCAGCACGGCTTGGCAGGCGGCGTCGGACGGGCCGTTGGGAGAGACTGCAGCGGTGGTACCCGGTGGCATGGTCCACGTGAAGGCCTCGCCGAAAACTTGTTCTTGTAGATACAAACCCGGGTTTTGCGACACGTTGAAACAGTCGATCTGGATTTCGGGACGCAGCGGACGCACCCGCAGGATCAGCTGTTGGTCTCCGCTCGTATTGTGCACATACACATCGGCTTGGATCGACTCGTAGTTCAGCTCGCCATCCCATCCGCCGTCGTCGGGTGGACTGGTAGCGATACAGGCGAACGTCCCCAGACCCACAGCGGCCATGCGCGCGGCGGGAGCGAGCACCGAGGAGTCGTGCCACGCGCGGTACCCCCGACGCATGGCCGGAACCGTCAATGCCCAACACAGCGGCATCAATGGCAATACAAGGAGGTCGGTGGGGTCGGTGGTGATCGACCAGGGCATGCCCACAAGTCCCATCGCACGCGACCACAGATCAGCAAGGCCGTGCGAGACATTGATCCCGGCAAATACGGCAGCGACCGCGGCGTGACAGGCCAGCAGGCCGCGCGTGGTTTTGGTCCGGGTCAGGGTCGCCAGCAGCGAGGGCGCGACCAACATCCCGGCGACATCGCTCAGCTTGCCAGTCAGCGCCTCTGGCAACAGACCTGCGCCTTTGAGCACATGGTCGTTGAGGGCCATGAGCGACAGAGACATCATCCAGGTCGGTGTCAACAGGGCATGGCTAGGCGTAAGCGGGGCGTTTTTAGGGGTTTTAGGGGACATCTCGAAGCTCTCCATCCCGGTAGTCCCGACCCCTGGGATTTGGTTCAACGATTTCTTTTAAGATCGCGGCGTGGGGTGTTTGCGGCGCGAAAAGTTCCGGCCGCGACAGACGATGGATGTCGACGCCTGGGTGCTCGTGGCTCACGAAAAGATCGCCCAGGTCCGATTTTCCGAAATCGCGCGTCTAAAAGACCGGCCGGCTTGGCCGCGAAATTATTGTGGATACATTTATTTGGTGGAGTAGGTCGGTGGTTCGTGTTTCGGCCGGGGAGCGCAGGCCTGCCGCGTGTCACCGGTTGTCAAAGGGTTCGCGGAGCGCACCGTACTCAGGTAGAACCTGATGCAGTCGGCGCGACCGCGAACTCGTTGATACTTTCGCTTCTGGCGTGGGGAGGTGGTTTGTGTTTGGGCGGGGGAGCACAAGCCTGCGCGCCTCGTCAGCCGTCAGGGTCTCGCGCAGGGCCAGAGCTTGGGTCAGACGCTCGACGTGTGGCCAGTGTTTGGTGGTTCGTGTTTGGCCGCTTCGTGTTTGGGTGGGGGGATCACCAGCCTGCGCGCCTCGTCGGCTGTCAGGGTCTCGCGCAGCGCCAGAGCTCGGGCCAGTCGTTCGACGCGTGGCCAGTGCTTGGTGAGGAGCTCGCGGATCTCCCGATGAATGCGGCGCGACAGCGAAATCGTCGAATGTGGATCGGACCCGATGGCCCCGGGGACAGCCAGCTCGGCGAGCCACTGCTGGACCTGACGCAGATCCGTTGTCGCGTGCTCTGGAGCTGGTGCTCCGACAGCCTTCGACTCGGCCTCGTAGCCCGCGACCAAGATGCCGCACAGCGACCAGATTTCTGAGTCGCGCAGATGGGTGATGGGCAGGTGATGCACCCGGCCGCTGTAGTCACCATCTTCGCAAATACTGACCGAGGTCAGCGAGAGCGCCCGACAGGGGCGGAGCATGGCGACCACAAAGTGACCAGCCTCGTGGTAGGCCGTGCGCAGGCGCGGGTCCATGTGCACATGATAGCAACTTCCACGCAAGATATTGAACATACATGCACTTATCCACGGGCGACACTCGCCGGTTATGTGCCGGTTTTTCGCGCGGACTTGCTGACGCCGGTCGGCTCGTAGTTCGCCGGCAATTCGATGCGAAACTGCGAACCTTTGCCGTACACGCTCTTGGCCGTGATGTCCCCGCCGAGCATGCGGCAAAACTTCCGCGTGATCGCCAATCCGAGGCCGGTGCCCCCGTACTTGCGGGTCGTCGACGCATCGGCCTGGACAAACGCCTCAAACAGCTTCTCGAGCTGCTCCGAGTTCATTCCAATCCCGGTGTCGCGGACCGTAAACGTCATCCACGGCTGACCATTGCGTTCGACCCGCTTGACGATCAGGGCGATGGTGCCGTTGCCCGTAAACTTCGATGCGTTGCTAAGGAGGTTGTACAGGCTTTGGCGCAGCTTGGTCGCGTCGGTGTACATCTCGCCGAGGTCGTCGCCGAGTTCGAGTTTCAGCGTGTTGGAATTGGTCGCAACGAGCGGGGCGACCACTGCACATACACTGTCGATCAGACGACGCAGGTCAAACATCTCGGGATCGACCTGCATTTTGCCGGCCTCGATTTTGGACAGGTCGAGGATTTCGTTGATCAGCCGCAGGAGGTGTTCGCCCGAACTGCGAATCTTGATGAGGTCGGTGTGAAAACTGTTGGCTTCAAACTCGTCGTCGTCGAGCAGTTCGACCATCAGGTTGCTGTAGCCGATGATCGCGTTGAGGGGGGTGCGCAGCTCGTGACTCATGTTGGCCAAGAACGTCGACTTAGCTCGGTTGGCGAGCACGGCCTGTTCCTTGGCTTGGCGCAGGGCCGTCTCGCGCGAGCGCAGGACGATGTTGGCCTGGGCCAGGTTGAACGTCCGCTCCTCGACACGGGCATTGAGCTCGGCATTGAGGGTCGCCATCTCCTTGTTTGCACGGGCCGCCTCGTGGTGCGCTTGTTGTAGCTGCATCTCATTTTCGACCAGCGCAGTGATGTTGGTACCCGAACCGCGGTAGCCCAAAAATTCGCCATCGGGACGAAACAGAGGTGCGCCGCTAAGTCGCCAGTACTGACCGCGGTCGTCCTGGACCCGGACGTGGCAGGTCACGTCACTAAATGCCGCCCGTTTGGCCATTCGCGTGTCGAGCTCGGCGATAAACTGACCTTCCGGATCGGCCAGGTCGCGCCAGCGTTGACCCAAAAGGTCCTGTTCTTTAAGACCGGCGGCGTTTGTGAAGCCGGCCGACACATAGGTGAATCGCAGTCCGGCATCCTGCTCCCAAAACCAGTCGTTGGAGACTTCGGCGATGTTGCGAAAGCGTTCCTCCGAGCTGCGCAGCTCGGCCACCACGCGTCGCATCCCTACCAGAACCTGGCGGAGACGGCCTGTGCCGGCGCGCAGGAAAATCAACCACACGATCAGGACCGAGGCGAGTAACAGTGCGAGTAGGGAACGGTCGAGGGCGAGGGCACGGACCTGTTGGGTTTTGGCGTCGTCGGTGATCCGCTGCAGGGTTTGGTCGAGCGCGTCGAGCAGTTCCCCGCTGGCATCCCCGGTGACATAGGCGGCATTTTTAGACACCTGCGGGGCGTTGGCTCCCGGATGGGGTTCTTGTGTCACCGCCTCGGCGGCGGCCAAGTAGCGTTTGAGTTTGGGGTCGAGGAGGACAGGATCGTCGAAGTACAGCGGACGCAGGTGTGGTGCGAGGCCGTAGGGCAGACCGAGTTCGGGGTTGCCATAGACGATGCCGCGGTGGAGCATATCGAGGTCGTCGACAGCCGTGCGCAGGGCTTCTCCGTAGATTTCCTGCGAGTGGGCGTCGCGGGCCAAAAACAACTGGGCGGAGTAGTCCGCCACCTGCAAGACGAGCACGCGTTGACGTCCGACGACCGCAGCTTGGTTGGTGCTGGTGTAGTCGCGCTCGGCGAGGTAGCGGCGGGCAAAAAAGGCTCCGGCACACAGTGCGCCGATCAACAACAGGGTGATGAAGTGACGCAGTTGTAGGCCGCGGACCACAGCGTTGTGTTCCTCGACGAGTGACTGATGAACCTCGCTCATGCCAACCCGTACAGCGGGCAAGCCCATCAACCTGCCCTGAGAGACAACATATCACTGTGTCCGCTCACAACAGCGGCGCAGATCGTGCACTTTTCAAAAGTATTTCTAGACATGTTTCAAAGGACATGAATTTGCGAGGCGCGAAGCGATTGCCAGGTCCGGTCCGTGTGGTGCCCACGCGAGATCTCCGAGAAGTCGCGGATGCGAGCCCGTGCGGGTCAATGTAAAAACAGCGCGTTGGTACAGACGATGGATGGGCGTCCGGGACGGTTTCACGATCGCGACGACGAGGTGCGAAATTGCGGAAGAACACCAAAAGGACAAACGGTACGGCGTTCTCGAGCCGAGGCCTTGTCCCTTCCTTTAATTATCGTTGCGCCCGCGTTTTCGGGATTGTGCTCAGGCCCCTGGTGGATATGCTGCAGAAGCAAACACGATGGAAGAATTTTTTTCTGCTGCTCTCGCCTTCCCCACGGTCCTCTACACAATTCTGCTCTCGGTGGTGTTCATCTATTGGGGATTTGTGATCGTCGGGGCGCTCGGTCTCGACGTATTGGATTTTGACATCGACGCCGACGGATTGATCGATGGGGCGGCTGAAGGTGCGGTCGAGGGGGCGGCCGAGGGGGTCGCCGAGGGGCTGGCCGAAGGAGCAGCTGAAGGAGCGGTCGAAGGGGCAGCTGAAGGAGCCGCAGAGGGGGGAGCCGAAGGGATCACCGGCGGTATCGGGTTTATGAACCTGCTCGGTATCGGCCGCGTGCCGGTGACGGTTGTCCTCAGTCTGCTGATCCTGTTCTCGTGGGCACTTTGTTATATCGGCATGTCGCTGAGCGTATCGCTCGGAATCGGTGACGGGGTTTTGGTGAGCTCGGGCATATTCGTCGCCTCGCTGTTTGTCTCGAGCATGATCACCTCGGTTGCGGTACGTCCATTGTTTCCCCTGTTCAAAGTGCACCTGGCGACGCAAAACCGAGATCTCGTGGGGAGGACCTGTGAAATCTCGACCGGTCGCGTCGACGGTCGCTTCGGCCAGGCGGTACTCAAAGGCGAAGATGGGGGCGAGTTGCTGATCCAGGTGCGGGCTGAGACCCCCAATGCTCTGCGCCGTGGCTCGCAGGCGGTGATCCTCGACTACTGCCGCGAGCGCGAGGAGTTTCAGGTCGAGGGCCTCGACAATCTGCTTCCGCCCGGAGCATAAACACTCACTTGCTTATGCAACGAGCCCGCCCGCGGGCTCGATTTGTTTAACACAGACGGCGATTGTGAGATCGTCCGGGGGCTCGTACATCGTTTCTCGGCGAACCCGCATGCGTGCCCCCCAATCATCGGCGGACCGAGACTGTGTCGCGTGAATGTGCACCGGGCGAGGTGCGATTGTTGCAACTACGAAGATATCGCCCGGCAGTCTCAAGCTCCACAGATCCGACCTGCGCGCGCGGTTTCTGGGTGATGTGCGGGGGCAAGAAAACCTGCTAGTGTTGCGCGCCAAGGGCCGGCCTGCGGCCCCATTCAACTCGAGGAGTCTCTATAGATGCCCCCCGTTCTGTTCGCGATCATCGTCGGTTCCGTAGTGATGTTTTCCTTCGGCGCCATCTACATCGTCTTCAAACTCTACCGCAAGGTCGATCAGGGCAAAGCCCTCATCGTCAACAAGATGGGCAAGGAACCCGAGGTTACCTTCACCGGTGGGTTGGTGCTGCCGGTCGTCCACCGGGCCGAGACCATGGACATCTCGGTCAAGACCATCGAGATCGATCGCCGTGGGCACGAGGGCTTGATCTGTGCCGACAACATTCGTGCCGACATCAAGGTGACGTTTTTCGTCCGCGTCAACAAAACCAAGGACGACGTGTTAAAGGTTGCGCAGGCCATCGGGTGTAACCGTGCGTCGGACCAAGAAACACTCGAGGCGTTGTTCATCGCCAAGTTCTCCGAGGCCCTCAAGACCGTCGGCAAGCGCCTCGAATTTGAACAGCTGTACACCCGCCGCGAGGACTTCAAAGACCAGATCATCGAGGTCATCGGTCGCGACCTCAACGGTTACGTGCTCGACGATGCCGCCATCGACTACTTAGAGCAGACCCCAGTCGAGAAGCTCGATGCGCAAAACATCCTCGACGCCCAGGGTATTCGCAAGATCACCGAGATCACCGCGATCCACAACGTCCAAACCAACGAGCTCAAGCAAAAAGAGCGGATGGAGTTGGGGTCGCAAAACCTGACCGCCGACGAGGCGATCTTCCGGTTTGACCAACAGCGGGCCGAGGCCGAAGCCAAAAAAGACAAAGAAATCGCGATCGCCCGCACCCGCGAAGGTCAGGAGGCCGCCCGCGTCGCGAGCGAAGAGGCCAAGAAAACCTTGCTTGTACAAACGGCCAATGAGGCCGAAACCGGGAAGGCCCACGAGGACAAGGTCCGTGCCATCGCCATCGCCGAAAAGGCCCGCGAACGCGAGATCGGTGTCGAACACGAGCGCGTGGCCAAGGCCCGTCAGATGGAGCAGATCGCCCGCGAACGCGCCGTCGAACTCCAGCGCATCGAAAAAGAAAAGGCCCTAGAGGTCGAGCGCAAGAACATCGCCGAGGTCGTCCGCGACCGCGTCGCGGTCGAAAAGACCGTCGCCGAGCAGGAGGAGTACATCAAGGACCTGCGGGTGGTCGCCGAAGCCAAGCGCGTCAAAGAGTCCACCGTCGTCCAGGCCGAGGGCGAAGCCGAAGAGAAAAAGATCAAGCTCGTCAAGGTCGCCGAGGCCGAGGCCGAAAAGGCCACCTTCGAGGCCAAGCGAAAACTCGTGCTCGCCGAGGCCAGCCTAGAGGCATCCGACAAAGAGGCCCAAGCCAAGATTCGCCTCGCCGAAGGTATCCAGGCCCAAGAGGCAGCCGCCGGGCTCGCCCAGGCGCGGGTCAAAGAGGCCGAAGCCGTCGCCAAGGAAAAACTCGGAATGGCCGATGTCCGCGTCAACGAGGCCGAGGCCTCCGCGATCGAAAAGCGTGGCCAAGCGGAAAATATCGTCCTCAAGGAGCGCCACAAGGTCGAGGCCCACGGGATCGAAGCCGCCGGTATGGCCCAGGCACGGGTCAAAGAGGCCGACGCAGTCGCCGTCGAGAAGCAGGGGATCGCCAACGCCCTGTCGATCGAAAAACGCCTCGCTGCCGAGGCCGCTGGTTTGGAACTCAAGGCCAAGGTCATGGAGACCATCCCCGCCGGTGGACGCGAGCACGAAGAGTTCCGCATGCGGCTCGAGAAACAGCGCGAGGTCCAACTCGCCGGTATCGCGGCTCGGCAAAAGATGGCCGAGTACCAGGCACAGGTCCTCGCCAAGGCGTTCGCCAACGCCAAGTTCAACATCGTCGGTGGCGACGGCAAGTTCTTCGAGCGCTTCATCCACGCGGTCGGTTCGGGCCAATCGCTCGACGGGATGCTCGACAACAGCGACTCGCTCAAGACAGCGCTCAGCAGCTATCTCGACGGTTCGGCCGATCTGCCGGCAGACCTCAAGGAGGTACTCACCAAGTCGTCGCTGACCCCCGACGGACTCCAGTCGCTCACGACCTCGGCTCTGCTCGCCAAGATCATGTCCGGAGCCGGTCCCGAGGACCGCGGCAAACTAGCGGCACTGCTCAAGAAGGCCAAAGAGCTCGGGATCGACTAGCAGCCGGTGGGTTTCGCTACACGCGAGAGACCACAGGCTGCGGCACCGCCACCCATGCGCACAGTCTATGTATACGCACGTGTTATCTGGAACAACGCCGCCTCCGTGCGGTGTTGTCTCCGGAAAGTGTGTGTACAAACGCATGGGTCCATGGCGGCGAGCGGCCCGGCGCCGGAGAATTTCGGGTCGATGTATCTGCACTAAATCGAGCCACGGACCGGCCTTCGGCCGACCCGGGGCGATGCGCACACGGTAGGTAGTCCCATGGCGGAGTCGAATATCAAGGAGAACCCGGCCGCAGAGGAAGAAGAGGGCGAAACCCTCGAGGGTGGCAGTTACGAAGTCATCCGCGCCCGACTGATCGAACAGGGCAAGGAACTCTCGAAGCGGGCGACTGCCCTCAACGAGACCCGCAAAGAGACCTTCGGCGGCACCGAGCTCACGGTCATCGGCAACGAGCGCGTGCGGACCGAAAACGCATGTGTCCCCTGCGACATCGTCGAGGTCGGCAACAAACTTCTGTTTTCCTACAACGTCAAAATGGGCCTCAAAGAGGTCCCCGCGGTCGGAGATGTGTTCTCGCTGCAGAGCTTCACCGCCAGTGAAGAAGGGCAGTCGTTCAACGCCCTCCCGAGCGAGGCGATCCCCGGGCTGCTCGACGACGAAAACTTCAAAAAGGAGTTCAACGAGCTCTACCGCTACACCAAGTCGACCCGGCTGCTGCGGCTCAAAACCACCGATACCAAGCTGCTCGCGGTCTTCCAGATCGGTGAGCAGATCACCGATATCAAGGTTTTTCACTGGAACCTGCTGCCCGACGGCAGCATCGCCTACGTCGACAATCGGGGAGAACGCGAATACACCCAACCGCCGTCCCACGAAATCACGTGGATCAAGACGGGGCGCGACGATCAGCGGGGCGGCGTCCATCCGCATATCTCGATCCAGGACCGCGTGTTCGTCGAGACTGTCGGGGGCGACCTCACCATCAAGATCGAGGACAACACCGAAGATGGCCTCGGGGTCTACCGCGAGCCGGTGCAGGAGTCCGACCAAGTCCTTGACGATGCAAAGATCGAGTACGCCTGCGTCGGCCCGCTCATCCTGATGCGGGTGTTGCCCTACCGCGAAGAGCAGTGGCGTTACTTCGTGTACAACGAGCGGACCAAGCACGTGGTCCGGATCGATTCGCTCGGCCAGGCCTGCCAGCAACTTCCGCAGGACCACGGGATTGTGTTTCCGGGCGGTTATTACCTGACCACCGGCGACTACAAACAGTTCGCAGGCGAGATCGACGGCCTCGAGTTCGAGGTTCGGCTCGACTCGCCCAACGGCGAAGATGTGCTCTACGTCTACCACCGCCGCGACGAGGGCAAGTACGTGTTGCTGCCCTACAACCTGATTCGCAAGGAAGTTCAAAACCCGATCGGCTGTCATGGCTACTCGCTGTTCGCCGACGGTCGGATGGTGGTCTTTCGCGCCTCCGACGGACAGACGCGGGTGCACCCGATGCAGGTGTGGCAGACCCCGTTTGTCAGTGCCGAGTTTGCCGCCGCAGCCCCGACCGACGGTTCGTACCTGGCCAAGGTCGGCAACAGCGAACTCGTCAGCGGGATCTCCGAGGCCTACAGCGTCGTGCGTCTGGTCAACCACGAGGATCCACGGCGCGAGACCTACGAAGACTTGATCTCGTCGACCTCGCGGTTGCTCGACAACTACTACTGGCTCGACCACGACGAGACCCTCCACCTCGCCGAAGTGCTCAAGGAGGTGCGGTCGACCACCGAGCTCATCATCGACGAGTTTGAGAAGGTCGTCGCCATTCGCAAGCGCGCACGGGAGTCATTGGCCGAGGCCAAGGCCCAGCACGCCCAGCTGATCAAGGGTCTGCGGCCCGAAGACTGGAAGACCGTCGACAAGTACATGGAGGCGCTGACCTCCCTGCGGACCCAACGCGGGCACATCATCACGCTCAAGGATGTCCGTGCCATCGATCTGGCGGCCCTCGACGTGTTGGAGCAGGAGACCGTCGAAGAATTCGAACGGATCAGCAAGGCTTGTGTCGAGTTTTTGGTCAAGGGCGATGCCTTGTCGCCTCTCGAAACGCAGCTCGACGATGTTTTGGTTCGGGTGGAGGCGGTCGACAATGCGGCCGACTTAGAGCCGATCCAAAAAGAGATCGAAGCCCTAGGCGAGGGCCTGACAGTGCTCGCCGAGGTCGTCAGCGGCCTGCAGGTTGGCGACGCCGTTGCACGTACAACCATTCTCGAAAACATCTCCGAGGTCATGGCCCACCACGGCAGGGTGCGGGCGACCTTCAAGGCCACGCGCAAGGAGTTGCTCACGCGTGAGGGCCGGGCCGAGTTCAGCGCCCAGTTCAAGTTGTTTTCGCAGACGGTGTCTTCGGCGATTTCGGTCGCCGACACCCCGGAAAAGTGCGACGAGCAGCTGACACACTTGCTGGTACAACTCGAGGAACTCGAGGGCAGGTTCAGCGAGTTCGACGAATTTTTAGGCGACCTCGCAGCCAAACGCGAAGAGGTGCACGACGCCCTCGGAGCCCGCAAGCAAACCCTGCTCGACGAGCGCCAAAGCCGGGTGCAAAACCTGCTCTCGGCCGCGACCCGGATCTTAGAAGGCATCGCCCGCAGGGCCCAGAGCTTTGACAGCCCCGACGACCTCAATGCCTACTTCGCCGCCGACGCGATGGTGCTCAAGGTCCGCGAGTTGGTCGACCGACTCAACGAGCTCCAGGCCAGTGTCAAGGCCGAGGAGATCCTCGCCAAGCTCAAGTCGTCCAAACAAAACGCCCTCCGGGCCCTGCGCGACAAGACCGAGTTATTCGAAGACGGCGCCAACATCATCAAGTTTGGCCGTCACCGATTCAGTGTCAATACACAGGTTTTAGACCTCACCATTTTGCCGCGTGGCGAGCATATGGCGGTGCACCTCGGCGGGACGGATTTCTACGAGAACATTCAAGACGAGACATTTGAGGCGACCAAGCCGTATTGGAAACAACAGTTGGTGTCCGAAACGCCAGATGTCTACCGCGGCGAGTACCTGGCGGCGTCGATCCTGTTTGCCGCTGATGCCGGGCAAGAAAATCTTTCCCTCGGTCAACTCTACGAGGCCGGCCGCAGCGAAGACGGGTTGTTGGCAGTGGTCCGCAAGTACGCGGCCAACCGCTATGACGAGGGCTACGACCGCGGTCTCCACGATCAAGATGCGACCCTGATCCTCGACAAACTGTTGCGCATGTGGGCGACCGCTGGCGTGCTGCGGATCTCGCCGACACCGCGTGCGCTGGGCTGCCTGTTTTGGGCCTTCGTCGATGACAAGAAGGCCAAAAAAGCATGGCAAGTGCGGGCCCACAGTTTGGGACGCCTCAAAGACGCGTTTCACCACACGCACGCGATCGCCGATCTCGCAGAGGAACTCGGCGAGGCCGTCCAGGTGTTTTGCCAGCAGCACGAGCTCGAGTTCGAAGAAGGTGACGCGATGCGTGCCGGGGCCTATCTCATCGAGGAGCTCCACGCCGATCGTCCGCGGTTTACCACCAGCGCAATCGCCCAAGACCTCGTCGACGCCATGATGCACACCCTCGATGGCGCCGGGAAGCGCCGGGCTTTCGAGGACGATATGCGCACCCTCGAAAGTAGCCTTCGCGAGCGCTATGAACTGGCGTTGGCTTGGGTCCGTGCATTTGCAAAGAGTGATCACGCACCCGCCGATGCCGGGTTTGCCGATGTCGAAGCCGCGGTGTTGTTGTGCACCGAACGCAAGCTCGACCGCGATGTCCAAACAGCCTTGGCGGCGACCGAAATCAGTGGCTTACTCGGCCAGCATCCGCGGGTCCGCGAACGTACCTTGCCCCTGCGGATCGACGAGTTTCTCGACCGCCTCGGCGAGTTTAGCCGTGTGCGTGTACCCGGCTTTCGCAACTACCGAAAACAGCGGCAGTCGCTGGTTGAGCGCGAGCGCAAGCGCCTGCGGTTAGAGGAGTTCAAACCCAAAATCCTGAGTTCGTTTGTCCGCAACCGTCTGGTCAACGAGGTCTACCTGCCGATCGTCGGAGACAACCTCGCCAAGCAGCTCGGGGCTGCCGGCGACAACAAGCGCACCGATCAGATGGGCCTGTTGCTGCTGATTTCCCCGCCTGGTTACGGCAAGACGACGCTGATGGAATACGTCGCCAACCGCTTGGGGCTGGTGTTCATGAAGGTCAACGGCCCGGCACTGGGGCACAGTGTGGTGTCCCTCGACCCCGACGAAGCACCCAATGCCACGGCCGCCCAAGAGGTCAAAAAGATCGGCCTGGCACTCGAGATGGGCAACAACGTGATGCTCTACCTCGACGATATCCAGCACACCCATCCCGAGCTGCTCCAGAAGTTCATCTCGCTGTGTGACGGCACCCGCCGGATCGAGGGCGTGTGGGATGGCGAGACCAAAACCTACGATCTGCGCGGCAAAAAATTCTGTGTGGTCATGGCCGGCAACCCCTACACCGAGTCGGGCGAGGCGTTCCAGATCCCGGACATGTTGGCAAACCGTGCAGATACATACAATCTGGGCGATGTCCTCGGTGGCAAAGAAGAGGCGTTTGCCCTCAGCTACATCGAAAACTCGGTGACCAGTAATCCGACCCTGTCGCCCCTCGCCGGCCGCGATCAGGGCGACCTGTACAAGTTTGTCCGCATGGCCAACGGTGAAGAGGTCGCATCGTCCGAGTTCTCGCACAACTACTCCGGCGCCGAGATCCAGGAAATCCTCGCCGTACTGCGCCACCTCAAGCGCTGCCAAAACGTGTTGTTGGCCGTCAACCAGCAGTACATCGCATCAGCTGCGATGAACGATTCCTACCGTACCGAGCCGTCATTCAAGTTGCAGGGCAGCTACCGCAACATGAACAAGTTGGCCGAAAAGATTGTCGCCGCGATGACCGAACAGGAGGTCGAGGCGCTGATCGACGACCACTACATGGGCGAAGCGCAGACGCTGACGACCGAGGCCGAGCCCAACCTGCTCAAGCTGGCCGAGATGCGCAACCGCATGTCCCCCGAGCAAAAAGAGCGCTGGGCATTCATCAAAAAGGAATTCACGCGTACCCAGTCCTTGGGCGGCAATGAGGACGATCCGGCAGTTCGCGTGCTCGGCCAACTCAGTATTCTCGGCGAGCGGCTGCACAACATCCGCGAGGCACTCCACGAGGCGTCCCAGCTGTCCGCCCAGTCCCACGAGCAAAACCGTGTGCATCAGCAAGAGATGGCCAAGCTCGCACGGGTTCAAAGCGAGCACGCCGCAGCCCAGGCCCAAGCGCAAAAGCTGGTCAAGGCCCAGAGTCCAAAGCAACAGCCCGCACAGTCGGGTATGCCAGATTGGCTACGGCCCCAACTGGCCCAGCTCACACGCGCACTCCAGTCGCTATCGCAGCCAAAGTTGCAGGTACAAGTACAAAATGAGCCGCCACCCGGAGTCACCGAGTTGCTCGCACAGCAGGTGGCGATCATCGAACGCACGCTCGTACCCATGGTCCGTGCCGCAACCGACAAGTCTCAGGACGTCAGCCAACTCGAAGGACGGATCGGCGAGCTGCTCCAACGCGTCCGCAACTGGGATGCGTTCCTCAAGCAGGGAGGGCGTTTCCCCGGGTAACCTGCCCGGCGATCGTCTCAACCGAGGGCCGACGAACGACGGCCCTTAACGTTTGCCGACCCGCTCGAAGAAAACCAGGACGCGGGGTCGGTCGTAAGCGCTACTCCACGAAGCGGGCTGGAAACGCTGGGAGACCCTCCCGGCATTGTACGAGTTGCACGCAAATCGCTACCGAAGGGCGCTCGACAGCAAAATGGATGCGGACCGCCGGATCCCGTTGTGTGCAGGGTTCACTTGTCGATGCATCTTGGATCGCTCGTTGCCCCTCGCGGCGCCCGAACGTCGGGGGCTTGAGCCTCCGACTCTGAGATCATTTCAGACTTCGCGCTACGGGGACGTGGCGACCGATTTTGTTGTCGGCGAACCGAGAGCTACCGCGGCATACCTTCGATAAACACGCCGTCGTCGTCGATCCGGGCCAGAATCTCGGAGTCCGGATCGAATGGATATACAAATTGTCGGGGGATATGCAGCAGTGATGGATGGGCGTAGCTGAGTACCGCGATCGGCTGCTCGTTGGGATCGCCCCCGCCCGGATTGGTCAGTTGGAGGTCGGGGCCGTCGGCCACCAGATACATCGCCACCCGGTCGCCCGAGATCCCAGCGCGTTCGATCAGCTTTTTGGGCACACGCAGGCGGCCGTCCATACCCGGTTTGAGCTCGAGTTCGCGGATATTGGGATCGAGGACGGTATCGTCGCCAGCCGCCGTGCTCACGACCGGCGCCATGGCGATTTTGGAGCGTTGACCCTGGTCGTACTCGGAGGGGCTATCCTGGCGCAGGTGGTACAAAAATGCTTGTACACGTTTATTGCCCCCGGCCATGACATCGATCAGGCTGCGGGTGTAGTCGGTCCCCATCGACTTTTCGTCGAACAGTTCGCGGACGAGGGGCGCAACTTCGCGGTGCCGGACCTGACGCAGACTTTTTTTGACGACGTTCGACACATCGAGGGCGGTGAACAAAAGCCCCTGTTGGGTGAACTGGTCGACCACGCGGCGGGTGACGCCCATGAGTACGTTGGTGGAGACACTTTGTGACACGCGAATTCCCCTCGGCTAGGTGATTGGCCGTGGCAGTTGGCCCGGCGGACGGGGGGAAGCATGCCTGCGGGTGGGTATGCTCGCAAGTGAAACGAGGGTGCAAAAGCGTGAATGATCCCGATGGGATCACCCCAGGGCCTTCGCAGTGCACCGATGTGCATTATTGCCCATGCTTTGTCGTCCATGGGGCCTCGATTCTGGCTTGCAGCTACACGCAACCCCTAAAAACACTGGGACACGTTTCGAGTTGCACCGTTCGGGTTTTGCCGTCAAACCTGCACATCGGCGAGGTTTATTGCTCATACAATTATGCCCGCCATCCGAATTGCTTGAGATCGATGCGCCCGCGGTCATCGACATCGACACCGTCGGCCTCGAGGGCATCGCGTTGGCGCGTCGCGGCTCCCGAGGTCTCGGATTGACTGATTCGGCCCTGGGCATTGACGACGCGAAACCATGGGACAGGTGAACCCGGGGGCAGGGCGTGCAGGGCATAGCCGACTTGGCGCGCACGGCCGGGCAACCCCGCGAGACGGGCAATCTGCCCATACGAAGCGACCTTACCCTGCGGAATCTGTTGCACGGTCATATAGATCGCCTGGTAATTCGGGTGCATAGTAAAGTCCTCGTTTGCAGGTGGTGAATGTTGCCGAGGGGTATGAAACGATGCGGCTGGAGGTGGTGGTACCCGGTGAATATACAATTGTGTAGCGCTTCGCGGGCAAAAGTTCTCGGCGAGCCGACAGCGAACATGTGCGGCGACTCGTTTCACAATGTCACCTGCAGCGGTCCCCATGCCTGATAGTCGGAGTTCCCGCGTCGGCATCTATGCGGGGGTATTTGTCCTCGCCGCCGCGAGTCTGATGCTCGAGATCCTCATGACCCGGATCATCAGCGTCATCGCCTGGTACCACCTCGCATTTTTTGTCATCGCCCTGGCGATGTTGGGGATGACCGTTGGGGCAGTTTTTGTGTTTGTCGGCGAGCGGTGGTTCGGGCGCAGCGTCGTCGTTTCGCGGATGGCCTTTGCCACCTGTTGTGCGGCCGTGGTGACCCCCCTGTGCCTGATGTGGGTGATGGCCAACCCGCTGCTTCCGGTGACCGATTTCATGTCGTTTGCCGCCCTGCTCGGGGTCGGTTGCGGGCTCGCGGCACCGTTTGCCTGTATTGGCGTGGCCCTCACCCTCGGACTGACTCGAGCTGGTTTGCCGGCCGGGCGGATCTACGGCTCAGACCTCATCGGAGCGGCCTGTGGGTGTGTTGCAATCATCTGGGTGCTCGACATCCTCGATGCTGGCTCGGCGATTTTACTTGTAAGTACCATGATTTCGTTGGCCGGTCTGTGTTTTGCCATGGTTGCCGCTGGCTCGCGTCGGACGACCGGAAGTTTGTGGATACATGCAATTTTACCGACCGCGCTCATCTTGGCGACGGTGATGCACGGCAGCATGGCCGAGCCGTGGCTGCGAGCTGCGTGGGTCAAGGGCGTGCGGGAGAGCCCTGAGCTGTACGATGTGACAGCGTGGAACACCCACTCGCGTGTGACGGTCTCCAAGACCGTGCCGGCGCCCCCGATGTTGTGGGGTCCGGGGCGATTGATGCCGGACCATCTGCGTCGACCGATCCCCCAACGCGCCATCCTGATCGACGGGGCAGCCGGGACCAACATGGCCCATATCGGTGCCGGGCCGCATAGCCACGAGTACCTCGAGTGGGACGTCACCTCGTTCGCCCACCGACTGCGACCCGAGGGGCCGGCTGCTGTGATCGGAGTCGGCGGCGGGCGAGATGTCCTCGAGGCCGTACGCGTTGGCCACAGCCCAGTGGTGGGCATTGAGATCAACGCAGCGATCCTCAACCTCCACACCAAGCGCTTCGCCGGGTTCTCCGGTCTCGCCGGATTGCCCGGGGTCGAGTTGGTCCACGACGAAGCCCGCAGCTACCTCGCCCGCGAGTCGCGGAGGTTTTCGGTCATCGCGATGTCGCTGATCGACACCTGGGCCTCGACCGGGGCCGGTGCCTATAGCCTGTCGGAAAATGGCCTGTACACCGTCGAGGCCTGGGATTTGTTCTTATCGCGGTTGCAGCCCGACGGGATCCTGACTGTCTCGCGTTGGTTCAAAGTCGACTCTCCCAACGAGACCGCGCGCATGATCGCGGTTGCCATGCAGGTGCTCTACAACCGCGGGATCAAAAACCCGCGCGCGCACTTGATGATTCTACAACATCACAACATCGCCACGTTGTTGGTCTCGCCCCAGGCGTTTGCCGAAGCCGACATCGACCGCATGCAAAACGAGGCGATCCGGCTCGGGATCAACATGATCCTGACCCCGCGTCGATTGCCGCGACAGGCCATTTTACGTGAGTTGTGTGAGCTTTCGTCACCCGAGCAACTGCTGGCCTGGGGTCGTGCGCGTGCGGTCGACCTGACGCCGTCGACCGACGACCGGCCGTTTTTCTTCAACATGTTGCGCCCCGGTTCGTGGCTGCAAGATCCCAAGGATGTCGGCGCGCTCGACCTCGCTTTTTTGGGGAACCTCCGGGCCACCCAAACACTTGTTTATGCAATTATAGCGAGCCTGTTGTTGACCGTCGTCGCCATCGTGGTGCCGCTCTGGCGGCGGCGCAGGGATCTTCGAGCCTATCACCCGAGCCTCGTACTCGCCTCCTGCGGCTATTTCGCCCTCATCGGTTTCGGCTTTATGCTGGTCGAGATCGGGCTGTTATCGCGACTCAACGTCTATCTCGGACACCCGACCTTGGCACTGGCAGTGGTGTTGGGCGGACTGATTTTGGCGACCGGACTCGGCAGCATGATCAGCCATCGCGTCCCCCTGCACCGCGGGTTTTGGGCACGTTTGTTTCCCCTGATACCCGGCGTGCTCGTGATTGCTGTCCACGCGATTCAGGCTCCGGTGATGTCTGCCACGGCGGGCGCCGACACCCCGACACGGATCGCCGTGTGTCTGGCCTTGTTGACTCCACCGGCGCTGGGCATGGGGCTTTGCTTTCCCCTCGGTCTCGAACTGCTGGCCCGCGTCCGGGCACGGGCATCGGACCTGCAAGAACGCCCCGATCTCGGTCCGTGGATGTGGGGAATCAACGGCGCATTTGGTGTATGTGCAAGTGGTCTCGCCGTCGCATGTTCGATGATTTGGGGAATCTCGACGACCCTGTCGCTCGGTGCCCTGTGCTATCTCGCGCTTCCATTTTGTACGTGGGTCTTGGCCCGCCGCTGAGGTACCGTGATACAAAGGGACATGTCTTACAAAACGTTGCATTCCATTTCAGCCTGTTTGGTCGTCTTGACGCTCCAAAACGGATGTACTGACAAGCCCGTTGCGTCGACGGGTTCCGATACGGACCCACAGACGACCGAGGAATCGGCCTCCGAGGCGAGTACGGACGGGTCTACGAGCGAAGGTTCGGCGACCGATTCGACGACCGAGGAATCGGCCTCCGAGGCGAGTACGGACGAGTCGACAACCGACGATCATGGTACGGGGACGGATGCAACGACAGACACGAGTGAGACAGACACGGACGCGAGTGAGACGGACGCGACGACGGATCCAAGCGAGACCGAAACGACGAGTGAGACGGACGAAACCACGGCGACGACCGATCCAACCACCGAGACCGAGACAGATACCGACGGTACAACGACCGACACCGGAGGCGTGGATTGTCCGGCGGTGCCCGGCTTCAACTGCGATGGTCCCGTCAATTGCGACCAGGGGTACCAGTGTGGCGAGTTGAGCTCGCCGTTTGATGCGGACGGATGTTTGCGGCCCTCGTGCGAGTCCGACGAGGACTGCCAAGCGGGCGACCGTTGCTACATCGGCTACGAGTTCGATGACTGTCTCTCGTCCGAAGTGTTTTGTGGCCAAGAGGGCGATATGTGCGAGTGCGGTTCGAGCGATGACTGCGGCGGGGCATTTTGTGTCCCCGAGGACATCTACCCCGGTTAATGCCGGCGCCACAGCTAGGCCGGATTTGCGGGATTCGGAGTTTTCTTCGGTGCCACCCAGTCGGCCGCTTTCTGCGAGATCGAGCGGAATTTGCTCGAGACCTTACCGATTTTTTCCTCCCACTCGGGGTTCGGCGTCTGTCCCTGAATCGCCCGGTTAAAGGTCAGAATCATGTAGACGAGTGCGAGTGGTTCGTAGAATGCAGATACAACTAAAAGCGCCAAGATGACGGCCATGATTCCGAGGATGAAACTGGCATCGGGCATCAGTCGGATCAATCCGTAGGTCGGTAGCAAGATGACCAAGAACGCGATAAACCACGCGAGCTGTCCGACCAACCAGACTTTAAAGGCGCTCTTGAGCAATGGTTTCCACGATTGTCCATACAACACAATGCCAGTACGGGCGCTGGCCCAGGGGTTGGTGCTCCCGGTCAACAGCGTGTAGCTAAAAATCGCCTCATCGATGTAGGTCAGGGCCCGGTTGATAATCGCGGTGATGATCCGACCGATCTTGTCGAGTCCCGGGATTGGAATGAGGTTGGTGATACCGATGATCGTCCGGCTGATCATCCGCAACACACCGGTGACCAGTGCATCGACCGCAAACAGGGCTGTGACCTGACCAAAGCGCTCGGTGACGATGCCCTTGCCATACTCGACCTGGTTTTTGCCCTCGGGGAGTTGACCGTACTTAATGAGCTCGGTGATCACCGCGATGTGGCCAGCCTTGAGCAGGTACAGCACATAGCGTTTGAGCCAATATGCGATGGCCCCAAACCCGCCGAGGGCGATGACTAAAAGGACAGCTACGACAGAACCTGAATCTCGAAACAGGTAGGCCAGGCCACCCCAGACGCAAAACCAGATCAGACAGCCGAGCGCGTACAGACCGTAGACCGTCCAGCGCGCCACCAGGTAGGGCCAGGTTTTCATCAGCAGGCCCCAGGCCTCGCCGAAGCTCGTGGTGCGTTTGGGATCGAGGAGGTCGCCGACGGGTTGTGACGGTGGCAGGTTCGGTTGCGCCGCTTGGGGGACCGGCTCGGTGGTGGCGTTGACGGAAACGGGCGCGGGATTGATCGTCGGCAAGACTTCGGGTGAGGGGGAAACTGGTACCGGCGTACCCCCAAGGTTTGGTGTGGGTACACCAGGTTGTGGCATTCCGGAGGGGACAGGAACACCCGGTCCAGGGGGCGGAGCTCCTTGTCCAGCAGTCGCGGAAACAGTGGACGTCGGTGCACCAGGGCGTGGCGGCGCTGCGACGGGAGTAGGAGCCTTCGGTCGCAGGGCAGCAGGAACCTGCGAGCGGGCCGCAGGTGACGCGGTTGCGAGCCCACCTGCAAGCGGTGAAGCTCCTCCGATCACCGTTCCCCCGCGGTTGGCATTTGCACGTTGCAGGGCTTCCCCGACCGAGCTGATGGTGATGATACAACTACCAATTCGGACCGCATGCCCCGGCCCGAGTTGCACCGGTGCGGAAATCGGCTGACCGTTCAAAAACCGCGACCCGTTGCTCGAGTTGAGATCGGTATAGGTCAGTGTCTGACCCTGGGGATCGAGTACGAGTTTGCCGTGGTGACCCGAGGCCATCGGGTCACCAAGCGAGACGTCTGCAGACTCGCGCCCGACAATAACCTCGGGTTTGGTAAACGTCAGCGTCTGCGCGGGTCGATCGTGGTACTGGATATGGAGCGAAAAGGTGGTCACGTTTTACCTGTCCTCACGGTCAGGATATCTAAACTTTGAGATTGTGGATATGCATCTGCGCTGCTCGTCGGCGTGTTATGGGCGCGAGCGAGCCTCGGTGAACGCCGTGTCAACGAAAGATGGAGCGAGATCGGCGAAGGCCTGCCACACGTGCGCCGAGGTGCTCCGGGCTCATAAGCATGCAAGTACAATTTTTGGGCGCGAATCTGTCTCGACAGCCTTGGCGTCATTGCGAACGTTGGGTCATCTCCAGCGATAGCGACTCGTCAACACGCTGCGAATATTAATTGCATGTATCTACAATCATGAGCTGGTGCGCCGACGTGGAGGCAGGTGACAAAGCCTCGTGGTGACAACGCCTCGTGCCGACCTCAGCAATCTGTCGCGGTCCGACCGCGGCGCCCTGTATGTAAAACACGGTACGATCACAAAGATAGGGCCCGAAGCAGCTCGGCGAGCTGGGGCCCGACTTCGGCGGCGGGCAGCATCGCAATGGCCCGAGCACACCACTCGGCTGTCGAGAACGTATCGGCGTACCAACCTGTCCATGCGCGCTGTTGGTTGAACAGGCTGGTCCCGAGGTGTTGGTGCAGGGTCAGGACGGCTGCGCGCGTCTGTTCAGGTTGGGCGAGTGTACGCGCCTGCAAGGATGGACCAAATACGACCCAGGCGAGCGCGCGGTGAATCGGTGAAAGTTGCCGGAGCGAGTGACAAGCATCCTTGGCGAGTTCGGGGTGATGTTCGGACATGACACAAAGGACATAGGGAAGATCGTCCGGCCCGGCTCGCTCGACCATGTTCAGGGTCGCGACCAGTAGCTCCCCGGGCAATGGCCTTGGGAGGTCGTTCCCCCGCATGGCAAAACCATTAGCGAGCAGTTGACGGCAGGCGTCGAGCCAAGCCACGAGCGTATGGTGGCGTGCCGAGCCGCGTTGGTGAAACGAAACCGCGCTGAGTAACCAAGCCCGCGGGTAGGGCAGGCGTTCACGTTGGGCGGCCGCACGCGCACGGGGTTCATCGACCGAGGCGATTTGTCGCCACTGCGAGGGGGTGATGGGAAAATCCTCGTCATAGATGCGTTCGATCGCTTGGTCGACAATAGCGAGCTGGGTGGCGCGGTCTGTGTGGGGAAGCAACTCGAGCATCACATCGGCCGAGTCACAGACATCGATCGCACCAGCGTGGCGAATCGCGTGGGTGATGATGCCGCGAATCGTGTCTTTACAGTCAGGTAGTTGCTGCGCCAGTGAAACCGCGATCGGGGCCAACAGGGCACGTAGGACGTCGGGGAGGCGTCGATGGGCCGCCAACGCGTGCGAGTGTCCCGCGAGATCGGCGAGCCGGCGGAGGAGCGCCACAAGTCCCCGCCGCGATGACAGACGCGGATAAAGTGGGTGTACATGTTTCTCGGCGAGAAGGTCTTCGATGTGTTTGTGGGCGAGGGCAGGGGCAATCGCGGCAAGCGTGTCAGACGGCCAGTCACCGCGGTCACGGCGGGTACGGGCGAGTGCTTGTGTCCCGGTCCAAATGCCGAGTTCAATCAAGCGGCCAACTGCGGTCGACGGAAGTTCGGGAACAGGGTCCTCGACGAGTGCAGACAGTTGAGTTTGCCAAGGGGTCGTCGCAGCGGTCATCGATGTCGAGGATACGAGGAATTGTTCAATGGGTTTCAATCTCCCAGTCAGCTTGGCGCAGCGCCGCCAAGTCTTGTGTCCGCTGAGGTCGATCGGCTTCGAGCTGTTCGACGAGCTCGATATCGATGAGATTCCGGCGCTCCAGGGCCGCGGCGATTTCAAACGGCGTCTCGGGAACCTCGGCAAGCAATCGCTTGCCATAGGGCTGTCGAACGACGAACCGTCGCAGCTCGTCCGCAGAGAAGGCCTTCACAAAAAATCGAATAGGAGCTCGACTTCCATGTGTAGAGCTTCCCTGCCTGTCGACGGTGAGTGCAATCGGCGAATTTGTCTGCACATGTGTTTCCAGATTCACGCAGTGTTTGCAGCCTCACGCAGGTGAAACGCCGAAAGTGCATGTACAGGCACCATCTGTTACCGCGTGGTACCGATCACAACCCTGCCGTGTTTGCCACATGAAAAAGGTGCATCCATGCCTCGCATGGACGCACCCTTGGCAAGATTGTGGCCGTCGTCACTCGGCAGCGGAGCTTTGATCGGCAAACGAAGCGATCAATCCCTTGACAGTCGCGGGGAATAAACTGTCAATAAATGCTTGTACATTCATTGCCCCGCGCTCCTCCCCCTCGCGGGTGCGGACATTGATCGTCCCGGCCTCCTGCTCCTTGCTTCCGACCACGAGCCCGAAGGGGACCTTGTCGAGCGTCGACTTACGGATCTTGTAACCGAGGCGGTCGTCGCCGTCGTCGACCTCGACCCGCAACTCGTGGGCCCGAAGCTGGTCGGCGACGTTGTGGGCGTAGGCGACATACTTCTCGGAGACCGGCAACAGGCGGACCTGGACCGGCGCGAGCCACAACGGGAAGGCCCCCGCGAAGTGTTCGGTGATCACACCAAAAAACCGCTCGAGCGACCCGTAACAGGCGCGGTGGATCATCACCGGCGTATGCCGTGCACCGTCGTGGCCGACGTACTCGAGGCCGAACCGCTCGGGCATCGAGAAGTCGAGCTGGATGGTTCCGCACTGCCACGTGCGGCCGATGCAGTCACGGATATGAAAGTCGATCTTCGGCCCGTAAAACGCCCCGTCGCCGGGATTGAGTTTATAGGCGCGACCGCTTTGGTCGAGCGCACCTTGAAGTGCCGACTCGGCGCGCTCCCACATTTCGTCGGAACCGATCGACTTGTCTGGCCGAGTGGACAGCTCGAGTGCGACTTCGTGGAGACCAAATGCGCCATAGACCTCAAAGAAGAAGTCGATCAGCATGTTGATTTCGTCGGTGATCTGCTCGGGCGTACAGAAGTGGTGGGCGTCGTCCTGAGTAAATGCTTGTACACGGAATAGCCCGTGGCGAACGCCCGACATCTCGCGGCGGTGGACGAGCCCCATCTCGGCGATACGCAGGGGAAATTCGTTGTGGCTGCGCAGCCGGTGCTTGTAGATCAGCAGGTGCCCGGGGCAGTTCATCGGTTTGACCGCCATCGGCCGCTCTTCGGGGGCATCTTGATTGACACCGTCCTCGGCCTTGGGGTCGCGCAGCTTGCGACGGGTGAAGAACATGTTCTCCATGTAGTTGTCGTAGTGACCCGAGCGGTGCCACATGCTCTCGGACAGAATCAGGGGCGTGCGCACCTCGTGGTAGCCGCGGCGGTGAAGCTGCGCGCGCATGAAATCCTGCAACAGGTTGTAGATCGTCGCCCCCTTGGGATGGAGGAACGGAAACCCCGGGGCATCGTCGACAAAGTGGAAGAGGTCGAGCTGTTCACCCAATACCCGGTGGTCGCGTTTTTTTGCCTCTTCCAACATGTGCAAGTAGGCAGACAGCTCTTTTTTCTTGAAAAAAGCCGTCCCGTACACGCGCGTGAGCGGTTCGCGGTTGGCATCGGCCCGCCAGTACGAACCCGACACCCGCATCAACTTGGTGTGTTTGAGCCAGCCCGTGTGCGGCACGTGGGGTCCGCGGCACAGGTCGATGAACTCACCACTGCGATAAAAGCTGAGCTCGGGGGCATCTTCGGCACCGGACAGAGCACCGCCCTGCTTGAGCTCACCAATGATCTCCGCCTTGAACTTGTTTTGACCACCGTCGATCGCCCGGTAGTCTTGGAACACGGGATCCTCTTCGGAGGCTGCGACACAGCGGACAAATGGATCGGCGGCCTTGGCCAACTTCTGCATCCGCGCTTCGATTTTGGGGAACTCGGCCGGAGTGATCGCCGGGCCATCGCCCATGTAGAGGTCGTAGTAAAACCCGTCGTCGGTCACCGGACCGATCGTCAACTGGGCGTGGGGGAACTCGGCGAGGATCGCCGCCGCCATCAGGTGTGCTGCCGAGTGGCGCAGGGTCTCGAGGCCCAACGGGTCGCGGTCGGTGACGAGTTTGACGTCGTCGCCGTCGGCGAGGCGGTGGCTGACATCGACTTGATTACCGTTGACAAGGCCAATGATGGTGCTTTTTGCCAGCCCAGGGCTGATCGCCCGGGCGAGGTCGTACACGCTGGCGCCGTCGTCGAGCTCCTTGCTGGAACCGTCGGGTAGTTTGACCGAGATACTCATTTTCTGGATCCTTTACTGCTGGGGCCGGAGCCGCCGGAGGATCGCAGAAAACCAACGAAAAAACCCCCGGGTTGCGGCTCCGAGGGTTTGTCTGTACGCACATGACCCCCGGTGCTAACCGGTAGTCGTGGCGCAGATGACACTTGCGGCGTACATCACCTCGAAGTGTACCGGACCCTCGGAAATCGCCAAGTCCCATCAGGTGTGCAGCAACACACACGACAGCCGAAGTCGAACAAATGCGCTGAGACAGGATTGTCGCGGCCGTGGCGGGGGCGTCGTGTGGCGGTTGCACCCCAACCGCGAAAGAGCAGTCGTTTCGCGCAGCGATTCCATCGCCAGCTGGCACGTGGCTCGCATCATCCGGAGGTGATGGAACCCGCCGCGATCATCGTGCTCATCGCGCTGCTGGGGCCGGCATTTTGCTTGGCCGCCAGCGAGCTGGTGCACGCGCTGCAGCACCACCGCAAGCGAGTGACCCGCCTGCGTGCGAGTATCTACGCCAACCGTCGCCGCTAGCAGATGCGAGCATGACGCGTTTTTGTGTCTGTCTTTGAAGACCGTTCTTTTAGAACATGTACATGCAGACTGCTAAGATGTCTGCAACTGGGGAATCTGGTTTATGTAGATACATAAGAATCTCAATGCATCTGCAAACGATGGCGGGACCTCCATCTCGGACTGTGCAATGTTGTTGGCGTCCTCATGTGCGTGATGTGTTTTTAAACAAATGAAGAATTGCATTGGAACGGCGTATTCACTACCCTAGGTGCTCCTTAAATTCGTTTGCTTGAAAGCGGGAAACACATGGGCATTGGGACACGAGGATTGGTTGTCGTCGGCGCGGGTTGGGTCGCCGTCACGGGTTGCAACGATGTGGACACAGGGCCTGCCGTGGGCCCCGACGACACGCAACTGCTCGGCTATTCCGAGGACATCGGGCCGATGATCGATGCCCATTGTGGCATCTGTCACAACGACGGTGGAACGGCCCCGTTCTCCCTGAACACCTACGAACAAGTTGCGAGCTTTGCCGAGGTCATGCTGCAGGCGATGGACAGTCGCAGTATGCCTCCGTGGGGTGCCGAGCCAGGGCATCGCGCGTTGCGCTACGACCCATCGCTGAGCGACGCACAGATCGAGATGTTTGCCGAATGGATCGACCAGGGCAAACCAGAGGGGGATCGAAACAACCCAGGCGATCCCATCGACCTCGACCTCGGCGGCCTCGATCGAACCGATGTCGAGATCGCAATGAAACATGAATATACACCGACAACCGCACCGGATGAATACCGCTGCTTTGTCATCGATTGGCCCAGGGAGGAGACTGCGTATATCACAGGGTACGAGGGCAAGCCCGGCAATCGCTCGGTTGTCCATCACCTCGTGATTTTTATGGTCGGGCCTGGCCAAGTCGACCGTTTGGCCGAGTTTGAACAGCTTGACGAGCAACCGGGATACGCGTGTTTTGGTGGTGTGGCGCCAACCCAAGATGGCAAGACGATCGACGAGTTTGCGGCGATCCAAGGTCAGCTCATCGGACAGTGGGCACCCGGGCTCGGAGGTCAAGAGTTTACCGAAGGGACAGGTGTGCGGGTCGAGCCGGGCTCCAAGGCCGTGTTGCAGGTTCACTACAATGTCCAGCAGGCCGGTACGAGTGCCGACCGCTCGATGATCGGATTTCGCGTCGACGAATCGGTCGAACGCGAAGGGGCGATGGTCGCGTTTTTAGATGCGAGTTGGTACATCGATCCAAACACGATGCTGATCCCCGCAGGTCAGCAAGCGACCCACGAATACGACGCGGTGTTGCTGTCGTCGATCGGTAACACGCCGTTCAACGACGGTGCGGAGATCCATGCCGTTTTGCCGCATATGCATCGACTCGGGCGAACAATCGAACTGGTCAAGCAGGCGGGCTGCGCGTCCGAGGAGGTCCTGCTACGGATCCCCGACTACGACTTTAACTGGCAGCGCGACTACGCCTTCAAACAACCCGTTCGCTACCATCCGGGCGAGCGCCTCAAGATCAAGTGCGCATGGGACAACACCCGCGAATGGCGAGCGAAGGCTGGCGTAGATCCGATCGAACCGGTGGATGTCGTCTGGGGCGAGGGGACGGTCGACGAGATGTGCGTTGCAGCGATGTATGTTACGACGCCCAAACAGTAGGCATATCACATGTAATTACATGTATGAACGTCTGCATGAAGAGGTGAGCTCTCGGCTCACCGTCATTTCGTCTAAGAAATTGTAATTACACTTGGTATTCGGAGCGTGTCCCCGCTCGCCACGTGAGGGCTTCGATCGTTGCACCCGCTCGGGTGAGGAGCTCTTGGTACCACTGGTTTGCTGCGTCTGCGTGGGCCGTGTGGGCCTGCGGTGCCCATACAACCGTGACCGCCCGGCGGGTTTGATCGCACGTTTTGGTCCGTTGGGAGTCCTTCACCGCGTTGGCGCAGGGCCCCTGCTGGTCGCCGAGACAGATCAGTCCTCCGAGGCGGATCTCTTGCCCGGATGCATTAAACACATATCTTGCCTCGGGTTGTGCGAGGCCGATCCACAGTGGTGTCTGCGTGCGATCGAGGTCGACCACGCTGATCGGGAGCCCGCTGTGGAGCGAGACGGCGTTACAGGCATCGACGACGAGGTTGATGTGAGAGATACCGCCGCGATCGGCCGCGCGCACGAGGTACTCCGAGGCAGGCTTCCCGCGCCCAGAAGGTTTGTAGCCCCCGTGCCGCAACAGATCGCGCACATGCGTACGAATCGTATCGTCGGGTTTGATCGGTGCATTTGCATGGGGATCGAGCTGTTGCAAGAGCCACTTTGGTGTCGGCAGCGAGCCGAGGGCAGTCGGTAACGCGATCGAAAATCCGACGGGGTACAGGAGGGGATGCGCTTCGACGGTGATCGAGACAGTCACGGGCCGCAGTGAGCCATGAACATCGCCGCCCGGCAAGCTCGATTCGCCAAATTACTCGCGGATCCGCATCAGTGGAAGCCAGCGGTACTGATTCGATCCATGATTATGCAAGTGCAGCACAACGGGCGCGCCGGCTGGGATGTCCCGGTCGACACGCAGCTCGAGATCGAAGTACGCAGGCTCGGTAGGAATCTCGATGTACGTCTCCCAGATGATGTCCCCGTCGAGGATAAGGGCGGCATGGGCCGCTGCCGGATCCGCGTCTGAATACAGGGCGTCGTGGATAAAAATCGTTTCGAGGCGGTCGCCGGACGAGAGGTCGAGTTGGGTCGTTTGGACAAATCCGGCGTAGTTGCAACCCGAGGTCGCCACCTCGAGCATTCCGTCTTCTTCCCAAAAACTCTCGCATGAGATCTCTGCTGGTCGGTGTTCGGCCAACGGATCGTCGGCGACATCGACTTCGGTCCATTTGGTGTGGTCGATCAACGGGGTCCTCGCAGGGGCACCATCGGTATCCGAGGTCATCGATGGTTGTGGATCGCAGGCGCACACAAGTCCGGTGATGGCAATGACCGACGGGGACCGCAGGCGGGGAACCGACATCGCGGACCCATACCACGAATCCACCTGCGACCATTTTGTGCTCCGAAGCCGGTTAGGGACAGATGTCTCGGTCGGAGGGTCGGTCGAGCAAAACGCTGCGCAGGTGTTCGAACGAGCGAGCCGGCGACGGGCCGACGACCTCGAGCCCGGCCTCACCCGGGACGGAGTCCTCCCAGGCCTTCAGCCGAAGCGCGAGCTCGGCCCGGGTTTCTCGCGAGACATCGCTGGCGAGTCCGATGAACCAATAGCGTGCGTCCGTGCTCTCGTACAGAGCCTCGGTGTAGGGCATAAATGATGCTCCTACATGTTTTTCGAGTTCGAGAATCAGTCCGACAAAACGGTGGTCGAGTATCCCTCTGTCACCTGTGGCAGGCTGTTTGACCGCGAGCAAATAGCGGTGCTCCTCCCGCGGGTCGACGGTATCGCACAGGTGTTCGAGCCACAATGGGTCGTTGGCGTTCGCCAGTTGCACACCCCGCTCGAGTTCGCGGAGGAGTCGGGCTTTGGTCGATGCCGTGCTGTTGCGGGTGCTATTGACCTGCGGAGCTGTCGGTGTCCATACATGGATCGTCGCGCGGCTTGGTGTGGCTGCGGCGGGTGGGGTCCCGACGGTTTCGAGGTTGCGTGCGAGCAATGCCCGGAGACAGTTCGCCACACATTCCGCCGCGGTTGGGTGGGTCGGTGGAGCGTCGGTTTGGGGCAAGGTCGATTGTAGGAGCAGGGCCCAGGCGATTCCGCCGGGAAATGTGCGGGAGTTGCCGTAGATCCCCCGGGCCCGAGCCCAACAGCGGATCCACATCAATGCGGCCAAAAAGACAGGTTGTGAGACGCACGCACCGGCGGTAGATAAAATTGTATCAGCATCAAAAATGGCTGCGAGAGCACGCCGATCGCTCGGATCCATGGCGTCGCGTTGACTCGCCGTGAGCTGCGACGGCGGACAAAGTGGTGTGCCCGAGGGCCAACGCGCGTACTGGAGGTCGACTTCGACGGGGTTGGAAGACGTTTGTAAATGCATGGTCATCCGCAGGGCCTGCGGCGCTCGGGAGCGGATCTGGACGCGGTGACCCAACCCCTCGAGTGCATCGGGCAAGCGCCTGAAGAGGTCGTCGGCGTTTTGCCACGCGGGGCCGGTGACGACCGTATCGAGGTCGCTGAGGTCGTTGGCGACCCCGAGACGGACCGAGCCCACGGGATGGCAAAGGCGGACTTCGGTCGGTTTGACGCCGCCGAGGATGATGTCGGTGCACACCTGTTCGAGGTCGGCGAGTAACTGGCTGTGGTGGACCGTGGCCGGGGACTGGCGTCCGAGAGGTATCCGTTTGACTACGCGAAAAGGAGTGTTCTCCCCCCGGACGATCACCGCGAGATGGGTGACCTCAAACGCTCGTGGGTCCACGGCCTGTCGACACAGACTCGCGATCGGTCCCGAGAATGCCGGGAATTGCCCGAGTGTCAGGTGGGGGACGAAAGGGCCGTGATGGGGCGTCGGATCACAGGCTGGAAATGCGGCGACCAACCTCGCCTGCAACGCACACAGCTGGGTCTCGTCATCGGGTGCCAAGAATCCTGTGTGTGACTTGCCGTGGTTAAAGTGCCCGACCTTGCTGAGGTCGAGGGAAAAGGCTGTAGATGCACTTAAGATCTCGGTGAGCGTTGCACTCGCAGCTCGGAGATGCTCTGGCGGAAGGAATGGGTAGAGCAGGGTGATATGCGGCATCCAGCGGGCAGCGTGCCGATCGTGTCGCTTGCGAACCGCCTGAATCGCGGGCCAGTGGTCGCGTGGCGGACACACAACGACGGCGGTATGATGGACCGGGGCGATGCGCGAAAGGTCGAGGTCGGTCGATTTTGATTGTACTTGCACAAGTCCCCACAGGCCGTAATGATCGGACGGATAAAGTGGGGTGACGGCCCCTGGTACGACTTCTGGTAGGGGCTGGGTGCCGATCAGAGCGACATCGATCGGTGTGAGTTGAGCGGACGCGGACCGCAACAAGCACCGGTCGAGCCGGCGGGGGCGTTGCGTCCGACTCGAAAACGCTGCCAGCGCATTATGGTCGGGATGGAAGGTGTGGCCAGGATCGTCGGGGTAGACCGCGGGCCACAGATCGACAAATCCAGCACGGGTAAACGCAGCATCGAGCTCGCCGGTGTCGACATTAAAATCACCCAAGACCAGGGTCGCATCGGTGTCAACAATCTGTTCGTCGAGCCAGGTACAAACTTGCTCGAACTCGGCTGCACGGATGGCGTGGGGATGCTCGACGCGGTTCGAGGACAGATGGATCGCAACAACACACAGCTCGAGGCCGGCGAGATGGAGGGTCGCCGCGACCAGACGCTTGTGCCCGGAGAGCCCGTGAAAGTGGACCTGCATGGGCGCCCGCGCCATCAAGACCTGACCATAGGGCCGCAGACTCGGACCCTCGGGAAGGTCGCTGATGAAGTAACGCTCCCGGATCCACGGGTCGGCGAGCAATTGCTCGAGGATCGTCGGGGTGACTTCAACCAGGGCCATCAGGTCGGCATCGGCCTCGCGCAGGTGGGACAATATTGCAGATACACGAATTTCGGTGGCGAGCTTTTCTGGTTCGTAGAGGTCAAACAGGAGGTTATAGGTCACCAATGTGAGGGCGTCTTTGACCGGTCGAGCGCTCCCAGCAGTCGCCGGGACCCACGTGGATGCACCCGGGTCGTAGCGATAGCAGGGCTGAGGTGTGGCCGGCAGGCTGGTTGAGACGCTGCGCCGCGACGGTTGGGTCGGGACGCTCGCTACGGGTGCGAGTTGCTCGGCGATCGCCCGCTGAATGTCGGCGTGCTGCGGGGTGGGGGTGATACCAGAACCAAAGAGCAGGTCGATCCGCTGTTTGCGATCCCAGATCCAGAGATCGCCGATGCGGATGTACCAGACGCGGTGCCAGGGGATGTCGCCCTCGGCCGCAAACTTTTGCAGCGGGGCCTCGCGCATCCCGGCGAACCGCTCTTCGTAGCCGACGGTACAGGCCCCTAAACCAAAGGACGGGTCCCAGCGCAGACGGTCGTAGACTTCGCGACTGGTCCGCAACTGGGCCGGACGACCCTTTGGATGTTTTTTGCCGGAGGCCATGATCGAACTCGCATCGCTATCAAAACGGGCCGCTTCGACGGGGATTGTGACAGTGCATTCAGGGAAAGAACAGAAAAAGATGATGGGTCGTTGTGGCTTGCTGTGCTACAAGCCCCGCAGCGGTCTGGAAGTTCGCCCGAGTTTCCAATACGGCTTGCAAATGCACTTGAACCCATTGAACGTATTGCGGATGCGTTGTGCAACGGATCGACGAAAATCACCAACTCGAGCAGTATTTTTTTGATCGTCCGACGATCGAGATGCTTGCCGATGTGGTTGTAGCAGCGACGTCCCCGTGTTGCCTGTGCGTGCCGATGGTCGCGCGCGAGCTTCATCGCCGCGGTCGCGCCGTGACTTTGCTCGAGGCGGATCGACGCTTTGACGACCTCCCGGGTTTTGTCGCCTACGATCTGTATCGGCCGCATCCTCTGGAACAGTCGTTCGATCTGATTCTCTGTGACCCGCCGTTTAACCGGGTGCTGCTGTCGCAGTTGTTTGCTGCGATCCGTGTACTTGCAAAGGGATCATTTGCCCAGCCGTTGATGATCGCTTGGCCGGTCGATCGCGCGGGTGCACTTTTGGGAACGTTTGCCCCCTTTGGGTTGCAAGCGACGGGCGTACTCGCGGGCTATCGCAGCGTCAAGCAGGTGCCGGAGAATCGGATCGGACTGTTTGCGAATACCGGGTGGACTGGGTCAGAGGGCTAGTCCGTCGGGCCGGAGTACGACATCGAACAGGATCGCCCCGAGTCGCCGTCTGTCCGAGGATGTCGGGTCATTCTCCTGTGGAACCAGCGCGTGGCTTTTGATCCGGAGGACATCCTTGCCAGAGGTTGCCGCGACCGGGATGGTAAACGTCTGGGGCTCGCCGCCGACTTCGACATTTTGTGTGTGTGCATTTGTTTCGAGGGTCACCACGCCCTCGCGTGGCGGGGGCAGGGCGAGGGTGACTTCGAGGGTCCCGGGGACTGCTGGAAACTCGGCGACCGCGACATCGGCGAGCCAGGCTCCCGGGCGCGGCGGGTCTTCGCCAAATCGTTCGGGGCCGTGAAACCCGTGGGAGAGCTCGACGCCGCGGGCTCGAGTGAGCATCGGTTGCCCGGGGTTCCACCGCTGGGGGTAGGCGAGGCGCTCACCGGTCACCCACGCGCCGTAGAGCCTCGCAGACAGACGCCGACGCTTGCCCTCCGCCGGGATGGCACGGCCGAAGACAAGTTTGACTGTACAAGGAAGTTGGCAGCGCTCTAGGGGGACAGACAGGTGATTGGTACCTTGGCGCAGCCGTTGGTCGGCGAGGGTGATGTTGCCGGACTGGGCTTTGACCTGTACGGGCGCCCGCCGGCGGTCGACATGGAGGATGAGTTCGAGCCGCTCACCCACACCGGGGACAATGAGCACGGCTTTTTTGCCGAGCCAGGCAAACGGTTCGCCCCGGCCGTTGATCTCGGGAGCAGACACGCCGTCGCCCAATACGATCGGGTTGTCGACCCAGTACACCTCGCTATAGCGCCGTTGAGACAGGTCCCAGGCCTCGGGGGGAAAGCCGGTGAGCTGGTGGGAGTGCACTGTCGCCCCGGGTAGTCCGCGATGGCGCAGCGACAACAATGTAATTGTCTGGTTGCCGGTGAGCTTGGCGGGGTTGTGGGGTTGGATCAATGATTTGTATGTGTATACATGCGTTTGAAGGTGTCCGGAAAGCTCGGCGTAACGCGCGTAGGGGGTGATCCCAGCGGTGGTGACCAGCGCTCGTGGACCCCCGTCGCTGGCGAGACGACGCAGGGCGGCAACCGGCGGAATCGGAGCGTTGGCCATGGCAGTCATGGCGGGCAGTGTGCTGCCGAACGAGATGCCGGTGACGACCACGACGAGGCCGAGTACACCGAACTGAAGCGGGCGCGACAGCGGACGCAGGTCACAGATTCGTTGTATGATCAAGGCTATGCCTGGCGTCACCACCAGAATCAGCGGGATGGCATAGCGCGGATGGGACGGGTGCACGACCGCGATCAGGAGCGCGACGACAGCGACGAGACCCAATACCCAGATGCGTTGCAGCCACGGACGCCGCAACAGCGCGAGGCCAAAACTCCCGCCGAGGAACCAGGCGAGCGCAGGCCACGGGCCCCCGAGCGCACGGACCAAGCCAACGTCGGCAAGACTCGCCGGAGCGCCACCAGTCGCATGTTTGAGATGGGCGAGAAATAGGTCGAGGGTCTTTTCGAAGCCGCCGGTGTCGGTGATGACCGGGACATAGCCGAGGATGAAAACGATCAACCCGATATAGGCGAGGGCGACCGCCGTGGCCGGTTCGTGCCGCCGGCGGTAGACTCCGAGAAACGCCAGGACCAAGGCGGCGGGCAGAAGTTGGGGACGGATCAGGGCTCCGAGGCCCAGTAGCGCCCAACCGAGTCCGAGCCGTCGACGAGAGGGGGTGGCCGGCCACCAACACCATACACAAAGCAACAGGGTGGTGACCGCCGGCGTCGTCGTAAACGCCCGGGGTGCGTGAAACCAGACGCCGGGGAGGCAGGCAAACAACATCGCGACGCAGAGTGCAACAGGCCCGGAGACGATGGTTGCCAAAATCGCTGCAAGTACAACAATCCCGACGACCGAGGCGACCGAGGAAAGTAGTTGCATCGACAAGATGGCATCGCCGGTCAGGGGGTGGAGCAGTCGCGCGAGGCCGATCCATGCGGGAAACCCAGGAGGATGCGGGCGGTGGGCGACCATCTTGTAGTCGTGGACCGCACCGGCAAAGATGGCTTCGTCCTGCTCCCACGGGCCATCGGGGAGAAACAACAGCCGCGAGGCCAACAGCGCCGCGACCACAAGGGCGCTGACGATGTGGGCATGCCGGGAACATCCGGGCAGGGGCCACAGCCGAGGTTGCACACGCACGGGGCCTGCATACCCGACCAACCCTGGGTTGCCAATTCATGGCGACCCTCGGCGATCCCCATTGCGAACGACCGTCACCTGGTTGGACTGGATATCGAGTCGAGGGCTTCGAGGATGGCGTCGACCGTCGGTCGGTCAGGGACGTTTTCGCCGATGTGCTTCCACAGGATCTGGCGGTCTGGGCCGACGACAAACACCGCCGGGATTGCGATCGGCATCTCGAGCATCTTGACCCCGTAGCTGTCGGCGACCGCAGATTGCGGGTCGTGTAACAGCGGCATAGCGAGGTTTTGCTTGCGGCGAAAGGTTTTGGATGTGTCGGGTTTGTCGACACTGATGCCGACGACCTGGGCCCCGCGGGACGTGATTTCGCTGGAACGCTTGCTGAGCTCGCCCAACTGGCGGCGGCAAAAGGGTCACCAATGGCCGCGGTAAAACACCAGGACCACAGGCCCCGATTGGGTCAACGAGGCCAGCGAGACGGCATTGCCCTGTTCGTCCGAGAGCTGAAAACCCGGGGCAATGTCGCGCTGCACCTCAGCGGTCCCCGCAGTTTGCGGCCGCAGTTTGCATGCGGAGCCAGCCGACGCGACGACCAGACAACTGAGGATGAGGGCGCCGAGGCGAGCCATGGGCCGAATATCTCACTAAAGGCGAGGCGACGCTCGGTTCGGTCGAGCATCGGTCGGAATTTAAGGGTGTAGGATAAAGTAGGATAGCATGGCGGTCGGAGGGTCGTATGCCGGACATTCACGCGATTCACGGGCTGACTGCACTGCTCAAACTGGGGCTTTTGGCGGTCACGATGACGGTTCCCAGCCTGTTGCCAGAGATGTCCCAGGCAGGTGGCCCGCCGCAGATGCCGCAGGCGCCCCGGATGTTGGTCGCGTCGCCGAGCTCACACCCGCTCGTGGTCCAGCGATTCGCCAACGATCTCGTGGCCAGGGCTGGCGAGGTCCATCACATGCAACTGGAAGTGGCTGATCCGCAGGCGAAAGACCTCCATTCGTTGGCGGCTTCATCGGAGTTCGCCGTTTTACCGCTGGCGACCTATCTGCGGTTGCGGCGGCAACAACGGCTCGAACTGCTCGGGGTTTCGCAGACCCAGCGGAGGTTGGTCATGGTGGGGCGCCCTGGATCGACCACAGCGCAATGTGGCCGGACGCTGGTGTTCGACCGGCGCGAAGATCCGGCGTTCGTCACTCGGGTCGCGCTGCGCGAGGATTTCCGCGATCTGGCAGCCGCGCCATCAGCGACGCCGCTGCGAGATGTACTCACCGGAGCAGCAGCCTGTGCGTTGGTCGACCAACGGCAACTCGCAAGCCTCGCCGGCAATGAAGATCACATCGATGTCCTGTGGCGCACGCGTCAGTTTCCGACCGCCGTGGTCGTCGCTTCGGCCCGGGTGTCGGCCACCGATCGGGCGGTCTTTCGCACCGAGCTGGGCCAGATCTGTCAGGGGCGTGGCGAGGTGTTGTGCCAGGATGCCGGGATCGGTGGCTGGACACCGCTGCGACGCGGTGGGCTTCGGCGCGAGGTCCGAGCGTACGAATCCGGAGCGTGACAGCAGCGACTTATCGCCTGTAGATCGGTATGGTAAGCCTCGTGTCCGTGAACAGGCTCTCCACAGCGTTTGCCGCGTGTCTCGTTGCGGCGGTTGGGTGCAAAACCTCGACCTCGACCACCCCGACCAAACACCCCCAACCAACCGGCGAGAACCCGTCGAACACAGAGCCGGAGACGACAGCTCCCAAAACGTCGGGCGGCGAACAGGCGATGGCGGTCTACCGGGCACTCGAGGCGAAGATCGACGCTGGTGAGGACACCAAAGACGATCGCAAACAGGCCTATGGCGAGGTCGTCGAGCTCGACGATGGTTCCAACGACTACGCATTTGCGAGGGCGGCCCTCGCCGGTCGTCTCGCCCAGGCGCGGGGACTCAAGGCCGGGAAGTTGGTGACCGAAGCCGAGACCTATGCCCGCCGGGTGTTGGAGGCCGACCCCGACTACGGTGAGGGAGCAGTGGTCCGCATGCTGGGCTCGCTCTACGTCAATGCACCTGCGCGGTTGGTCAAACACGGCGACTCCGAGACCGGTCTCGAGATGCTCGAGAAGGAAGTCTCCGACCATCCCGATCGCGTCGAAAGTCGCTTGCGACTGGCCGAGGCCTATGTCGCCCTGGGTGATCCAGAACCTTCGTTTCCACATCTTTGTGCCTGTATTCAAAACCGTGCGAGCTTTGGTGGCGACAACCAGCGGTTGCTCGGACGCCTCGTCGACGAAGTCGGTGGCGAGGAGGCCCTCGGCTGTGGCGGCTAAGCGACGCGGAGTCGACCTCCGCCGCGTGTGCCTCGCCCTCGCAGTGGTGCTCGCACCCACCGGTTGTCACCACAAGTTGCCCAAGTTGGCGGCCGCGGGCAAACACGCCGAGGTGATCGAACGCGTCCAAAACAGTCGTCGGCTTCCCAAGGGCAAGGCGGCCCGTGCCTATGCAACTTCCCTGGCCGCGGTCGACCGGGTCGACGAAGCGCGGGGATTTTTGATGCGAGACTTTCGCCATACCGGGGATGTGCGTTCGCTGGTCGCCCTCGCCGATCTCGAGGTTCAGCACGGGCTGCGGGGCGTGGCCCTGACGCGCTACAGCCGTGCCCACACACTCAACAATCGGGCCCTGCGCGGGCGCACCGACGTCTGCGACCTCCTGCGGGAACGGGCGCGGCAGTTTCTCGCGGAAGGAGAGGGACTGGCGGCCGACCAGGACATGCGCCGGGCCATCAATGTATGTGCACAAACATCGCCGAGCGACGCCCCACTCCTGGCCGAGATCAAGCGCGCGGCCGGACAACAGGCCCGCGATCAGCGGACGCTGGTCGCGTGTCGCCAACCCGAATGCCCGCAAGCCTCCGGGCCCGTGGGCGAGGCGCTCATCAAGGCGCGGGGTGAGGGCGCGCTGGCGCTAGCCGTCGTGGCTCGTCGTCGGGGTGTCCAACTGCCGCCGAACGAGGTCGTCGACCTCCTGCGAGCCGACCTTGCCGGCGAGCTCGGCGTCGACTTGGTGACCCACGATCAGCTGCGAGCGTGGGTCGGCGATCAAGCGTTGCCCGAGCTCGAGAAGGCAGTTGTGGCCCATCCGTCCGCGGCGGTCCAGGCCTATGCCCGATTGCGGTTTTCACTGCTCGGGCCGGCCTATACCCTCGGCGAGACCGCGGCGCCCTCGGTCAACCGAGATGTCCTCAACCGCGCCGACGGAGCGCCACCGAGTACGTCGACGAGCAGCTCCAACCTCGCCCTCTCCACGGTGCTCGAGCGGCTGAGCGAACAAACGGAGATCCCCGAATCCAATGGTTGGCGGGTGTTGGCGCTGGTCGGCGACCTGCGTGCCGTCGAGTTTGAGCTCGGCACCGGTCTGCGCAACCGTGCTGCAGCGAGCTCTCACTCGAATGCAGATATATCGAATCTCGATGCAGATACAACAACGTCAACAGGCCAAGGTTCGGGCGGGGTTGCCGGTGCGACCGCGCCCCCCGTTCACTGGGCGGCGACCGGCCCTGTCGACCCCTCCAAACTCGTGGATCTGCTGAGCCTCGCGCGGCTGCGGGGCACCCGTGACAACGCCGACCAAGCCCTCGAGATCGCCCGGTTTGCCCTTGCCGAAGCTCATCGCGGCGGCGTCTCGCAAGCGTCCCAGCTCGCCCGTCAAGAAGCGTGGCATCGACTCGCATCCGGACAGCCGTGGCAGGCGATCGCCCTGATGGACAGTCTCCCCGCGGCCCACGACAGTGGGATCGAGCGAGCCGCCGGCAGTGCGATTGCGCTTCGGGCTGCGGTGTGTGGGGAATCGTGTCCTGCAAGCGAAGATCGCGGGATCGTCGGGCGGGTGATGGGGGAACCTTGGTTGCAACAGCAACAAAAGCGACTGCTCCAGGTGGCCCGGACTCGCTCGAGCGCCGCAGCGCTTCCCGGCGCCTGTCCGACCCTGCGTGAGTTGTTGGTCGGCGATGCCGTCGGTCCGCTGGCGACTGCGCTGCGCGAGGCTCGGACCGATGTCACCGCACCGGGTGTCGCCGAGCGTCTGCGCAGCGCCGTCGAATCCGATCTCACCCTCGCCTGTGCCGGTCGTCACGCCACCTCGGTGATGCTGATGGGTGGACACAAAGTCACCGCCGAAGTGCTGGCCGACGAGCTGTCCCAAGCGCCACAAATCATTGCGTCCGGGCAACTCGAGCTCCAGGCGGAACTCGCGGTGGTGGCCGGGCGCCGGGAACAGGCCGAGTTGATGTCGAAAGCTGCGGGTGGAGCCTCGGTCGCGCCCCAGGCCTATTGGCGGCGGGCGGCGGAGTTTGGGCGTTTGGCTGCCGACCGCGACTTTGAGGCCCACAGCCTGCGCCAGGCGATTTTGCATGCGCCCAGCGAGCAAGCGGCCGATCTGCGTCGGGCATTGATTGTACGTACATTGCTCGATGCCTCCCTCGGTGAGGCCCTGCGCGACTCGGATGTGCCGGCTGCACAGGACGCCTTCATGCACCAGACTGCCGAGTACTTCGACGACCTTCCACCCGAGCTTCGCTGGCACGAACGCGAAGTCGTCGCCCGGGCGGTTGCGGCCCAGGGGAGGCTCGACGACACCGCCCTCTCGTTGATCCGCCAGGCGTTGTGGCCGGAGTCGCTGGCGATGATGCGACATCCCACGGCCCTGGCGACGCTCGAACTGTCGCGCGGTCAACCGATGATCGCGTTGACGCCCGACACCCTCGCGCCGCAGCAGTGGGCGGCGGTGGTTCGCTGGTCCAAGCCCGAACAAATCCCCGCCAAAATGGCGTTGCTGTGTCCTGCCCACGAGGTGCTCGCGGGGCGCCTGGTGCTCGCCGAACATGCTTCCAATCAGGTCGTCCGGCGCTCATCCGCGATCGCCGTCGCAACTTCGGGCAACGCGGCTCAACGCGAACAGGCGATTTTGTTGCTGTTACAAGATCTCGCCCGCGCAGGTGCGTTCCCGCAACGTGAACGCGTGCTCGCCCTGTTGCTCGATGGGATCGCAGCATCCGAAGGTCCGGGCCTGCCACCGCAACCCGTCATTTCAGATCAGCGTCGGCTGTTGATGGCCGCCGTCGGCTCCTCCCGTCGAGATGGTTTTGCCGAGACAACAGCGGATGGCAGCTGAGGTTCGACCCGGCTGTCGGGGGCGTTCGACCCGGACGGGCGCCGGAATGAACGTAGCCAACAAACCTCGGGCGGCGAGACAGACGTCGTGGCTCGTGACGGCGTTTGCAATGGTCGCGGTTGCGACCGGATGTCCCGGCGACACCGGGCCGGCGACCGGTACACACGAGCAACCTCCGCCGGCCCCCGTTCTCGGTCCCCCCGCACCGGTCTCACGGATCGCGACGGCCGACGTTTGGCTGGACCTCCTCGCCCAGCGCCCGAGTGCTGTCGTCCATACCGACGGACGGATGGTCGTCGACTTTGGTCATACGCGTGCGCGTGTCCACACCGCCCTCACAACCAACTCGCCGTGGTTGCTCGCCCAGGCAATTGAAGACGATTCGGTCGGCATCATCCGCGGCAAAGGGGCGACCGCTGTGCTCCCGCTCGATGGTTCGCTCGCACCTGCACTCCACCGCGCCGAGGATGGGACCTCGACCCTGGGCATGGCGATCGATCTGATGCCGTTGGCGCCCGAGCGGGGCGAGCAAGCCATGACGGTGTTGGTCAACGAAACGGTACTCGCCAACCTCCGGCTGTCGTCGACGTGGCAACGCCGGACCTTCACCCTACCCAGCGAAATGATCCATCCTGGCGACAACCAGGTCCGGCTGCATTTTCGTCACACGGCTGCACGCGGCGAAGAAGTTGTATCAGCAGCCATTCGTACCATCGAAGTCGGCCCTGTCGACAAGATCCGCGAGGGGCCGCCGACCCACCTGCGCGCGCCCTATCGCATTGTTCCCCACGATGAGGGCGGGGTGATGGTCGAGCTGCGTCGTGGGTCTTCGTGGGTGTACTACCTGCATGCGCCACGCCGTGGGCATCTTCGTGTGGCTGCGCGCGGGCGGGGCAAACTCGACATCCGCGTGAGTACCGATGCGGACCACCGTGCGGGCACGGCCCCGAGTGTGATCAGCTCCAAGCCCCTGCGTCCGACCGGCGATGATTACGAAGTCGACCTGTCGGGTCACGGCGGTGTGCCGATCCGCCTCGAAGTCACCGTCGACGGTTCGACACAAGATGCACAGGCAAGGATCGAAGCCCTCGAAGTGATCGTCCGGCGTTCGACCCCCGAAGATCGCCGGGCGCGGGAGCTGCGTAACGTGTATGTACTGGCGATCGAAGGTGCCCGGCCGAGTGATTTGTTGCGTCTACACCAAACCCAGCGGAGTCGACCACTCCCGGCCGTCGATCGCATGGTGCGCGAGGGATTGGTGTTTGAACAGGCCTATACCCTGGCCCCGTGGGCGGTGCCGAGTCACGCAGGATGGCTATCGTCGGCCTCGCCCGCGCGGCACAAAACCCTGCGTGGAACCTATGTCGCCGACGGCGTGACCCTGCTGCCCGAGGTGCTTGATCGGGCCGGCTATCACACACTGGTCGTGACCGCGAACCCCGACTTCAATGTCGAACGTGGACTGACCCAAGGGGTCGATCACACCGTCGCCTTGGCCCGTGGTAGCAACGAAGGCAACGACGCCACCGCGGTGTTGAAGATCGCCGACGAACAACTCGAAGCCAAGCCGACTCCGCGGTTTGTCTACCTCAATGTCAATGATCCGCAGGCGCCCTATGACCCGCCGCGGGAGATGCTCGAAGAGGTCGCGCGTCCGGACGAGGAAAATGTGCCGCTACCTCACCTCACGCACCTGTGGGTCGGCAAAGTTCGGCTCGGCAAATCGGAGCTGACCCCGGCCGTGCGCCGCTATGTCCACGACCTCTACCGCGGCGAGCTCGAAGTTGTCGACCAAGCCCTCGGGATGTTGCTCAGTCAACTCGAGCAGCGGGGCGAGCTCGACGAAGCGATTGTCGTGTTGATGGGACTTCACGGCGAGGAGTTCTATGAGCACGGTGGTGCTGGTCATGGATTTACGCTGTACGAGGAGAGTCTGCGGGTACCGCTTGTGATCCGGGCTCCGAGCCTACTCGCCCCCGGGCGTGTCCGGGCCCCGGTCGACCTCATCGACCTCGCGCCGACCCTGGTCGATCTGTTGGGTCTGCAACTTCCGCCCGCGTGGGAGGGGGCCAGCCTGTTGCGGGTCGTCGACGATCCCCATCCTCCGCCGAGGATGACCGTCGCTGTCCGTGGGGATGGGGCGCGGGCCGTGGTCGTCGACCACTACAAACTGATCTACACCGGTGGACGCGGGCCCGATGCCCAGCAGTTGTTCGACCTTCAAGCCGACCCGCAGGAACAGGCAAACCTCGCGGCCACCGGGCGCGGGGGCATTGCGCTGAGGATGCTGCGCACCGCCCTGATGTGGGAACTTGCGTTTGACGGCCGCTGGAAGCGGGCGCGCTGGGGCAGTGGTGTCCATCTCAAGCCTGCGTTCGCGCTCGACCAGGGAATGTAGTAAAAGCCGCGGTCGACATGGCCGATAGCCCCACGCAGATTCTCGACTCGATCCCCAACCTCGTCGCCCATCAGGACGCTGCCACCCTCGTCGGGTTGCAGGATCACAGCGACAAAAAGGTCCGTAAGGCCGCGCGCAAGGCCATTCACAAATTGCGTTCGCGCGGGGTCACGATCCCCGATTCATCCTCGCGCGGGTGGCAGGCCGGTTCGCTCGAGGATCTTCGCGGTGAGCTCAATCCTGTCGCCATGGTTGACCTGGTCGGGATGCCCGGCATGACCCGGATCATGTTGGCTCTGCCCGATCCCGAGAGCCGTGGTTTCCTCGTTTTATGTACACTCAACGGAACGGATCAGGTCGCCGATTTTGGTGCCTATGTCCAGACCGATGGCCAGCGCACGCGTTTACAGCGGGATTGGCAGCGGAGGTTTCCGAACCGCACCGTCCCGGCCGACTGGGCCAAAGCCCGGATCCGCTGGGCCCGTGAGCAGACGATCGCCGCCGGGCAGCCGGTCGCCAGCGACCTCAATGACCTGCTCGAACACCTCGGTGATGGTCCGAGCACACGCCCGGCTAATTTTATTGTAGACACATTGAACGACGTCGAGGCAACAACGTTTGAGCAGCCTGATGCGCTGCTGATCGCCGCAGGCGTCAACCGCTGGCCACCCGTCCTCGACATGCAGCCGGTGCTCGAGAAGGTCAACGAACAAAAGCCCGACCTCGACCAGGAGACACCCGAAACCGAGCGCGAGGCCCTGTTGATGGCCGGAGCCAGCGGCGACGAAAGCATCCGCAAAGGTCTTGCCGGGCCGGTGGCCAACCTCCTCGACGACGCGGCGATCGGCCTGTGGCTCGACGAAAAAGATGCAGATGCAAAGGCAATGCTCGACCTCGCCGGTCAGTTGCGTCAAAGCGATGCCCCCGAGCAACTGCCTTGGGTCGTGCGTCTGTACGGGATGCAGATTTTCAGCACTCTCATGGCCCTGAGCCAACAGGGGCAAATCCCAGAAAACTTTATGGACATGGCGCGGCAGGCCCAGGCCAGCTGATCCCGTATGGAGCCCGCGTTCGTCCTGCGCGACGCCATCGCGGCCGACCTCCCGGCGATCGTCGCGATCTACAATGAGTCGATCGTCAGCCAGATGGCGACGGCCGACATTTCCCCGGTGACCGTCGAAAGTCGCCGGGCGTGGTTTGATGCCCACTCGCCCGATCGCTATCCGATTCTCGTTGCCTGTACAAAAACATCGGAGGTCGCCGGCTGGACGAGCCTCTCGCCCTACCACGTGCGTCCGGGGTATTGGCCCACGGCGGAGGTCAGTACCTACATTACCACCCGATTTCACGGCCAGGGGATCGGCAGCCATCTGCGCCGAGCAATCCTGACGCGTTGTCCGGCGCTCGGCATCGACACCGTCTTATCCATTGTATTTTCACAGAATACGGCAAGCATCGCCCTCAACCACAAGTTTGGCTTTGTGCGCTGGGGGCATCTGCCCGGGGTTGTCGACCTTGACGGCCGGCGGCTCGATGTCGAGATCTACGGCCGCAAGGTCGATCCGGACGGTTGAGCGGTCGGGTCGGGGTACACCCACACAGATGCGGGTGTTTCGCTGTTGCCAGTGGACCGCACTCAGTGCGGTACCTGACTAGCCGGGAACGATCGTGCAAAAGCCAAACGTACAGGTCGCCTGTTCATCGCAGCAATCGCTTGCATCATCACAGGCTTCACCGAGTTGCGAACATCCCATCGGAATCTCCTGGCACTGCAGATCGTCGCCTTCGAGCGGGTCATAGCAAAAGCCGTCACAGCAGTCGAAGCCAGCCTGGCACGACTCGCCGAGGCCCTTGCACGGGCTAAGTGCCCATTCGCCGCGCATGTTTTGGTTGTCGAGTTCCTGTCCCGGAAGCCAGAACGACGGATGGCTCGGGTCCTGCCCGGGCACCGGATTGGCATCGATTGCCGTCACCCAAAGTTGCTTGCGCCGGGAGTTTGGGTTGGTGTCGGTGAGGATGTTGCCGTACTGTCGTTCGGAGCCGATGACCAGCCAGAAGTAGCCGCCGACCGACACCGGCATAAACGTCGGCTCAAAGTTGGTCTGCTGTTGTTCCGGTGTAATTGCACCGAGTCCATTGGCCCGGTCGAGGCGCATCATCATCGAGCCGTTGAGGTTGGTCATCCAGATCTCGCCTCGGCCTTGACGCGCACGCGCCTGACTGGCGCGTTCAAACGCGATCCACTGTGAGTCCGGACTAAACGTCGGGAACGTCGTCGTCGTCAGATCCTGGTCCTTGACCACGATTTCGGTCGCATCGAAGAAGCTCGGGACCATCAGATCGACACCCGTGATCCACAGGTTGGATTGGGTGAAGTCGAGTCCGTTGCCATCGGTGCGCATACTAAATGCGATCTTTTCGCCGTCGCCCGACCACGCCGGATGACTCGGGGTCCCCGGGGCGTTGACCGTGAACTGTGCAAGCGGCGTATTGGAGTTGTACTCCGTCAGCGTCAGCTGGTTGTCGGTGCCGAAGCTTCCATTGTCCCAGTGTCCCCACAGAACGTGGGAACCATCGGGTGAGATGGCCTGAAAGCCAGATGAGATGTCCGAGTTGTGGAGCACCTCACCCGACCCCGAGTCGATCGTGCCCCACGGGCTCCAGCCCCCGTGAAACGAAGCCGCGATCCTCGAACCGTCTTTGGACACCGAGTGGCAGGCCACACACGTGATCCCAGGGGGTTTTTGAATGAAGTTCTCGGGTCCGGTATCGCCGGGCTTGATCCGCACCACGTTACCGGTATTGACCTCCCAGTAGTAGATGGTGCCGGTGAGGTTGGCCGGTGCGATTGTCCAGGTTTGGGTCTCAGCGAGATAGGCCTGATTGCCGTCGTGGCGTTGGATGTCCAGCTGGATGGTGCCCTCGGTCGAGGCCGTCAGCTTGAGCCACACATCGGTCGGTAGCGCGGGGAAACTGTAGCGCGAGGGTGGCGGGACCTGGCCCCAACCCTCAAACTCAAACGTCTCGCTCTCGGCATGGATGTAGTAGGTATCGTTTGGCCCCCCGCCGTTCCACTGGATCACCGGGCCCGTCAGTCCGCGGGGAAATACCGTTTCGTTGTAGGGATACACCAGTGTCATCGACGGATCGGGATCGACCGCGCCACCGAAGTCATCCTTGATCTCCGGAGCGATACCCGGATCGTCGGTGAGATGCATCTTGATCGTCGCCGACGTCGAGGCTTGCAGCCCATTTCCGCCGTCAAACGCAACTGTACCTGTCCCGCCAGACTGGCCGTTGGCGGCGAAATTGCCGTTCGAGTCGCCGATCGTAGCGATGTCGAGATTGGTGTATGACCAAGTACCGCTGAGCTCGACTTCGTCACCACCCATCGTCATCCCGATCGCCGTGAAGTCGACCGGATCAGGTAGCACGCCGTCATAGATGTGCAGCACGGGGTCTTGGGGCTCGATGGTCACCGCGACCACAGGATCATCTTCGGTCTCGGTCCCCGACGTCGTCATGGTTGTACTTGCAGTCGTCGGGTCCATCGTCGTCGGCATCGAGGTATCGGTGCTGTCGGAGTCTGTCCCCATGGTGCCGATGGAGTCTGTCCCAGGACCTGCGGACGTCATGGTGGTTCCGGTCGGATCGGTGGCGTCGGTGCTACCCCCTGTGGGCTCGGTTGTCGGCCCCTGTGTCATCACCCCCGATGTTTCGGAATCCGTGCTTGACGATGAACCGTCATCGCCACAGGCGACGCCGAGACCAAACAGACTGACAAACAAAACCAATGATGATGCGCGCATAGGTAAATCCACAGCCAACTCCCGGCCCTATTATACATGTCCAAAAGTTCATGCTCTAAGCGTTGAAATGACCTGCGTATTGCGAACAGCAACATCCGCGGACCGGTTCGACTGTTCACCTGCACGGCGAGCGGGAGCATGGGTATACTCCCGCCGTGCCAGACCATCCTCCTGTGAGCCCTGAGAATCCCTATCTCTCCGGAAACTATGCACCCGTGCACACGGAAATTGTCGCCTCTGACCTCGAGGTCATCGGTGCGTTGCCCAGCGACCTTTCGGGGGTGTTTGTTCGGACAGGTGCGAACCCGATGTTTCGGCCCAAGGGCCGCTACCACTGGTTTGACGGCGATGGAATGATCCATGCGGTCACCATTGGTGGTGGGTGTGCGACGTACCGCAACCGTTTCATCGAGACCCGTGGACTCGCGGTCGAGCGGGAGGCCGGCCAAGCTGTCTACACGGGATTGCTCGAGCGTCCCAACCCCCGGCTCCCGGGTGGTCCGTTTAAAAACACGGGCAACACCGACATTGTCTTCCACGCCGGCCAGTTGCTCGCGCTGTGGTGGATGGGTGGAGATGTGTATGCATGTTCACTGCCCGACCTCGACACGCTCGGGATCCAGGACTACGGTGGGCGACTCGAGCGCGGCATGACTGCGCACGCAAAAGTCGACCCGAGGACAGGTCAGCTGGTGTTTATCGACTACGGGCCGCGTCCGCCGTATTTGACATGTGGCAGTGTCGACCGCACTGGCAACCTCGAGTACCAGGTCACCGTCGACTTGCCCGGTCAAAGTTTGCAGCACGATCTCGCGATCACCCAAAACCATGCGGTCCTGATCGATCCGGCCCTCATCATCGACCGGTCGCGTCCCGGTGTGGGCAACGAAAAGGTCGTGTTTGACCGCGGTCGACCGACGCGTTTAGGCCTGTTTGAACGGACAGGCAGAAAACGTGGGCAGACCCCGGAAACCCAGGCAGACGTCACCTGGTTTGCGACCGAGCCCTGTTACATGTACCACACCATCAACGCCTGGGAGCAGGGGGATGACGTCGTGGTCGTCGGTTGTCGGATCGCGGATCCGTTGGTGGGCGATCCTAATTTAGGTGCAAATGCAAAAAAAGTAGCTTCCTTGGCGCACCTCCGGATCGAGCCCTATCTCTACCGGTGGGTGCTCAACCGAAAAACCGGCAGTGTGCAGGAGCAGCAGCTCGACGATGCCTTGACCGAATTTCCACGCATCAACGATCACTACTTGGGCGTGCGTTCGCGCTATACCTACAACCCCCGGGTACACCCGGGTGAAACCCTGCTATTCGACGGTTTTATCAAGTACGACCTCGACGGTTCCGGCACCCAAGTACATGCGTATACACCCGGTTGGTTTGGCGGTGAAGTCGTGTTTGCCCCCCGCGATGGCGGACAGGGGGAGGACGACGGATACCTCCTGACCTACGTCAGCGAGTTCGCCAGCGGGCGCTCTGAAGTCCAGGTGTTTGATGCACGTAGGCCCGAGGATGGGCCGATCGCCCGGGTTGTTGTGCCCCAGCGGGTCCCAGAAGGGTTTCACGCACAGTGGGTTCCGGCAGCATCGGTTGCGGCCTCCCGCCCCCTTTAGAACCTCTCAAGGGGCAAAAATGCACCCGACTTCACGTCGCAGGCGATCGCTTGCGCGTTACAGGATGATTGCCCGTAGGTCCGAATCTTCATGTATGTAGAGTCATCTTCAATGCGTGTGGCGGTTGCAATCCGTGCCGCGCAAGGTGACGATCTGCGGGGTGCCGGGTCATGACTTCAAGGACATGGCGACCCTCGTCGCCAGCCAAGGTGCCACGCTCGCGACGACTCGGTCTGGGAGGCCGCGCAAGGAGTATGGGCGCGGTGACGAGATCGGTCGCTACGTCATTTTGTCGGTGCTTGGCGAAGGCGGAATGGGGGTGGTCTACGCCGCCTACGATCCCGAACTCGATCGCAAGGTCGCCGTCAAGCTGCTCCACGTCGACGAGCGGGACCGCGGTCCCGAGACCGAAGGTGTGACGCGGCTGCAACGTGAAGCCCAGGCACTCGCGCGACTCAGCCATCCCAACGTGCTGACCATCCACGATGTCGGCGTTCATCAAGGACATGTCTTTTTGGCCATGGAGTTTGTCGAGGGGGGGACCCTCACCGAATGGCTCAACCAGGCGTCGCGGACACCGGCCGAGATCCTCGAGAAGTTTGTCGCTGCCGGTCGTGGGTTGATCGCCGCCCATCAAGTCGAACTGGTCCACCGCGACTTCAAACCCGAGAATGTATTGGTCGGTAGCGATGGCCGTCCGCGCGTCGCAGACTTCGGGCTCGCAGTCGGCCGCGGCGGCCACACGGCAACAGGTGATGCCCGCGAAGAGAGTGTCACAAGCACACTCGACCGCAAGTTGACCGTGACGGGACGGGCTGTGGGAACGCCCTATTACATGGCCCCAGAGCAATTTTTTGGGGGGCAGGTCGATGCCGCAGCCGATCAGTTTTCCTTTTGCGTCGCGTTGTATGATTCATTGTATCAACAACATCCCTTCGGTGGGAGCACGGTGGCTGAGTTACGTGTCAACCTGATGTCGGGACAGGTGCGTGAGCCTCCCTCGGTCAGCGGAGTCACCAACCAGGTGCGACGGGCGATTTTCAAAGGTCTCCAGCTCGATCCGGAAGACCGCCACGCGACACTTGCCGAGTTACTCGAGCTGCTCACGCCGCAGCAGCGGAGACGCAAATTTCCTGTTCTCGGTGCCATGTTGTTGGCGACAGGTACTCTCGTGGGCGGATATCTGCTCGCGGGCGACAGCCCAGAGCCATGCCCTGTGGCCAGCCAACGCGTGGCCGAGGTGTGGAATGACGACCTGCGGAAAAACATGCACAAGCAATTTTCGCAGTCAGAACTTCCCTACCGTGAGCAGGTGTGGGAAACTGTTGAGCAAACCCTCGATACCTATACGGATCAATGGCTCGACGGCCATCGTGAGGCCTGTGAAGACACCCGGGTTCGCGGGGAGCTGTCCGAGGCGATGCTCGATCGGCGCATGGTCTGTCTCGAGTCTCGACTCGATGAGTTGGGTGCGTTGGTCGAAGTCATGCTCGAGGCCGACGATACGGCCATTGAAAAATCGGTCGTGGCCGTTGAGACATTGCCTTCGATAGGCCGCTGTCACAACATTGCAGCGATGCAGGCAGAAGCTCTCAACCTGCCTGACCCCGAGATCGCGGCGACGCGCAAGCGCTTGCGGCCGGCATTAGACCACGCGCGCGCACTGCAACGTCTCGGGCATTTCGAGCCGGCGCAGAAGATCTACGACGAACTCGAAAAGGATGTGTTTGCAGCCCCGGATCGGGGACTACATGCACTGTTTCGCCACCGACTCGCGGCCTTGCAACATCACTTTGGCGACGACGACAAGGCCGAGGAATTTCTGTACAACTCACTTGCAGATGCAATTTCATCAGGCAATGCCGGTGAGATCGCCCGTGTCGCAGCTGAGTTTTTGGAACTCCGCAGCTCGTACCAAACAAACGCACAGCAGGTCGACTCCTGGTATCAGATCGGGAAGGCCGCGCTCGAGCGGCACGGACGAGACGACGACCTCGAGATGCTGTTGATCAGGCGCTACGGCTCCGCGTTGAGGAGTCTCGGCGAGAACGTGCGTGCGCTCGAGGCCCACCGCGAATCGCTCGATATGCACCTGCGATTGGTCGGGCCCGACCACTACAACACCGCAGTGGCTCGCTACAATTTGGCTTCGGTGTACTATCAACTCGGTCGCTACGACGAGTGCGATGCCGAGTTTGACTCGGCCGTTTCGCGGTTGTCGGCGAGTGTCGGTGAAACCCACCCGACTGCGATCACTGTGTTGGAAGGTCGTGGGATTCGGGGGCTCATACGCGGGCGATATGCCCAGGCGGTCGAGGACCTGCAGACGGTGCTCGAGCGACGGATCGCGCTCTACGGCGACAAGCACCGCTCGGTCGATGACAGCCGTGATCATCTCGCGTCGGCCTACGGCATGGTTCGCCGCTACGAGGATGCCCGCAAGTTGTTTGAGCAGGTGCTCCGCAACCGCAAGCGCGACCTCGGGGAAGACAACCGCTATGTCGGCTGGACGTACGGCAATCTAACGGGGGTCTATAAGGGCCTCGAACGCTATGACGACGCCCGCGAGGCGGCGGCACGCTCCCGCGAGATACTCAAAAAAGTCCACGGCGGCGACCATCCGGAAGTCGCCAAGTCCTATCTCATGATGGGACGCTTAGAAGCCGCGCTCAAAAACTTCGATGCCGCCAAGGAGGAGCTCGCCCGCGGTATGAAGATACTCGTCGACACCAAGCATGAGACGACGCCGGACATGGTCGAATCGCACTATGTGTTGGCGACCATCGCCATCGAGCAAAAAGACGTTGATGCAGCAATCAAACACATGGCAGAGGTCCGTCGCATCGACAACGGCCGCGAGAAACGCCTCGATTCCCTGGCCGAGTACCGCTTGGTCGAGGCCCAGATTGCGTGGCTGAAAGGTGACAAGGACGCCGCACACTCCGCCCGTGAAGAGGTTATTTCAATGTATCAGCAATTGGGCAGAGCCTGGGAACAGGAAATCGACAAGGCCAAGCGGTGGTTTAACGAGACGCCAGCTGGCGGTACGTAGACGCGTCGCCGTCGATGGCTGTTGTGGTGCGCACACCCGTCCAACGGCGACACATCGCATGTGATGGGCCACCTACCCGAAGTCGACCCGCGGTTGCAGATACTCGAAGATTGCGGCCGGGTTGATGCCGTCGCGGGCGAGTACGAGTGCCCGGCGCTCGAGTTTGGTCGCCGTCGGGGGCAACATCAGACCGCGCGGGGGTGGCGGAAACGGCAGGGGGATAGGCTCGTCAAGCGGGATTGGCAGGTGTGGGAGTGGGCAGGGTTCTGAGGGGTCTGGTTCGACAGGAAATTCAGGGCAGATCCATGGATCGGCAGGTTCGTAGTCGGATGCCCACGGCCCGTGGGGATCGGGCGTGAGATTGTGACCACTCACCGGGTCGTAAAATCCCGAATGTATGTACACCAGCCCTGTCGCCTCCTCGTAGAGACCATCGGGGCCGCGCCATGGCATCCGCGAACGACAACCGATATTCGTGTGCATACATAATTGCGGATCGATCCATCCTGCCCATGCCTGCTCGCCGAGGTCCGTGAGGAGAGCGTGTGGCATCCCGCCAGGCCCAGCGATAACGGCGTGGGCCTGTGGCTCGGCGCCAGTTTGCAGGCGAGCGACTGGGAGCGAATGTTGGCGGGCAAAGATCCACGAAACCGTAGCCTCGGGCTCCGGGCCTTCGGCGGTCGAACTCTCGCGGGATTCGTGGATGAGCTGATCCCCGTGCCACATCCAACGGGTGGTTGCATTTTGAGATGTCCGAGAGACCAGGCGACCGAACGCGTCGTAGGCAAACGACACCTCGGTACCATCTGCGCCTTCGACACGGGTCAGGTGCCCGAGTCGATCGTATTGATAGACATGTTTTTGCTCGCCATCTGTCTGTTGTGTGCGGCGGCCGAATTTGTCGTAGCTCATACGCCGAGAGCCACTTTTTGTACACGCGCCTCCGGGGAGGTGGGTCGCTTCCGACGACTCCGGCGGCGTTTGGTGAAACCTGCCGTCTGAGTCGAGGTAGCGGCGAAAAGTTCCGAAGTGATCGGTGACGGCCTCGACGAGACGACCACCATGGGCATGTCCGTAGCGAACTTCGGTGACCGTTGCCACATCATCGGGGCTGCGGGCCGTGGAGATGTGTCGACCGTCGGTCCACTGGAAATTGCCGAACCCAACGCGTGTGACCTGTTGTCCTGGTTGGCTGTGATCGGATTCGACTTCGATGCGGGCGAGTTCACCGGTTCGGTGATAGGAACAATGAACCACGCGATTTGGTTGGGAAGTGTCGGATACGAGTTGGCGGCGAATCAGTCGCCCGCAGACGGTGTGCTGGTCGTGGAGGGCCCACAGCCCTAGACGTGGCCCGGCTTGTTCAAACGTCGTGGCGGCCAAGCGCCCGCGATCGGTGTAGCTGTGGCGCTGGGTCAACGCCCTTGATGTTTGTATCACCAACGGATTGCCCACACGGTCGAGAGTTTGCCTCACAAATCCCGTGTCGTTGCGCTCTTGAGTCACCCGGCCGAGTGGGTCGCGGTCGAGTGTCACACAGGCCTGTTGATTTTTTGCAGATACAATATTTCCCGCGAGGTCGTAGCCGTAGCGCAGCGCGAGACCATTCGCGCCAGTGACCGCAGTGAGGTGCCCTGCGTAATCGTATGCGAGTTCGAGTGTGTCTCCCGTTTCGAAATCGATCTGAAACACTTGGCCGAGCAGATTGCGACGGAACTCGCGCGTTTCACCTCCTCGAGTGGTTTCGCGGACGATCTGACCGAGGCGGTCGCGTTCAAATTGGTGGGTGTGACCGGCAGTATCGGTGATCGAGACCAGTCGTCCTTCACAGTCAAAACTGCGTGTCGACCGGTAGTGGTTGCCTTCGAGTTGGACGAGATCGCCGGCGGGATTGTGCGTGAGTGCAAACGTTGTCGAGGAGGACGTATATCCCGCGAGCGCTCCCCAGGGGGTCCAGGCGTAGCGGTGGTTCGTATCGTCGAAGTTGCGCACGGCGACCGTCCGACCCAGCGGGTCGAGGCCGAGGGCACAGGTGCGTCCGCCGGGGTCATGGATGCCGATGACACCACCGAGATGGTTGTAGGACCACCGATGCCAGGCGCCGTCGGGACTCCGCATACCGGTGAGCGTGCCACTGGCATGATATGAATATACAAACTCTTGACCGGGCGAGAATACCACCCCTGTCACACAGGCTGCATCATAGTCGAGAACCGTCGTTTCGCCCGTGGGATTCTCTTCACGGATCACTTGCCCGGTGCGGTTGCGCGTCCATGTCCACGTCCCCCCGTTTGGGTCCGTGGCTGAGGTGATATGCCCATCGCAGTCGCGTGTAACACTTGTCTGTGCACCGTTTGGAGCGGTGTGGCGAACGACCCGGCCGCCCTCGTCGTATTCGTAGTGGTGTGTATGCCCGTGGGCGTCGGTGATGTGTGTCGGCCAGAGATGGTCGTTATAGGTGACCCGCCGCGTGCCTCCTTGGCAATCGACCACACAGGTGACGGCCCCGAGTTCGTTGTGGTGGTAGGTCGTGATGTTGCCTTCGCCATCGCGGACACACGTGGTCCGTCCGTCCTCGGTGTAGTCGAGCGCACGCGCATGGCGGCCGTCGTCACCAGAAGTGTGCACACATCTTGCTTCGGGAGTATCGCCGTCGTAGCGGTAGCGATAGGTGATACCCGCGGGGACGGTATGGGCCACGAGCAACGAACCTTCGTAGGAAAATTTGTGTGTATATCCAGATAGACCACACGCCTCGGACAGGGCCTGAGCCGCATAGGAAAATTTCATATGCAATTGCTGGCCGAGACCGTCTGGAGCGGGAAGATCGATCCGGGAGAGTTGGCCCGCCGCGTTGTAGTGAAACGAAATTGTTCGCCCGCCAGCAAACACCGCGCCGAGCATGCGACCGCCCGGACCGCGGCGAATTCGATAAAATGTATGTCCATACAAAGAAACCGTGGCGAGCTGCCAACGGTCAGGCGAGTGGGGGCAGCGGGCGAGGAACAGGCGATGCCCGGGCGCACCGCACAGCTCCCAGGTGTTGTCGCGCCCGCGTATCAACGTGCGCCGGTAAAACGGTTGGAAGATCCGAGTGCCCGGAGAGAGGTCGTGGGCACTGCGAACCCCCGCAGGAAGCGGAAATTCGAGTTCACAACCCTCCTCGTCGCGGACGACGACACGACCCGGTTCGAGCCAGGCGGAGACTTCGAGGTTGTGCGACCATCCAAAGCCGAGGGAACTTTGGCGATGCCCCCAAGCAGAGCTGTATCGGGCGCGAAGTTCAAAGGGCGTGGTGCCGGGAAGTGTGCATACAACGAAGTTGACGAGTACACGACCGGTGGCGACGTCGACCGGATCGCCGACTGTGGTTGCGAGGGAGGGAGGACGGTGGTTTTCGAGTCGGCCGCGAGCCCAGCCCTCAAAGCGGTGGGCAGCCTTCGCTAGTTTGGTGACACGGGCGACCTTGTCGGAGAGTTTTTTGACGAATTTTGGCCACGGAACAATGGACTCTCGCATCGGCAATCCACCGATTTGGGTGCGGTATGTTGACGTAAGTACGATCATACCGACGCTCGGGCTGAGACTTGGAGAACACGGGGGAGTAAGGGCTTGCACCGCCTTCGAGATGGCACCTGCAACTTTGGCGGCCATCTTGTTGGCTCCTACGGAGAGTTTTTGGTCGAGTGTTTCGATTTTCAGCCGAAGAATTCTCGCCTTTTCGGGGTCTTTCTCCGTATTGGCTTTGCGTACGAGCTCGGTCTTTTGCTGATAGATGTTGTCTCTCGCGTAGGACTCGTAGAAGAGCCCGTCACCGGTCTCGAAGAAACTCGAAAACAACTTTTTCGTATCGGCGTCCCTTTTTTTTGAATCGTTACCGGGGTCGATTTGTTTCGAGTCGGTGGGGTCCTTGCTCTCCGGTTCACCCATGCTCTCAGAGTTGTGCTTGCCTCCAGAATTGCCCGTGCTCGCAGGCTTTGCTTTGCTCTCCGAGCTCCCTGTGCTGTCAGATTTTGACGGGCTCTTGGGTTTCTCGAACTTGCAGTGTTTCGTGAAGTCGGCGGATCGAGCAGCACGTGAACCACCGATGAATACACTACTTGACCCGGTGTAGATGGAAAACGAACTCGCTTTGACAACACAACCGAATGCGAGGCCCGCGTCACCGCATCGGACAGCGGGTATACCTCCGATCAAAACGGAGGGACAAAAGCCGAAGATTGGGGCGCCTGCATTGACTGGAGACACTTGGTGCGGAGGAGGATGGCCGTGTGGCGCTCCGGCATGGATTGACAGCATGGTTGCCGCTGGAAATCGAGGTGTGAACTCCGATGTAGGAAGGAGGTGACGGTGGAGAGCCGCAACCACACCGTGTTCGAGCTGCGTGAACGATGACGCGATGTTCGGGAGTTTGCTGATTTTTTGAATCCATTGGCGAGACGATTGGGGCGGATCGAGGAGTTTGACAAAGGGGTCGAATACCTCGCTCGCACAGTCTTTGGTGAGCGCCACCCCGATTTCCCAGTCGTCCTCGAGGCGGTCGAGCCGCTCGCTTCCTCGGCTTTGTGAAACTGGCTTGGACGGATTTGTCATACGGGTCCCTATCGGCCACCGACACTTCGTGTTGCGGGCCTCGGTAATTTTTTTTGTTTCCCCGCCAATCACTTGAAATTGCTTGTAGATGTGAATTCCCCTTATGCTCGGCCTCGATGCCCTCCTCGACTTCGAGTGCCCGAGCCATTGCCACACGTCTCTGCGGAGGTTTTCAGTCTGGGGTCACACGTCGCGGTTTGTCGCGGGTTCAAGGTTCGTCGCTCGGTACCTGTGTTGTCTGTGTTGCGCTCATCTCGGGATGCCGTGCGGCGCCCGAGCCGGTCGCCGAACCGCAGCCTGCACCCGTACAGGCGGTCCAGGCCCGTGCGACTCCTGCCCCCGCTCCTGTTCCGGTCCAACCCGCCCCGGCACCTCCGAAGCTCGAACAACACGAAGTGGTTGCCGATGACGGTCATCGGCTCGCGGTCTGGTCCAAACTCCCGGTCGCGCCCCGCTCGAGTATCTTGCTGATACATGGACGGACCTGGAGTAGCCTGCCCGACTTCGATCTTCAGGTTCCCGGTGGTCCCGACCGTTCGTTGATGGACGCACTCGCCTCGCGCGAGTTTGCTGTGTATGCAATTGATTTGCGCGGCTATGGCAAGACTCCGCGCGACACGAGTGCGTTTTTAACGCCCGATCGGGCGACCGCCGACGTCGTCCAGACCCTCGACTGGATCGCCCAACGCCATCCGACGCTG